>NZ_JALJRW010000009.1:142880-163897 GCF_024519465.1 Stenotrophomonas sp. Ste86 | reverse complement strand
CGCGTACTTCTTCCTGAAGATCCGGGCGGCCTTCCCCGGAGTTGGGTGAAGAACCTTTTTTATGGGCGCCGTGTTTGTGGCCGTTACGCGGCGCATGCGCAGCAGGGTAGAGCCGAGCCACGCTCGGCTGCCGTCGCCGTCGCCGTCGCCGTCGCCGCCGCCCTTTGCCGCGCTTACGCCGCGCGTCGGCAGTGCCCGCCGCTGGCCGGCTCCCCCCGCTGCCCGCTGCGCCCGACGCTACACGCGATCAATGCCAGGCTGATCGACCGCGAGGTTCGCACGCATTGCGCAGCCACCCATGGGGTGGCTCTACCCATCGTCTGGCCGATCCGTTCGGCCACAAAAAAGGCGGCCGAGCGGCCGCCTTTTCGATTCACGCCGGTGCCGCACTCAACGCGGCGAGGCCACCGCGCGATTGGAAGAGACGCCCTTGCGCTTGGTCGCCGGCGCGGCGTCTTCGGCCATCAGGCTGTCGCTGCCGAAGTCGGTGTCCACGTCCAGCCAGCGCTGGGTCGGCAGGCCCATGGCCTGGTCCAGGATGGTCGGGAGCAGGCCGCTGGGCAGGCTGCTTTCACCATTCCAGAGGATGGCGATGCCGAGGTCGCGCTCGGGCACCAGCGCGACCAGGCCGCGATAGCCCTGCACGGCGCCGGCGTGGAAGACCACTTCATGGCCGGCGTAATCGAAGTTGCGCCAGCCCAGTGCGTAACCGGCCGAATGCAGGCGTTCGCGGCGCCAGCCCGAGCGCATTTCGCCCGGGGTGTTGATCAGGGTCGAGTGCAGGGTGGCCAGCAGCGGCGCGGGCAGCACGTCGGGGCGGTGGCCGGTGTGGGCCAGCAGCCACTGCGCCATGTCGCTGGCGCTGGCGTTGACGCCCGCTGCAGGGGCCAGGCGGTAGTAGGTCGGCTTCGGGTTCAACGATACCCAGCCATTGCGGCTGCGCACGTGCGGACGCGCCCAGCGCGAGCTGGCCTGGATGCCGGCCAGACCAAGGCTGGCATCGTCCATGCCCAACGGTTTGAACAGGCGGCGCTCGACGGACTGTTCGTAGAAGCTGCCCGAGGCGGCGTAGACGACGTCGCCGATCAGGCTGAAGGCCACGTTCTGGTAGGCGTAGCAATCGCCCGGCAGGCACTTGAGCGAGGTCGAGGCCAGCTTGTGGGTGAGCGTGTAGTACTCGGCGTTGCCTTCCACGTCGCGGTCGTAAGCGTTGTAGGGCAGGCCGACGCGGTGGCTGAGCAGATCGGCCACGGTCAGGCGGTCGGTCGCTTCAGGCGTGCTCAGCTGGAAACCGGGCACGTAGTCGGTGACCTTGCTGTCCCAGCGCAGCGTGCCGTCGTTGACCAGCAGGCCGGCCATGGTGCCGGCGAAGGCCTTGGACAGCGATGCAAGGCGGAACACGGTGTGTGCGTCGACCTGTTGCGGGTTATTGACGTCGGTGACGCCGTAACCGCGCGCGCTGAGCACGCGGCCGCCCTGGACGATGGCCACGGCCATGCCTGGCACGCGCTCGCCGTAGGTGAGCTGCTGGGCCATCGATTCGATCGCGGCGACGTTGAAGCCCTGCGCCGGCGGCAGCACCTTCGGGTTCGCCTCAGTGGCGCGGTACGCGGCCGGCTGGGTGTGCGGAATCGCCGCGGCGTTCTCGATGTTGACGGGGAACGCGGGGGTCTGGGCAGTGGAAGACATTGCAATGGGCATCAACATGCCCAGCAACCCGGTGGCCGCCGAACGGATCGGTCGGCGCCTGCTGTTCTGATTCATCGTGTAGGGCCCGTGCGCAACTGCTGTGACCGATTCTAGCGCCGCTTTTCGTGATTGCACAAACGAAGCGAAGATGAATGCGTATCTGGTTGAAAAGGCGCGGTTTTTGCATCACCCGGCCGCTCCCCGCGGTACTTGGCAGCGCAGCCCTGTTCAGCTTGAGACAGCGTCCTGCAGTATCCACTGCGCGGCACGCTCGGCCAGCATGATGGTCGGCGCGTTGGTGTTGCCGCTGACCAGGCTCGGCATCACCGAGGCATCCACCACCCGCAGCCGGCGCAGTCCGCGCACGCGCAGCTGCGGATCGACCACCGCGTCGGCGTGGATGCCCATCGCGCAGGTGCCGACCGGGTGGTAGATGGTTTCGGCCTTGGCGCGGATGAAGGCGGTCAACGCCGCATCGTCCAGGTCCTGCCGGGGCGGGAAGATCGGTGCGCCGCGCCAGCGATCGAAGGCCGGTTGGCGCAGGATCGCCGCAGACATGCGCACGCATTCCTTCATCATCGCCAGGTCGGCGCCGTCGGCATCGCTGAGGTAGTTGGCTTCGATCCGCGGCGCGGACGCCGCGTCGGCATCGCGCAGCAGGATCCGGCCGCGGCTGCGCGGATGCAGGGCGCAGGCATGCAGCGTGTAGCCATCGCCGGGGAGTCGGTGACGGCCGTGGTTGTCCAGCATGGCCGGCACGAAGTGGAACTGCACGTCGGCGCGCGCGTCGGTGGCCAAGGCCGAGCGCGCGAAACCGCCGGCTTCGGCGATGTTGCTGCTGCCGGCGCCGCGACGGCCGCGCAGGAAATAGTCGACGGCGATGCGCGCCTGGTTGGCGCGGTCGTAGCTCACGCCTGGCTGGGTATGCACCAGGGTGCAGATGTCCAGGTGGTCCTGCAGGTTGCCGCCGACCCTGGGCAGGTCGGCGCGCACGCTGATGCCATGCCTGCGCAGCGGCGTGGCCGCGCCGATCCCGGACAGCATCAGCAACTGGGGTGAATGGATCGCGCCGGCACTGAGGATCACCTCGCCGCTCGCGGCGGCATGCCGATGCTGGCGGCCCTGGCGGAAAAACACGCCGCTGGCGGCGTCGCCGCTGAAGCTCAGCGCGGTGGCACTCGCGCCGGTAAGCACGGTCAGGTTGCGCCGACCGCGCGCGGGGCGCAGGTAGGCGGTGGCGGTGGAACACCGGGCGCCTTCGCGCTGGGTGACCTGGTACAGGCCGACGCCGAGCTGCGCAGCGCCGTTGAAGTCATCGTTGCGTGCGTGCCCGGCCTGCACGGCCGCATCGAGGAAGGCGGCCGAGAGGGGGTTGTGGTGGCGCAGGTCGGACACCGACAGCGGCCCGGCGTCGCCATGCAGCGCGCTGCCGCCGCGGCTGTTGGATTCGCTGTGCAGGAACCACGGCAGCACCTGCGCCCATTCCCAACCGCTGGCACCGGCGGCGGCCCAACCGTCGTAGTCGGCGGCCACCCCGCGCACGTAGCACATCGCGTTGATCGAACTGGAGCCGCCCAGCACCTTGCCGCGCGGCCACCACAGCCGGCGTCCGTCCAGTGCCGGCTCGGTTTCGGTTTCCAGGTTCCAGTTGATGCGCCGGTTGTTGACCAGCCGGGCCAGTCCGGCCGGCATGTGGATGAACGGGTTGCGGTCGCGCGGACCGGCCTCCAGCAGCAGCACCCGGCAGCGCGGATCGGCACTGAGGCGGTTGGCCAGTACGCAGCCGGCCGAGCCGGCGCCCACGATGATGTAGTCGTACATGGTTCCCCTCGAATACGGACCGCTCCCCAACGGTGCCCTGCGAGCATAGGGCAGGGCGGCCGGTAGCGGGGACGGGATGACAGCCACGCTGCGTTACGCGTATGGCCCTGCCGGAGACTGGCGATGTTGCGGTGCATCGTTTACCTTGCGCGCTCTGCTGCCTGGAGTCGCCACGATGCCGCCGTTGTCACGCCGCCCGGACCGGGAGTGGGTGCGATGAGTGCTGCAGCACCGGCACCGGTACGTCCGGGGCTGCGCGGGGCGCTGCGGCAATCCCCGCCGCTGATCTGGGCATGCCTGTACTTCTTCTGCCTGCTCAGCGGCTACTACGTGCTGCGCCCAGTGCGCGAGGCGATGGCCGCTTCGTCCGATCCGCAGGCGGTGTTCCCGCCGGTGCTGATCAACTGGTTCAGTGCGCATGGCATCGCGCTGCAGGACTTCGTGTTGCAGGTCCTGTTCACCTGCGTGTTCCTGATCATGCTGGTGCTGCAGCCGCTGTACGGCGCAGTGGTCAGCCGCTACCCGCGCCGGGTGTTCCTGCCGGCGGTCTATGGTTTCTTCATCGTCTCCCTGTTGGGCTTCTATCTGCTGTTCGACAGTGGCGTCCCCGGGCGCGGCATGGCGTTCTTCTTCTGGGCCGCGGTGTTCAACCTGTTTGCGGTCGCCGTGTTCTGGAGCTTCATGGCCGACGTGTTCTCCAACACGCAGGCGCGCGCGGTGTACGGCTACATCGGTGCGGCCGGCACCCTCGGTGCCTTCCTGGGCCCGATCATCACCTCGGCGCTGGTGCAGCGGGTCGGCATCGCCAACTTGATGCTGGTCTCGGCGGGATTCCTCACCGCCTGCCTGGGGTGCATCTGGCGGCTGCGGTTGTGGGCCGTGGCGCGGGAGCAGGAACAACAGCTGGCCTCGGGTGAGACCCCGATGGGCGGCAGCGTGCTCGACGGCCTCAAACTGATCGCGCGCGAGCCGCTGCTGCGCTGGCTGGCGGTGCTGGTGCTGTTCGGGGTGGGCATCGGGACGCTGCTGTACAACGAGCAGGCGGCGATCGTGCGCCGTCTGTACACCGACCCGGCGGCCAGCACCGCGTTCTTCTCGCGGGTGGACCTGGCAGTCAATGCGTTGACCCTGATCCTGCAGCTGGGCCTGACCCGCTGGCTGCTGTCGCGCCACGGCATCGCCCCGGCGCTGTTGATCCCCGGCTTTGCGATCATCATCGGCTTCTCGGTGCTGGCCGCTTCGCCGTTGCCGATGCTGGTGGCGCTGGTGCAGATCATGACCCGCGCCAGCGAGTTCTCGCTGGCCAAGCCCGCGCGCGAGACGATCTTCACCCGTGTGGATCGCCAGTGGCGCTACAAGGCCGGCGCGGCGATCGACACCGTGGTGTACCGCGGTGCGGACCTGACCTTCGCCTGGGTGCACAAGGGGCTGTCGCTGTTCGGGTCGCATGCGGTGTTCGCCGGTGGCCTGGTGGTGGCCGGGATCATGACCACGGCCGCGTTCGGGTTGCTGCGCGAGGAAAAGAAGCTGCCGGCCGAGCGCCCGGAGTAAGCTCTCCGCATCCCATCGAGGCCTGCCCATGTACTGGACCGCACTGACCCTGACCCTGCTGGTCGCCCTGCTGCACGTGTACTTCCTCGTGCTGGAGATGTTCCTGTGGACCCGGCCGCTCGGTCTGAGGACCTTCCGCAACACGCCGGAGAAGGCTGAGGCCACCCGCGTGCTGGCCGCCAACCAGGGCCTGTACAACGGCTTCCTGGCCGCCGGCCTGTTCTGGGGCGTGTTCGATCATCTGCCGATGCTGGTGAACTTCTCGCTGGGCTGCGTGATCGTGGCCGGCTGCTACGGCGCGTACAGCGTCAACAAGCGCATCTTCTTCATCCAGGCCGTGCCGGCGATCCTCGCCGTGGCCGCCTGGTGGATGGTGCCGGCCTGAACCGGCGTACAGCCACCCCATGGGTGGCTGCGCGATAACGATCAGTGCCTAGCCTGCAGCAACACCGATACCGGGCTGCGCGCGTTGAACACGGTGATGCATCCCTCGTCGCGCGCGCAGTTTGGACGTGCGGGTAGGTCGATGCCTGAAGCGAAGAGCCAGATCAACGGCTGCGAGGACGGCCGTTGCCTGGCTTGGGCGGGCACGGGTGGGTTGGCAGGACACGCCGTAAATCCATCCGTGGAGGCTCGTGTGCGCCCTCCATGGCGCCCGACGGTCCCGCCAACCCACCCGTACCCACCCGTACCCACCCTTTGACAGTGTGCGGGTGCGAAACGAAAGAGCGACATCGTTCTACGCGCTGCTCTGAGCACGCCTGCGCTTACATGGCCGCCAGTCAACTGTCGAGGGCGGAGGTGTGCGGGTTTGCGGGACCGTCGTGCGCCATGGATGGCGCACGCGAGCTTACCGGGACGTACTTGCAGCGTGTCCCGCAAACCCGCGCACCTCTGCCCAGCGCACGAGCTTGCAGATATGGCTCGTCCGTGTGCTTGCATAAAACGGAAAAAAAAACGGCGGACCGAAGTCCGCCGTTTTCGTTTATGCCGCTGCCTGGATCACGCCGCTGCCTGGATCACGCCGCTTCCTGCGACTGCTGATCCTTGCGTTCGCGGTCGTAATACCCGGCCGAACGCAGCTCGTGCGGATCGAAATCGTCCACGGTGATGGTTTCCAGGGTCAGCGTACGCAGCTCTTCCAGCAGCGTGCGCTCGTCCTGGGTGATCACGCCCTCGGCCACGGCTTCGTCCAGCTGGGAGTGGAAGTCCAGTGCCTCGATACCCTTGGTCTTGACCGCCTTGATGAACTTGCGCTCCACCGGCTCGGCCATGATCGCCTTGGACAGGTAGCTGTTGATGCGGCCACCCGGGTTGTTCTCGCACGGGGTCAGGAACACGCCGTTGGCCAGGCGATCACGCGCTTCGTTGGGCGCCATCAGCAGCGCGGCCACGCGGTGGCCCAGCCGGTCGCCCGGCGCCTCGGCACGACGGCCGAACGGGAAGATCAGCAGCCACATCAGCCAGCCGATCGGACGGATCGGGAAGTTGCGCAGGGCACCGGACAACGACTCTTCGATCTTGTGCACGCTGTCATGGAAGGCCCAGGCCAGCAGCGGCTGGTCGGCCGCCGGTGCCCCTTCGTCGTGGTAACGCTTGAGCATCGCGCTGGTCATGTAGATGTGGCTCAGCACATCGCCCAGGCGACCGGACAGCGATTCCTTGAACTTCAGCTTGCCGCCCAGCGTCATCATCGAGATGTCGGCCATCAGCGCCAGGTTGGCCGAATACCGGTCGAGTTTGCGGAAGTAACGGCGGGTGTAGGCGTCGCCCGGGGCGGCACCGATACGCGCGCCGGTCAGGCCGAACCAGAACGAACGCACGGCGTTGGAAATGCCGAAGCGGATATGCCCGAACAGGCTGCGGTCGAATTCTTGCAGGCCGGCCTTGGTGTCCGGGTCCTGCGCGGCCTTCATTTCCTTCAGCACCCACGGGTGGCAGAGGATCGCACCCTGGCCGAAGATCAGCAGGCTGCGGGTCATGATGTTGGCGCCCTCCACCGTGATCGCGATCGGCGCGGCCTGCCAGCTGCGGCCGGCGAAGTTGCGCGGCCCCAGGATGATGCCCTTGCCGCCGATCACATCCATCATGTCCGAGATGACTTCACGGCTCATGGTGGTGCAGTGGTACTTGGCGATCGCCGAGGGCACCGACGGCACATCGCCGCGGTCCACCGCAGCCGCGGTGGCCTGGCACAGCGCGCTGATCGCGTACGCCTTGCCGCCGATGCGGGCCAGTGCTTCTTCCACGCCTTCGAAGCGCCCGACCGACAGGCCGAACTGCTTGCGGATGCGCGCATAGGCACCGGTCACCACCGCACCGGCCTTCGCGCCGCCACTGGCGGTGGAGGGCAGGGTGATCGAGCGGCCCACGGCCAGGCACTCGTTGAGCATGTTCCAGCCCTTGCCGGCCTTCTCGGCGCCGCCGATCAGCTGGGTGAGCGGAATGAACACGTCCTTGCCGCGGATCGGGCCGTTCTGGAAGGTCGAGTTGAGCGGGAAGTGGCGGCGGCCGATTTCCACGCCGGCGGTCTCACGCGGCAGCAGCGCCAGGGTGATGCCGATATCGCGGGTGGTGCCGATCAACCCGTCCGGGTCGTACATGCGGAAGGCCAGGCCGATCAGCGTGGCCACCGGGGCCAGGGTGATGTAGCGCTTGTCGAAGGTGAGCTTGACGCCGAGCACCTGCTCGCCGTTCCACTCGCCCTTGCAGACGATGCCGTAATCGGGGATCGAGGTGGCGTCCGAGCCGGCAAACGGACCGGTCAGGCCGAAACAGGGCACTTCGCGGCCATCGGCCAGGCGTGGCAGGTACTGGTCCTTCTGCGCCTGGGTGCCGTAGTGGTTGAGCAGTTCGCCCGGGCCGAGCGAGTTGGGCACGCCGACGGTGGAGCTGACCACGCTCGACACCGAGGCCAGCTTCTGGATCACCTTGTGGTGGGCCAGCGCGCTGAAGCCCAGGCCGCCGTATTCCTTCGGAATGATCATGCCGAAGAACTTGTTCTTCTTGATGAAGCTCCACAGTTCCGGCGGCAGGTCGGCGTAGACGTGGGTGATTTCCCAGTCATTGACCATCTTGCACAGCGCTTCGACCGGGCCATCGAGGAAGGCCTGTTCTTCGGCGGTAAGCTGCGGCTTGGGGTAGTTCAGCAGGATGTTCCAGTCCGGGTCACCGGTGAACAGCTGGCCTTCGAAGCCGACCGAGCCGGTTTCCAGCGCGATGCGCTCGGTCTGCGACAGCGGCGGCAGCACCTTGCGGAACACCTTCATCATCGGCGCGGTCAGCAGCGGCTTGCGGATGAAGGGCAGCAGCAGCGGCACGGCGATGACCGCGACGATGGCGGCGGCCACGATGGTGGCGGTCTGGTTGACGTAGGGGATGAACCAGCAGGCGGCCAGCAGCACGACGCTGATGATCGTCCAGGTGATCAGCCGCATCCGATGGTAGGCGACGATGGCGCCCGCCAGCAGGATGGCCAGGAAGGGAACGACAATGCTCATGAGCGTGCTCCGGTGACGTGCTCGGTAGTGGCGGACTGTGCCACGGCGGAGGCCGAGGGCAGCACGTCCAGATAGTCCAACACAGTAGCGGTAAAGGCGTTGTTGTCGTCACCGGCGACCATGTGCGTGGCCTCCGGCAACTGCACATGGCGCGCATGCGGCACCAACGCGAGGAATTCGGCCACCGTCTGCGGGGTGACCAGGGTGCTGCGGCCGCCGCTGACCAGCAGCAACGGGCATTTCACCTGGCGCGCCGCTTCGGCGAGCGCGTCCTGGTGCTGTTCGCTGTCGCGCGCCAGTTCGGCGACCAGGCGTGGGTCCCAATGCCAGCGCCAGCGACCGTGGCCGTCTTCGCGCAGCAGCGCGCGCAGGGAATCGTCGGACTTGCGCGGGCGGTGCGGCATGTAGGCCGAGATCACGTCGGCGGCCTGCGACAGCGATGCGAAGCCGTCCGGGTGCGCGGTCATGAACATCAGAATGCGTTCGACCCCGGCGGTGTCCCAGCGCGGCGTAATGTCCACCAGCACCATCGCCGAAAACAGGCCAGGCCAGCGCGATTCGGCGAGCAGCCCGAACAGACCGCCCATCGAGGCGGCGACCAGGATCGGCGGCTGCGGTTGTTCGCCGGCCAGCACGATCAGGTCGTCGGCGAACTGCTCGCCGTGGTACGCAAGTTCGGTCGGGTTCCAGTCCGAATCGCCGTGGCCGCGCGCGTCATAAGCCAGGGTCTGGTACCCGGCGGCGGCGAGTGACTGCGCGGTGGCGATCCAGGCATGCCGGGTCTGGCCGAAGCCATGAGCGAACAGCACCGTGCCGCGGCGTCCCGGCGGGGAGCGGGTAGCAGCCAGCACGGCGTCCTGCGCGCCGGTCAGTCGCTCATCTTCAAAACGGGGCAGGGTAGCGGAAGGATTGACCATACTCGTTAGTATGGACCTGCCCCGTGGCATGTCAATACTTGAGGGTATGGTGGTCGCTGCGATGCTGCGGGAGGGGCGGGCCAGCACGCGTGATGAAGGCGCCGGACCGGCTGCGGACGCGGCATTTGGCGGACACGAACCCCGGCGTATGGTTAAATCGTTGCCATGAATGAACCTGAAGCTTCCGCCGGCGAGCCACGTGCCGGCCGCAACAGCCGCCTGAGCGCGGAAGACTGGGCCCAGGCCGCCCTGGACCTCATTGCAGAACAAGGCGTTGGTGCGGTCGCGGTGGAACCGCTGGCGCGTCGTCTCGGGGTGACCAAGGGCAGTTTCTACTGGCATTTCCCCTCCCGTGATGCGCTGCTGCAGGCCGCGCTGGAGCGCTGGGAGCTGTTCGAGCAGGAGCAGGTGTTCGGCAGCCTGGAAGACGTGCCCGATCCGCGCGTGCGCCTGCGCCAGCTGTTCCAGGTGGTGGCGCACGAGGTGCAGCCGCACATCATCTACAGCGAGCTGCTCAAGGCGCTGGACCACCCGATGGTGCGGCCGGTCATCGACCGCGTGTCGCACCGTCGGCTGGAATACCTGGTGGCCTCGTTCCGCCAGGCCGGGCTGAGCCGCACCGATGCGCAGCACCGCGCACGGTTGGCGTATGCGGCCTATGTCGGCTTCCTGCAGTTGTCGCTGCAATTGCAGCAGCCCAAGCAGGCGCGCGAGGATTTCGAGGCGTATGTGGAGCACGTGATCGAGACGCTGATCCCGATCGGCTGAGCAGCGCCGGGTTGCAAGCGAAAAGGCCGCGGAGACGCGGCCTTTTTCGTGGTCGACCGTTTCCGGACCGGCAGCTGTCGCACAAAAAGCAACGGCCCCTTTCGGGGCCGTTGCTGCATCAGGTGCTGATCCGTGGAGCGATCAGAACTTCTGCTGGTACTTCATGTAGACGAAGCGACCGATGTCGAAGCCACCGTAGTACGAGTAGCCCGAGTTCGGCTGGGCGTATGCCGGCGCAGCCCAATGGTCGAACACGTTGTTGGCACCGATGGCCACCGACGCATTCCACGGCAGGGTGTAGGCAACCTGCAGGTCGTGGAAGGTGTTGGAGCCCAGCTCGTTCTGCGCCAGGATCTGACCGGCAGTGTCCGGAGCGCTGAAGTTCGGCAGGGTGCAGCGGTCGTCGAAGAAGCACTCTTCCTTGGTACCGGAGTAGTAACGCGCGGTCCAGGTCACCGACAGGTTGTCCAGCTGCCAGTTGATCGTAGCGTTCGAGCGCAGGCGGAAGTTGCCGCCGAAGCCGTTCTGCTGGGTCGGCGGGTTGTCCGAGTTGTCCTGCTTGATTTCGCTCTTGACCACGTAGCTGTTCTGCAGCGAGGTGGTGAAGTTGCCGAAGCTGGTCTCGAAGCGGTAGTTCAGGTCGAAGTCGAAGCCTTCCACTTCCTGGTAACCGGCGTTGCGCAGGCCGAAGTTCAGGGCCGTGACGTTACCCGCAGCGTTACGGCTGAACCCGACGCAGCGCGACTCGATGCCACGCAGGTAGCAGTCATTGAGCAGGTCGGTCGGCGTATCGGCAACGATGGTGTTGTCGATGCGGATGTTCCACCAGTCCAGCGAGGTGTTGAAGCCGGTGAGGAACTCCGGGCTCCAGACCACGCCCAAGGTCTTGGACTTGGAGGTTTCCGGGGTCAGCTCCGGGCTCGAGCCGGTGATGAACGGCACGTTGCTCTGCTCACCCGGGCCCGGCGAAACGTCGGTGCCTGACGAATTCAGCTGGCGGTAGCCGGCCGGCACGTCCTGGAGGCAGCGCGCGTTGCCGCCCGCCGGACCGTACGAGGTATCGCACGGATCGGTGTAGAACTCGAAGGTCTGCGAGATACCGCCGTACAGATCGGCCACGGTCGGGGCGCGGAAGCCTTCCGACCAGGTACCACGGATCAGCAGCTGGTCGATCGGCTTCCACTTCAGGCCGAACTTGCTGTTGAGCGTGTCACCGAAGGTGTCGTAATCCGAGTAACGGGTCGCGGCGGTGACGGTCAGTTCCTTGGCGAACGGCAGGTCGGCCAGGATCGGCACCTGCAGTTCCAGGTAGACCTCGTTGAGGTTGTAACCGCCCGTGGTCGGGCCGGAAGCCAGATCGGTGGAGATACCGGTCTGGGCCAGCGCGTCCGGCGAGAACGAGCCGCTTTCTTCGCGACGCTCGATGCCCAGGGCCACGCCCAGGTCACCGGCCGGCAGGGTCAGCACGCTGCCGGAGATGTTGGCGAAGTAGTTCTTGGTGACGGTCTTGGAGACGGCCTGGCCCGGCTGGTACAGATAGGCTTGCACGTTCGGGTCGGACAGGCTGTTGGGCGAGTTGTAACCGTCCGGGATCAGCGGGTTCCACGGGGTGCACGCGCCCGGGCCGGAGCCGACCGGGATCGGAACCGCGTCGTCGGGGGTGCCGCACTGGTACTGGCCGTTCGCGTTGAGGAACGACGGACCGGTGGCCCGGCCAACCGCGTAGGTGTTCAGGTTACCCGTGCTGATCTGGGTGCCCTTGTTCTGGTTGTACAGGTAGCCCGCTTCCCAGTCCCAGTACTTCTCACCGGTCTGGAAGGAGCCGCTGAACACGCCAGTGAAGCGGGTGGTGGTCAGGTTGTTCTGCACCTGGCGCGGCACTTCCCAGCCACGGCGCACGTACTGCACCGGCACATCGACCGGGCTGAACGCGCTGTCAGGCGACAAGCCTCCTTCGCTCAGCCCGAAGTTGGCGCTGGAGAACGGATAACCGGCGTTCTGGGCGAACGACTCGCGGTCGGTGTACATCACGCTGGTGTCGAAGCGCACGTTGTCGGTGAAGTCGAACGTGCCGTTCAAGAAGGCCGACTTGCGCTTGATGCCGCTGTACACGGTCGAGGCCAGCGCCGGGTTGGAGACGTCGGTGCCGTCGAGCGGGCGATAGCTGGAGAGCTGCGTCGGATCCAGGCCGGCGACGTCACGACGCAGGGTGTAGTTGGTGCCGTTGTAGAGGAAGCGGCCCCACTGCGAGGTACCGGACAGGCCGCCCGGGCGCGGGTCGCTCTTCTCGCCGGTCGGGAAGCGGTCGCGGGAGAACCAGCGGTCCTTGGCCCACACCGGATCTTCGTTGGTGTATTCGACGCCGGCGGTCAGCGAGCCGCGCTCACCACGGAAGCCCATGATGAAGTCGTAGTTCTCGCGCTTGCCATCGCCCTGGTCCCACTGGCCGATGTAGACGTTGGCTTCGGCGCCTTCGAAGTTCTTGCGGGTGATGATGTTGATCACGCCGGCAATGGCGTCCGAACCATAGATGGTGGATGCGCCGTCCTTCAGCACTTCGATGCGTTCGACCATGGCCGACGGAATCGAGGCGACGTCCTGCAGGCCATCGTTGGTGATGCCCAGGCGACGACCGTCGACCAGGACCAGGGTGCGGTTGGCACCGAGGTTGCGCAGATCGATGTAGTAACCACCGACGGCTTCACCCGAGCTCAGCGGCGAGGTGCGGCTGATGGCCGGGGAGCCGGCGGTCGGAATGTTCTGCAGGATGTCGGCGACCGACTTGAAGCCCTGCTGCTGGATCTGGTCACGGGTGATGGTCAGGACCGGCTGTGCGGTTTCGGTATCGACCTGGCGGATGCGCGAACCGGTGACCTCGATGCGATCGAGGTTGGTCGGGCTGCCCGACTCCTGTGCCTGTGCAGTGGCGACGCCGGCGCTCGCGACCAGCGCGACCACGACCGCATCACGCAGCTTGTTGGACTTGAAATTCATTGGCTCTCTCTCTCCAAGGGAATCTTGGGTATTCACTAGGGTGTGTTTGCCTGCGGCGGCACCAAAGAAGCGGCGCCAAGCACCACGAGGCTGACTCGATAGTAACTGCGGATTCCAAAGAATTAAAGTAGCGTTAATACAGCTTGTGCGTGGCCTGTCGTTAAAGAAATGCCTTCCAAATCAATTACATCTTCTTTTGGGTGGCGTACTTTTGTCTCGATGGTTAAGATAGGGTGAAGAAAATAGTTGCAATTGATTTGTCACCATTTGTATCAATCGCTTTCCAGTCGCATCAGCCAGGTGGCGCATCACGCCCGGTTTCTGACCGTTCATGAGACACAAGATGTGCAACGTCTTCGGCGATCCGTCTGCTGGGAGGCGGCACCACTGGAACAAAAAAGGCGCGCCGTGGCGGGCGCGCCTTTCGAAACATCCACCCGCGCCAGGCGCTGGGGGATCAGAGATCCTGTTCGTAGCGGACGTAGGGCACGGTGCCTTCGTCGGTGCTCTCGTTGCGCGGGGCGAAGGGATTCTTGCCGCGGGTGATCACGTTCTCGGCACCGACGGTGAGCTGACCGCTCCACGGGGTGCGCCAGGTCAGGCCGACGCCGAGGCCTTCCCACTTGCCGGGCTGCCCGGGCACATCGACCACGCGGCCGATGATGTTGCCGCTGAAATTGCCGTAGCCGGCACCGATGGTCAGGCTCTTGCTGTCCCAGCGGTCGACCAGCGCCGGGGAGGCATCGGACAGCGGAACCAGGCGTGCCTTGGCATAGGTGCCGCCGATCGACACAAAGCCTTCGCGACCGATGTTCTTCTGGCCGAACACGGTCAGGTCGTTCTGCTCGGCGCGCAGCGCCGGCGACTTGTTGGGACCGGCCAGCCACGCGGGCAGGGTATCGCGGCCGCTGCCGGCGGTGATGCCCAGGCGTCCGCCAGGACGGTTGAATGCGGCAGTGCCACTGACCCGGCGGCTGAGCGAGCTGTCTTCATCGTCCCCCAGGCTGGCCAACATGCAATGACTGGCCAGGCCGCTGATGCTGGTGCCGCGGCTGCTGTTGCAGAGCAGGCCCAGCGAATCGCCGGAGGACAGCCCGAAGGCGGCGTCCAGCGAGCTGCGGCCGAAATGCCAGCGTGCGCCGACCGCCTGTTCGCCGGTCGGTTCCAGGTACAGCAGGGCCTCGACCTTGCCGCTGCCCTTGTTCCAGATCGGCAGCACGGTGCTGTCCTGGCGCGGCTTGTTCTGCGCATGCGCGCCCGTTATCGCAGCGAGGGCGATCACAAGGGCCAGCGGTAGACGCAGAAGGGAGCGCATGGGAACTCTCAGACAGCAGCGGTGAGCACAAGTTCCCGCCGAAGCGGGACACTGATCCTAGGGCGTTTATGATTTCTTAACAAGTCTTCGTTCTCCCCAGAACAAAACTCGTGCGGCAATTACTGAAGCCGTTCAGGTGCCGGCGAGGAAACACCGGTATCGCTGAACAGTATGGCCAGTTCCGTCAAGGGAAAGTGATACTCGCGTCCGCAGAATTCGCAACGCACGTCAATCGCGCCGGTGGGTTCGGCCGCGGCGCGGGCTTCCACCTCGCCCAGCGATTCCAGCATGCCCTCCACCCGCTCGCGCGAGCAGGAGCAGTCGAAGCGCAGCGGGCGTTCGCCCAGCAGTTCCGGCGCTTCTTCATGGAAGAGGCGGTGCAGCAGTTCATTGCCGGCCACTTCAAGCAGTTCCTGCTTGCCCAGCGTCTCGAACAGGGCGCTGGCGCGCGACCAGCCGTCGTGGTCGCCCTCGTCGCCGGGCAGCTTCTGCAGCAGCAGGCCGGCGGCGTGTTCGCCGTCGGCGGCCAGCAGCAATCGCGTGGGCAGCTGTTCGGACTGACGGAAGTAATCTTCGAAGGCTTCGTCAAGGCCGGAGGCGGTGAGCCCGACCAGGCTCTGGTAGCGCTGCGGTTCGCGCGGGTCCAGGCCCGGGTTCTCGATGGTGATGGCCAGCAGCGCATCCTCGCCCAGCGAGGTCAGATCGCGCGGCGCATCGCCACCGCCGTCGGCCAGTTGCACGATGCCGCGCAGGGTACCGGCGGCCGTGCATTCGGCGAACAGGGTGCGCATGGGGGTGTTGCTGCGCAGCTGGATCGACAGGCGCCCGTCGACCTTGGTGTGCCCGGTGAACAGCGCCGAGGCGACGCTGGCCTCGCCGAGAAGTTCAGCGGCGGTCGGCGGGTAGACGGCATGGGACAGGATCTCGCGCCAGGTCGCATCGAGGTGCACGTGCACGCCGCGGACGCCGGCAGCGGGAAGCAGGAAACGGACAAGGGTGTCGGATTGGGCGGTCATCGGCTCGGTGGCTGCGCTTATAGAGGGGCGGTTGCCGGATAATGCGCCGACAACCGTGCAAGCAAAGGATGCACCACTGATGGGGGCAGAGCGCAGCAATCTCAAGGCCGGACCGGGCCTGGAACCGTCACGCCCGCGGCGTTGGCACTGGAAGCGGTTGCTGTGGCTGCCGGTGTTGTTTGCCGCCTTCAGCGTGCTGCAGGTGCTGGTGCTGCGCTTCATCGATCCGCCGCTGTCCACGGTGATGCTGTGGCGGTACGGCGAGGCGCTGGGCCAGGGCGATTGGGACTACCGCCTGCATTACCAGTGGCGCGACCTGGACCAGATGGCACCGAGCCTGCCGATCTCGCTGGTGGCCGCCGAAGACCAGCGCTTCCCCGAGCACAATGGCTTTGACCTGCAGGCGATCGAGAAGGCGCGCGACCACAACGCCAAGGGTGGTCGCCTGCGCGGGGCCAGCACGATCAGCCAGCAGGTCGCCAAGAATCTGTTCCTGTGGCAGGGCCGCAGTTGGATCCGCAAGGGCCTGGAGGTCTGGTACACGGTGCTGATCGAGGCGCTGTGGCCGAAGTCGCGGATCCTGGAGATGTACGCCAACATTGCCGAGTTCGGCGACGGCATCTATGGCGCGCAGGCGGCGGCCCGGCAGTACTGGGGCAAGGACGCCGCGCGCCTGAGCCCGGCCGAGAGCGCGCGCCTTGCCGCGGTGCTGCCGGCGCCGCGCCGCTACAACGCCAGCAGGCCGGGGCCGTACGTGCAGCGCCGCGCGGCATGGATCCAGCGGCAGGCCCGCCAGTTGGGCGGCGGCGCCTATCTGGGCGAGGACTGAATGCCGACCGCTACAATCCCCGCATGACAGCCCAACGCCTGACCCTGGTCATTGCGGCACACAACGAAGCGCTGGTGCTGCCGATGCTGCACCCGCGGCTGCGCGCGGTACTGGACGGGCTGCCCGATATCGAGGGGCGGGTGCTGTATGTCGATGACGGCAGCACCGACACCACGTGGGCGGTGATGCAGGCGCTGGCCGAGGCCGACCCGCGCGTGGGCGTGCTGCGGCTGTCGCGTAACTTCGGCAAGGAAGCGGCACTCACCGCCGGGTTGGATTTCGTCGGCGACGGGGCGGCGATGATCCTAGACGCCGATGGCCAGGATCCGCCCGAACTGATTCCCGAGTTCGTCGCCTTGTGGCAGCAGGGCTACGACAACGTGTACGGCACGCGGCTGGTGCGCGACGGCGAAAGCTGGTTCAAGCGCAGTACGGCGGCGGCGTTCTACCGGGTGATCGGGCGTCTGTCCAAGACCCCGATCCCCGCCGATACCGGCGATTTCCGCCTGTTGTCGCCGCGCGCGCTGGAGGCGCTGGGACAGCTGCGTGAACGCCACCGGTTCATGAAGGGGCTGTTCGGCTGGGTCGGCTTCCGGCGCAAGGCGCTGCCCTACCACCGGCATGCGCGGTTGGTGGGGGAGAGCAAGTTCGGGTTGTGGAAGCTGTGGAATTTCGCGCTGGAAGGGATCACCGGTTTTTCGACCGCGCCCTTGCGGGTGACGACGTACCTGGGACTGGCCGCGGCCGGCTTCGCTTTCCTGTTCGCACTGTGGATCGTGGGCAAGGCGGCGCTGTACGGGGACCGGGTGGCGGGCTGGCCGACGATGATGGTGGTGATCCTGTTCCTGGGCGGCGTGCAGTTGATCGCACTGGGCCTGATCGGGGAATACCTGGGGCGGCTGTACGAGGAGTCCAAGCAGCGTCCGCTGTACCTGGTTGACACTTGGCAGGCGCCGTTCGTGGCAGACTCGGGCCTGCATCCCATCAGTGGAGAGCAGCGAGATGACCACGGTACGACAGCTGTTGGAAGGCAAGTCCCCTGAGGTTTTCGCGGTACCCCCGGACGCGGCGGTGATCGACGCGATCCGGCTGATGGCCGACAAGGGCATCGGGGCGGTGGTGGTGATGGAGGGCCGGCAACTGGTCGGGATCCTCTCCGAGCGCGATTACGCGCGCAAGATCGTGCTGCACGAGCGCTCATCGCGGACGACGCGGGTGAGCGACATCATGACCGCGAAGGTGGTGACGGTGGCCTTGGCCGAGCAGGTCGAGCATTGCCTGCAGCTGGTGACCGATTACCGCATCCGGCACCTGCCGGTGGTCGATGCGGGCAGCGTGGTCGGGGTGATCTCGATCGGCGATCTGGTCAAGTCGGTGATCGATGAGCAGGCGCAGAAGCTGGATCAGCTGCAGCAGTACATCGTGGCGGGGTGAAGCGGTTACGCGTCTGTTCTCCGCGCTCTTTGCCATGCGCTAGGAGGCTCGGTGGTCGATTGGTCGGGCGCTGGGCCCGCATGCCCTTGGAGGCGAAATAAAGGAGGAGGCCGCCCCGCGGCCGGGGGCGTCGCCGGAAAGGGCATGCGGGCCCCGCGCCCGACCCACCGACCAAGGCCATAAGAGCCTGGCTTCTGCATTTGCACCGCAAGCCGAGCCCCGTGGCGGCCTGTAGGCCCCTGGGCAAAATAAAGGAGGAGGCCGCCCCGCGGCCGGGGGACATTTGCGCCAGGGGCCTACCGGCCGCCACGGGGCCCTCACGCTCGCGAAGAGCCCAAACGAAGAAAGCACTAGATCCATGCAGCGCCTGCACTACCGGCCAAAGCTGCACCCGTTCTCCCCGCAATGCGTGTGTCCAGGCAGTCCCCTTGTGAATCAAGGGAGACTGCCGACAGGCGCGGGAGAAGGGCAGCGCGGAGCCCGCCCGTGGAGCGTCAGTGCGTAGTCGCTGCCGCGCGCTAGGCCGCGCTACTTCGCATATCGACCACCGCAATTGGTGTCCTTGCCCGGACCGGGTTCGAACGTGGCCAGCAGAGCGGCCGGCGGGGTGATGGTGGCCAGGGTGAGGGCGATGGCGCCGCGCAGGCCGAGCGCCTTGAAGTCGGGACGGAACGAGGGATCCTTGAAGCTCCCACCGATGCGCAGCGGCGAGCGCAGGGCGAGGATGCTGACGTCCTTCGGGCGCGGGCGCAGCAACAGGTCCAACTGTTCCTGTTTGAGGTCGACAGTCCCTTGACCGATGATCAGGGTGTCGGTGGTGTCGAAGGCCAGCGCGCGCGATGTCATCACACCGTTGTTGACGCCGAAGTCGCCGAAGGCGCAGCGCAACGGGATCTGCTTGTCGCCGGTGAACAGGAATTTCAGCGATTCGGCTACGTCCAGCCCGGCCAGCTCCATGATCAGGTTGCCGATGTGCCCCTTGCCGATGCCGAGCGCGACGTTGCCGTCGGAGCTGCCGAGCATGGCGGCGACGGAGTTCCCGGTGCCGGCCAGCATGACGTCGCCGCTGAGGCCGCCGGAGGCCTGCTCGGCCAGCTTCGAGTCGGGCATCAGCTTGCCCAGCTGCACCTTGCGGATGCTGGCCTGCAGCTGGGTCGAAATCGTTGGTTTGCGGGCATCCATGCGGATGGTGCTGCGGATGTCACCGCCAGCCACGCCGAAGTTCAGCGGCTCCAGACGCAGCAGACCATCGTTGAGCTTGAGGTGGGCATCCATGTCATCCAGCGGCAGGACGGGCGAGTTGATCCGTTGCGCCTTCCAGCGCACATCGGCATCCATCGCACGCAGCTTGGTCAGGTTGTAGGGCGTGTCGGGCAGGATCTTCGCGCGCGCGGCGAGGGCGGCAGCCTTGGCCTTCTGCTCGGCATTGGCGGTTTCGCCGGCGCCAGTCTTCGGCGGTGCGCCGATGAAGCCAGCCAGGTCATCAAAGTCCAGGCGCTTGGACACCAGGTCGGCTTTCAGGAACGGGCGGTCGCCGCCCACATCGATCTGCGCGGTGCCACTCAAGTCGCTATCGCCGGCGGTGCCGGTGAAGTTCTCATAGCGCCAGATGTCGTTGTCGCGCTTGAGGCGGCCTTTCAGCCGGTACGGCGGGGTGGAGGGCATGGCCACGCCGATCAGCGGAAACAGGTCTTCCATGTCCTGGCCGCTGAGCATCAGCTCCAGGTTGAAGACGCGCAGTGCGAACGGATTGGTCAGCGTGCCGCTGGCGATGGCATGGGTGCCGCCGGCACGGCCGTCGAGATGGATGCGGAAGGGGTGATCGCTGTTGGTGAGTTCCAGCGGCGATTCGGTATTGCCATCCAGCGAGAAGGGGTTGCCCCTCCATCGGCCCTTGCCCTTGACCAGCAGCGGCGGGGCGCTGTCCTCGGTGCGCGGCCTGCCGCTGGTGAGGGCGACCAGGACGTCGGTGCGACCGGCGGTATCCAGGAACTGCAGGCGGCCGTCATCGATCAGCAGGCGCTGCAGCTGCGGTGGGTTGCCGGTGGAGGGGCCAAGGAAATCCCAGTTGCCCGGGGTGTCCTTGCCGGGGCCGGTTTCCAGCAGCAGGTCAGGGCGGGTGAGGCGCACTTCGGGGATGCGGACCTGGCCACGCAGCAGGGGCCAGACGCGGAGGGCGATTTCGGCGCGGTCGGCGCTGGCCATCTGCGGGGTTTTGGCCCAGTCGGCGTTGGCGAAGGTGAGGCGGTCGGCGCGAATGGTGGTGGTGCGGCCGAGGTCGACGTCGAGATCGCCGTTGATATGGAACTCGCGCCCGGTCTTGGCCTGCACGGCGCGTTCCACGGGACCTTTGAACCAGTTCCAGTCCCATAGCGCGATGAGCAGGAGGATGGCGGCGAAGAGGAAGACCAGGATGGCGAGCCACCGCTGTCCTCGTTTGCCGGGACGACGCCAGCGCCAACGGCGCGACACGGGGGAGGGGACAGGGGAATCGACAGTGTTCACATGCTCCATCCTTCCCTGTTCATCGTGCAGGGGGTGCGAAGCATTGGTAAGGATGGTGTCAGGGTGCGGTTTTTTTAGGAGCTTTTGAGCAACAGCCACAGCAACTGCAACTGCAACTGCAACTTCAACGGCCTTTGGCTGAGGGTTTTGCTGGTTGGCGCGGCGCGGGTGGGTTTACGGGACACGCTGCAAGTCCCGCTCCGCGGCCCGGCCCAGCCGCTGGCGGCTGTGCGTTCAGTCGCATGCGAGGCCGTGCCTCGCAAGCAATGCGCCTTCACCCATGTAAGCTCGTGAGCGCCATCCATGGCGCCCAACGGTCCCGTAAACCCACCCGCGCCCCCCCCCCGACAGACCCCCGGTGTGCCAGGTAGAGCCACCCCGTGGGTGGCTGCGCCTGATGGATCTCGAGATGCCTGGGTCGTCGATTCTGGGGCGGGGATTTAGGCGTTTGGGGTATTGGGGGAGGTGTGTGGGGGAAGAGGGGGGAGGGAAAGGAGCGGCATCGGCCGTGGCCGCGCCGTTGCCTTGCACTCGCTCAGTGCCGACCTCCGGTCGGCATGCCCTTACCCCCTCCCACAAACGCGGCAATAGCTCAGCTCAGCTCAGCTCCACCGCTTTCACCAAGAGGCCCGAAAAACTGTCAGGGGTCGGGGCGGGTGGGTTGGCGGGACCGTTGGG
>NZ_JALJRW010000009.1:0-142861 GCF_024519465.1 Stenotrophomonas sp. Ste86 | reverse complement strand
TCCCGCCAACCCCCCCGCCCCGACCCGGCCGACAGCACCGTCCAACCGGCTCCAGCAGTTGAAGTTGACCTTGACCTTGACCTTAAAAAGTTGCCGAAAAAAATCAACACCCTCAAAGAATCTGCGCAGTAACCGCGACGAAATGACAGACACTGCCGCCGATCACAAACAGATGCCAGATCGCGTGCGAATAACGGATCGATTCGCGATGGTAGAAATAGGTGCCCAACGTATAGGACAGCCCGCCAGCGAGCAGCCAACCCAACGTCCAGCCATCGATCGAGGCCCACATCGGCTTGATCGCCACCATCACCATCCAGCCCATCGCGATGTAGATGATCGTCGACAGCAGCTTGAAGCGCCCGGTGAAGAACAGCTTGAAGATCACCCCGGCAAAGGCCAGCACCCAGATCGCGGTGAACATGCCCCAGCCCCACGGACCGCCACGCAGCCCGATCAGCGTGAACGGCGTATACGTGCCGGCGATCAGCAGGTAGATGGCGCAGTGATCGAACACCTTCAGCCGACCCTTGACGACCGGGTGCTGGATCGCGTGGTACAGCGTGGAGGCCGTGTACAGCAGCAGCAACGCCACCCCGAACACGATCGCGCTGGCCAACTGCCAGCCGTCGCCATAGATGGCGGCCAGGGTGATCAGCACGGCGCTGCCGGCCAGCGCGGCCACCGCGCCGAGCCCGTGGGTCAGCGCGCTGGCGATTTCTTCACGTACGGAAGCAACTGTAGTCATGGCGATCGACACTGCGGGGAGGGGGGGACCCGCTCCCCCCTATCATCGCCGCGATGGCGCGCGCATGCACGCGGGCCTGTTCAGACGCGGTATCAGCCGACCGAAATGCTGTGTGCCGCTTCGCGCGTGGCGGCGAAGCGCACATCCGGCGCACGTTCCTGCGCCAGCTGCAGGTTGACCCGGGTCGGTGCCAGATACACCAGCTGGCCGGCGGCATCGATGCTCAGGTTGCCGGCATTCTTTTCGCGGAACTCCTCCAGCTTCTTCTCGTTGCTGCAGGTGACCCAGCGCGCCGTGGTCACGCTGACCGGCTCGAAGGTGGCTTCCACGCCGTACTCGTCCTTCAGGCGGTAGGCGGCCACATCGAACTGCAGTACACCCACCGCACCGAGGATGAGGTCGTTGCTCATCAGTGGGCGGAAGAACTGCGTTGCACCTTCCTCGGAGAGCTGGGCCAGGCCCTTCTGCAGCTGCTTGAGCTTGAGCGGATCGCGCAGGCGTGCGCGGCGGAACAGTTCCGGGGCGAAGTTCGGGATGCCGGTGAAGCTCACCGCCTCGCCTTCGGTGAAGGTGTCACCGATGGAGATGGTGCCGTGGTTGTGGATACCGATCACATCGCCCGGCCACGCTTCGGCGGCGATCTCGCGATCGCTGGCCATGAAGGTCAGCGCGTTGGCCAGCTTCATTTCCTTGCCGGTGCGCACGTGGAAGGTCTTCATGCCGGCGACGAACCGGCCCGAGCAGATCCGCATGAAGGCCACGCGGTCGCGATGCTGCGGGTCCATGTTGGCCTGGATCTTGAACACGAAGCCGGTGAGCTTGTTTTCCTCCGGCGCGATCACACGGCCGGTGGTGGCGCGCGGCTGCGGTGACGGCGCGTGCTCGACGAAGAAGTCCAGCAGCGGCTGCACGCCGAAGTTGTTCACGCCCGAGCCGAAGAACACCGGGGTCTGCTTGCCGGCCAGGTAGGCCTCCAGGTCGAACGGGTGGCTGGCGCCCTGCACCAGTTCCAGCTCGTCGCGCAGGTCGGCCAGCATGCGCTCACCGATTTTCTCGGCCAGGCCTGGCGAATCGATCGACGGGAAGATGGTCGAATCCTGGCGGGTGAAGTTGCGGCCCTGTTCGTACAGGTGGACTTCGCCGCTGATCAGGTGGACCACGCCTTTCAGGCGCTGGCCCATGCCGATCGGCCAGGTCACCGGGGCGCACTGGATGCCGAGCACGCTTTCCACTTCATCCAGCAGGTCGATCGGCTCCTTGCCTTCGCGGTCGAGCTTGTTGATGAAGGTCATGATCGGGGTGTCGCGCAGGCGGCACACTTCCATCAACTTGATGGTGCGCTCTTCCACGCCCTTGGCCACGTCGATCACCATCAGCGCCGAGTCCACCGCGGTGAGCACGCGGTAGGTGTCCTCGCCGAAGTCGGCGTGGCCGGGGGTGTCGAGCAGGTTGACGATCTTGCCTTCGTAAGGGAACTGCATCACCGAGGAGGTGACCGAGATTCCGCGCTCCTTTTCCAGCGCCATCCAGTCGGACGTCGCGTGGCGCGCGGCCTTGCGGCCCTTCACCGAACCGGCCATCTGGATCGCACCGCCGAACAGCAGCAGCTTTTCGGTCAGCGTGGTCTTGCCGGCGTCAGGATGGGAAATGATGGCGAAGGTGCGGCGGCGCGCGGCTTCGTTGGCGACTTCGGACATGGCGTGACGCGCCCGCCCGGGGCGCTTTTCATGGAGATAAGCCGCCCAGTATAGCGGGGGCGGGCGTGGCCGGGGTCAGGGCAGGGCGGCGGGGCCGCCCGGATCGGCTTCGCGGGCGAAGTGCAGCTCGCCCTGCGGGGTCACGATCCGTACCGGCACCGACCGCAGCTGCATACCACTGTTGGTCTGGACCACGAAATGCAGGTGCGGCGCGGTGCTGAAACCGGTGTTGCCCGACAGGCCGATCCGCTGGCCAGCGTCGACCCGCTGGCCGCTGCGCACCAGGACGCCGTTGGCCTGCAGGTGCGCGTAGACGGCCATGCTGCCGTCGTCGTGCAGGATCCGGATGAAGTTGGCCCGCGCCCGATCGCGCACCGGGTCCTGTCCGCTCCCGTCGAAATTGCCCTGCACCTGCATCACCCGGCCGGCGCGCGCGGCGAGCACCGAGGTCCCTTCGGCCAGGGCGAAGTCGATGGCGTCGCGGTTCTCCGCATCGGTGTGGCTGAAACGGCCCTGCGGAGCCTGGGTGACCTGGAAGCGCCTGGCGTCGAAGGGCAGCTGGTAGGCCACGTCCTGGGCCGTGGCGGTGGGATCGCCGGGCACCGCATCGAGCAGCAGGTCCAGCCGTGGTATGTCCGACGACAGTTGCAGGCGGGTCACCACGACGCTGGCCGAGCCGGCCAGCACCGCCTGCAGCGGCAGGCCGGGCAACGCCGTGGCGCCGGCCGGTTGGCGCAGTGCGATCTGCACCGGCCCGAACAGGTGGTTGTCCACGCGAGCCTGCCAGCGGCTGCCACCGCCCTCCAGCTTGACCGTGGCAATGCCCGCATCGAGGCGGTTGGCCGGCGCGGTGGCGTGGGCCTGCTCGACCAGGCCCCAGCCCGAGCGCCAGGCGGCATTGCCGGGCACGCTGGCGGCCTGGAGGGCGAGAGGACACGACAGCAAGGTCAGCAGCAGCGCACGGCGCATGGCGGGGATCCGGTGGAGATGGGCGCGACTGTACGCAACCGGGTCCGTTCAGGAAAGCGCGACGCTCGGTAAGTGGGGGTGGCGCCCTGATGAGAAAAAACTATATCGCTTCATCCCGATGAAAGGATTGACATCGCCGAAAGGGGCTGGCATCGTGGCTCCACCATCGAGACCGGCAGAGGGACAGGCCCTTTGAAGCCGGGGCAGCCCGCAGACGCGAAAGCGACCTGCGTAGGTGCCAAATCCTGCGGAGACCGTTGGTGTCTTCCGAAAGATGGTTCGAACCGTGCACCGTGCGTGCGCTTCGAACGCGAGCTCCGCGAAAGCTCGATGGCCGTTTTCCTACTTTGGATACCGCCATGGGTTTCGCCACCGCCACCGCCACCGCTGTTGCCACCGACGCCTTCGCACCGATCAGCGTCCCGCTCGACGCCGGATCCAACGCCGTGCGCGGCGAAATCGCCGCGGTGCTGTCGATGCGCCACGCCGGTGCCCGTCCGGTACGCCTGCGCTATGAACTGGTGGGGCGTGCGGGTGCACCGGTGGTGGTGCTGGCCGGGGGCATTTCCGCGCATCGGCACGTGGCCGCCAATGCCGAATTCCCGGAAAAAGGCTGGGCGGAAGGGCTTGTCGCCGCCGGCCGCGCACTGGACCCGGCCGAGCAGCGCATCCTCGCCTTCGATTTCATCGGTGCCGACGGCGCGCTGGACCTGCCCATCGATACCGCCGACCAGGCTGATGCGTTGGCGCTGCTGCTCGATCATCTCGGCATTGCCCAGGTGTTGTGCTTCGTCGGCTATTCCTACGGGGCGCTGGTTGGTCAGCAGTTCGCCATCCGCCATCGCCAGCGCCTGCTCAAGCTGGTTGCGGTAAGCGGCGCGCATCGTCCACATCCCTACGCTTCGGCCTGGCGCGCACTGCAGCGCCGTGCGGTGGCCCTGGGCCAGCTGCAATGCGCCGAAGGCCACGGGCTGGCCCTGGCGCGGCAGTTCGCGATGCTCAGCTACCGCACGCCGGAAGAATTCGGCGAGCGCTTCGATGCACCGCCGGAAGTGGTCAACGGCCGCGTGCGCGTGGCCGCCGAGGATTACCTCGATGCCGCCGGCGCGCAGTACGTGGCGCGCACCGCGGTGGATGCCTACCTGCGCCTGTCCGAATCGATCGACCTGCATCGCGTCGACCCGACCGCCATCCATGTGCCGACCGTGGTGGTTGCCGTGGAAGGCGACCGTCTGGTGCCGCTGGCCGACTGCGTCGGCCTGGTCGAAGGGCTGGGGCCGCGCGGCAGCCTGCGCGTGCTGCGCTCGCCGTACGGCCACGACGCCTTCCTCAAAGAAACCGATCGCATCGACGCGATCCTCGCCACCGCCATCCGTTCCCTGGGAGAAACCGCATGAGCCTGTCCACCGGTACCGAGCCGTCCTGTAGCCGCGTCACCGCCGCCGTGCGCGCCGGCATCGACCGCGACACCGCCCACGGTGCGGTGACCCCGCCGATCGTGCTGTCGTCCAACTTCAGCTTCGATGGCTTCGGCAACAAGCGCCAGTACGACTACACCCGCAGTGGCAATCCCACGCGCGACCTGCTTGGCGAAGCGCTGGCCGACCTGGAAGGCGGCGCGGGTGGGGTGATCACCTCCACCGGCATGGGCGCGATCAACCTGGTGCTCAACGCGCTGCTGCAGCCCGGCGATACGCTGGTGGTGCCGCACGATGCCTACGGTGGCAGCTGGCGCCTGTTCAACGCGTTGGCGAAGAAGGGCCACTTCGGCCTGATCACCGCCGACCTGACCGACCCGCGTTCGCTCGCCGATGCGCTGGCGCAGTCACCGACGCTGGTGCTGATCGAAACCCCCTCCAACCCGCTGCTGCGCATCACCGACCTGCGTTTCGTCATCGATGCCGCGCACAAGGCCGGGGCCAAGGTGGTGGTGGACAACACGTTCCTGTCACCGGCGCTGCAGCAGCCGATCGCTTTCGGTGCGGACGTGGTGCTGCACTCGACCACCAAGTACATCAACGGCCACAGCGACGTGGTGGGCGGTGCGGTGATCGCACGCGATGCGGCGGTGCATGAGCAGCTGGTGTGGTGGGCCAACGCGCTGGGCCTGACCGGGTCGCCGTTCGATGCGTTCCTGACCCTGCGTGGCCTGCGCACGCTCGGCGCGCGCCTGCGTGCGCACCAGGAGAACACCGCCGAGGTGGTCGACCTGCTGGTCGCCAGCGATGCGGTGGCCAACGTCTACTACCCGGGGCTGGCCGATCATCCCGGCCACGCCATCGCCGCGCGCCAGCAGGACGGCTTCGGCGCGATGCTGTCCTTCGAACTGGCCTCGTGCGAGGGCGATGATCCGCACGCGGCGGTGCGCGCATTCGTTGATGGGTTGCGCTGCTTCACCCTGGCCGAATCGCTCGGTGGCGTGGAAAGCCTGGTAGCCCATCCGGCGACCATGACCCATGCCGCGATGACCCCCGAGGCGCGCGCCCATGCCGGCATCAGCGAAGGCCTGTTGCGCCTGTCGGTGGGCATCGAATCCCCCGAAGACCTGCTCGCCGATCTGCAGGCCGGGCTGGAGCGCGCGCAGGCCGTGATCGACCTGCAGGCCAAGGCGGCCGTGCGCAAACAGGTGGATGCATGAGTGCGGTGCTGAACCTGGCGCGCGCACCGGCGCGCCGGCTGGCGTTGTTGGGCACCGGTACCGTCGGCACGGCGTTCGTGCAGCGTTACCAGTCGCTGCAGGCGCGCGGCGTGGCATTGCCGGCATTTTCCTGGCTGGCCAATTCGCGCACTGCGCGTGCCTGCGAACGGGGCCCGGAGCACGAACTGCAGCAGGCCAACCTGGCCGCGCGCAGCGTGCCGCCGCTGCAGCCCTGGGCCGAGGCCGAAGGGCTGCAGCGTGGCGATGTGGTGGTCGATGCGACCGCCAGCGACGAGGTCGCCAACTGGCACGAGCAGTGGTTGGCCCGTGGTGTGCACGTGGTCACCGCCAACAAGCTGGGCCAGGGCGCGCAGCTGGCACGTGCGCAGGCCATCGCCGACGGCCGCGAGGAAGGCGATGCGCAGTACGGCGACAGCGCCACCGTGGGTGCCGGCCTGCCGCTGCTGAGCAGTCTGCGCGCGCTGGTCGCCGGGGGGGATCGCATCCATCGCGTGGAAGGGGTGTTGTCCGGTTCGCTGGCATGGCTGTTCCATCACTATGACGGCCAGCGTGCGTTCTCCGACTGGGTGCGGCAGGCGGCTGCGGCCGGCTACACCGAACCGGATCCGCGCGTGGACCTGTCCGGGGAAGACGTGCGCCGCAAGCTGCTGATCCTGGCGCGCGCCAGCGGCATCGCGTTGCGGGCCGAGCAGGTCGAGGTGGGCTCGCTGGTGCCTGCGGCGCTGGCCGCGCTGCCGACCGACGCGGCCCTGTCACAGGTGGCGTTGTTGGACGCCCCGCTGCAGGCGTACTGGCAGCAGGCCCGTGAACAGGGTGGATGCCTGCGTTTCGTCGGCGGTTTCGACCACGACGGTGCGTCGGTGGGCCTGCGCATCCTGCCGCTGGATCACCCGCTGGCCGGTGGCGCGCAGACCGACAATCGCGTGGCCATTCACAGCGATCGTTACCCCGCCCAGCCGTTGTTGATCCAAGGCCCGGGCGCGGGTGCCGAGGTGACGGCGGCGGCCTTGCTGGATGATGTGCTGGCGATCGTGCGGCGGTAGCCAATGTGTCGCGCGCGACAGGTAGAGCCGAGCCACGCTCGGCTGCCCTTCGCGCGATAAACGACCTAACGGGCAGGTAGAGCCGAGCCACGCTCGGCTGCCCTTCGCGCGATGAACGACCTAACGCGCAGGTAGAGCCGAGCCATGCTCGGCTGCCCTTCGCGCGATAAACGACCTCACGCGCAGGTAGAGCCGAGCCATGCTCGGCTGCCCTTCGCGCGATAAACGACCTCACGCGCCGCGCCAGAGATGCAGCCGAGCATGGCTCGGCTCTACCGGTGGGTTTCCTTCAGCGCCTTCAACAACGCCGCGTTGAATCGCTTCGGGTCCTGCACCTGCGGGGAATGGCCGAGATCATCGAAGGTCATCAGCGTCGCGCCGGGAATCGCTGCCGCCGCCGCCTTGCCCAGTGCCGGATAGTCGCCCAGCGTCGCCTTCAATGCCGGCGATGCCAGGTCGCGGCCGATCGCGGTGCGGTCGGTCTGGCCGATGAACAACGTGGTCGGCACGGTGATCTGCGGCAGCTCGTAGACCACCGGCTGGTTGAACACCATGTCCGAGGTCAGCGCCTGGCTCCAGGCCACCGCCTGCTTGCCCGGGCCGTCGTACATGCGTGACTGCATGCTTACCCAGTGCGCGTACCCGGGCTTCCACTGGCCGTTGTAATACACCTCCAGCTGGTACTTTTTGATGCTGTCGAAGCTGGTCTTCAACTCGCCGGCATACCACGCATCCACGCTGCGCCAGGGCACGCCCTTGGCCTTCCAGTCTTCCAGCCCGATGGGATTGACCAGCGCCAGGTGCCGCAGCTGCTGCGGATACATCAGCGCATAGCGCGCGGCGAGCATGCCACCCATCGAATGGCCGACGAGGTCGACCTGGGCCGCGTCGAGCCCAAGATGGGCGAGCAGGGCGTGGGTATTGGCGGCCAGCTGGCCGAACGAATACTGGTAGCGCTCGGGCTTGCTGGATTTGCAGAAGCCGATCTGGTCCGGTGCGATCACCCGGTAACCGGCGGCGCTCAGCGCCTGGATGGTGTCCTGCCAGGTGGCTGCGCAGAAGTTCTTGCCGTGCAGCAGTACGACCGTGCCGGCGAAGGCCTTGCCGGCCGGCGGGACATCGAGGTAGGCCATCTCCAGTGGTTGTCGCTGTGCGTCGAACTGGAAGATCTTCACCGGGTAGGGGTACTCGAAGCCTTCCAGCCGTGGGCCATAGGTGTCGGCGGCGAGGGAAGTCAGGGGTAGGCAGGCGAGCAGGGCGGCGGCCAGGATGCGCATGGCGGTCTCCGGAAGGGAAAGCCCGACTTTACTGGAGGCACCGCGATGATGCTGCCGCGTAGAGCCGACCGTTGGTCGGCTGCATTTCCCCACCGCGTAGAGCCGACCGTTGATCGGCTGCATTTCCCCGCGATGGTGGACAAGCCGACCAACCGTCGGCTCTACCGGGGCGATCGGATCAGCACTCGATGACGTTGACCGCCAGCCCGCCGCGGCTGGTTTCCTTGTACTTGTCCTGCATGTCGCGGCCGGTGTCGCGCATGGTCTTGATGACCTTGTCCAGCGATACCTTATGCTTGCCGTCGCCGCGCATGGCCATGCGCGAGGCGTTGATCGCCTTGACCGCGCCCATCGCGTTGCGTTCGATGCACGGGATCTGCACCAGCCCGCCGATCGGGTCGCAGGTCAGGCCGAGGTTGTGCTCCATGCCGATCTCGGCGGCGTTCTCGATCTGACTCGGGCTGCCGCCGAGGGCGGCAACCAGGCCACCGGCGGCCATCGAGCAGGCCACGCCCACTTCGCCCTGGCAACCGACTTCGGCGCCGGAAATGGAGGCGTTTTCCTTGTACAGGATGCCGATCGCCGCCGAGGTCAGCAGGAAATCGAACACGCGCTGTTCGTTGGCGCCCGGGCAGAAGCGGTCGAAGTAATGCAGAACCGCGGGAAGCACGCCGGCCGCGCCATTGGTCGGTGCGGTCACCACGCGGCCACCGGCGGCGTTTTCTTCGTTGACCGCCAGCGCGTAGAGGTTGACCCAGTCCAGCGTGGTCAGCGGATCGCGCATGGCCGCTTCGGGCTTGGACGACAGTTCGCGGTACAGCGCCGGGGCGCGGCGGGAGACATGCAGGCCGCCGGGCAGGGTGCCCTCCTGGCGGATGCCGCGCGCCACGCACGCCTGCATCGCACCCCAGATCTCGCGCAGCTGCTCGCGGATCTCGTCTTCGCTGCGCCAGCTTTTTTCGTTCTCGAACATCATCTGGGCGATGCTCAGGCCGCTGCGCGCGGTCTGCGCGAGCAGTTCGTCGCCGCTCTTGAACGGATACGGCAGCGGGGTTTCATCAGGCACGATGCGATCATCGGCCGCGTCGTCCTGGTTGACCACGAAGCCGCCACCGACGGAGTAGTAATCGCGGGTGGCGATCACCTGCTCGTCGGCGTCATAGGCGGTGAAGCGCATGCCGTTGGTGTGGTAGGGCAGCTTCTGCCGCTTGTTCAGGCCCAGGTCGCGCTTCTCGTCGAAGGCGATCTCATGGGTGCCCATCAACTGGATCCGCTTGCTGCTGCGGATGCGTTCGAGGGTTGCCGGGATGATGTCCGGGTCGATCAGGTTCGGGCGCTGCCCCTCCAGCCCGAGCAGGACCGCCTTGTCGGTGCCATGGCCGCGCCCGGTCAGGGCCAGCGAGCCGTACACGTCGGCGCGGATGCGCACCACGTCCTGCAGGCGGCCCGGATCCAGCAACCAGCGGTGCACGAAGCGTTCGGCGGCCTTCATCGGTCCCACGGTGTGCGAGGAGCTCGGGCCAATGCCGATCTTGAAAACGTCGAACGTGCTGACAGCCATGATTGCCAAACTGCGGGTATCGGATGGAGCGCTATTCTATGCGCTTCGCGCCGCCGGCTCTGGCTGCGCCGCAACATTTCCCAAGGCGGGTGGGCCGGTGTTTACCTTGTTCCAGCGTGATGACTGCCAGTTGTGCGACCAGGCCCTGGCGGTGCTGGCCCAGGCCCGGGTATCGGGCCTGGACAGTGTGTTCATCGACGATGACGCGGCGCTGGAGGCCCGCTACGGCCTGCGCGTGCCGGTGCTGCGCGATGCGCAGGGGCGGGAGCTGGACTGGCCGTTCGATGTGGCGGCGGTGCAGGTCTGGATCAGCGGGCAAGCGTAGAGCCGACCGTTGGTCGGCTGCCCTGGCTCCTGGCGCCGTCAGGGCAGCCAAGGCAGCCAAGGCAGCCAAGCAGCCGACCAACGGTCGGCTCTACGGGGTTTGGATCCCCTGTGCGGAGCGCCGGCCAGCGGCCGGCGCCCGCCGGCATCACTTTGCCTTCAGGACGACCTTGGTGCTGATCGCGGTTTCGTTCGGGATGGTCTTGGTGTCGGCCCAGTCGCCGCCGCCCACGCCGAAGTCCAGGCGCTTGACCGTGGCCTTGCCGCTGAGCACCGGCTGCGCGCCCGGTGTCCAGGTGAAGGTCAGGGTGACCGGCTTGCTGACGCCGCGCAGTTCCAGGGTGCCGTCGGCGGCGTACTGGTTGTTGCCGAGCGAACGGAATTTGCTGGCGCTGTACTTGGCCTGGGCGAACTTGCCGACGTTGAAGAAGTCCGCGCCCTGCAGGGTCGAATCCCGGTCGCTGTTGCCGCTCTTGGCGCCGGCCAGCGGAATGGTCACTTCCAGCCTGGAACCGTCCAGCTTGGCGGGGTCGAAGCTCAGCTTGGTGTCGAAGCCTGGGAAGGTGCCGGTGAAGACTTCACCGTCGTACTTGGTCGCAAACGCGAGCACCGAGCCGGGGGCCTGCACGTAGTCGGCGGCCAGCACCGGTGCGGTGGCGAGCAGGCCGGCGAGGGCGGCGGCGACCGCCGCGGGGGAGGTGAGCTTGATGTTCATGGTCAATCCTTCTGGGGGGAGGCAAGCCAGCGCTGCGGGAGCATGCGCGCAAGGGTGGCATCGCGTTGGTAAAAATGGTGGTAAAGCGCGGCGCCGGCGTGGGCCAGCACCACCGCGATCAGCAGCCAGAAACCCCACTCGTGGATGGCGTGGGAGACCTGCGTGACGCGCTCGTCCGGCCCGCTCAGCTTGGGTACCTCGACCAGCCCGAACCAGCGGAATGGACGCAGCCCGCTGGCCGAGTCGTACAGCCAGCCCGACAGCGGGATGGCGAACATCAGCACATACAGCAGCGTGTGCGTGGCCGAGGCAATGCGTTCCTGCCAGGTCGGCGTGCCCGGCACCGGATCGGGCGCGCCGGCGTACAGGCGCCAGCCCAGCCGCGCGACCACCAGGGCCAGCACGGTGATCCCGATCGACTTGTGCATCGTGTAGATCCAGAAGTACTTCGGGGTCTTGGGGAATTCGCCCATGGTCAGCCCGACGATGCCCAGGGCAAGGATCAGCAGGGCGATCAACCAGTGCAGGGTCTGGCTGACGCCGCCCCAGCGGGTGGCGGTGTTCTTGGCGGTCATGGCGTGGTCTCCTCGACCGGCTGTGGGGATACGGGGGTGGCCGGTGCGGGCTGCGGATCGGTGGCGCTGCTGTCGCGAACGGCTTCCGCTTCGATCCGCAGCTGCACCTCGTCGCCGATCATCGACGGCCAGCCGGCAACGCCGAACGCGCTGCGACTGAGCGTAGCGGTGGCCGAGAAACCGGCGGTACGGCGGAATGGCGGCAGCGGGTGGCGTTTGAGTGCATTGAGGGTGACTGCCAGGGTCACCTCGCGGGTCACCCCATGCAGGGTCAGGTCGCCGATGACGTTGGCATGGGTGGCATCGATCGGTTCGACCCGGGTCGAGACGAAGCGCGCCTGCGGGAAGCGCCCGGTGTCGAGCAGGTTGCGCGCGGCGGTGGCCTTGTTCCACTTGTCATCGCCCAGGTCCAGGCGCTGGATTGGCACCGTGACGCTCAGCCTGGCCGCGGGCCAGTCCTGCGGATCGAATTCCAGCACACCTTCGCTGCCGGACACCGTGCCCAGCGCATGCGAGAAGCCGGCGTGCTCCACCGCGAACAGCACGCGGGTGTGCACCGGGTCGAGCCGGTAGGTATCGGCGGCGGCCCGGGCCGCCAGTGGAGCGGTGCACAGCAGCAGGGCAAGGGTCAGGCGCAGGGTCATGGGCCGGGCTCCATGGAGGACAGCGTCGATCATACGCATAGCCCCGTCGGTGCCAGCAGTGCCATGGCTGCAACAGATCGTGGCGCGGGCCGGGCCCGCACCGCGCGGCAACAGGCTGTTCCAGCGATACGCGCAGGTGGTGCGGCAGCGCCGCCCGGGCGCCACCGCAGGCGCTGTGGGACAATCTGCGGCTACAAGGAGATATGGATGGCGATGGGAACGCGTGGCGGGTACGCGGGCATCGTGTTGCTGGTACTGGCGTTATGCACGCTGCCGGCAGCCTCGTGGGCCGCAGTGACATCGGCAGGAGCCTCGGTAGAAACGCCACGCATGCGCCGGCTGGGTGCCGCCGAAGGCATGCCATCGCGGATGGTGCTGGCGCTGGCGCAGGATCGCCAAGGTTACGTCTGGGCGGCCACCAATGATGGCCTGGCACGGGTGGATGGCGTCGGGCTGCGCGTGTGGCGCAACGATCCGGCCGACCCCGGCTCGCTCCCCGGCAACGAGATCGAAACGCTGCTGGTGGACCCGCTCGACCGTGTATGGGTGGGCATCAGTGGTGTTGGTCTGTCCATGTTGCCGCCCGGTCGCGAGCGCTTTCAGCGCTTCCCCGACCTCGAGGCGGGCTGCGAGGGGCAGGTGTGGTCGCTGGCCTATGCGGGCAAGTCGCTGTGGATCGGCACCAACCGCCACGGCATCTGCCGCCGCGAGGAAAACGGCACCTTGGTGCGCTACCGGGCCGATCCTGCCGACCCGGCCCGTCTTCCCGACGACACCATCTACAGCCTGTTGGCCGATCCGCAGGGGCGGGTCTGGGTCGGCACCGGCAGTGGCGTGGCGCGCTGGGATGGACAGCGGTTCACCCGCATCGCCACCGAGGTGCTGGGTGGCAAAAGCGTCTTCCGCCTGACCCGGGAGCCGGACGGCACGATCTGGGCCGGCACCGAGGGCGGGCTGTTCCGCATCGATGCCGATGGCAGTGCACGCAGGGCACCGTGGACACTGAGCGCCGACGTCCGCGCGGCCACGGTCGTACACGACCGCAACGGCGGCTATTGGCTTGGTACCGCCGATGGCCTTTACCGGGGCGACCAGGGCGACGTGCGACTGCTGGCCGGGGATGGCGGCAGTGGCTTCCTGACCGCGCGCAGCGGCGTGCTGGACATGTTGCAGGACCACGAGGGCGGGCTGTGGGTGGCCATGCTCACCCAGGGCCTGGCCTACCTGCCGCCGGATTGGCGGCGCTTCTCCACCTGGTACCAGCTGGACGGCAAGCCGCTGGACAGTGTGTACCTGCTCGGTGTGGCGGCGGCGGGCAACGATTTCTACGTGTCCGGCGCACACGGCATCTACCGGTTGGACGAGCGCGGCACGCTGCGCCAGATCGCCGATGAAAACGTCCTCGGGGTGGGCGCGAACTGGTCGGTGTTGCCGCGTGCCGATGGCGCGCTGTGGATCGGTCGCGCCGGGCGCCTGAACCTGTACCAGCCGCGTACCGGCCAGGTACGCGAGTGGAAGATCGGCGGCGGCGCGGATGTGCGCCAGCGCATCGATCTGATCCGCCAGGCGCCCGACGGCGAGATCTGGCTGTCGATCATGAACTACGGCATCCAGCGCCGCGATGCCCAGGGCATGGTGCTCGATACGATCCGCATCGACGCAGGCCGTGGGCTGACCGACGCCCCGATCGAGCAGATGCTGTTCGATGCCCGCGGGCAACTGTGGGTGATGGGCGACGCGGGCCTGATGCGCTGGAACGAGGGCCGATTCGAACACGTGCCGGGAATTGCATCGGGCAACATCTTCGACATGGCCTGGATTGGTGCGGATGAACTGTGGCTGGCGCGCAGTGGCGCACTGGAGCGCTACCGCTGGGATGGACTGAGCATGACCCTGCGCGAGCGCGTTGGTAGCGCCGAGGGCGTGCCGCCGGTATCGATGGGCGGGCTGGTGATCGGCCGGCAGGGACAGGTGTGGGCGACCACCCCGCGCGGCCTGCTCAGCTGGCAGGGCAAGCAGCGCCAGCTACGACTGTACGGCGAACGCGACGGCCTGCCGGATGTGGAGTTCAGTGGCCGGCCGCCGGTGCGTGCCGCCAATGGCCACCTGCTGGCGGTCACCGCTACCGGGCTGGTCGGGTTCGACCCGGATGCGGCCGACCTGCCGCTGCCGCCGTCGCAGCTGGTGATCGACAACCTGCAGGTGCGCCGCGATGACGCTGAGGGCCAGCAATCGTTGCCGCCGAACGCGCCGATCGTGCTCGGTCCCGAAGACCGCGACCTGATCGTCACCGCTCGCCTGCTGTCCTTCGCCAATCCGCAGGGCAACCGCTATCGCTACCGGGTCTCCGGGTACGACCAGAACTGGGTGATGCAGGCCTCCGACGGAGAACGCCTGCTGTCGCGCCTGCCCTCGGGGCAGTACGCCATCGATGTGCAGGCGGCCACCTCGCATGGGCAATGGACGCCGTCGCGCACGCTCAGCGTGGAGGTGCTGCCGCCGTGGTGGCGCAGCAACGGGGCGATCCTGGCGTACCTGGTGTTGTGGCTGCTGCTGGTGGCGGTGGTGGTGTACGTGGCGCGGGTGCGGCTGCGCCGGCGCCAGCAATGGCAGCTGACCGTGCACAAACAGCAGATCGCCGAACACGCCTCCCAGGCCAAGAGCCGGTTCCTGGCCACGCTCGGGCACGAGGTGCGTACGCCGATGACCGGCGTGCTGGGCATGAGCGAGCTGTTGCTGGCCACGCCGCTGGATGACCTGCAGCGGGGCTATGCCGCGTCGATCCAGCATGCCGGCACCCATCTGCTGCGGCTGGTCAACGATGCGCTGGACCTGGCGCGGATCGAAGCGGGCCGGCTCGAACTGGATATCCGTCCGTTCGATCTGATGTCGATGCTGGCCCAGGTGCAGGCACTGATGGAGCCGATGGCACACCACCGTGGCCTGGCCTTCGAACGCAGCTTCAACCTGCCCGGCCCGGTGCAGGTCAGTGGCGATGAAATGCGCGTGCGCCAGATCCTGATGAACCTGCTCGGCAATGCCATCAAGTTCACCGAGCGCGGCCATGTCGGGTTGGGCGTGGAGCTGCTCGACGATGGCCTGGGCGTGGCCTTCGAGGTCACCGATACCGGTCCAGGGATCAGCGCCGACCAGCAGCAGCGCCTGTTCCATCGTTTCGAACAGGCCGATGGTCCGCGTACGGCATCGCGGTACGGCGGCAGCGGGCTGGGTCTGGCGATCTGCCAGGAACTGGCGGTGGCGATGGCCGGACGGATCGACATCGACAGCCGGCCCGGCCAGGGCGCGCGTTTCACCGTGGTCTTGCCGCTGCCGTGGACGCTGCGGCGCGGCGGCGCACCCAGTCACGCGCAAGACGCCGCGCGGATCCAGTTGCCACCGTTGCGGATCCTGCTGGTGGAAGACGACCCGACCGTGGCCGACGTGATTGCCGGGCTGTTGCGCACGCGCGGTCATGAGGTGGTGCACGTGCTGCACGGATTGGCTGCGTTGGCCGAGGTGTCGGCCGGGCCGTTCGATGTGGGCCTGCTCGACCTCGACCTGCCGGCGCTGGATGGCATCGCCATTGCCGGACAACTGCGCGCGCTGGGCTACGAGCTGCCGCTGATCGCGGTTACCGCGCGCTCGGATGCTTACGCCGAACAGCAGGTGCTGGAAAGCGGGTTCGATGGTTTCCTGCGCAAGCCGGTCACCGGCGACCTGCTGGTCGATGCGATCGCAACGGCGCGTGCGGGGCGACAGCCGGACGGCTGAGGGCATCCTGCTGCATGCTGAGATAGGCGGGGTGTTTCGATCAGTGGCGATCGATGCGAACTTCAACTCAGCAAGATGTGATCCAGCGCATGGCAGGAACCCGCACTGGCAGTTCGATCACTCTATTGTCAGTGCGATGACTGTGACGTGGTTGACGTAACCGGTGGCCTGCGGTGTGGCACGGCGTTGGAAGTGCGGGTTCTGGCTGGCTGCGTTGCTCGCGGTGTGGCCGTGCGCCATGGCCGCCACCGTGCTCGACCTGCCGTGGCCGCACCAGTTGGGGCTTCGCGAGGGCCTGCCGAACGCCGGCATGCAGGCCATGGCCGAGGACGCGACCGGCTATCTGTGGCTGGCCGGAAGCGACGGCCTGATGCGCTTTGATGGGCGGCGCGCACGGGTTTGGCGGCGCGAGGACGGGCTGGTCGATGCCGTGTTGCACGCACTGCACATCGACTCCCACGATCGGCTGTGGCTGGGCACCGCGTCGCAGGGAGTGGTGATGATGCCTGCCGATCGCAGCGGCTTCGAACGTCCCGACGAACAGGCGCCGCTGGCGGTACGCAGCGGCACCATCCACGCCATTGCCAGCAGCGGCGATGGCGCGGTGTGGGTGATCGGGGCGGACCGCCACCTGTACCGCCACGCCAGCGACAACCCGCGTTGGCAGCGCGTGGACACCGCGGCCGATGCGGTCACCGCATTGGCCCGGGATCGCGACGGGATGCTGTGGGTGGGCACTTCGCAAGGGCTGCGTCGCATCCGCGACGGGCGCGCCCAGCGCGTCGGCGTGCAGACCGTGGCCGTGCACACGCTCTGGCCCGACCCGCACGGCGGTATGCACGTGGGCAGCACGGACACGGCCTGGACCCTTGCTGCCGATGGCGGCGCGTTGCAGCCGGTCGCGCCGGGTCGACCGCTGCTGCGCAGCGCCGACGGTGTGCTGTGGCAACAGCAGGCCGCCGGCCTGATGCTTCATCGCGGGCCACGCGCGCAGCCGGTGGCATTGCGCCCCGTGCATGGCCCACGTGCCCGCAGCGTGGAGATGCGCCAGGCCCTCCAGGACCAGCGCGGCGACATCTGGTTGCTCAGCCGTGCGCACGGGCTGTGGCGGTTGCCGGCGCGCTGGCGCGCGTTCACCGCATTGCCGGCCGCGGCCAACGGCCTGCCGGGTATCCGCAGTCATTACGCGCTCGCGCTGACCGCTTCCCGCGACGGGCGTTTGTGGGTGGCCGGCAGCCAGGGACGTCTGCAGCGGCTGGACCTGCGCACCGGTGCCAGCAGCGATCACCTGACGTATCCGCACGAGGGCTTCAGTGCGGTGGCCGTGGGCATGGCCGAAGACCCGCGGCAACGTCTGTGGATCGCCAGCGCCGGGCAGATGCTGCGCTACGACCCGGCCCGCGGCGAGGTCCGGCGCTGGCCGCTGGCGCTGCCGTCCGGCGACGGGGCAATGCACCTGCAGGCGTGTCCGGATGGCAGCGTCTGGTTGGCCCACGCGCAACAGATCCAGCAGTGGTCGGCCGGCGGCGTGCGCCTGCATGCCGATGCACCGCAGGCGCTGGGTCTTGCGCGTGGCCGGGCGGCGCGCCAACTGCTGTGCGACCGCACCGGGATGCTGTGGGCGACCGACCGCGAAGGGCTCAAGTACTGGGATGCGACACGCCGGCGCTTTGTGGCCGCCGAAGTGCAGGGCACGCCGCTGGCCGCCGTTGCCGAGGGCGACGATGGCAGCCTCTGGCTCAGCCGCCAGGACGCGTTGGAGCAGCACCGCTGGGAGGGTCAACGGCTGCGGCGAGTGCGCCGCTTCGATGCGGCGGCCGGCTATCCGCTGCTGCGCGCCGACGCGCTGGCGGTGGATGCGCACGGCACCGTGTGGGCCGGCGCGGCGCGTGGCCTGATCCGACTCGACCCGGGTGACGGTCAGGTGTGCGTACTGGGCAGCGCCGATGGCCTGCCGGTGCAGGAGATTCTTGGCCAGCGCCTGGTGCGGGTGGCGACCGGCGCGCTGGCCGCGGCGGTGCGCGAAGGCGGGCTGTTGCTGTTGGAGCCGGGCAGCGTGCGGCAACCGCAACCGGTACCGACGCTGGTGATCAATGCGGTCCGACTGCAGCGGCGCGGTACGGCGCTTAACCTGCGCCCGGGAGTGGCACCGACGTCGCTGTCCAGTACCGATCGCAACATCCAGATTGCGGTCAACCTGTTGGGCCCAGGCGATCCGGATCGCATTCAGCATCGCTTCCGTCTGGCCGGACAGGATCCGGACTGGGTGGACACCGGCCCGGTAGCGCAGCGCATCTTCGCGCGCCTGCCTGTCGGCGAGCATGTGGTGGCGGTGCAGGCGCGGCATGGCGATGGGCCCTGGTCGGCGCCGCGGGACGTTGCGCTGCAGGTGGCGCCGGCATGGTGGCAGACCCTGCCCGGCAGGATCGGCCTGACGCTGGCGGGCGCACTCGCGCTGCTGACGGCGAGCCGTACCGGCACCCGCCTGGCGCGGTGGCGGCGGCGCCTGCTTTCAGCGCGTCTGCAGCACCGCCGTGCGGAACGGGTCTCGGCCGAACGCACCCGTTTCCTGGGGCGGCTGGGACACCGCATCCGGGTGCCGATGACGGTGGTCTGCGGCTGGAGCGAACTGCTGCTGCAGGCACCGCTGAGCGTGCGGCAGCGGGCACAGGCCGACAGCCTGCATCGCGCCGGCCGGCACCTGGTGCAACTGGTGGATGATGCGCTGGACCTGGCCAGCATCGAAGCCGGACGCCTGCACCTGCAGCCCGGCGCGTTCGCCCCGGCGGCACTGCTGCATGAACTGCACGCCCTGTTGCTGCCGGTGGCTGCGGCCAAGCAGCTGCGCCTGGCCTGGGACAGCAGCATCGACCCGCAGCGATGGCTGCTGGGCGATGTGCGGCGACTGCGCCAGATCCTGTTGAACCTGATCGGCAACGCGGTGAAGTTCACCGCGCAGGGCAGTGTCCAGGTATCCGCCAGGTGCGGCGCGGGCGGCCGTGGTCTTGTGTTGGTGGTGACCGATACCGGCCCGGGCATGAGCGCCGAGCAGGTGCGGCGCCTGTTCCAGCGTTTCGAACAGGCCGACGGTGCGGTCACGCTCGCACGCCATGGCGGCAGCGGACTGGGGCTGGCGATCAGTCGCGAGCTGGCCCAGGCGATGGGCGGGGACATCCAGGTCCACACTCGGCCGGGCCAGGGCAGCCGTTTCGAGGTGCGGTTGCCGCTGCCGGATGTCGCCGGGCCGCCGGCACTGGCGACGCCGGCGGGTGCACCCGACGGGACGGGCGCGCCGGCGCGGCGCGTGGTGCTGTTGCTGCCGCATGCGGATACCACGGCGGTGGTCGCGGCCCTGTCGCGGGCGCAGGGACAGCACGTGGTCTGCCTGCCCCAGGTGGCGGAGGACGTTGCAGCGTGGCCGGCCGTTGCCTGCGACCTGGTGGTTGCCGATCCGGATCTGCGCATCAGTGGCGAGCGGGTCGCTGCCTTGCTGGCGCGCTGTTGGCCCGGCGTACCGCGCGTTGCATTGACCCCGCGTGCCGATGCAGCGGCCGAGCGCGACGCGCTGGCGGCCGGGTTCAGTGGGTTCCTGCGGTTGCCGTTGAGCGGCGAGGCGTTGGCGGTGGCGCTGCGCGCCTGCACGGACCCGCGATGACGCTCCTGCGCCGGATGCTGGCCGCGCTGTTGCTCCTGCTCTGTACCGGGGGCAGTGCGCGGGCGCAGTTGCCCGAAGCGTTCCGGTTCACCACGGTGGATGGGCTGCCTTCCAATGCCGTGCATCAGGTGGTGGAGGATCGGCACGGTTATCTGTGGTTTGCCACCGACGATGGCCTGGCGCGCTTCGACGGGCGTCACTTCCGGATCTGGCGACGCGAACAGGGTTTGGTCGACAACCAGTTGCTGGCGCTGGCGCTGGACGAGCATGACCGGCTGTGGATGGGGACCGGCCGGGGCGTGGTGATGCGGCTGTCCGCGGACCGCACCCGCATCGATGCGTTCGGCGGCAGCCGCCACCCCGCCCTGGCCGGTGCGGCGATCAGCGTGCTGCTCGCCGATACACAGGGCGGCGTCTGGTTCGGCGCGCGCGGCGCGGGACTGTTCCGGCTCGACCCGCAGCAGCGCCTGCGTCAGTACCTGCCCACGCTGCGCGGCGACGGCGTCCCGCCCGGCGATGTGGAACATCTCGTCCACGATACCGACGGTGGTCTCTGGGTGGGGACCACACAGGGGCTCGCGCGCTGGGACGACGGTCGCTTCCATCGGCCCGCCGTTGCCGCCCTCGCCACCGCGCCGATCACCGGCATGGGTGTCGATGCCGGTGGTGTGCCGTGGATCAGCAGCGCCGTCGGGCGCTGGCGCGTGCAGGGTGGCACGCGCGTGCAGGCGGTAGCCCTGCATCGGCATGCGCGCCTGCTTGGCATCGGCCGCGAGGATGCGCAGTGGTGGGCTGACGGGCAACGGGTATGGCGGCAGCCGTCAGGGGCTGGCGCGGCGGCGCCGGTCGGGTTGGCGTCGGCCGGCGACGGTACGATGCCACGGCTGCGGCGGGCCTTCGAGGATCGCCAGGGCGGTGCGTGGCTGCTCGGGACGCATCTGGGGGTGTGGCGTCTGCCGCCGCTCTGGCGGCAGTTCCGTGCACAACCGGCGCCGCAGCGACAACGTGGCCTGGAGGGTTTCATCCCCGCGGTGCATAGGTCCAGCGCGGAGTTGAGCTGCGCCGAGGATCGCTACTGGCGGATCCGCGATGGCGCGCTCGAACGGCGTGGCGCCGATCGACGACGGGTCGCACGCTGGCCGCTTGCCGATACCCGTGGCGTGCCGGTGCAGGGGCCCGTGTCGCTGCACTGCGCGCAGGACGGCGGCGTGTGGCTGGGCGGGGCGGCTGGTCTGAAGCGTTGGAATGGGGCGCGCTTGGTGACCGTCCCAGGCGCGCCGTCGGACATCACGGCGCTGCATGTCGATCCTGCCGGTGGCCTGTGGATCGCCGCTGCCGGGGTCGTCTACCGCTACCGGTGGCGGCGCGGCGCGCTGCAGCAGCGTCTTCGTCTGGACGAGCGTGACGGCCTGCCGCCGCTGCAGCTGCAGGCCATGGCCACCGACGGCAGCGACGTGCTGTGGGCCACCGCCGGTACCGGACTGCTGCGGGTGGCCCCGGCACGCCGCGAGGTGCGCCTGTATGGACGGGACGACGGCGTTCCCGAAGCGGTGATGCACGCGCGCCTGCAGGCGGACGCGGGTACGATGCTGGCTGTTGGAGAGGAGGGCGCTGCGGTGGCGTTCGATCCGGCCCAGCTGGCACGGCCAATGACCTCGCCGGCACTGGTCATCGAACGCGTGCAGCTGCGTCGCGGCGAGCATCTGCTGACCGTGCCCCCGCTGGGGCCGCTGCAGTTGCATGCGCACGATCGCGATATCCAGATCACCGCGCGGGTGCTGTCGGCGCAGCTCGATCCACGGCAGCAGTACCGGTTCCGGCTGCGTGACAGTGGACAGGGCTGGAGCCGGACCCGCAGTCGCGGCACGATCGGTTTTCCGCAGCTGGCGCCGGGCCAGCATGTGCTGCAGTACCAGGAGCGCGGCGGCGATGGACGCTGGTCGACCCTGCAGGAGCTGGCGCTGCACGTGCAGCGCAGCGACTGGCAGCATCCCGGCGTGCGGGCTGCGCGCCTGACCGCGCTGCTGGCGCTGTGCGTGGTGATGGGCTGGGGACTGTGGCGCAGCGTGGCGCGGATGCGCGCCCGACGCGCCGTGGCGCGGCGACGGGGCTGGGCACAGCAGTCCGCCGATGCCAAGGCTGGCTTCCTGGCCACCTTCGGGCATGAGATACGCACCCCTCTCACCGGCGTGCTCGGGATGAGCGAGCTGCTGCTTGCCTCGACGCTGGCACCGCGGGAGCGCCGGTGTGTCGCGCGCATCCAGCGCGGTGGACGGCAGCTGCTGGCCATCCTCGACGACGCACTGGATGATGCGCGCATGGACGCCGGACGGGTGCCATTGCAATGGTCCCGCTTCGATCTGCTCAGCGTGTTGCAGCGCTGGCGACAGCATACCCAGCTGGCGCTGTGCGCGCAGGGCAGCATTTTTGCGGCATGCGTGCACCTGCCCGGGCCCGTGCGGGTGGGCGGGGATCCACAGCGTCTGCGGCAGCTGCTGGAGGCGATGATCGAGGGTCTGCTCGACGCGCTGTCGGCCTGCCGGATCGCGGTCCAGGTCGGTTGGCTGCCCGGTCGTGGCGGGATGCTGCTGGACCTGCAGGCCGCGCCGATGGCAGGCCTGCCGATGCCGGCCGAGACGGTGATGCGGGCGGCGCTGGAGCGCGCGCAGACCTGCGCGCGAGCCCTGGACGGGCAACTGCGGGTGGTATCGCGTTCCGGGACGGGGTGGCGGCTGGTACTCCGTCTGCCGCTGGCGCCCGGCACGGACGGCGACGATGAACCAGCCCCCGGCCGTGGGGTCGCGGCCGGCGAGCCAGGCGCGCCATGGCGGGTGTTGCTGGTCGAAGATGATCCGCTACTTGCCCAGGTCCACGCCGGGGTGTTGGGCGCGCGCGGTGCACACGTGGTGATCGCGGGGCATGCACTGGCGGCGCTGGCCGAGGTGGCAGCGGCGCGCGTCGATGTGATGCTGCTGGACCTGGATCTGCCGGGCGTGGATGGCTGGCAGCTGCTGGACATGCTGCGCACGCAGGGCTGCCAGGTACCGGTGTTGATCCTGACCGCGCGGCGCGAACCCGGGTTGGCCGAACGCGCGGCCGTCGCCGGGGCGGCGGGTGTGCTGCACAAGCCGGTCGACGGCGATCAACTGTACGCGGCGGTGCGTATGCTGCTTCCGGGCTGAGTGGATCGTCGCCACGCAGCGAACCGTTTACCATGCGGACCTGGCCCCAGGCTCGGCCCACCGCGCTGCGGTGCGGTCGCAACCCTGGCGAGCATCCACGGACAGAGTCGGGAGATCCACTGGTGGTGCCTTTGCGTTGGCTGCTCCTGATCGGGATCGCATGGCTCTGGCCGCTGCTCGGCCACGCGCAGCCCGTGCCGCCGACACCCCGCCAGCTCACCGTGTTCGACGGATTGCCGTCCAACACGGTCAATCGCATGGCCGAAGACGGCTACGGGTACCTGTGGATCGCCACCAACGACGGCCTGGCCCGTTACGACGGGCGCAACTACCGGGTGTGGCGTGCCGAGGATGGGCTGCGCGACAACCATGTGTGGAGCGTGCACGTGGATGCGCGCAACCAGCTGTGGATCGGCACCGAAAACGCCGGACTGGCGATGATGTCGGCCGATCGGCGCGAGCTGCGTTTCTTCGACCGCGCCAGCCACCCGGTGATCGGCAGCAACACGATCTGGAGCATTACCTCCACCGCCGATGGCACGGTCTGGTTCGGCACCTATGAAGGCGGCCTGCACCGGCTCGACCGCAATGGCAAGGTCACCCGTTTCATGCCCGAGCATGGCAATCCACGCAGCCTGCCGTCCGCCTCGGTTACGCAATTGGCGACTACCCGCGACGGCAGCCTCTGGGTGGGGACCAAGGCCGGGTTGGCGCGCTGGACCGGGCATGATTTCGAGCGGGTGTCCAGCCGCTATCTGCACGAACAGCTGATCAACGGCCTTACCGCCGAGCTCGACGGCAGCCTGTGGGTGGCCACCAATGCCGGGGTGGTGGTGCGGCGTCCGGATGGACGCATCGAGCCGGCGCCGTGGAAGGTCGATGCGCGTGACCAGATCCTGGGCATGATGCTGCGCGACGAACAGGGCGGCTACTGGCTCGATACCCGCTCCGGGTTGGGCCGCGCCTACGACAACCAGTTTCAGCAGGTGCCGTTGTACAGCGCCGTGGCGCGCGGCCAGGTGCGACCGAACTGGACCGGTGCCTACGAGGACCGTGAGGGCGGGATCTGGCTGGCCAGCACCAACAGCGGCCTGTGGCACCTGCTGCCGCGCTGGTGGCAGTTCTCGGTGTTGTCGCGGCTGGAAGATGATCCGTCCTCGCTACGCAACGGCTACGTGCTGGGCATGTCTGCCGCCGCCGATGGCGGGGTGTGGACGGTGGGCACGCACGGGGCGCTGGACAAGTTCGACCCGGTCACCGGCCGCGTGGCGCAGCACCGTACCTGGGTGGACGGCAACCAATGGCTGCAATCGGTGAAGGAAGACGCGCTGGGGCGGGTCTGGATCGGTTCGCGCGATGCGTTGTTGCGCTACGACCCGAAGGAGGCAGCGTTGCGGCGGTGGGGCAACGACGCGGCGGTGGATGCGGCGATGGAGGGGCAGATCGAATCGCTGGCGCTGTGCGATGGCGGACGGCTGTGGAGCGCCGCGTCGACCGGACTGCAACAGCGCGATCTGGAAGGTCGGGTACTGCACCGCATTGCCGCCGGACATGCGGGACTGGCGGAGGGGCAGATCGCGCTCGACCTGATGTGCGGCAGCGAGGACCACCTGTGGGCAGCGACCAACCAGGGGCTGCTGCACTGGGTGCCGGCGCGGTCGCGGTTCGAGCCGGTCCCCGGCGCGCCACCGGGCGCGATCCATGCGGTGGCCACCGCCGCCGACGACAGCGTGTGGCTGTCCCAGGAAGGACGGCTGGGCCAGTACCGCTGGCAGAACGGCCGGCTGCTGCTGCAGGCGGTCATCGGCGGCGGTGCGGGCTATCCGGACGTCTCGGCGACCGGGCTGGTGGTGGATGCGCAGGGCGTGGTCTGGGCGGCCAGTGCGCGTGGCCTGATCCGGGTCGATCCGCAGATGGGCAACGTGCGTCTGTATGGCGTGCACGATGGCCTGCCCAGCCAGGAGTTCCGCCGCAGCACCTTGACCCGTACCGCCAGCGGCCGCATCGTCGGCGGTACGCCGGCCGGCGTGGTGGTGTTCGATCCGCGCCAGGTGCGGCCGTCCAACCGGCGTGCACCGCTGGTGATCGAACGGGTGGAGGTGCGGCGCGGCGACCGCGTGGCCGACCTGACCCATCTCACCCCGCTGGAAATCGCCGACGCCGATCGCGACCTGCGCATCGTCGCGCGGTTGCTGTCCTTCGCCGATTCCTCGTCCAACAGCTATCGCTACCGACTGGCCGGTTACGACCCGGATTGGGTGGACGTCGGCCCGGCTGGCGAGCGGGTGTTCTCGCGCCTGCCACCGGGCAGTTACCGCCTGGAGGTGCAGGCGCGCTCGGCCGACCAGGTGTGGTCGCGGGTGCAGTCGCTGGAATTCCGGGTGCAGCCGCCGTGGTGGCGCAGTTTGTCGGGCCTGCTGGTGTTGACCTCGTTGGCGTTGCTGCTGATGAGTCTGTTCGCGTGGCTGTATCGGCGTCGCCTGCAACGCAAGCACGCGTACCAGCTGGCGTTGCAGAAGCAGGAACTGGCCGAGCAGGCCTCGGCCGCCAAGACCCGCTTCCTGGCCAACCTGGGCCATGAAGTACGCACGCCGATGACCGGCGTGCTGGGCATGAGCGAGCTGTTGCTGGGCTCGGCGCTGGATCCGCAGCAGCGCAGCTGGACCGCATCGATCCGGCATGCCGGCGAACACCTGCTGCACCTGGTCAACGATGCGCTGGATCTGGCACGGATCGAATCGGGACGGTTGCAGCTGCAGGCCGAGCCGTTCGACGTGAACAACCTGGTCGACGACGTGTGCACCCTGATGGCGGCGCTGGCCGAGCAGAAGCAACTGCGTTTCGTGGTCGACAACCAGTTGCCGAAGGGTCTGGGCAGCGTCGGCGATGCGGTGCGGGTGCGACAGATCCTGCTCAACCTGCTGGGCAATGCGGTCAAGTTCACCACGCACGGCGAGGTACGCCTGAAGGCGATGACCTTGTCTGCCGATCGCGGGGTGTACTTCGAGGTTTCCGATACGGGCCCGGGGATCAGCAGCGATCAACAGCAGCGGCTGTTCCGCCGTTTCGAGCAGGCCGATGGCGCGCGGACGGCCGCGCAATATGGTGGCAGCGGGCTGGGGCTGGCAATTTGCCGGGAGCTTGCGCTGGCGATGCAGGGTCAGGTCGGTATCGAGAGCCAACTGGGGGTGGGCACCTGTTTCAGCCTGACCTTGCCGCTGCCGCTGCATATTGTCGCCGCGCCGGCCGGCTTCGCAGGGGGCGGCGACGGCCAGCAGCTGCCGCCGATGCGGATTCTGCTGGTGGAAGACGATGCGACCGTGGCCAGTGTGATCAGCGGGCTGCTCGGCGCGCGCGGGCATCAGGTGGTGCATGCCGAGCACGCGCTGGCGGCGCTGCGTGAGGTCAGCGAGACGCCGTTCGACGTGGTGCTGCTGGACCTGGACCTGCCCGGGCTGGGCGGGATCGAATTGGCCGGGCACCTGCACAACCAGGGCTACGAGATGCCGATGATCGCCGTGACCGCGCGTACCGACCCGGGCATCGAGCAGCAGGTGCGCGCGGCGGGCATGCAGGGCTTCCTGCGCAAGCCGGTGACCGGTGAGCTGCTGGTGGAGGCGATCGCGCGGGCGTTGCGCACGGCGCGCGGCTAAGCGGCGGGGCAGGCCACCGGGCCAAGGACCGCGTGCTGATCACCGGATCAACGGTCGATGCTACTCAGCGACCTCTTCCACATCGCGCGGGGAGGGGCGGGTGTCGGGCAGCTGCCAGAAGATCAGCGTGGAGGTGAGGGTGATGGCGCCGACGCAGACGAAGGTGGCGTGCAGGGCGGCGGTGGCGCCGCGCAGGGCATCCAGGTGGTCGAACGCGGCCAGCAGGCTGCCGGCCGCAGCGGCGCCGAAGCCCGTGGCGAGCATCATCACCATCGACAGCAGGCTGTTGCCCGAGCTGGCGAAATCGCGGTCGAGATCGCGCAGGGTCACGGTGTTCATGACGGTGAACTGCAGCGAGTTCACCGCGCCGAACAGGGCCAATTGGACGATGCGCACCCACAGTGGCTGGCCAGGTGTCATGAAGATGAAACTGGCCATTGCCAAGCCGACCAGCACGGTATTGACCATCAGCACCCTTCGGTAGCCGAAGCGTTCGACCAGTTTGACGGCGTAGCGCTTGGAGAGCATGCCGGCGGCGGCGACGGGGATCATGAGCAGGCCGGCATTCATCGGGCTCATGCCCATGCCGACCTGCAGCAGCAGCGGGATGAGCAGGGGCATGGCGCTGCTGCCGATACGCGAGAACAGGTTGCCGAGGATGCCGATGCGGTAGCTGGGCACGTGGAACAGGGCCAGCGAGAACAGCGGTGCGGTGGAATTGGCCGCGTGCAGCCAGTAGCCGACGAGGGCGGCCAGCCCGGCGACGGTCATGAGCATGACCAGGGCGTGCGGGGTGGCCATGCCGGAGATGCCGTCCAGGGCGAGGGAAAGCACGACCATGCCGAAGGCGAGCATGAGGTAGCCGGCCAGGTCGAAGCGGGTGCGATGCTCGGCGTAGTGGTCGGGCATGACGTTCATGGCGGCGATGTAGCCGATGACGCCGATGGGCAGGTTGATCAGGAAGACCCAGTGCCAGGAGGCGACTTCGACCAGCCAGCCGCCGAGGGTGGGGCCGATGAGCGGGCCGATGAGGGCGGGGATGGCGATGAAGCTCATGGCGCGGAGGAACTCTTCGCGCGAGACCGAGCGCATGACGGCGAGGCGGCCGACGGGGAGCAGCATGGCGCCGCCGACGCCCTGCAGGACGCGTGCGCCGACGAGCTGGTGCAGGGTCTGGGCGAGGGCGCAGGCGAGCGAGCCGAGGGTGAACAGGATGATGGCAACGAGGAAGGTGCGCCGGGTGCCGAAGCGGTCAGCGATCCAGCCGGAGGCGGGGATGAAGGTGGCCACGGCGAGGGCGTAGCTGAAAACGACCGACTGCATCTGCAGGGGGCTTTCGCCGAGGCTGCGGGCCATGGCGGGGAGGGCGGTGTTGACGATGGTGGAGTCCAGCATCTGCATGAAGATCGCCAGCGATACCAGCCACAACAGGGGCCGGATCGAGGCGTAGCTGCTGGTCGTCATCGTGCGCACCTTCATCAACGAGGGGCACATGATCGCCGATGCGGGATCAGGGTGCGGTCAAGATGGGGTTGTGGACTGGATTGGCAAAGTTGTTTCAGAAGCTGGAGAGCCAGCCCCGATACTCTGTCGGTGTGCATGGCAACAGCGGTGGAGCCACGCCATGCGTGGCCGCTGTTCTTTTGGTGCTGCTGGTAACCACTCATCGGGTGGCCCAGCCGGTTGCGGGATGGTTGGGCGTGACCGCCGGTTTCGAGGTGGTTGGGTGTGATTGTGGGATGGTGCGGGGTAGAGCCGACCGTTGGTCGGCTGCCTTCGGCGCCGATCGATCAACGCTTACATCAACCGATACACGGGCTCGCGTGGCTGCTGTTCTTTCCGGCTCTACGTGTAGCCACCCATGGGGTGGCTCTACCGGTGGCGGGGTCGTTGGGTGTGACCGGCGGTTGCGGTGTGCTTGGGCGTGACCGCCGGTTGCGCGGTGGCTTGATGTGACCGCCGGTTGGGATGTGGTTGGGCGTGACCGTCGCGGTGGGGCGGTTGGGTGTGACGGCCGGCGGCGCGGTGGTTGGGGGTAGAGCCGACCGTTGGTCGGCTGCCCTCCGCGCAGACCAATCAGCGCTTGCTCAACCGGTGCACGGCCTCGACCAGCACGCCTACGTGTTCGGGGTTCATGTCCGGGGACATGCCGTGGCCCAGGTTGAATACGTGGCCTTCGCGGGAGCCGCCGTTGCCGTCGGCGTAGCTGTCGAGCACCCGAGCGGCGGCGCGTTCGATGGCCGCGGGGTTGCCGTACAGGGTGGCGGGGTCCAGGTTGCCTTGCAGGGCGACGCGGCCGCCGGTGCGGGCGAGCGCGTCGGACAGATCGAGGGTCCAGTCCACGCCGAGGGCGTCGGCGCCGGTGTCGGCCAGTGCGCCCAAATGCAGGCCGGTGCCCTTGCCGAACAGGATCAGCGGCGTGCGCTGGTCGCCCTGGCCGCGTTCGAGTTCCTGGGCGATGCGGGTGAGGTAGCGCAGCGAGAATTCACGGTACATGCCGGGGCTGAGCACGCCGCCCCAGGTGTCGAAGACCTGCAGCACCTGGGCGCCGGCGGCACGTTGGGCGGCGAGGTAGGCGATGACCGCGTCGGTGACCACCGAGAGCAGCTGGTGCAGGGCGGCCGGTTCGTTCAGGGCCATGGCCTTGATGCGGGCGAAGTCCTTGCTGCCGCCGCCTTCGACCATGTAGCAGGCCAGCGTCCACGGGCTGCCGGAGAAGCCGATCAGCGGCACCTTGCCGTCCAGCTCGCGGCGGATCACGCGCACTGCATCCATCACGTAGCGCAGCTCGGTTTCCATGTCCGGCACGGCCAGCTTGGCGATGGCGGCAGCGTCGCGCACGGGGTGGCGGAACTTGGGGCCTTCGCCGTCGACGAAGTACAGCTCCAGGCCCATCGCATCGGGAATGGTGAGGATGTCGGAGAACAGGATCGCCGCGTCCAGGTCGAAACGACGCAACGGCTGCAGGGTGACTTCGCAGGCGATGTCCGGGTTCTTGGCCATGGCCAGGAAGCTGCCGGCCTTGCCGCGGGTGGCGCGGTATTCGGGCAGGTATCGGCCGGCCTGGCGCATCAGCCAGACGGGGGTGCAGTCCACCGGTTCGCGGCGCAGGGCGCGCAGCAGGCGATCATGGCGGGAGGGGCTGGTCATGCAACGCTTCCTTGGAATCTGGTGGCGCAGGGCCGGGGTGATGGAGCGACGGGCTGCGGCGCTCAGCGCGGCGTGACGCCACTGGTGTAGGTGATCTGGTAGCCGCGCTGGAGCTGGGCATCGCGCGCCTTCTCGAACGCGCGGTGGGCCGGCTCAGCCTGCAGGAACAGCTCGCGCCGCAGCTGCGCGCGACCGCCGACCAGGCCCGATTCACGCAGCAGTTCCCAGCCGCCGAACAGATCCGGTTGCAGGGTCAGCTGGAGATAGCGCGCCGGTTCGGTGGCGCTGGGGTGTTGCTGCAGGAAGACACGCATGACCGCGATTGTAGCCGCGAACGCGGGGACGGGCCGTGCTGGCCCGCCGTGCCTGCGGCGAACGGTCGCAGGCTCAGCCGGTGGCCAACACGGTCAGGACGTCGGCTTCGTCGACGTCGGCCACCACTTCGGCGTGGCCGATGCCGCGCCACAGCACCAGGCGCAGCCGACCGGCGAGGTTCTTCTTGTCCAGGCGCATGCGCGCCAGCAGCGCGTCGGGCGCCAGACCGGCGGGAATTTCCACCGGCAGTTCGTAGCGCAGCAGCAGGTCGCGCAGCTGGTCGGTGTCGGCCTCGCTGCTCATGCCCAGCCGGGCGGACAGGCGAGCAGCGAGCACCATGCCCACCGCGACTGCTTCGCCATGGTTGAGGTTGTCGTTGCCGGGCGCGCCGTAGCCCTGTTCGGTTTCGATGGCATGGCCGAAGGTGTGGCCGAGGTTGAGCAGGGCGCGTTCGCCCTTTTCCAGTGGATCGCGGGCGACGATCTCGGCCTTGTGTTCGCAACTGCGCGCGATCGCCTGGGCCAACGCGGCGTCATCGCCGGCCAGCAGCGCGGCGTGTTCGGCCTGCAACCAGCGGAAGAACAGCGGATCGCCGATGGCGCCGTACTTGATCACTTCGGCCAGCCCGGCGCGCAGTTCGCGCGGCGGCAGGGTGCGCAGGGCCGCAGTGTCGGCGATCACCGCGCGCGGCGGGTGGAACGCGCCGACCAGGTTCTTGCCTTCGGGAATGTCCACGGCGGTCTTGCCGCCGACCGAGGAATCGACCATCGCCAGCAGCGAGGTCGGCAACTGCACGCAGTCCACCCCGCGCATCCAGCAGGCGGCGGCAAAGCCGGCCAGGTCGCCGACGACGCCGCCGCCGAGTGCCATGGCGCAGGCATCGCGGGTGGCGCCCAGCGATGCCAGGGCGGTGATCGCCGCGCCGAAGTTGGCCAGGGTCTTGGAGGCTTCGCCGGCCGGCAGCACCATTTCGCCGATCAGCAGGTCCGGGCGTGCGTCGAGCAGGGCCGATTTCACCCCGGCCAGGTATAGCGGCGCCACCGACGAATCGCTGAGCAGCAGCACATGGCGGCCGCGCACGTGCTGGGCGAGCAGCGCGCCCTGGCCCAGCAGGTTGGGGCCGATGTGGATGGTGTAGGGGGTGTCGCCGCCAACGGCGACGGTGCGGGGGGCGGGGGTCATGCGGGTGTTTCCTGTCGCTGCCATTGCGCGGCCAGGCGCAGTACCAGCTGCGCGGTGGCCTCGGCGGGGGTGTAAAGGTCGGTGTCCAGGGTGAGGTCGGCCAGCTCGCGGTAGAGCGGGTCGCGCAGCGCGGCCATCTCGTGCAGCACCTGTTCGCGGTCCGGACGCTGCAGCAGGGGACGGGTGCGGTCGCGCGCCAGCCGTTCCAGCTGGGCCGGTACACTCACCCGCAGGTACACCACAAAGCCGTGCGCGGCGATGGTCTGGCGATTGCCGGCATCCAGCACCGCGCCGCCGCCGGTGGAGACCAGCTGGTTGCGGCCGGCCAGCAGCGCCTGCAGCACCTGGCGTTCGTGCTGGCGGAAGCCGGCTTCGCCGGAGTGCTCGAAGATGGTCGCGATGCTGGCGCCGGCGGCATCGACGATGGCCTGGTCGGCGTCGACGAAATCCAGCGTGAAGCGCTCGGCCAGGCGACGCCCGATGCAGGTTTTGCCGGCGCCCATCGGGCCGATCAGGATCAGGTTCGGGGCGGGATTCATTACCCGCGATCCTAACATCTCCGTGCCACGGCCTTTACGCGCAGGCCGCCATCGTGGGGAGCGCGGAATGTCCCGCGCGTTGCCGGAGCGTGCCCATGTCAGTGGCCAAAATCATCGAGATCAATGCCTCCTCCAAGACCAGCGTCGAGGACGCCGTGCGCAGTGGACTGAAGAAGGTCTCCGAGACGGTCAAGGGTATCCAGGGCGCCTGGATCAATGAAACCAAGGTCGTGACCGATGGCGAGGGCAACATCACCGAGTGGCGGGTCAATCTGCGGGTGACCTTCCTGGTGGGCTGATCGGGCGCCGGGGTTCCCGCCCGGCGATCAGGCCGGGGACACGATGCGACGCTGCTCGTCCAGCGCAATGACCCGGTCGGCCAGGGCGGGCAGGGTGCGCAGTGCCTGCCGGCTGACCCGTTCGTAATACTGCACGAAGCGCTCCAGCTGCGCGCGGCTCATGCTGCTGCGCTCGGGCTGGGCGGCCTGCATGTTCTGTTCCTGCTGCCAGCGCCAGCGCGGGATCACTGCAAAATCCGGCGGCTGCAGGAACCACAGGCGGTCGCAGCGCTGCCACAGCGCGGGGTAGTCCGCGGCCAGGGCCTGGTTGCACCAGTGGCGCCAGCGTCCGTCCGGGTCCGCGTCGCGTTCCAGGGCGTTCAGCGGCGGCATCAGTTCGGCCTCGGTCTGGGCCGGCGTGCCGAGGAACCAGCCCTCGAAGACCAGCAGCTCCAGTGGGCCGTCCACGCGCGGCCAGAGTGACCGTGCGACGCGTTCGTCAGCCAGTTTGTCGAAGCGCGGCAGCACAACCGGCTGGCGCGCGGCGATGGCGTCGAAGGTGGCATGCGCCAGCGGCAGGTCGTGGGTGCCGGGCGGCCCGCGGGTGAGCAGCAGCGGGTGCACCTCGCGGGCCAGGCGCTGGCGCTGGGCGCGGGTCAGGTAGACATCGTCGATGGAGAACATGGCCGCCCGCAGACCGCGGGCTTCCGCCAGGGCCACGACCTGCGCGGCCAGCGTCGATTTGCCGCTGCCCTGCAGGCCGCTGATCGCCAATACTGGGACCTCGACGCCGGCGCCCAGCGCGTCCTCCAGCGCCTGCGCGACCAGGGCTTGCGGAAAGCCTCTGTTGCTGGGCATGTACGTGGCGGCAGGCATGCGGTGACAATAAACCCAAATCAGGTGGCAAGAAACCAACCATGACCGATCTGTATACCCAAGCGCTGTCCACCTTCGCCGCGCTGTTCGAGGAAGCCAAGGGCAGCGCGGAAATCGAACCCAACGCGATGACCGTGGCCACCGCCGACAGCAGCGGCCAGCCGTCGGCGCGCACCGTGCTGCTCAAGGCCTTCGACGCACGCGGCTTCGTGTTCTACACGCACCTGGACAGCCACAAGGGCCGCGAACTGCGTGCCAATCCGCGCGCGGCGCTGCTGTTCCTGTGGCGCAGCCTGCGCGAGGCCGGCATCCAGGTGCGCATCGAGGGGCGCGTGGAGCAGGTGGAGGATGCCGAAGCCGATGCGTATTTCGCCTCGCGGCCGCGCATGAGCCAGATCGGTGCGTGGGCCTCGCTGCAGTCGCAAACGCTGTCCTCGCGCGAGGAATTCGACGCGCGCGTGGCCACCACGGAGGCCAGCTTCGAGGGTCGCGACCTGCCGCGCCCGGAGGGCTGGAGTGGACTGCGCGTGGTGCCGCAGCGGATCGAGTTCTGGTACGGCGCGCAGTTCCGCCTGCATGAGCGCTGGTGCTATGAAGCGGATGCGGACGGGCAGTGGAGCAAGCGGATGTTGTTCCCGTAAGGGCCGATCGCAACGCTACGCCGGCGCGTGCTGGCGCAGCCATCGCCACAGCGTGGTACGGGAGACCCCCAGTTGCTCGGCGACCTTTTCACGGTTGCCGCCGCAGGCGGCGAGCAGGCGCTGCAGGGTGGCCGCGTCCGGCCGGGGCGTGCCGGGCGTGCCCCGGCTCGGCGCCGTGGGCGCGGGGGGTGAAGATGCCGTGCTGCCGTTCAGTTCGGGAAGCCACGCCAGCATCTGTGCCATCGACAGTTCACCGTGCCCTTGCTGCCAATGGATGCGCAGCCGGTCGATCATGTTGCGCAGTTCGCGCACGTTGCCCGGCCAGGGGTACTCGCCAAGCCGCTGCAGGGCATCGGGGGTGAGTGGGGCGTCCATCGCGCCGAGCAGCCGGAAGAAATGCGCCACCAGCAGCGGCACGTCCTCGCGCCGTTCGTGCAGGGACGGCAGTGCGATCCGCAGCGCGGCCAGCCGGTAATACAGATCGCGGCGGAAACGCTGCGCCTCCACCAGCGATTCCAGCGTCTGCAGGGTCGCGGCGATCACACGCACGTCCACTGGCGTGGGTTCGGTCGCGCCCACCCGCAGCACCTCGCGTTCTTCCAGCACGCGCAGCAGGCGGGTCTGCAGCGGCAGCGGCAATTCGCCGATTTCATCCAGGAACAGCGTGCCGCCATCGGCCGCCTCCACCAGGCCGACGCGGCCACCGCGGCGCGCGCCGGTGAAGGCGCCTTCGTTGTAGCCGAACAGTTCCGCTTCCAGCAGCGATTCGCTGATCGCCCCGCAGTTGAGCGCCACCAAGCGCCCGCGTCGGCCGCTGCCGGCGTGCAGCTGGCGGGCGACCAGCTCCTTGCCGGTGCCGGTTGCACCGGTTACCAGCACGGTACTGTCGTGCGGGGCGTACAGCGCGATGCGCTCGCGCACCTGCTGCATGGCCGCGCTGTCGCCGAGCAGGGCGTGGTCGCTGTGCGGGCGTTTGATGGGACCGCGTCGGCGCGGTGCGCTGGCGCCGGAACGGGCCAGGGTCTGGGTCAGCTCCAATGCGTGTTCGAAGGCCTGGCGCACCGAATCGGCCGAGTACAGCAAGACGCCGGGCAGGCCGACCTGTTCGGCGTAGTCGATGGCCATGCCGGTGCCGACGATCACTTCGATGCCGTTGGCGCGCAGGTCGGCGATGCAGTCGCGGGCGTCCTCGCGGGTGACGAAGCGACGGTGTTCGATATCCAGCCCGAAGCTGTGCTGGAAGCTGCCGAAGGTAGGTACGTCGGTGGCATGGGTCACCAGCCCGATCCGCGGGGCGATCCGGCGCGCGCGCGCCAGCGCTTCCATCAGGTCGAAGCCGTTGGCCTGGATCGGTACCAGCGGCACCTCCAGCCGGCTGCGCAGGTAGGCCGCGTTCGAGCCGCCGGCGATCACCACGTCGCAATGCTCGCGACGCAGGCGCTGGCCGATGACATCCACGGCCTCCTCGAAACCGAGGTTGATCGGCACGATGCGCGCGCGGCGGTCGAACTCGGGGATCACATCACCGAGCAGGCCGGTCAGGCGCGACACACTCACCGTCCAGATCACCGGCAGGGCGCCGGGGTCGGGATCGGCAAGGCGCGAACGGTGGCGGGGCAGACTGATGGACATGGGCGTTTTCAATGTTTCAGTTCCAGACATGTTACAGGTGTTTCAATGTTTCATGATGAAACATGCCTGCCCCGCGCCGCTCTCAATCAAATCAGGCACTTGTCACTTGGCACGGCCCTTGCGCCTGTACAGGGGTCAACCACGATGGAATGCCGAATGAGCACCCCTGTTTCCTCCGCTGGCGCGCGCTTCCGCGCCGCACTGGCTGCCGAATCGCCGTTGCAGGTGATCGGCGCGATCAACGCCAACCATGCCCTGCTGGCCAAGCGCGCCGGCTATCGCGCGATCTACCTGTCCGGCGGCGGCGTCGCGGCCGGCTCGCTGGGCCTGCCGGACCTGGGCATCAACACCCTGGAAGACGTGCTGATCGACGTGCGCCGCATTACCGATGTGTGCGACCTGCCGCTGATGGTGGATATCGACACCGGCTTTGGCCCCAGCGCATTCAATATCGCGCGCACGGTGAAGTCGCTGATCAAGGCCGGCGCGGCCGCCTGCCATATCGAAGACCAGGTCGGCGCCAAGCGCTGCGGTCATCGCCCGGGCAAGGAGATCGTGTCGCAGGGCGAGATGGTGGACCGGGTCAAGGCCGCCGCCGATGCGAAGACCGATCCGGACTTCTTCCTGATCGCGCGCACCGATGCCATCCAGGTCGATGGCGTGGACGCGGCCATCGAACGCGCCATCGCCTGCGTCGAGGCCGGTGCCGACGGCATCTTCGCCGAGGCCGCCTATGACCTGGACACCTACCGCCGCTTCGTCGATGCGGTGAAGGTGCCGGTGCTGGCCAACATCACCGAGTTCGGTGCCACCCCGCTGTTCAGCCGCGATGAACTGGCCTCGGCCGGCGTGGCCATCCAGCTGTTCCCGCTGTCCGCGTTCCGCGCCGCCAACAAGGCGGCAGAGAACGTGTATGCGACCATCCGCCGCGAGGGCCACCAGCGTAATGTGGTGGAGGCGATGCAGACGCGCGAAGAGCTGTACGACCGTATCGGTTACCACGCTTTCGAGCAGCAGCTCGATGCGTTGTTTGCCGCCAAGAAGTAAGACCGCACACTGTTTTCTGGAGGGATCATGAGCGACACCACTACCGCCCCCGGCTTCAAGCCGAAGAAATCCGTCGCCCTGTCGGGCACCGCCGCCGGTAACACCGCGCTGTGCACCGTCGGCCGCAGCGGCAACGACCTGCATTACCGCGGGTATGACATCGCCGATCTGGCCAACACCAGCGAGTTCGAGGAAATCGCGCATCTGCTGGTCCACGGCAAGCTGCCGACCCGTGCTGAGCTGGTTGCCTACAAAACCAAGCTGAAGTCGCTGCGTGGCATCCCGGCCGCGGTCAAGGCCGCGCTGGAAGAGCTGCCGCCGTCGGCGCACCCGATGGACGTGATGCGCACAGGCGTGTCCGTGCTCGGCTGCGTGTCGCCGGAGAAGGACGACCACAACCATCCGGGCGCGCGCGACATCGCCGACAAGCTGATGGCCTGCCTGGGCTCGATGCTGCTGTACTGGTACCACTGGAGCCACAACGGCCGTGCGATCGACGTGGAGACCGACGATGACTCCATCGGTGGCCATTTCCTGCATCTGCTGCACGGTGAGAAGCCGCAGGATTCGTGGGTCAAGGCGATGCACACCTCGTTGATCCTGTACGCCGAACACGAGTTCAACGCGTCGACCTTCGCCTGCCGCGTCATCGCCGGCACCGGCAGCGACATGTACAGCGCGATCACCGGCGGCATCGGTGCCCTGCGCGGTCCCAAGCACGGCGGTGCCAATGAAGTGGCCTTCGAAGTGCAGAAGCGCTACGACAGCCCGGACGATGCCGAGGCCGACATCAAGGCCCGTGTGGAGCGCAAGGAAGTCGTGATCGGTTTCGGCCACCCGGTCTACACCGTCAGCGATCCGCGCAACAACATCATCAAGGAAGTCGCGCGCGATCTGTCCGCCGAACAGCAGAACGTCAAGATGTACGACATCGCCGAGCGTCTGGAGTCGGTGATGTGGGACATCAAGAAGATGTTCCCGAACCTGGATTGGTTCAGCGCGGTCAGCTACCACATGATGGGCGTGCCGACGGCGATGTTCACCCCGCTGTTCGTGATCGCGCGCACCTCCGGTTGGAGCGCGCACATCATCGAGCAGCGCATCGACGGCAAGATCATCCGCCCGAGCGCGAACTACACCGGCCCGGAAGACCAGGCCTTCGTGCCGATCGACCAGCGCAAGTAAGACAGACGTACCGCACCCGTTCGCGGGTGCTTTGCGGAACAGGCCGGCGCGATGCCGGTCTGCTCCGTTGCGGCGTCGCTACTCCTTCTTCGCCGGTGTCACGACGCCCCGGCCCGCCAACAAGCAGCTATCGCCAGCCATGAATACTCAGTACCGCAAGAACCTCCCCGGCACCGCGCTGGACTATTTCGATACCCGTGCCGCCGTCGACGCGCTGCAGCCCGGTGCCTATGCCACGCTGCCGTACACCTCGCGCGTGCTGGCCGAAAACCTGGTGCGCCGCTGCGACCCGGCCACGTTGGACGCCTCGCTGCGGCAGCTGATCGAGCGCCGCCAGGACCTGGATTTTCCGTGGTTCCCCGCACGCGTGGTGTGCCACGACATCCTTGGCCAGACCGCGCTGGTGGACCTTGCCGGCCTGCGCGATGCGATTGCCGATGCCGGTGGCGACCCGGCCCAGATCAATCCGGTGGTACCCACCCAGCTGATCGTCGATCACTCGCTGGCGGTGGAATTCCCCGGCTTTGACAAAGCTGCGTTCGAAAAGAACCGCGCCGTCGAAGATCGCCGCAATGAAGACCGTTTCCACTTCATCAACTGGACCAAGAAGGCGTTCAAGAACGTCGACGTGATTCCGCCGGGCAACGGGATCATGCACCAGATCAATCTGGAGAAGATGTCGCCGGTCGTGCAGGTGCGCGATGGCGTGGCCTTCCCGGATACCTGCGTGGGCACCGACAGCCACACCCCGCACGTGGACGCGTTGGGCGTGATCGCCATCGGCGTGGGCGGGCTGGAAGCGGAGAGCGTGATGCTCGGCCGGGCGTCCTGGATGCGCCTGCCCGACATCATCGGCGTGGAGCTGACCGGCCGCCCGCAGCCGGGCATCACCTGCACCGACGTGGTGCTGGCGCTGACCGAATTCCTGCGCAAGGAGCGCGTGGTCGGTGCGTGGATCGAGTTCTACGGGGAGGGCGCCAACGCGCTGACCATCGGTGACCGCGCCACGATATCCAACATGACGCCGGAGTTCGGTGCCACCGCGGCGATGTTCTACATCGACCAGCAGACCCTGGACTACCTGCGGCTGACCGGCCGCGAAGATGCCCAGGTCGCCCTGGTGGAAACCTACGCCAAGGCCACCGGCCTCTGGGCTGACGATCTGGTCACCGCGCAGTACGAGCGCGTGCTGCAGTTCGACCTCTCCACCGTGGTGCGCAACATGGCCGGCCCGTCCAACCCGCACAAGCGTGTGGCGACCACCGACCTGGCTGCGCGCGGCATCGCCGATGAAGGCAAGCTGGCCTCGGGCAAGCAGGAACAGGCCGATGGCCTGATGCCCGATGGCGCGGTGATCATCGCCGCGATCACCAGCTGCACCAACACCAGCAATCCGCGCAACGTGATTTCTGCCGCATTGCTGGCCCGCAACGCCAACCGCGCCGGCCTGACCCGCAAGCCGTGGGTGAAGAGCTCGCTGGCGCCCGGCTCCAAGGCGGTGCAGCTGTATCTGGAAGAGGCCGGCCTGCTGACCGAACTGGAGCAGATGGGCTTTGGCATCGTCGCCTTTGCCTGCACCACGTGTAACGGCATGAGCGGCGCGTTGGACCCGAAGATCCAGCAGGAAGTGATCGACCGCGACCTGTATGCCACCGCCGTGCTCTCGGGCAACCGCAACTTCGATGGCCGCATCCACCCGTATGCCAAGCAGGCCTTCCTGGCTTCGCCGCCGCTGGTGGTCGCCTATGCCATTGCCGGTACGGTGCGCTTCGATATCGAGAAGGACGCGCTCGGCCATGACGCCGACGGCAACCCGATCACGCTGAAGGACCTGTGGCCGAGCGATGCCGAGATCGACGCGGTGGTCAAGGCCAGCGTCAAGCCCGAGCAATTCCGCAAGGTCTACGACCCGATGTTCACCTTCAAGGTGGAACATGGCGCACCGATCAGCCCGCTGTACGACTGGCGCCCGCAGAGCACCTACATCCGCCGCCCGCCGTACTGGGAAGGCGCGCTGGCCGGTGCGCGCAGCCTGACCGGCATGCGCCCGCTGGCGGTGCTCGGCGACAACATCACTACCGATCACCTGTCACCGTCGAACGCGATCATGGCCAGCAGCGCGGCCGGTGAGTACCTGGCGAAGATGGGCCTGCCCGAGGAAGACTTCAATTCCTACGCGACCCACCGTGGCGATCACCTCACCGCGCAGCGTGCCACCTTCGCCAACCCGAAGCTGATCAATGAAATGGCCGTGATCGACGGCCAGGTCACGCAGGGCTCGTTGGCGCGCGTGGAGCCGGAAGGCCAGGTCACCCGCATGTGGGAAGCCATCGAAACCTACATGTCGCGCAAGCAGCCGCTGATCATCATCGCCGGCGCCGACTACGGCCAGGGCAGCTCGCGCGACTGGGCCGCCAAGGGCGTGCGGCTGGCCGGCGTGGAGGCGATCGCGGCCGAAGGCTTCGAGCGCATCCACCGTACCAACCTGATCGGCATGGGCGTGCTGCCGCTGGAGTTCAAGGAAGGCGTCAACCGCAAGACGCTGGGCATCGATGGCACCGAAACCTTCGACGTGCTCGGCGATCGCGTGCCGCGCGCCGAGCTGACCCTGGTCATCCATCGCCGCAACGGTGAACAGCTGCGGGTGCCGGTCACCTGCCGGCTGGATACCGCCGAGGAGGTGTCGATCTACGAGGCTGGCGGCGTGCTGCAGCGGTTCGCCCAGGACTTCCTGGAATCGGCGCAGGTCGCCTGATTCCACCCGCATCACGACGGCCCTGCACCGGGCCGTCTTTCCATCAGGACTTCGATATGGCGTTTCTCCCCCAGCTCCGCATTCCCGCCACCTACATGCGCGGTGGCACCAGCAAGGGTGTGTTCTTCACGCTGACCGACCTGCCTGCCGCTGCGCAGGTGCCAGGCCCGGCCCGCGATGCCCTGCTGATGCGCGTGATCGGTTCGCCCGATCCCTACGGCAAGCACACCGACGGCATGGGCGGGGCGACGTCGAGCACCAGCAAGTGCGTGATCATCGCCGCCGCATCGGTGCCGGATCATGACGTGGACTATCTGTACGGCCAGGTCGCGATCGAGACCGCGTTCGTCGACTGGAGCGGCAACTGCGGCAACCTCAGTACGGCCGTCGGCCCGTTCGCGATCAGTAACGGCTTCATCGATCCGGCGCGCATCCCGCACAACGGCACCTGCACGGTGCGGATCTGGCAGGCCAACATCGGCAAGACCATTCTGGCGCACGTGCCGATCGTCGATGGGCAGGTGCAGGAAACCGGCGATTTCGAGCTGGATGGGGTGACCTTCCCGGCGGCGGAGATCCAACTGGAGTTCCTGGATCCCTCCGACGATGGCGACGGCGGGGCAATGTTCCCCACCGGCAACCTGGTCGACACCCTGGACGTGCCCGGCGTGGGCAGCTTCCCGGTGACGATGATCACCGCCGGCATTCCGACCCTCTTCCTCAACGCCGCCGACCTGGGCTACACCGGCACCGAGCTGCAGCCGGCGATCAACGAAGACAACGCGGCGCTGGCCCGCTTCGAAGCGATCCGCGCGCACGGTGCGGTGCGCATGGGCCTGATCGACAGCATCGACCAGGCCGCCACCCGCCAGCACACGCCCAAGGTGGCCTTCGTGGCGCCGGCACAGGATTACCTGTCCTCCAGCGGCAAGCGCATCGCCGCCGGCGACATCGACCTGCACGCGCGCGCGCTGTCCATGGGCAAGCTGCATCACGCGATGATGGGCACCGCGGCGGTGGCCATCGGCACCGCTGCGGCGATCCCCGGCACGCTGGTCAACCTGGCCGCGGGCGGTGGCGCGCGTGAGGCGGTGACCTTCGGGCATCCCTCCGGCACGCTGCGGGTGGGCGCGCAGGCCGCGTTCGTTGACGGGCAGTGGACGGTCACCAAGGCCATCATGAGCCGCAGTGCACGCGTCTTGATGGAAGGCGCAGTGCGGGTCCCCGCCGACACGGTGTAGGTTCAACAGGAGATCGCGATGTCCGGTCCCGACAGCAACGCCAACCAACGCCCGCCGTGGGATACGGTGATGACCGACATCGTCGATTACGTGCGTGACTTCCGTGTGGCGTCGCCGCTGGCGTATACCACCGCACGCCACTGCCTGATCGACACCCTGGGCTGTGGCCTGGCCGCGCTGGCGTTCCCGGCCTGCAGCAAGCTGCTCGGGCCGCTGGTCCCTGGCATGCGCGTGATCAATGGCGCGCGGGTACCCGGGACGCGCTTCGAGCTGGACCCGGTGCAGGGCGCCTTCAACATCGGCGCGATGGTGCGCTGGCTGGATTTCAACGACACCTGGCTTGCCGCCGAGTGGGGCCATCCGTCCGACAATCTCGGCGGCATCCTGGCCACGGCCGACTGGCTCAGCCGCAATGCCGAGGCCTTGCGCCGGCCGCCACTGACCATGCGCGACGTGCTGGCGGCGATGGTCAAGGCGCACGAGATCCAGGGGTGCCTCGCCTTGGAAAACGCGTTCAACCGCGTCGGCCTGGACCATGTGGTGCTGGTCAAGGTGGCCTCCACTGCCGTGGTGTCGCACCTGCTGGGGCTGGACCGCGAGCGCATGCTCAACGCGCTGTCGCTGGCCTGGGTGGATGGCCAGTCGCTGCGCACCTACCGTCATGCGCCCAACACCGGATCCCGCAAAAGCTGGGCCGCCGGCGATGCCACCAGCCGCGCGGTGCGGCTGTCGCTGATGGCTGCGGCCGGTGAAATGGGCTACCCCAGCGCGCTGACCGCGCCGACCTGGGGCTTCTACGATGTGTCCTTCGGCGGTCAGGCGTTCCGCTTCCAGCGCGCGTATGGCAGCTACGTAATGGAGAACGTGCTGTTCAAGATCAGCTACCCGGCCGAGTTCCACGGGCAGACCGCGGTGGAAGCGGCGATGCAGCTGCACGCGCGGATGCGCGCGGCCGGCAAGCGCAGCGAGGACATCGCGCAGATCACCCTGCGCACCCAGCAGGCGTGCCTGCGCATCATCGACAAGCCCGGCCCGTTGCATAATCCGGCCGATCGCGACCACTGCGTGCAGTACATGGTCGCCATCGCGTTGATCTTCGGCCGGCTGGTCGCCGAAGACTACGAGGACGATGTCGCCGCCGACCCGCGTATCGACCCGCTGCGCGCCAGGATCACCTGCGTGGAGGAGCCGCGCTACACCGCCGACTACCTCGACCCGGACAAGCGCAGCATTGCCAACGCGCTGGAGGTGGTGTTCAACGACGGCAGCCGCCTGGACGCTGAAGTGGAGTACCCGCTGGGCCACGCCCGCCGCCGTGCCGAAGGCATCCCGTTGCTGGAGGACAAGTTCCGCGCCCACTTGGCCGCCACCTTCCCGACCCAGCAGCAGCGCCGCATCCTGGATGCCTCGCTGGACCCGGTGGCGCTGGAGGCCATGCCGGTGCATGAGTATGTGGACCTCTACGTGGCCGGGTAGAGCCGAGCCATGCTCGGCTGCGCCTGCCGGCGGACTGGTCGGCGGACTGGCGCACGCCGGACATCCGCCTGCTGTCCGCGTTTAAACCCCGGGGAAGCCGCATCGGTCGGCTGGAGAACGGCTTCGGACGGGTTTGCCGCGCTGGCGCGCGGTTGCCGAGCATGGCTCGGCACTACCGTTGCGCGTCGGGTTGCCCGGGCAACGGCGCCACGCTCGTCTGCCCCTCGCGGGCAGGTACCGGGTAGAGCCGAGCCATGCTCGGCTGCTCTCGCCGGCGGACTGGCGTACGCCGGACATGCGCCTCCTGCCCGCGTTTAAACCTCCGGGAAGTCGCATCGGTCGGCTGGAGAACGGCTTCGGACCGGTGTTCCGCGCTGGCGCGCGGTTGCCGAGCATGGCTCGGCACTACCGTTGCGCGTTGGGTTGCCCGGGGAACGACGCCATCCTCGTCTGCCCCTCGCGGGCAGCTACCGGGTAGAGCCGAGCCATGCTCGGCTGCGCCTGCCGGCGGACTGGGCGACGGACTTGCCGGCGGACTGGCCGTACGCCGCACATCGCCTGCTGCCCGCGTTTAAACCGCGGGGAAACCGCATCGATCGGCAGGAGAGCGGCTTCGGACCGGTTTTCCGCGCTGGCGCGCGGTTGCCGAGCATGGCTCGGCACTACCGCGCGTCGGGATTGTCGTTGCGCGTCGGGATTGTCGTCGCGCGGGTAAGGGCGCCGCCGCCGTTCGGGGTGGGCCGGCCCTTATACTGGCCGCCTTGTTCAAGGAGCGACGTCATGGCTAGCCGCAGTCGGATCGGGCAGTGGAGCTGGAAGGGAATCGCGGGGCTGGCGCTGGTCGCCGGCCTGGCCATCGGTATCGGGGGCTGCAAGCGCAACGACAGCGGCCAGCTGCCGACACCGTCCGGCGCGCCGATCACGGCCAAGGCCGACAAGATCAGCGAGTTCACCCTGGTGCGGGCCTATCCCGACCAGAAGGGCGACGGCGTCTCGCTGGCGCTGGAGTTCTCGCGGCCGCTGGTGGGCACCCAGGACTTCGACAAACTGGTCCGGTTCGCCGAAAAGGTGGGCACCGAGGACAGCAGTTGGACGCTCTCCGATGACGGCCTGACGCTGCGCTACCCGTTCGTGGAAGCGGCCAAGGAATACAACCTGATCGTGTCGGCCGACCTGCTCGCCGCCGACGGCAGCCGGATCGGCAAGGAACTGCGCCAGAAGGTGTTCAGCGGGGAGCTCAAGCCGGCTGCCGGCTTTGCCTCGCAGGGCAGCGTGCTGCCGGCCAGGGACAGCCGCGGCCTGCCGGTGGTGTCGGTGAACGTGCAGGAAGTGGACGTGGAGTTCCTGCGCGTGCGCGAGAAGGAGCTGCCCAGCTTCTTCAGCCAGTACCAGCGCGGCGGGCGTCGCGGCAGCTGGGAACTGGACAGCGAGTACGGTGAAAAGACCCCGATGTCCAAGCTCGCCGAGCCGGTGTACGTCAACCGCTTCGTGCTCGGTGGCAAGCAGAACGAGCGCGTGCTGACCTACCTGCCTACCCAGGACATCAAGGAGTTGCAGGCGCCGGGCCTGTACTTTGCAGTGATGAAGCGCAGCGGCTCGTTCGACAGCGAGTTCGACACCGCCTTCTTCACCGTCAGCGACATCGGCCTGCACACCCGCGCCTACAAGGACAAGCTGTTCGTACACACCGCCTCGCTGCAGAGTGGCGCGGCGCTGAAGAAGATCGACCTGCGCATCCTGGATGGCAAGGGCGAGGTGGTGCTCAAGGGCAGCACCGATGGCAACGGCAATGCGCTGCTCAACTACACCCTGGATGCCAGCCACGTGCTGATCGCCAGCAGCGGCGCGGATACCTCGATGCTGCCGTTCAACCAGCCGGCGCTGGACCTGAGCGAGTTTGCCGTGGCCGGTCGCGACAACGCCTGGTTCGACGTGTTTGCCTGGTCCGGGCGTGACCTGTACCGCCCGGGCGAGACCGTCCGCATTTCCGCCCTGCTGCGCGACAACGACGGCAAGCCGGTCAAGCCGCAGCCGGTGTTCCTGCGGCTGAAACAGCCCGACGGCAAGACCTTCCGCGAGACCCGCCTGCAACCGGGCGACCAAGGCTACCTGAGCTTCGAACAGCTGATCCCGGCCGAAGCGCCGACCGGCCGCTGGCAGGTGGAATTCCGCACCAATCCGGCCAGCAAGGAAGCCATCCAGGGCATGACCCTGCGCATCGAGGAGTTCCTGCCCGAGCGTATGAAGCTGGATCTGGACAGCGCGCAGAAGACCCTCAAGCCGGGTGAACCGCTCAAGCTGATGGCCGATGCGGCCTACCTGTATGGCGCGCCGGCCGACGGCAACCGCTTCACCGCGCGCCTGGCCGTGGCCGCAGAGCAGTCGCCGGTGGAAGCGCTGCCGGGCTATTTCTTCGGCGACCCCACGATGGAACTGCCGCGCGAAGCGCGCGACATCATCGACACCGAATTCCCCGCCGACGGCAAGCTGCGCCAGGACGTGGCCCTGCCCGACGAGGTCAAGCCGACCGCGCCGATCGCGGTGGTGGTGTCCGGCAGCGTGTACGAGACCGGTGGACGCACCGTCACCCGCACCCTCAAGCGGGTGATGTGGCCGGCGCCGGCACTGGTGGGCGTGCGCCCGCTGTTCAACCCCGATGACGGTGCCGATGCCAACAGCAATGCCCGCTTCGAACTGATGCGGGTGGACGCGGCCGGCAAGCCGCAGCCGGCCAAGGGCCTCAAAGTCACGCTGGTGCGCGAGCTGCGCGATTACCACTGGACCTTCAACGACAACCGCTGGGACTACGATTTCACCCGCCGCTTCGAGAACAAGGAGACCCGCACCGTCGATGCCGGCAGTGCGGCCGCCGCGATCGATTTCCCGGTGGAATGGGGCGAGTACCGCCTGGACGTGTTCGACCCGGGCACCGGGTTGACCAGCCGCTATCCGTTCCGCGCCGGCTGGAGCTGGAACGATGACAACCGCGGCCTGGATGCGCGTCCGGACAAGGTCAAGCTGGGCCTGGACAAGACCGGCTACAAGGCCGGCGACAAGGTCCGCGTCACCGTCACCCCGCCGCATGCCGGCAAGGGGATCCTGATGGTGGAAAGCGACAAGATGCTGTACGTGCAGGAGATCGACGCCAAGCCGGGCAGCACCTTCGACATCCCGGTCACCGCCGAGTGGGAACGCCACGATGTCTACATCACCGCGTTGGTGTTCCGCGGTGGCAGCGCGCCGAGCAAGATCACCCCGGCCCGCGCGGTCGGCGTGGTGCACGTGCCGATGGACCGCAAGGCGCGGCAGATCGCGGTCGGCTTGTCCGCACCCAAGCAGATGCGCCCCGAGCAGACCCTGCCGGTGGCGGTGAGTGCGCCGCAGCTGGCGGGCAAGGTCGCGCATGTGACCGTCTCGGCGGTGGACGTGGGCATCCTCAACATCACCCGCTTCCCGGTGCCCGATGCGGCCGGCCACTTCTTCGCGCAGCGACGGCTGGGCGTGGATGCCTACGACATCTACAGCCGGGTGATCGAAAGCTTCGACGGCAGCAGCGGCAAGCTCAAGTTCGGTGGCGACATGGCGCTGGCGGCGATGCCGCAGGCCAAGCGTCCGACCGCGCGGGTGCAGACCGTGGACCTGTTCTCCGGCCCGGTGAAGCTCGATGCCAAGGGCATCGCGCGGATTGCGCTGAAGGTGCCGGACTTCAACGGCACGCTGCGCATCTCCGCGCTGGTGTATTCCGATGATCAGTACGGCAAGCGCGACATGGAGACCATCGTGCGCGCGCCGATCCTGGCCGAAGCCAGCATGCCGCGGGTGATGGCGCCGGGCGATCGCAGCACGGTCACCCTGGACGTGCAGAACTTCACCGGCAAGCCGGGCGAGTTCAAGGTACAGGTCGATGGCATCGGTCCGCTCACCCTGGGCGAACCCAGCCGCACGCTGCAGCTCAAGGCCGATGCCAAGACCACGCTGAGCTTCCCGCTGACCGCGCGCGAGGGCTACACCGTGGCCAAGGTGCGGGTGCGGGTGGACGGCAACGGCTTCAAGGTGGACCGCCGCTATGACCTGCCGGTGCGTGCGGCCTGGCCGCAGGTGCTGCGCGCGCAGACCCGCACGCTGGATCCACTGGCGGCGGTGGAGATGGGCACCGGCCTGGCCGATGGCCTGATGGACGACTCGGTGACCGCGCGCATGCTGGTCAGCGCGCTGCCGCCGATTCCCTTCGCCAGCGCGCTCAACGGCGCGTTGAAGTACCCCTACGGTTGTGCCGAGCAGACCACCAGCAAGGGCTATGCCGCGCTGATGCTGGACGAGGCGACCTCGGCGATGCTCGGTGCCGACGGACTGGATGCCAAGGCCCGGCGCGAACGCATGGAAGGCGCGTTCGGCCGGCTGGCCTCGATGCAGGTGGCCAACGGCAACTTCTCGATGTGGGGCGACGACGGCTACGTCAATCCGTGGCTGACCCCGTACATCGCCGAGTTCCTCCTCGACGCCAAGGACGCCGGTTTCGCGGTGCCCGACAACGTGCTGCAGAAGGCGCTCAACCGCCTGAGCGAAGACCTGCTGTCCGGCGGCAACCAGTTCTACGGCGAAGACCGGCGCGAGAACCTCAAGTTCGCCAACCAGGCTTATTCCGGCTACGTGCTGGCACGGGTCAACCGCGCGCCGCTGGGCACGCTGCGCGCGCTGTACGACAACGAGCGCAGCAAGGCGCTGACCGGGCTGCCGCTGGTGCACCTGGGCATCGCGCTGTCGCTGCAGGGCGACCACAAGCGTGGTGATGCGGCCATCGCCGCCGGCTTTGCCAAGCCTGGCAGCGAGCGTCCGCAGTACTTCGGCGACTACGGCAGCGAGGTGCGCGATGACGCCTTGATGATCGCGCTGCTGCACGAGCGCAAGCTGTCCAAGCCGGCCTATGACGCGCGTGCGGTCGATCTTGGCCGTGCGCTGGATGCGCGGCGCAACAGTGGCTGGATGTGGCTGAGCACGCAGGAGCAGGTCGCCATCGCGCGCCTGGGCAAGGCGTTGGCGGCCAACCAGAAGAAGCTGGTGTCCGGCGAGCTGGCCGTGGGCGGTCAGGTGGAAGCGATCGCCGCGCGGCGCATGTTCGGCCGCAGTTTCGACTACGCCGCACTGGCCAAGGGCGTGCGTTTCACCCCGCAGGGCGAACCGCCGATGTTCGCCAGCCTGGAAGTGGCCGGCATCCCGCGTACCGCGCCGGAGCCGGACAGCCGCAGCCTTGGCGTGGAGCGCACCTGGTACACCACCGATGGCAGGCCGTGGACGCCACGTGCGCTGAAGGAAGGCGAGGCGCTGATCGTGCGGGTCAGCATCACCCCGAACCTGGACATGCCCGATGCGCTGCTGACCGACCTGCTGCCGGCCGGCCTGGAGATCGAAAACTTCAACCTGGGCGATGCCAAGCAGTGGGCCGACGTGGTGGTGGACGGGCTCAACGTCAACGACCGCGGCGATGCGGCCACGCTGCGCCACGAGGAGTTCCGCGACGACCGCTACGTGGCCGCGCTGAAGCTGTCCAAGGGCAGCACCGCCAAGGTGTTCTACCTGGTACGCGCGGTCACCCCGGGCACCTACACGGTGCCGCCGCCGCTGGTGGAGGACATGTACCGTCCCGACCTGCGTGGCGTGGGCCGCAGCAACCCGACCACGATGACCGTGGTCCAGCCCTGAGCCGGGTGCGGGCCATCGCTGAGGCGATGGCCCGCGTAGTCCTGTCGTCCAACCGATGAAACCCATCCTTTCCAGGCGTCTGACCACCACGGCGCGGCACTGGCTGTGGCCGGCGTTGCGCTGGGGCACCGCGTTGCTGCTGGCGCTGGTGCTGGTGCTGGACCTGGCCTTCCCGCCGCCCCTGCCGAAAGCGCGCGACACCAGCACGCTGGTGGTGGCCCGCGACGGCACGCCGCTGCGCGCGTTCGCCGATGCCGACGGCGTCTGGCGCTATCCGGCCTCGGCCGACAGCGTCTCGCCGTTGTATCTGCAGGCCCTGCTCAACTATGAGGACCGCTGGTTCTGGCGCCACCCGGGCATCAACCCGTGGGGGCTGCTGCGCGCCGGCAAGCAGTGGCTGCTGCAGGGGCGGATCGTGTCCGGTGGCTCCACGCTGACCATGCAGGTCGCGCGCATCCTCGATCCGCATTCGCGCACGCCGTGGGGCAAGGCCAAGCAGATGCTGCGCGCGGTGCAGCTGGAAGTGCACCTGAGCAAGGCGCAGATCCTGGCGCTGTACCTGGAACGGGCGCCCTACGGGGGCACCATCGAAGGGGTCGAGGCCGCCAGCTGGGCCTATCTGGGCAAACCGGCGGCGCGGTTGTCGCAGGCCGAGGCGGCGTTGTTGGCGGTGCTGCCGCAGGCGCCCAGCCGGTTGCGCCCGGACCGGCACCCCGAGGCCGCGCGACGCGCCCGCGACAAGGTGCTCGAGCGCATGGTCGCGCTGGGCGTGTGGAGCCGCGAGGAGGTGGACGATGCGCGCATCGAGCCGGTGGTCACCCGCGCGCTACAGCCGCCGCTGCACGCCGCATTGCTGGCGCAGCGGCTGCGCTCGGCACAGCCGCGCGCGGCGCGCATCGAAAGCACGCTGGACATCGGCCTGCAGCGCACGCTGGAAGAGCGCGTGTCCTCGTACTTCTCGCAGCTGCCCGAACGCACGTCCGCCGCGTTGCTGGTGATCGACAACCGCACGCTGGAGGCACGCGCGTACGTGGGGTCGGTGGCCTTCGGCGACAAGCAGCGGCTGGGCCACGTGGACATGGTGCAGGCCTGGCGCTCGCCGGGCTCCACGCTCAAACCCTTCCTGTATGGCATGGCGCTGGATGACGGGCTGATCCATTCGGAAAGCCTGATGGTGGACGCCCCGCAGGCGTTCGGCGGTTACCGCCCCGGCAACTTCGATTCGGCCTTCAACGGGCCGGTGAGTTCGGCCACGGCGCTGCGGCTGTCGCTCAATGTTCCGGCGGTTGATCTGCTCGACCGGGTCGGCTCGGCAAGGTTTGCCGCGCGGCTGTCGCACGCCGGCATCAACCTGCGCTTCCCGCATGGCAGCGCGCCGAACCTGTCGCTGATCCTGGGCGGTACCGGCGCGCGGCTGGAGGATCTGGTCGGCGCGTTCGCCGCATTCAACCGCCACGGCATCGCCGGACGGGTGCGCTATACCGCCGACGATCCAGTGATCGAACGCCGCCTGATGTCGCCCGGTGCGGCGTGGATCACCCGCGAGGTGCTCGAGTCCAATCCGCGCCCGGGGTATGGCAGCGGCACCTTCGATGTCACCGGGCGCCCACGGGTGGCCTGGAAGACCGGCACCAGTTACGGTTACCGCGACGCGTGGGCCATCGGCAGCACCCGTCACTACACCGTGGGGGTGTGGGTGGGGCGGCCGGATGGCACGCCGCTGCCGGGCCAGTACGGTGCGGTCACCGCGTTGCCGCTGATGTTTGAAGTGGTGGACAGCCTGCCGCGCCAGGCCGGGGACGCGAGTGGCGCCCCGATGCCACCGAACGTGACCCGTGAAGCGATCTGCTGGCCGACCGGTGAACTCGCCGAACGCACCGAAGACGCGTTGTGCCAGCGTCGCCTGGATGCCTTCGTGCTTGATGGGGTGGTGCCACCGACCTTCGCCGAACGCGACGCGCGCCTGTGGCAGCCGGGGCGCCAGCGCTTCAGTGTGGATGCGCGCAGCGGGCTGCGGGTGTCCCCGGACTGCCGGCTGCCGCATGAGACCGAAACGCGCGAGATCGCCCGCTGGCCGGCGTTGCTGTCGCCGTGGCTGCCGTTGGCGCAACGGCGCGCGGCGCAGCTGCCGGCGCTGTCGCCGGACTGCAGCGAGGATGGCCGCGAGAGTGGCGGCAGCCTGCATATCGAAGGCCTCAACGACCGCGCCACGCTGGCGCGCGCGCCAAACGCCGAACACGGCGTGCGCCTCCAGCTGCGTGCGCTGGGCAATGACAACAGCGTGGACTGGCTGCTCGATGGGCGCTGGATCGCACGCACCGAGGGCGCGCGCCTGTTCCAGCGCGATTTCGACGAAGTGGGCGAGCATACCCTCACCGCGCTGGCGTCCGATGGTGCCTGGACGCAGGTGCGCTTCCGGATACTGCGGTGATGCGCGTGCTGCTGGACGCGGGGCGGTCGTGCCGGCCGTTGGCCGGCGCGTCGCACTGCGGAGCCGGCCAGCGGCCGGCACTACGCGCGATTTGGGGGGGCTGCGAGCCGGCCAGCTGCCGGCACTACTCGTGATCTTAGGGGGCTGCGAGCCGGCCAGCGGCCGGCATTACTCGCGATCTGGGTGGGCTGCGGAGCCGGCCAGCGGCCGGCACTACCGTTCCTTGATGCCCGGGGTTGTACAGGCGGTGTTATTCCCCGATCCAGCCATCCAGCAGGTCGGCGAACTCGTCGGCGTGTTCTTCTTCCTGGGCAAGAATTTCTTCAAGGATGCGCTTGGTGGTGGTGTCCTTGTCGCCGACGAAATTGATCATTTCGCGATAGCTGTCGATGGCGATGCGCTCGGCGATCAGGTTCTCGCGGACCATGTCGCGCAGGTTCTTGCCTTCCTTGTACTCGGCGTGCGAACGCCTGGTCAGCGTGTCCGGGTTGAGGTCGGGCTCGCCGCCCAGTTGCACGATGCGTTCGGCCAGCTTGCCGGCGTGCGCCTGTTCCTGCTGGGCGTGTTCGAGGAACTCGGCCTTGATCGAATCAGCGAGCATGCCCTTGGCCATGAAGTAATGGCGGTAGTAGCGCAGCACGCATACGTACTCGGTGGCGAGCGCGTCGTTGAGCAGCTTGATCACCGCCTTGCGGTCAGCGCTGTAGCTGTCGGTGATGGCGCCGTCTTCGATGTCCTTGCGTGCCTTGGCGCGCAGCGTGGCGGTATCGCTGATGCCCGGCGGGCGCGAGGCATCGGCGCGTTGGGCGGCGGCGGCGGGGGTGGGGTTCTGCTTGGCTGGCTTTGACATGGCTGGCCGGTTTCCTTTGTTGCGTGGATTCAGCTGGGCAGATGCGCCAGCACGTGAGTTGCCGAGGACACCTCGAACTGGCCGGGTTCCTCGACGAAGGTCTGGCGCACGACGCCGTCCTCGACATACAGCGCGAAGCGACGCGAGCGCAGGCCCATCCCGGAGCTGCTGGCATCCATCTCCAGGCCGAGCGCGCGGGTGAATTCGCCATTGCCGTCGGACAGCATCTGCAGGCCATCGGGCACGTGTTGGCTCTCGGCCCACGCCTTCATCACGAATGGATCGTTGACCGCCATGCAGAACACGTCGATACCACGATGGCGGAAATCGGCGAAGTGCTCGACGTAGCCGGGCAGATGCCGGGCCGAACAGGTGGGGGTGAACGCGCCGGGTACCCCGAACAGCACCGCGCGGCGGCCGTCGAACAGGGCATGGGTATCGAGGGTCTCCATGCCCTCGCGGATACGCTTGAGGGTGACTTCGGGAATGCGATCGCCTGCTTGGATGGTCATGCGGACTCCTTGGACGCGTCCAGCGTAGTGAGCGGGGTGGGATGGCGGCGTCAAAACGTTGAAAACCGCCGTCGCAGACCCATTTCAACGGCAGCGCGGTGGCGCAGGGGCCAGCATGGGCGCCCTGGGGCGTGGGCGCATTGCGCAGGATCATGCCGGGGCGTCACGGCACGGCCGGCGCCAGCCGCTAGAATTGTCGGGACGGTGTCCGCCGGCGCGGACGACCGAACTTATTCGAGGTGTATCGATGGAATTCAAGGATTACTACGCCACGCTCGGGGTGGAACCGAGTGCGGGCGATGCGGAAATCAAGACCGCCTACCGCCGGTTGGCGCGCAAGTACCATCCCGACGTCAGCAAGGAGGCCGGCGCGGAAGACAAGTTCAAGGCCGTCAACGAGGCCTATGAAGCGCTGCGCGACCCGCAGAAGCGCGCCGCCTACGATCAGCTCAAGGCGCAGGGCTACCGGCCCGGCGAGGAGTTCCATGCGCCGCCGAACTACGGTGGTGGCCAGGGCTTCGACTATGAGGAAGTGTTCGGCGGCGGTGCCGGCGGCGGTGGCTTCAGCGATTTCTTCGAAAGCCTGTTCGCGCGTCAGCGCGGCGGCGGTGGCGGCCGCGCCAGCGGCTTCGGCGGTGCCAGCCAGGGCCCGCAGCCCACGCGTGACACCCGCGCCAAGCTGTCCGTGCCGCTGGAAGCGGCCCACCAGGGCGACAGCCTGCGCATCAACGTCAACGGCAGGCAGCTGGATGTGCGCGTGCCCAAGGGCATCCGTCCGGGCCAGGTGATTCGCCTGGCCGGGCAGGGCACCGGCGGCGGCAACCTGCTGTTGGAAGTGGAGTACGCCGAGCACCCGCAGTTCGAGGTGGACGGCCGCAACATCCTGTACACCCTGCAGGTGACGCCGTGGCAGGCCGCGCTGGGCACCAGCATCAGCGTGCCCACGCTGGGCGGCTCGGTGGAATTGAAGGTGCCGGCCGAGTCCGATGCCGGGCGCAAGTTGCGCCTGCGGGGGCGCGGCCTGCCGGGCAATCCGGACGGCGATCAGATCGTCGAGCTGGAGATCGTGGCTCCGGCCCCGACCGAAGAGGCACAGAAGAAGGCCTACAAGGCGTTGGCCAAGGCGTTTGGCGAGAAGACCTGATTGAAGGGTGTACCGACCAACGGTCGGTACCTACTGCGGTTGTGCACTGGCCAGCGGCAGGTACGCGCGGGCACGGTGCATCTGCGACGGCCGGGGTAGGAGCCGCCCATTGGTCGGCTCCCCTCCGGGCGGCTCACCGCGCCGGCATCACGCCGCTGGCGGTTCCTGGTTGCTGAAGACCCGTTCCAGCACTTCGGACAGCTCGTCTTCGGAGAACGGCTTGGTGATGTAGGCCTTGGCACCTTGGCGCATGCCCCACATGCGGTCGGTGTCCTGGTCCTTGGTGGTCACCAGGATCACCGGAATGTGCTTGGTGGTGGCATCGCGCGCCAGTGTGCGGGTGGCCTGGAAACCGTTGAGGTTGGGCATCACCACATCCATCAGCACCAGGTCGGGCAGCTGCGCCTTGGCGGCTTCCACGCCCGCCGCGCCATCGGTGGCGGTCAGGATCTCGTGCCCGAGCTTTTCGACGATCCGCTGTATCCCCAGCAGCTGCGACGGTGAATCGTCGACAATCAGAATGCGTGCCATGTTGTTCCCCATGTAATGCCCGCAGTGTAGTGCTGCGCGCACAAGGCCGGAAGCATCCGGCCTGCCGTCCGTCGCCTGCCTGCGACGCTCAGTCGATCCGCACCACGGTACGCCCGCGCGACCCGCCTTCCAGCATCGTGTCGAAGACCTCGTGCACCTGCTCCAGACCCACTTCACGCGTGCAGATCGCGTCAAGGTGGCGCGGCTTCCATGCCCCGGCGAGGTTCTCCCAGACCTGCTCGCGCAACCCGCGCGGTGCCGCCGCCGACGACACGCCCAGCAGCGAGACGCCGCGCAGGATGAAGGGCATCACCGTCATCTCCAGCGCCGGGCTGGCGGCCAGGCCCGCGCTGACCACGCTGCCATAGGGCGCCGTCTGGGCCAGCAGGCTGGCCAGCATCGGTCCGCCGGCATTGTCCAGCCCGCCACCGAAGCGGGGGGATTCCATCGGCTTGGAGGTGGCCAGCACCTCGCGCGGCAGTACCTGGCGGGCGCCGATGGCGTGCAGGTAGTCGGCCTGGTCGGCCTTGCCGCTGATGGCGTGTACCTCGAAGCCGGCGCGGCTGAAGATGTCCACCGCCAGCGAGCCGACCCCGCCGGTGGCGCCGGTCACCGCCAAGGGACCATGCGCGGGGGTGAGCCGGTTGTCGGTCATGCGCAGCAGCGCCAGCGCCGCGGTGAAGCCGGCGGTGCCCAGTACCATGGCCTCGCGCGGGCTCAACCCGGCCGGCTGGGCGATCACCGCGCTCGATTCCAGGCGCACGTACTGGCTGTAGCCGCCGTCGCGGGTCTCGCTGAGCCCGCAGCCGGTGGCCAGCACCGCATCGCCCTCGCGAAATGCCGGATCGGTCGAGGCGACCACCGTACCGGCCACATCGATCCCGCCCACCAGGGGGAAGCGGCGCAGGATCCGGCCCTTGCCCGTCCCGGCCAGCGCGTCCTTGTAGTTCACCGAGGACCACTGCGCGCGGATCACCACCTCGCCGGGGCTGAGCTGGTCCAGCCCCATCGCTTCGATGCCGCTGTGGTGGCCGCGGTCGTCGTGGTGGATGCGGAAGGCGTTGAACCGGGCGGGGATGGCCATGAAGATGCCTGACGGGGAGGGAGGCAACACCTTACCCGCTCCGGCCCGGCGGGCGTGGGGCAGGGGGGGATGAATCGCGACCCGCTGCCGCTTGGCCCTTCCAATCCTGTCAATCCGCCCCATCTTGTAGAATCGAGCAGGATTTACGGTTGACGGTGCGGAATGACCCGCAGGCAACCTTTCACTGATGGAGCGTGCATGGCCTGGAATACACCCGGCGGCAACAAGGGCGGACAAGGTCCCGACGAGAATCGACGGGGTCCATTTGGACCTCGCGGTAGCGGCAATGGCGGCGGTTGGGGCGGTTTCCCCGGGCCACTCAAGGACCTGTTCGATGGCGGCATCCTGCGTTGGGTGGGCGTTGCGGCGGTCCTGCTGCTGCTGTTCTCCAGCTTCCAGCTGATCGGCGAGCAGGAACTCGGCGTGGTGCTGCGCTTCGGCCAGTTCTCGCGGATCCTGCAGCCCGGCCCCAACTTCAAACTGCCGTGGCCGATCGAGTCGGTCAACAAGGTCAACGCCACCCAGATCAAGACCTTCAGCAGCCAGGTCCCGGTGCTGACCCGCGACGAGAACATCGTCAACGTCTCGGTCAACGTGCAGTACCGCATCGACGATCCGCGCCTGTACCTGTTCGGCTCGGTCTCGGCCGACCAGGTGCTGGAGCAGTCGGCGCAGAGCGCGGTCCGCGAGCAGGTGGGGCGTGCCGACCTCAATGCAGTGCTCAACAACCGCGGCCCGCTGGCCGTGGTCGCCGAAGAGCGCCTGCAGGCCTCGCTGAAGGCCTACCGTACCGGCCTGTCGGTGACCGGGCTGACCCTGCCCGATGCGCGTCCGCCGGAGGAAGTGAAGCCGGCCTTCGACGAGGTCAACGGCGCCCAGCAGGTCAAGGAACGGCTGATCAACGAAGCCCAGGCCTACGCGGCCAAGGTCGTGCCCGAAGCGCGTGGCCAGGCCTCGCGTGCGCGCACCACCGCCGAGGGCTACAAGCAGGCCGTGGTCTCCAAGGCCCAGGGTGATGCCGAGCGCTTCAGCCTGCTCCAGGTCCAGTACAAGGACGCCCCGGAAGTCACCCGCAAGCGCCTGTGGCTGGAAACGGTGGAGCAGGTGCTCGGCCAGAACCGCAAGATCATCGGCGGCGATGGCCGCCAGCTGATCTACGTGCCGATGCCGGCCGACACCCGTGGCGGTGCGGCCGCCCCGGCTGCCCCGCCCGTGACCCCGGAAGTGATGCTGCCGTCGCTGCCGGCCAGCACGCCGGTGGATGGCGTGCGCAACACCGAACGTCCGACCACCCGCCCCACCGGTCGTGAAGGAGTCAGCCGATGAAGAGTTCCCTTTGGATCGGGCTGGCCGTGGCCGCCCTGCTGGCCCTGCTGGGCTCGGTGTACGTGGTCCGCGAAGACCAGACCGCGATGGTGCTCAACCTGGGCAAGGTGGTGCGCGCGGACATCAAACCGGGCCTGCACTTCAAGGTGCCGCTGGTGGAAACGGTGCGGGTGTTCGACCGCCGCTTCCAGGTGCTCGACACCGCGCCGGCGCGTTACTTCACCGCCGAGCAGAAGGACGTCAGCGTCGACTTCTTCGCCATCGGGTACATCTCCGACGTGCGCGACTACTACCGTGCCACCGGCGGCGACGCCACCGTGGCCAATGCGCGCCTGGCCCCGATCATCACCGACTCGCTGCGCAACCAGATCAACTCGCGCACGTTGCAGCAACTGGTGTCCGGTGACCGCAGCGAACTGATCGCCAACCAGCTGACCGGCATCAACAAGTCGGTCAAAGACCTGGGCATGCAGATCATCGACCTGCGCATCAAGCAGATCGACCTGCCCACCGACAGCCAGGTGATCAACGATGTGTACGAGCGCATGCGCGCCCAGCGCAAGCAGGAAGCGGCCAAGCTGCGCGCCGAGGGTGAGGAGCAGTCGCTGACCATCCGCGCCCAGGCCGACCGCGACAGCACCGTGATCGTGGCCGAAGCCGAGCGTGATGCCCAGCAGATGCGCGGTACCGGCGATGCCGAAGCGGCGCGGATCTACGGCAAGGCCGGTTCTGCCGATCCGTCGTTCTACGCCTTCTACCGCAGCCTGGAGGCCTACCGTGGCTCCATGGCCGACGGCAACGGCGTGATCGTGCTCGACAAGAACGACCCGTTCCTGCAGTACCTCAAGAGCGATCGCTGAGGTCGCAGGCGGTAGCAACCCACGGGGACCCGGTGCAGACCGGGTCCCCGTTTTATTTGGAGCGCCATGAACGACTTTTTCTCCGCCCTGTGCCTGGTCGCGATCCTGGAGGGCCTGTTCCTGTTCGCCGCCCCGTTGGCCTGGAAGCGCATGGCCGAACAACTGCTGATGCTGCGCAGCGCCGCCCTGCGTACCTGGGGCGGGGTGATCCTGCTGGCCGGGCTGACCACCCTGTGGTGGTTGAAGCACTGAGCGGGCACGGCCTTGTCCGGTAGTGCCGGCCGCTGGCCGGCTCCCGGGATGGCCTGGAGCCGGCCAGCGGCCGGCACCACCCATGCGGCGGTTCTGACCGGCCGGTGAAGTCCGCCGGCCCCCGGGGTGGCAACCCCCACCGGAAACCCGGATAATGCACAAAAGCCGGACGGGCACTCTGTTTCAGAGTCACTCGTCCGGCTTTTTCCGTGTCTGGGCACCCCATTGCCGGCGCGCTCCCCGTTGGAGCCCGCCACCCCGTGATGGTCCGCGCCCGGCCATGGTCCCAAACCCGCGGCCCCGATGGCCGCACAAAAGCAAGGAGTTACCCGTCATGGGTCAGTCAGTTGTCGTGTTGGGTGCCCAGTGGGGCGATGAAGGCAAGGGCAAGATCGTCGATCTGCTCACCGAGGAAATCGGCGCCGTCGTGCGCTTCCAGGGCGGCCACAATGCCGGCCACACGCTTGTCATCAATGGCAAGAAGACCGTGCTGCACCTGATCCCGTCGGGCATCCTGCGTGCCGACGCGCTGTGCCTGATCGGCAACGGCGTGGTGATCTCCCCGGCCGCGCTGCAGAAGGAAATCGCCGAGCTGGAAACCTCCGGCGTGGAAGTGCGCTCGCGCCTGAAGATCTCCCCGGCCGCGCCGCTGATCATGCCGTACCACATCGCCCTGGACCAGGCGCGCGAACGCGCTGCCGGCGGCAAGGCGATCGGCACCACCGGCCGTGGCATCGGTCCGGCGTACGAAGACAAGGTGGCGCGTCGCGGCATCCGCATCGCCGACCTGCATTACCCGGCCCAGTTGGAAGAACTCCTGCGCACCGCGCTGGATTACCACAACTTCGTGCTGACCAATTACCTCAAGACCGACGCGGTCGACTTCCAGAAGACCTACGACGAAGCACTGGCCTTCGGCGAATACGTCGAGCCGATGAAATCCGACGTCGCCGGCATCCTGCACGACCTGCGCAAGCAGGGTAAGCGCGTGCTGTTTGAAGGCGCCCAGGGTGCGCTGCTGGACATCGACCACGGCACCTACCCGTACGTCACCAGCTCCAACACCACCGTCGGCGGCGCACTGGCCGGTGCCGGCGTGGGCGCCGATGCGATCGACTACGTGCTGGGCATTGCCAAGGCCTACGCCACCCGCGTCGGCGGCGGTCCGTTCCCGACCGAACTGGACGATGAAGTCGGCCAGGGCATCCGCGACCGCGGTGCCGAGTACGGCGCCTCGACCGGCCGTCCGCGTCGCTGCGGCTGGATGGACATCGTCGCGCTCAAGCGCGCCGTGGCCATCAACGGCATCAGCGGCCTGTGCATCACCAAGCTGGACGTGCTCGACGGCATGGAAAAGCTCAAGGTCTGCATCGCCTACGAATACCGCGGCAAGCGCACCGAATACGCCCCGCTGGACGCGCAGGGCTGGGAAGAGTGCACCCCGGTGTACCTGGAGTTCCCGGGCTGGACCGAAAACACCCACGGCATCACCAACTGGGACGACCTGCCGCCGGCCGCCCGCGCCTATCTGCGCGCGCTGGAAGAGCTGGCCGGTTGCCCGGTGAGCATCGTCTCCACCGGCCCGGACCGCGACCACACCATGGTCCTGCAGGACCCGTTCGCCTGAACCAGCGCCGGTGGTAGTGCCGAGCCATGCTCGGCAGCAGCGCCCACCGACACGCCTGACGCAACATCCAAAAGCCCCGCGAAAGCGGGGCTTTTCGATGTTCCAGTGCCACGCGCCTGGAACCCGTACCGCTTGCAAATACCCAATATGGGTATTAACGTACCCAATATGGGTACAAAATCTCCCTCAAGTCGCTTGTCGTCCAACCGATCACCTGGCTTGGCCGACGCTCTTTTCACCCAGACCCAGCAACGCGTGCTGGGGATGTTGTTCGGACAGCCGCATCGCGCATTCGGGGTTTCGGAGCTGATTGCATCGATCGGCGCGGGATCCGGCGCGGTACAGCGGGAGTTGGCCAAGCTGGCTGCTGCCGGGCTGGTCAGCGTCAGGGCATCGGGTAACCAGAAGCGCTACCAGGCCAACGGCGAGGCACCGATCCATGACGAACTGGTGGCGATCGTGCAGAAGACCATCGGCCTGGCCGCACCGCTGCGCGAGGCATTGCTGCCGCTACAGGACAAGATCGCCGCCGCGTTCGTCTATGGCTCCATGGCCAAGCGCACCGATACCGCGCGCAGCGACATCGATCTGATGATCCTGTCCGATACCCTCGGCTATGCCGATGTGATGCAAGCGTTGGATGGGACCGAACTGAAGCTGGGTCGCCCCGTAAATCCGACCCTGTATTCAAGCGCTGAATTTACATCGCGGATTCACGATAAAAATTCCTTCTTGATGCGTGTGCTGGAGCAGACCAAGATCTGGATCATTGGAGAACATGATGATCTCAGCGCTGCACAATCTGGCCGGACCGGGTAAATCACTCAGTGCCGAACCGCCTGATCGCCGGGAAATCGAAGGGTTGCAGCGATCAGGACTCGCCCGGTTGCACGACGCGCGTAACGCATCGCTTTCTCTGGAGAGCCGCTTCGACCTGGCCTACAACGCGGCCCATGCGCTGTGCCTGAGCGCGCTGCGACAGCATGGCTTTCGCCCGGCGCAACGCTACATCGTCTTCCAGCTACTCCCGCATACGCTCGCCTTGGGGCCGGAGGTATGGCGTGTGCTGGACAAGTGCCATCAGCAGCGCAACATCGCCGAGTACGAGGGCGAACTCGACGTTAGTGAGCGCTTGGTACTGGATTTGATCATCGCCTGGGACCAGGTGCGCCTGGCATTAGGATTGGACGGCTGACGGCGCGCGTGCCCACGGCCCGCTTGGCGTTGTACGCGTCAGCAACGCCCCCCAACGTGAACCGCCGCCGTTCCGTTAAGGCTGTGTGATCAAGAACATGTCCGCGTGGGCCGATAACCCGGCACCCCCCACGTTTGGATGCAGTCATGGATTTGTTGAGGAACGTCAGCGTCGTCTGGCGTCTAGGTACGGGCTTTGGCCTGTTGTTGCTGCTGGTTGCGGCCGTGGTCGCCACCGGTGCCACCGGCAGCGCGGTGCAGAAGCACGCAATGCAGGAGGTGGTCGAGGTGGGCGTGGCCAAGGTGCGCCTGCTCTCGGAGATGCTCGACGCCAACAACCAGATGATGGTCGTGCGCCGGGAGATGCTGATCCGCCAGGGCCAGGAGCGTGAGGCCGATGAGGCGCGCATCGCCGCGCTGGTCAAGCGTTACGAGGCCAGCTGGACCGCCTACCAGGCGCTGCCGAGCGATGCGCAGGGCAAGCAGATGGGCGCGGCCATTGCCGCCAGGCGCGCCACTGCGCGCCCGTTGAACAAGCAGACCAGCGAACTGATGGCGCAGGGCGACTTTCCCGGCGCGGTCGCGCTGACCCTGGGCCCGGTGCAGGAAGCGGCCAGCGGCTGGAACAAGGCGCTCGCCGATGGCGTCACGTATGAAGAAAAAGAAAGCCGCGAAGCCGCCGCCGAAGCGATCCGCCTGGGCGAGCGCACGTTGCTGCAGCTGCTGGTTCTGGGCGGCGTCGCGCTGCTGGTGGGCATTGCCGCCTCGATCCTGATCGGCCGCAGCCTGACCGGGCCGCTGGCGCGTGCGGTCCGGCTGGCCGACCAGATGGCCAAGGGCGAGCTGGAGCAGGATTTCCGCCTCGGCGGTCGTGATGAGCTGACCCTGCTCGGCCATGCGATGGGCAGCGTGCGCCAGAACGTGCAGGCCGCGATCACCGCCCAGCTGCAGATGGCACAGCAGCACGAAGCCGGTGCGATCAGCTACCGCATGGATGCCGACGCACTGCCGGGCGACTACGGCCGCATGCTGCGCGCCACCAATGAACTGGTCGGCTCGCACGTGGCCGTGCAGTCGCACATGGTCGATGTGATGGCCGACTATGCCGTCGGCGACCTCCGCCGCGACCTGGACAGCTACCCCGGCGAGAAGGCGCTGCTGACCCGCACCATGGCCACGGTCAAGGCCAGCCTGATGGCGATCAACGCGCAGATCGACACGCTGGCCAGCGCCGCGCGTGCCGGCGATTTCTCGGTGCGCGGTGATGAGGCTGCGTTCCAGTTCCAGTTCCGCGCGATGGTCGCCAACCTCAACGGCATGATGGCCAGTTCGCAGTCGAGCATCGCCGACCTGTCGCAGGTGCTGCGTGCCATCTCCACCGGTGACCTGACCTCGCGCATGAGCGGTCATTACGAAGGCGTGTTCGCGCAGATGCGCGACGATGCCAACGTGACCGCCGCCCAGCTGACCGGCATCGTCCAGCAGATCCAGGGCGCGGCCGGCAGCATCAACGACGCCGCGCAGGAACTGGCCGCCGGCCACAACGATCTGTCGCGCCGCACCGAACAGCAGGCCGCCAACCTGGAAGAGGCGGCCGCCTCGATGGAAGAGCTGACCTCCACCGTGCGCCAGAACGCCGAACTGGCCAACCAGGCCGACCACGAAGCGCACGCGGCCGGTGCCGCGGTACGTGCCACCGAGCAGGCGATCGCGCAGATGGCCAAGGTCATGAGCGAGATCGACACCTCCTCGGCGCGCATCGGCGAGATCTCCTCGGTGATCGATGGCATCGCCTTCCAGACCAACATCCTGGCCTTGAATGCGGCGGTCGAAGCGGCGCGCGCCGGCGAGAACGGTCGCGGTTTCGCCGTGGTCGCCAGCGAAGTGCGCACGCTCGCACAGCGTGCCGGCACTGCCGCCAAGGAGATCAAGGACCTGATCGACGCATCCAGCGAGAAGGTCAAGACCGGCCTGAGCGTCACCGTGGAATCCGAGGCGGCGATCGCGCGCCTGACCCAGGCCAGCTCGCGCACCAATCAGTTGATGAGCGACATTGCCGCGGCCACCAAGGAACAGGCGGCCGGCATCGAGCAGGTCAACCAGGTGGTGGTGCAGATGGACCAGGTGACCCAGCAGAACGCGGCACTGGTGGAAGAAGCCACCGCAGCCAGCCGCGCGCTGGAACAGCAGGCACATGCGCTGATCGAATCGGTGGCGGTGTTCAAGCTGGAGCAGGGCAGTGCGCTGGGCGTGGCGGTGCGGCGCGCGGCCTGATCGACCTGACGGAGGGATGCGGCGGCAGGACGCCGCTGCATCCGGATCCCGGGTCGCCTCCGCGGCGAACGCGTGGCGGCGGAACTGGCCCGACGCCGATGCGGGGCCTCAGCGATCCCGCACCTCGAAGGTGGACTGCAACGGCAGCTCGACGTTGCGGTTGATGTCCTTGACCTTCATCCGCACGGTCCAGACGCCCGGCGGATCACCGGCTTCGACCCGCATTTTCACCACCATGCCCGTCATGTACACCAGGGTCGGATCGGTGTGCAGCCGGGTTTTGAAGCAGGGCGTCTGCGGGTGCTGCGCGTCGTAGCTGCCGTCGGGACGCTGGATTTCAACACCGCAGACGACGTTGGTGTCGCCCTTCGCGTCCAGCATCGGATTGGACAGCAGGGTGAGCACGTACAGTTCGCCCCCCAGGCCGACGCTGTCGGCACCGCGCAGCGAAGGGGTGTGCTCCGGTGGCGTCTCCCACTTCTGCTGCCAGTCGGCATCGTCGGTGATCACCAGCGACGCGGCGAAGCCGCCTTCGGAACGGGCCGCCTCGGTCTGCGGCACCGGTGTGCCATCGGCGTCGCGCCAGCCGCTTTGGGCCATCGCGGTTGCAGGTAACAACACGGCCAGCATGGCCAGTAGCGAAGCGCTGCGCATGATCGTTCCTTGAATCGCCGCGTCCTGCGGCGTGAGGCGAGTATCGCCGATGCATCATGGAAGGCGTCAACCCTGTGTGGATCATCGACCGCCGATGCCCTCGAGAATCGGCCGACCCGCAACCGCGGCGGCTTGCCGGGCGGTCGCGTACACCCCGGGCCCCGACTTCCGCACCGCCGCGATTTCGGCGATGCTCTGCGCTCACCAGGGGGGGGCGCATGGAAAGCAGGGATCAGGGCGACATCCACGGCGACGTGCGGGCCATCGCGCACCTGGGTGCCGGCCAGCCGACGGTACCGGCCGAGACGGCGCCCACCGACTGGTCGGTCCTGCCGGTGGTGCAGGGCAATGAAGATTCGGTGGTGATGGTGCTGTGGCGGCTGCTGCGCCAGGAACCGGCGTTGATCGTGAGCGCCGGTTACGTGCTGCTGTCGCTGCTCGGGCTGTGGTCGAGCTACTTCTTCTACCTGCGCTTCCAGCTCTCCATCCTGGACTACCTGCAGATCAGCGACTTCCTGGTGGCCGGCCTGCGCGATCCGGCCTATGCGGGGATCCTGGCCGGCGGCATCGCGCTGGCCATCGTGGCTGGCTGGCCGGACACCGTGCGTCGGCGCAACCCGGCCAAGGTGGAGGCGCTGCGCGCGCGGCACTGGGGATGGCGGATGTTGTTCTCGCAGTCGCCGCTGACCAGCTGGGACATCTCCGGGCTGCGGCCGCTGACCGGCCTGTGCATCGCAGTGGCCTGCTTCATGGCGCTGGGCGCGGCCATCTACTCCATGAACAAGGCCGAGAACATCCGCGACGCGGGGCAGGGCAGCAAGGTCATGGTGCACCTGGCGGGCGACAGCGCGCCGCTGGCCGGTGATGCACGGCTGCTGGGCAGCAGCAGCGCGTTCGTGTTCCTGTGGTGGCCGCAACAGCACCGCGCCGAAGCGGTGCCGATTTCGGCAATCAAGCGGATGCAGTCGGTGGTGGTGCCGGTGCGGGTCAAGGCACCGCCAGCGGGGAAACCGGCGCCCGCGTCGCGCTGAGCACGATCCCGGCGGGGCAGGGCAAGGCGGCCCTGCAACAGACGCGGCAGCGCGATGCTGCCGCATCCCTTTGTCGCTTCAGCGGGCGGATTTTTTCGCAGGCGTCCGCGTGGTGCTCCTGCGCGCGGTTTTCGTTGCGACCTTTTTTGTCGACGTGCTGGCCACCGTCTTCTTTGTGGCGGCTTTGCTGGTGGCTTTGCGCGCGGGGGCCTTCTTCGCCGCCGCCTTTTTTACGGCCGATTTCTTCGCCGTCTTGCCGGCAGCTGTCTTCTTCGCGGCCGTCTTCGTTGTGGCCGACGTCGTTGCAGTCTTCTTCGTTGCCTTCGTTGCCTTCTTTGCCGCCGTCTTCGTCGTCGTCTTCTTCGCTGATGTCGTCGTAGTTTTCGTCGCCGACGTCGATGCCTTTTTCGCTACGCTTCTGCCGGCGGCGGTCTTCTTCACCGCTACCTTTTTCGCAACCTTCGAGGCGGTCGACGTCTTGGCTGCCTTCCGAGTCGCTGTCTTCGCAGACGATGTCGTGGTTGCCTTTTTGACCGGCGCGCGCTTCTTGCCACCCCCATCCTGCTTGTTGACGGTGGCCCAGGCGATGCGCTCGGCCGCGTCCTCGCCGCGGCCGTGTTCCTTCTCGCTTTCTTCGATGTGCTCGGCCTGGCGCTTCTGCTTGTCGGTGTAGCTGGATTTGTCACCACGCGGCATGGGGATGTCTCCTGTGGGGATGGAAGAGGATCAAGCCAGCGTGCGCACCTTCGGCTCCCGCGCCCACTGCCGCGTCGCCGCCGCCGCAAGGAAGCCCTTGGCGTCCTCGGCTTCCACCACGCCCGCATCGTTGCCCACGCGCGCGGCCTTGAGCAGCGCCTGCGCGCCCTCATCGGCGGCAATCGCCTTCAGGTGGGCCCAGGCGTCGGCCACGAAATCCACCGCTGCCGATTCCTTCTGCAGGCGCTTGGCCGCCTCGTTGCTGAGCACCACGGCCACCGCATCGAACACCACCGACGGCGTACCGGCGAGCTGCCCATCTGCGGCAAGCACCTTGCCGTCGCTGAGTTTGCCGCCGCCGATCTTCGGCGCGACCAGCTTGACCTTGGCACCGGCCTTGTCGGCAGCCTTGCGCAGGTTGCTGATCAAGCCTGCATCGGACCCCTCGTCGAACAGGATGCCGATGCAGCGGCCCTTGAGCAGGTCCTTGGTGCGGCCGATCACGCGCACTTCCTGCGCCTTCGGGAAATCCTGGGCAGGCGTGGCCGTCGGCGCAGGCTCGGGCAGGGCCGGCATCGCAAGTCCCGCGGCCACGCGTTTGGCCAGCGACTCGTCGATGTTGCGCAGGTGGCTCACCGTGCGCTCGCGCACCTTGACCGTTTCCACCTTGGACAGCTCGAACACCAGCGCCGACGCCAGATGCGCCTGCTCGGGTGCTTCCAGGCTGCGGAAGAACATGCGCGCCTGGCTGTAGTGATCGGCGAAGCTCTCAGCCCGCACGCGCCCCTTCACCCCGTCATCGGGCGCGGTGGCGTGGCTGGGGAAACCATCGACTACTTCGCGCGGGCTGTCATCCTGCAGCGAACTCGGGTCGTAGGCGACGCGCCCCTTCGGGATGCCCATCTGCATGTGCCCATCGCGCTGATGGTTGGCGAACGGGCACTTGGGCGCATTGACCGGGATCTGGTGGAAGTTGGGCCCGCCCAGGCGACTGAGCTGGGTATCCAGGTAGGAGAACAGGCGCCCCTGCAGCAGCGGATCGTTGCTGAAGTCGATCCCCGGTGGCACGTTGGCGGGGCAGTAGGCCACCTGCTCGGTCTCGGCGAAGAAGTTGTCCGGCCAGCGGTCCAGCACCATCCGCCCGATCACCGTCAGCGGCACCAGCGACTCGGGGATGATCTTGGTCGGGTCCAGGTGATCGAACGGGAAAGCCTCGGCGTCTTCCTCGCTGAACAGCTGCACCGCCAGCTCCCATTCGGGGAAATCGCCGGCGGTGATCGCTTCGAAGAGGTCGCGACGGTGGAAGTCGTTGTCGGCACCCTGCAGCTTGACCGCCTCGTCCCACACCGTGGACTGGATGCCCAGCTTCGGCCGCCAATGGAATTTGACGAAGGTCGATTCGCCTTCCTCGTTGAGCAGGCGGAAGCTGTGGATGCCGAAGCCCTCGATCATCCGCAGCGAGCGCGGAATCGCGCGGTCGCTCATCGCCCACATGATCATGTGCATCGACTCGGGCATCAGCGAGATGAAATCCCAGAACGTGTCATGCGCGCTGGCCGCCTGCGGGAAGGCGCGGTCCGGTTCCATCTTCACTGCGTGGATCAGGTCGGGGAACTTGATCGCATCCTGGATGAAGAACACCGGGATGTTGTTGCCCACCAGATCCCAGTTGCCTTCGCGGGTGTAGAACTTGACGGCGAAGCCGCGCACATCGCGCGGGGTATCCACGGATCCGGCACCGCCGGCCACGGTCGAGAAACGGGTGAACACCGGCGTACGCACGCCAACCTCGGTGAGCACGCGCGCGCGGGTGAATTCCTGCAGCGAACGAGTCAGTTCGAAGTAGCCGTGCGCGGCACTGCCACGGGCGTGCACGATGCGCTCGGGGATGCGCTCATGGTCGAAGTGGGTGATCTTCTCGCGCAGGATGAAGTCTTCCAGCAGCGTGGGCCCACGCGGGGTGGCGCGCAGCGAGTTCTGGTTGTCGCCGACCGGGATGCCCTGGTTGGTGGTCAGCGCGGGATGGCCGCCACCGGCGTGCTGGTGCAGTTCGTCGCCTTCGCCACGGCTGTCGGCGGGAGGAGGGGTGTTCTTGGTGCGGGGCTTGCTGGCGGCCATGGGTGGCTCCGGGCTGGCGGGAAGGCAATGCCCAACACTGGCGCGGCCGCCGTTAATCGCCGGTGCTCAATTCGGGCGCTGCATGCACCCGCGCTTCACATGCGGCGTTGGGTGGGCGCGGCAGGGCGCGTATCCTTGGCGGCGTGTCCTCCTGCCGCCCGCCCTCGCATGCGCGTTGAACCTGCCGACATCGAAGCCCTGTTCGATGCGATCCCCGACGTGCTGTTCTTCATGAAGGACCGCGACGGGCGCTATACGCACATCAACCAGACCATGCTGCGCCGGCTCGGGCTGAAGTCGCGCAAGGAGGTGATCGGGCGTACCGCCGCGGAGATCTACCCGACCGGGCTGGGCGCCGACTACGCCACCCAGGACGAGCAGGTCCTGGCCGGCAAGGTGATCGAAAACCTGATGGAGCTGCATCTGTTCGCCAACCGCGAGCCGGGTTGGTGCCTGACCTGCAAGCGCCCGCTGCTGGTGGACGGGCAGATCAGGGGCCTGATCGGCATCTCGCGCGACCTGGGTCAGAAAGACAGCCTGGGCACCCAGTACGAGCAGCTGCGGCTGGCGCTGGCGCATCTGAACGCGCATTACGCCGAGAACGTGCGCATGCAGACCCTGCTGGACATCACCGGGTTCTCGCTGTCCAAACTGGAGCGTACCTTCCGCAAGGTGTTCCAGATGACCCCACAGCAGGTGCTGACCCGCCTGCGCATCCAGATGGCGGTGCACCTGCTGCACGGGCCGGACAGCATCGCCAGCATCGGCCAGGCCTGCGGCTTCACCGACCAGAGCGCGTTCACCCGCAAGTTCAAGGCCGAGGTCGGGGTGTCCCCGCGCGGCTACCGGGCGCAGATCGGCGAGCGCGCCGAAACCTGAGCCGGGGCGGGCCTTGTGGCCTATCCCGCCGGCCGGCTGGACAGGGTATCGTGTCGCACCTGTTGCCCGCCTGCGATTCCGATGCCCGCATCCCAGACTCCGACGCCTGCCACCGCGCCTGCCGACACCCGACTGGGCCACGCGCTCAAACCCCGCCAGCTGATCATGATGGGCCTGGGCAGCGCCATCGGCGCCGGCCTGTTCCTTGGATCGGGCGTGGGCGTGCAGGCCGCCGGCCCGGCGGTGCTGATGTCTTATCTGGTCGCCGGTGCGCTGGTGATCATCGTGATGAACGCGCTCGGCGAAATGGCCGCGGCCAAGCCGACCAGCGGCGCGTTTTCGGTGTACGCCGCCGATGCCATGGGCGCCACCGCCGGGGCCACGGTGGGCTGGCTGTGGTGGGTGCAGTTGGTCATTGTCATCGCGGCCGAGGCGGTGGGTGCGGCCGGTCTGCTGGCCACCGTCTGGCCGGCGGTGCCGGTGCCGATGGCCGCGCTGGCCTTCATGCTGTTCTTCACCGCGATCAACCTGCTCGGGGTAAAGAACTTCGGCGAGTTCGAATTCTGGTTCGCGATCCTCAAGGTGGTGGCGATCGTCGCCTTCATCCTGATCGGCATCGCGCTGCTGCTGGGCTGGCTGCCGGACGTCGCCTCGCCGGGCCTGTCCAACTTCACCGGGCATGGCGGCTTCGCGCCCAAGGGGCTGGCTGGCGTGGGCGCGGCGCTGCTGGTGGTGGTGTTCGCTTTCGGGGGCACCGAGATCGTGGCGGTGGCCGCAGCGGAAACCGAAGACCCCGAGCGCAGCATCGCGCGGGCCATCCGTACCGTGGCCTGGCGCATCCTGGTGTTCTACATCGGCTCGCTGAGCGTGATCATCGCCGTGGTGCCGTGGACCAGCGAGGCGCTGAAGTCGCCGTTCGCCGCGGTGCTGCAGGTGGCCAACATCCCCGGTGCGGCCACGGCGATCACGCTGATCGCGGTGATCGCGCTGCTGTCGGCGCTCAATGCCAACCTCTATGGCGCCTCACGCATGATGTATTCGCTGGCCCAGCGCCAGGAGGCACCGGCCGTGCTCGGCTGGGCCGACCCGCGCCAGGTGCCGATCATCGCGGTGCTGGCCAGCGTGCTGTTCGGCTTTGCCGCCACCGTGATGGAGCTGCTGTTTCCGGACAGGGTGCTGCCGGTGCTGCTCAACATCGTGGGGTCCACCTGCCTGCTGGTGTGGACGATCTCGCTGCTGTCGCAGCTGATCCTGCGGCATCGCGCCAATCGCGATGGCACCCGCCTGCCGTTCCGCATGGCCGGCTACCCCTATCTGACCGTGATCGGCCTGGGCGTGCTGGCGCTGATCTTCGGCCTGCTGCTGTCCGAATCGCACACCCGCCTGCAGTTCCTGTCGATGGCCGCACTGACCGCGGTGATCGCGATCAGCAGCGAAGTGGCGCGGCGCGTGCGCGCCAGCCGTCAGGCCGATTGATCGATTGATCGATTGACCGGTTGACCGATTGACCGATTGACCGATTGACCGGTAGTGCCGGCCGCTGGCCGGCTCTGCACCATGCCAATCGGCATCCGTGGGAGCCGGCCAGCGGCCGGCACTACCGGGAGGCATCACGCGTCTTGGGGGAGCCGGCTCACGGCCAGCAACCGCCAACAAAAACGGCCCGCTTGCGCGGGCCGTTCTTCGTTGCATCCGGGCAGGGAGGCTTAGACCTCCACGCCCTCGTCTTCCTTGTACGCATCCACCGGGATGCAGGCGCACATCACGTTCTTGTCGCCGTACACGTTGTCCACGCGCGCCACCGGCGGCCAGTACTTCTGCTGGCGCAGGCTGGCCAGCGGGAAGGCCGCCAGTTCGCGCGGGTAGGCGTGCGACCACTCGCTGGCCGAGACCGCCGTGGCGGTGTGCGGGGCGTGCCTGAGCGGGTTGTCCTCGCGGTCCAGGCGGCCGTCTTCGATGGCGGCGATTTCCTCGCGGATCTGGATCATCGCGTTGATGAAGCGGTCCAGCTCGTGCAGCGATTCGCTCTCGGTCGGTTCCACCATCAGCGTGCCGGCGACCGGGAAGCTCAGCGTCGGGGCGTGGAAGCCGAAGTCGATGAGGCGCTTGGCCACGTCCTCGGCGCCGATGCCGGAGGTCTTCTCCAGCGGACGCACGTCCAGGATGCACTCATGTGCCACCAGGCCATTGCGGCCGGTGTACAGGGTCTTGAAGTGCGGGGCCAGGCGCTTGGCGATGTAGTTGGCGTTGAGCAGCGCGACCTGGGTGGCCTTGCGCAGGCCGGCGGTGCCCATCAGGGTGATGTACATCCAGCTGATCGGCAGGATCGAGGCGCTGCCGAAGCTGGCCGCGCTGACCATGCCGACATCGCCTTCGCCGCCCAGCACCTTGGGCAGGAACGGCGCCAGGTGCGACTTGACCGCACACGGGCCCACGCCCGGGCCGCCGCCGCCGTGCGGAATGCAGAAGGTCTTGTGCAGGTTCAGGTGCGACACGTCCGAGCCCCACTTGCCGGGCTTGGCCACGCCGACCAGGGCGTTCATGTTGGCGCCGTCGGTGTACACCTGGCCGCCGTGCTTGTGCACGATTTCGCAGATCTCCACCACCTCTTCCTCGAACACGCCGTGCGTGGACGGGTAGGTGATCATCAGCGCGGCCAGGCGGTCGCTGTACTTCTCCGCGTTGACGCGGATGTCGTCCAGATCGACGTTGCCGTTGGCATCGGTCTTGGTCACCACGACCTTCATGCCGCACATCTGTGCCGAGGCCGGGTTGGTGCCGTGTGCGGAATCGGGGATCAGGCAGACGTCGCGATGGCCCTCACCGCGCGAGCGGTGGTAGGCGCGGATCGCCAGCAGGCCGGCATATTCACCCTGCGCGCCGGAGTTCGGCTGCAGGCTGACCGCGTCGTAGCCGGTGCATTCCACCAGCATCGCTTCCAGTCCGTCGATCAGTTCCTTGTAACCGGTGGCCTGGTCGGCCGGGGCCAGCGGATGGATGTTGGCGAACTCCGGCCAGGTCACCGGGATCATCTCGGCGGTGGCGTTGAGCTTCATGGTGCAGCTGCCCAGCGGGATCATGGTGCGATCCATGGCCAGGTCCTTGTCCGCCAGCGAACGCAGGTAACGCAGCAGTTCGTGCTCGCTGTGGTGGGTGTTGAACACCGGGTGGGTCAGGAAGGCGCTGGTGCGCACCAGACCGGCCGGCAGCGCATCGGCGGTGGCCGCGTCCAGCGCGTCCACATCGACGGTGGCGCCGAACAGCTGGCCGAGCGCGACGATGTCGGCACGGGTAGCGGTTTCATCCAGGCTGATGCCGACCGCATCGCTGTCGATCGCACGCAGGTTGATGCGTGCGGCCGCGGCCTTGGCGTGGATCGCCTTGGCATCGACGTCCTTGACATGCAGGGTGTCGAAGAAATGCTCGCCCACATTGACGCCGGCAGCGCGCAGTGCGCTGGCCAGGATCGCGGCCAGGCGATGGGTGCGGCGGGCGATGCGGGTCAGACCTTCCGGGCCGTGGTACACGGCATACATCGAGGCCATTACCGCCAGCAGCACCTGCGCGGTGCAGATGTTGGAAGTGGCCTTCTCACGGCGGATATGCTGCTCGCGCGTCTGCAGGGTCAGGCGGTAGGCGGCATTGCCCTGCGCATCCACCGAGACGCCGATCAGGCGGCCCGGCATCGAGCGCTTGTAGGCGTCGCGGCAGGCCATGAAGGCGGCATGCGGGCCACCGAAACCAAACGGCACGCCGAAACGCTGCGAGTTGCCGACCACGATGTCCGCGCCCCATTCGCCGGGGGCGGCGATCAGGGTCAGCGCGAGCAGGTCGGTCGCCACCGCGACCAGGCCGCCACGGGCGTGCACGGCATCGGCCAGCGCCTTGTAGTCGCCGATATGGCCGAAGGTGTCCGGGTACTGCAGCAGCACGCCGTAGGCTTCCGCTTCCAAGGCCTCAGCCGGGGTGCCCACGCGCAGCACGATGCCCATCGGCTCGGCGCGGGTGCGCAGCAGTTCCAGCGTCTGCGGGTGCACGGCGTCGTGCACGAAGAAGGTGTCGGACTTGGACTTGGCCGAACGCTTGGCCAGGGTCATCGCTTCAGCGGCGGCGGTGGCTTCATCCAGCAGCGAGGCGTTGGCGATCTCCATGCCGGTCAGGTCGGCGCACAGGGTCTGGAAGTTGATCAGCGCTTCCATGCGGCCCTGCGAAATCTCGGCCTGGTACGGGGTGTAGGCGGTGTACCACGCCGGGTTTTCCAGCACGTTGCGCAGGATGACGTTCGGGGTCAGCGTGCCGTAGTAGCCCTGGCCGATGAAGGTGCGGAACACCTGGTTCTTGTCGGCGATGGCGCGGATCTTGGCCAGCGCCTGCACTTCGGTCAGCGACTCGGGCAGGTCCAGCGGGGCCGGCGACTTGATCCCGGCCGGGACGATCGCATCGGTCAGCGCGTCCAGCGAGGCGTGGCCGACCACGTCGAGCATCTGCGCGATTTCAGCGTCGTTGGGGCCGATGTGGCGTTCGACGAACGCGTGGCTGTGTTCAAGCTCGCGCAGGGAAGGAGTGTTCTGGGACATGGCTGGCATCTCGAAGAGTGGGCACGCACGTTCGGAAGGCAGCCGGGGCCAGGGCGCGTCGCGGGCGACAGCGATCCACCGGACCTTGCGGTCTTCCTGGGTGCCCCTCTGTCCTTTTGCCTGAGAGTTTAAAAGCGCGCGTCTGCGTGCTTCGTGCCCCTTCGGCGCCGGCAATGGGCCGGTCTCTCCAGAGTTTTGGTACGGGTGGTATCGGGCCTGAGCGATTACGGGCGTTGCGCCTTCGGCAGCGGGTGTCCGCTTCTCCCACCATGGTGCCCGCCAATTATAGCCCAGCGGCTTTCTCAGCTGCGTCCCCATGGCACATGAATACGGGGTGGTATGGGCGCCCCTCTCGGGCCTCCGGCGATGGTGCCCGGCGGTACAAAGGCCTATCATCATCGGACCCTCGTATTCATCTGGTGCCGCCCGTTCCGGGCTTGCGCCCGCCGTGCAGTGCGCACGGCCCAGACGGAAGACCGCATGACGCCCGCCTCACCCTCGAACCGCCGCCTTGCCCTGCTGCTCGCAGGCCTGGCGATGTTCGGTCCGTTCTCGATCGATACCATTTTCCCGGCCTTCCTGCTGCTCGGCGACCGCATGCAGGTCGACCAGGTGGCCGTGCAGCAGACCATCAGCGTGTACCTGCTGTTCTACGGCCTGATGAGCCTGGCGCACGGCCCGTTGTCCGATGCGTTCGGACGCAAGCGGGTGATCATCGGCGGGCTGGTGCTGTTCATCGGCGCCTCGATCGGCTGCGCGCTGTCGCGCGACATGACCACGCTGCTGGTGTTCCGCGCGCTGCAGGGCGTCACCGCCGGGGTCGGGGTGATCGTCGGCCGCGCAGTGATCCGCGATCTGTACCACGGTGCCGACGCGCAGCGTCTGATGAGCCAGGTGTCGATGATCTTCGGCGTCGCCCCGGCCATCGCGCCGATCATCGGCGGCTGGATCCTGCTCGGCGGCGGCGACTGGCCGCTGATCTTCTGGTTCCTGGTGCTGTTCGGCGTGGTGCTGCTGCTGGCCACCGGCAAATGGCTGCCGGAAACCCACCCGGTCCAAGCGCGCACGCCGCTGTCGATGCGCGAACTGCTGCGCAGCTATGTGCGGATGGGCTCCAACCCGCGCCTGCTGCGCCTGGCCGCGGCAGGCGCGTTCAATTTCTCCGGCATCTTCCTGTACATCGCCTCGGCACCGGTGTTTGTGATGCAACACCTCAAGCTGGGCGAGGGCGGCTTTGCCTGGTTGTTCATCCCCACCATCGGCGGCATGACCGTGGGCTCGTTCCTGTCCGGGCGCATGGCTGGGCGGATCGTGGCGCAGCGGCAGATCGCGATCGGGTTTGCGTTGTGCGCCGTCTCGGCGCTGCTGAACGTGGGCTACGTGGTATCGGTACCGCAGATCGCGCTGCCGTGGGCGGTGATGCCGATTTTCCTGGGCGGCGTCGGCATGGCCTTGATCTTCCCGATCCTGGCGCTCGCCGTGCTGGACATGTACCCGCATCAGCGCGGCCTGGCCTCCTCGATGCAGATGTTCATCCAGCTGATGATCAACACCGTGGTGGCCGGCGTGGTTTCGCCGATGCTCAGCAGCAGCCCGCTGCACCTGGCCTTGGGCTACGCGGGCTTCTTCGCCATCGGTGGCAGCTTCTGGTACTGGGAGCGGCACTGCGAGCGCCGCCGTGACGTGCTGACGCCGATCGAATAAGCGCACGCGCACGCTACGATGGCGGGCGACGCGGGCGTGGCCGGCGTGGTGCTGGCGATCCGGCGGCACCTGGTCGAGGGCTGCGGCATCGATCGGCAGGCCATCACCGTCATGGGCTATCGGCGCCACGGCAAGGTGCGGGACCGAGCCGGGCGGCGGCCCTCAACGGGCCCGGCCGGGCCCGTGCGGTATCCTTTGCGCTTTGATGCAGTCCGGACGTTCCAGATGTCGACCACCTCCAAACTGCGCCGCGACATCCGCCGGCGCCGCGAAACCCAGGCTGCCAACCGCGAGCAGGCCGCCACCCCGCCGGTGGAGCCGCATGCCGAGCTGCGTGACCAGCAGCGCACGCTGCTGGCCGGCATCGTCCGCCGCGACGGCGAGTGGGTACTGGGCATGGATGGCCGCATCGCCGGCCAGACCCCGAGCGCGGCGCGCGTGCTGGCGCTGATCATGCAGGCCGCCGAACTGCACGAGCGCCAAGGCACGCCGGTACGCCTGGTCTACTCGGACGCCCTGAAGGATGCCGCGCATGCCGAGGCGACGGCCGACGGCAGGGATTTCGAGCAGTTCAAGGTGGAACTTGCCGCCAGCCTGAAGCGTCCTGCGCATTCCTGAGCGCGGCGTTCGGATCCCCGCGGCCTCGTCATTCCCACAATGCAACCTTTCGTCCGGGTAGAGCCACGCCATGCGTGGCTGCCTTTCGCACCGACGCCGATAACACCCGACGCGCGCCGCGCGTTTGCCGAGCATGGCTCGGCACTACCGACCACAAAAAAAGCCGGCCCACGGGCCGGCTTTTTCGTTCATCGACGTGCGCGGACGGTCAGCGTGCCACAGGGGCTGCCGTTGCCGGCTTGGCCGCCGCGGTGGCGCCCGCGGCCTGCCAGCCACACATCTGGCCCTGATTCTGCTGCTTTAGCCACTCGTTGACCGGGGTGAAGTACTCGATCATCGGGCCGGCATCGAGCTTGTCGCCGCCGGTGATCTCGCGCAGCGTGGCCTGCCACGGCTGGCTGGCACCCTTGCTCAGCATCGCCCAGAACTTCTGCCCGGCTTCCTTGTTGCCGTAGAAGCTGCACTGGTGCAGCGGGCCCTTGTAGCCGGAGGCATCGCACAGGCCCTTGTAGAACTGGAACTGCAGGATGCGCGCCAGGAAGTAGCGCGTGTACGGCGTGTTGCCCGGCACGTGGTACTTGGCACCCGGATCGAAGAACTCCTCACCGCGCGCCCCGACCGGGGCCACGCCCTGGTACTTGGCCTTGAGGTCCCACCAGGCCTGGTTGTAATGGTCCGGCGTGATCGAACCATCGAACACGCCCCAGCGCCAGCGGTCGATCATCAGCCCGAACGGCAGGAACGACACGCCGCTGAGGGCCATGCGCATCTGCGCGTTGATGGTCGCTTCGCGGCTTTCCTGCGGCTTGTCGACCAGGCCGATGGAGTTGAGGTATTGCGGGGTCATCGCCAGCACGATGGTGTCGCCGATCGCTTCGTGGAAGCCATCGTTGGCACCGCCCTGGAACAGCGGCGGCAGCGGGTTGTAGGCCAGGTCGTAATAGATGTGGCCCAGCTCATGGTAGATGGTGGTGAAGTTTTCTTCGGTCGGCTTGATGCACATCTTGGTGCGCACATCGCCGTCCATGTTCATGTCCCACGCGCTGGCGTGGCAGACCACGTCGCGGTCCAGCGGCTTGATGAACTGGGTCTTGTCCCAGTACGACTTCGGCAGTGCCGGCATGCCCAGCGAGACGTAGAAGTCCTGCGCACGTTCGGTCATCTGCTTGGCGGTGCGCAGTTCGGCCTCACGCTGGGCCTTGTACAGCGCCTCCACGTTGGCACCGCTGCCGGCCTTGGCCAGCGCGCCGCTCAGGTTGGCCTGGTACTGCTTTTCCAGCGCGGCGGTGATGTCCAGGCTGCCGGCGCCGGGGTACGGTTCCAGCTGGTCCCACAGGTTGGACCAGTCCTGCTGCCACATGTTGCCGAGCAGGTGGGCGGCGATCATGCCGCCCCCGGTCTCGGCCTTGTCCTTGCCGTAGGTGGCATCGAGCTTGGTACGTGCGTAGCAGTGCAGCTGCTCGTACATCGGCTTGACCTGTTCCCACAGGCGGTCGGTTTCCGGGCCGATCTGCTCCGGTGGCATGTCATAGCCGCTGCGCCACATCTGGCCGGCATCGGCGAAGCCCATTTCCTTGGCGCCTTCGTTGACCAGGCCGACGAAGCGCTGGTAGTCGGCCCGCATCGGCTTGGTGGTGGCGTGCCAGCCCTGCCAGGCGTCGAGCTGCTTGTCGTAGTCGCGGCTGCGCGCAAGGACCTGTTCCAGGTCGCCGAGCTGGCGGCAGCTCTGCGGGTTGGCATCGTCGGTGCAGTACTTGCCCGAGCCGTAGGCGCCTTCCATGCGGCTGGCGATGCGGGTGAGCTCGGACAGCTTGGCCGGGTCGCGCGGGGCAGGCATGGAGGTCATGAGCTTGAGCAGGTGGATCTGGCGCTTGGTGTCTTCGCTCATGGGCTGGCCGTCGTACCTGGCGGCCTGGGTGATCCAGCCGTTGAGGACGGTGAGCCAGCGCTCGTTGGCCTTGGCCGCCACGCGTTCGGAATCTTCGTTGATGTAGGTCGAAGACAGCCACTGGGCGGAGGTCATTTCCGGGTACATGGCCTTGTACTCGGCGTTGACGCGGGCAATGAACTGGTCGGCGGTCTCGCCCGGCTTGGCGCTGGTCGCCGCGGGGGCGTCAGCCGGGGTGGGTTCCTTCTGGCAGGCCGCCAGGGTCAGTGCGGCAGCGCCGACAGCCAGGGCCAGCAGGAGCGGGCGGTGGTTCACGGGGACATCCTTGGGTGGTGACAGACCGGCGAAGGCTAGTGAAGCACCGGGCGCACCGCAAGGGGCAGGGCAGCACGGTCCCGGTCGACCGGGTAGCGTCAACGTCGACGGCGTGGCGTCCGTATTACGGGGTGCGGGTCGGTGCGCATGGAGAAACAACGGCGCAAGACCAACTCGCAGGCAGGGCGTCTTTGCTCGACCTTCCGCCGACGCACACCCTGGGGGGCGAGGCAGGCGATACCGTGGCGGGACCGTCGGGCGCCATGGATGGCGCACGTCGAGCCCCCATGGATGGGTTTACGGCGCGTCCCGCCACGGTATGGCCTGCCTCGCCCCAAACGGAAGAGCGAAAAGCTGACAGCTCTCACCTTCAGGCGCCGGACACTCGACTACGCGTTGAACGGGTCAAACCTCGCACCCGGCAAACAGATCGCGGCCACGTTCGTACACCGACGTCTTGACCTGCATCAATCCCAGCACCGACGGAAACAGGTTGTCGTGGTCGGTGTATTTGCCCGCACGCTGGCGCACGCAGGCAAGGTTGAGCCCGCGGTTGGCGGCAAACGCGGGCGAGAACCACATCGTCATCGGCACCCGGGTCTGTTCCTGCGGTGCGATCGCGTAGGGCACACCGTGCAGGTACAAGCCCTTTTCGCCCAACGACTCGCCGTGGTCGGACAGGTAGATCATCGCCGTGTCGTAGTCGTCCATGCCCTGCAGCGTGCCGATGGTGCGGCTGAGCAGGTGATCGGTATACAGCAGTGCATTGTCGTAGCTGTTGGTGATCTGCTCGCGGCTGCACTTGCCCAGGTCGGCGGTGTCGCAGGTCGGCGTGAAGCGGCGGAAGCGCGCCGGATAGCGCTCGAAATAGCTCGGGCCGTGGTTGCCCAGCTGATGCAGCACCACCACCCGGTCGCCGGGGGTGGCGCGCACCTGGCTGGCCAGGTCGTCGATCAGGATTTCGTCCATGCAGCGGCCGTTGGCGCACAGCTGTGGGTTCTTCGCATCATCCAGCGGTTGCATCGCCAGGCCTTCGCAGACGCCCTTGCACCCGGACTGGTTGTCGCGCCACAACGTCTTGATGCCGGCGTACTCCAGCACATGCAGCAGCGACTGGTGCGCGCGGATCTTCTTTTCGTCGTAGTCGTGGCGGCCATACGGCGAGAACAGGCACGGCAGCGACACCTCGGTGCTGGTGCCGCAGGAGTGCATGTCCGGGAAGTTGATCACGCTGGCCTGTGCCAGTTCCGGCGTGGTCTGCTTGGCGTAGCCGTTGAGCCCCCAGTTCTGCGCCCGGGCGGTTTCGCCCATCACGATCACCAGCAGACGCGGACGGCTGCCGGCCGCGCGTGGGGTGGCCTTGGCATCGGTGCCGATCGGCAGCTTCGGCGCGCGCTGGATCGGGTTGTCGCCGCGCAGCGCCTTGGGCAGGCCCAGCAGGAAGTTGCCTGGCGTGGCCAGGTAACGCACCTCGCGCTGGTTGCGCATCAGCGCGGACATTTCCTGGAAAGAAAGCATGGCCCCGCCGAATGCGACCACCGCCGACAACAGCAGGAAACCGGCACGCCACAACAGCGCCTTGCCCCAGCTGCGCTTGACCAGCTGCACGCGCCACAGCACCAGCATCGGCAGCAGGGCCAGCAACAGGAGCGGCGCGATCAGCGCCGGGGTCATCAGCTCGCGGCTTTCCTTGTGGTCGGTGGCCAGCACGTTGCGCAGCATGTCCGCATCCAGATAGATGTGGTAGCTGCCCATGTAGTGCGCCGCCATGGCGGTGCCGAGCAGCAGCAGACCCACCACCATCTTGGCATTCCAGCGCCACACCAGCAGACCCATCAGCAGGCAGTGGGCGCCCACCAGGAACAGCAGCAGCGAGATCGCAAAGCGGATGCTGCCCGGATGGGTGGCCATGGCGCTGTGCCAGAACAGGCCATTGCAGGCCACCGCGAAGAACAGGCTGGTGAGCGCGATCAGCGCTTCGGTGGACAGCTGCGGCCGCCAGCTGCGCCAGCGTGCCAGCTCCACGAACCGTGTCGTGCGGGGTACCGATGCACTCATGCCCGCTCTCCCTGTGGCAGTGCCGGTTGGGTACTGCGCGATCGTTTCAGCAGCGGCTGCACCGCCAGATACAACAGCAGCGACACCAGCCAGCAGGTGGCCAGCGTCCACAGATCATGGGACAGGAAGTGCGCGCCGCGTAGCTGCTGGGACAGCCCGAATACCCCGCCCGCCACCAACCCGACCGCCAGCCCGCGCCAGCGCCAGGCCGGTCGCACCATCAGGGCGAAGAAGTACAGACTGATCCATGCGTATCCCGCGCTCGAATGGCCGGCAGGAAAACAGATGCCACGGGGCATGTCGTGCGGCCGTGAAGCGAACAGGCCGATGTACTCCCGCGCACCGCCGTAGCGGGCCAGGTCCCAGGGGCAATCCATGTTGGTCACCGACTTGAGCAGCGACACCACCCCGGTGCCCAGCGCCACCGCCAGCACCAGATACAGCAGTGGCCAGCGCCACGCGGCGGCGCGTTCGCTGCGCCAGGCATGCGTGCACAGCACGATCGCTGCCAGCGCTGCTGCCGTGCTCGTCCACTTGCCGACCTTGTGCACCAGATGGCTGGTGACCCAGGCGTTCTGCAGGGCCCAATGATGACCTTCGAGTCGATAGAACTGGTCGGCCAGCCATTGGTCGCCGCCGAAGCCCATCAACAGCGCGCTGGCCGCCAGGGTTGCCAGCAGCGGCAACCACAGATGGCCGCGCAGGAACTGCGCGACCGGGGAGGGGGCCACGTGGGAAAGGGCGACAGGAACGGCGGACGCTGAGGGCATGGGCGATTCAAAGGCGAATTGATTCGCGGCCATGGTCGTCAGCGGCGTGTCGGAGAGCAGTCGGAGCGATGTTGGACACAGGTTAAATGGGGGCCCTGTGCAGGCCTGCCATTCAGTCCGGCTCGTCTGTCGACACCGCATCACCCTGCAGATGCGAATGGCAATCGACACGCCACGCGGTGCCGGGCACCAGTTTCCAGCGGTTGCGATTGCTGCTGCCGATGTCGATCACCTGCGCGCGGTCCACGCAGGGGCTCATCGCCTCGTCCAGCACCAGCAGCCAGCGCGTCCGTGGTGCCAGTGCGAGCCAGGGACCGGCATCCTGCCACTGCTCGTCCCATGGCCGCTTGAAGCCGAACTCGGCAACCTTGCGATCGGCCTGCAGCAGGTTCTGTTCGCGCCAGGCCAGCAGGCCCAGCTCCCCATCCGGACCGATCCGCTGGCCGACCCGCTGCATCAGTGCCGATGCCGAACTGTAGGGATCCAGCGCGGGCATCAGCCCCCAGCCGTACAGATTCCACAGCAGGAATGACGTGATCACCACCAGCGCACCCGCGCGGCGCTGGCGCAGCCAGGCCATCACGCCGATCAGCACCCCCCCGAAACCCAGCATCCAGCTGCCGAGCAGCGGCAGCAGGCTGGCGGGCATCTCGCGCCGTGCCAGCTGCGCGTGTGCCCACGCACTGCCACTGAGCAGTTGCGTGCCGATGTACAGCGCGGCCACGGCGAGCAGGGCGACGTAGGCCAGCAGCAGCCAGCGGGTACCCGTCCTACGCAAGAGCCCCGGCAGCAACGGCGCGGCAGCCACGCACAGCAGCGGCAGCATCGGGAAGATGTAGACCTCGCGCTTGCCGGGACTGGCGCTGAAGAACACCAGTACCAGCAACGACCAGCCCAGCAGCAGCCAGTAACGGCCGTCCAGGCGCTTGAGGCGCCGCCACCAGGCGGGCAGCAGCGCGGGCAGCAGCAGGCTGCCCGGCAGCCACAACGTGGCGATCACCTGCAGGTAGTACCAGGCCGGCTGCACGTGGTGCCAGGCGTTGGCATAGCGGGTGCCGGTCTGCTTGAACAACAGCTCGCGTGCGTAGGCCTGGAGGCTCGGCTCGGGATCGTTCAACAACGCGATACCCAACGGCGCCAGCCATACGGCCGTGCCGAGCAGGAAGGCCGGCAGCAGCCACCACAGGCTGCGCGCGCTTGCCGCGCCAGGCGGGCGCGGCTGATCGCGGCTGCGCCAGCGCCACAGCGCCCACGGCAGCAGCACCAGCAGCGGCAGGAAGCCCACGCCCTTGGTCACCGTGCCCAGCCCGGCGGCGAAACCGGCCAGCCACAGCGCGCCCAGGTTGCGACCCTCCAGCAGGTGGCGCAGCAGGCCCCACATCGCCAGCGTCGTCATCGCCACCAGCACCATGTCGATCTGCGCACGCTTGGCCATCAGGCCGAACTGCAGGCAGCTGAACAATGCGAGCACCGCCCACCACGCGACCCGCCGGTTCCACAGCCGTCGCGCCAGATCCCAGGTCAGCCACAGGGTCAGCAGGCCGGCCAGCAGCGAGGGCACCAGGAAGGCCAGGTTCCAGCCGCCAAACACGGTGTGGCTGGCGGCCTGCATCCACATGAACACCGGCGGCTTCTCGGCGTACAGCTCGCTGCCCCGATGCGGCAGCAGCCAGTTGCCGCTGTCCACCATCGCACGCGCGGCCAGCACGAAGCGCGGCTCGTCGGGCGGGGAGGGTTGGCGCATGCCGATACCGGCCAGCAGGGCCAGCACGATGCCCACGCAGACCAGGATCGGCCAGCGATGGCGCAGCAACGTTGCGTCGGGCATGTCGGCACTCTTCGGCTAAACCGCCACTGTCTCCCCGACAGCGTGGGAAAAGCGTCGAAACCGGCCCATTGCGACCGGATTCCGACATGGATCGGGCTACCATGCCCCGATCCGTTCACGAGAGTCTGCCATGCGGCTCCTGGTCATTGAAGACAACCGCCAGCTGGTCGCCAACCTGTTCGACTATTTCGAATCGCTGGGCCACGTGCTGGATGTCGCGCCCGACGGCGTCACCGGCCTGCACCTGGCGGTCAGCCATGCCTACGACGTCGTCATCCTGGACTGGATGCTGCCGCGCATGGAGGGCCCGGAAGTCCTGCGCCGGCTGCGTGCCGAGCACGGCTCGGAAGTGCCGGTAATCATGCTCACCGCGCGCGATGAGCTGCCCGACAAGATCGCCGGCTTCCGGGCCGGTGCCGACGACTACCTGACCAAGCCCTTCGCACTGCCCGAACTGGAAGTGCGCCTGGAAGCGCTGATGGTGCGCGCGCATGGGCGCAATCCGCGCAAGGTGTTGGAAGTGGCCGACCTCAAGCTGGATCTGGCCACGCTGGAGGCCTATCGCGACGGCAAGGTGCTGCACTTGTACCCGGCCTGCCGCAAGCTGCTGGAAGTGCTGATGCGTGCCAGTCCCGCGGCGGTGACCCGCCAGCAGCTGGAGTTCGCCCTGTGGGGCGATGAGCCGCCCGATGGCGACCTGCTGCGTTCGCACGTCTACGAACTGCGCCGCAGCGTGGATGGCGCCTCCGCGCAGAAGTTGATCCATACCTTGCCACGCGTCGGCTATCGGCTGGGCCTGATCGGCACGGAATCCAGCAATGAGACCGCGTAAGCCCGCACCGCTGCACCGCCGGCTGGTGTGGTGGTTGCTGGCGTACCTGGCCATGATCTCCATCGCCGTGTTCAGTGTGGGCAACTACGTGCATGAACATGCCGAGCATTCGGCGTGGCGCGCGCTGCTCAACTCCGAGCTGGACAGCATCGTCAACCATATCGAGCACGAACCGCACTACCGGTGGCAGGACTCGGACACGCTGCGGCTGTTCACCCTCGATGGCCGTGTGGGCGTCCCCGAAAGCTTGCGTACGCTGCATCCCGGGCTGCACGACGGGGTGATGGTCAACGATCGGGCCAGCGCGGTCATGATCCGCGATACCGACAAACTCGGCCGGCTGGCGCTTGTGCTGGACATCAACGACTTCCACGAACTGGAGGAATTCGCCACGCGCTGGGTGATGCTGGCCGGGGTGGTGATGATCATCGTGACCGTGCTGATGGCCTCCTTCGGCGTCAGTCGGCTGGTGCGGCCGTTGCGTTCGCTGGCCACGCGCATCGATCAGCTCAAGCCCGGCGTGCCGGGGCAGCGGGTGACCGTTGACCCGCGCGGCAGCTCGGAGCTGTATGTGATCGCCGCCGCGGTCAATGATTACCTGGCCCGCAACGAACAGTTCGTCGAGCGCGAGCGCGCCTTCATCACCACCACCAGCCACGAACTGCGCACGCCCATCGCGGTGATCACCGGCGCAGCCGAGCTGGCGTTGGGGCAGCCGGCGCTGCCGGACCGCGCGCGCGTGCAGATGCAGCGCGTGCACCGCACCGCGCAGGGTGTGGAGCAGCTGATCCAGCTGCTGCTGGTGCTGGCGCGTGATCCGGCGCGCCTGGCCGCGCGCGGCGAGCGCATCGCACTGGATCAGCTGGTGCCGGACATCATCGAGGACCATCGCCACCTGATGGGCGACAAGGACCTGCGCATCGAAGTGGAGGGTCTGGCGCCGGCGGAGATCATCGCGCCGCTGGGCGTGGTGCAGGCGGCCATCGGTAACCTGCTGCGCAATGCGATCGAAAACAGCGGCCGCGGCACCATCCATATCCAGCTGTCGCGCGCGGCGGTGGTCACCCTGCAGGATCCCGGTCATGGCATGAGTCCGGAAGAAATCGCCGCCGTGCACGCGCGGATGGCACGCGGCGATCGCAACGAACAGAGCGGGATCGGTCTGGAGCTGATCGCCAAGCTCTGCGACCACCTGGGGTGGGCGTTGCAGATCGAACCGTGCGCGCCGCGTGGCACGAAGGTGATCCTTGACCTGGGTGCGTCGCTTCCAGGCGTGCGATGACGTAATCGGACTGCCACACGCGGTGCCGCGGCGTGGCATCGAGTGAAGATGATGTTAACCTCTGGAAAGGCGCCGCTTTATGCGGCGTTTTTTTTTCTTCGATCGACAGAGGATGGCGTCATGCCGACCGAAACCAGCACTGCACTGATCACCAATGACATTGTCGGCCTCGGCCTGATCGCCGCCACGCTCGCGCTGATCTTCTGGGCCGCGAGCGGGCCGACCCCGCTGCTGAAAAAGATCTTCGCCTGGGTACCGGCACTCCTGCTGTGCTATTTCATCCCGGCCATCTACAACACCGCCGGCATCATCGACGGCCACAACACCTCCCTGTACAACCCGATCGCACGCGACGTCCTGCTGCCGGCCGCGCTGGTGCTGCTGACGTTGTCGATCGACCTCAAAGGGGTGATGAAACTCGGCCCCAAGCTGCTGGTGATGTTCTGCGCCGGTACGCTCGGCATCATGCTCGGTGCGATCGTCTCGTTCCAGCTGATGTCCTGGATCCATCCGGAAACCGTCGCCGGCGACACCTGGGCAGGCATGGCCGCCCTGGCCGGCAGCTGGATCGGCGGCGGCGCCAACATGGTGGCGATGCGCGAAGTGTTCGGCACCGACGCGACCACCTTCGGCCAATTCGCGGTGGTCGATGTGGCCTGTGCCAGCCTGTGGATGGCGGTGCTGCTGTTCCTGGCCAACCGCGCCCCGCAGATCGACGCGCGCAACGGCGCCGACACCCGCGCCATCGATGAGATGAAGGCGCGGATTTCGGCCTACGAAGCGCAGAACGCGCGCATTCCCAGCCTGACCGACCTGATGGTGATCGTCGGTGTCGCGTTGGGCGGCGTCGGCCTGGCGCACGCCATCGCCGCGCCGCTGAGCGGCTGGTTCAAGGCCAATGTGAGCTGGGCCAGCCAGTTCAGCCTGGACAGTGCGTTCGTGTGGGTGGTGTTGCTGTCCACCGCGCTCGGCCTGGGCCTGAGCTTCACCCGCGCGCGGCGGTTGGAGTCGGCCGGTGCCTCGCGGCTGGGAACACTGTTCCTGTATTTCCTGATCGCCTGCATCGGCATGCAGATGGATCTGCTGTCGCTGCTGGATCGTCCGTGGCTGTTCGCGCTCGGCGCGATCTGGATGCTCACCCACATCCTGGTGCTGTGGATCGCGGCCAAGCTGCTGCGCGCGCCGCTGTTCTTCTTTGCCATCGGCTCGCAGGGCAACATCGGTGCGGCCGCCTCGGCACCGGTGGTGGCCGCCGCGTTCCATCCCTCGCTGGCGCCGGTCGGGGTGCTGCTCGGCACCGTCGGCTACGCCACCGGCACTGGCCTGGCGTATGTCACCGGCCTGATCCTGAAATGGATGGCCGGGGCCTGATCGGCCCCGGGGAGTCGCCCGTCCCGGACGAATTCCGGGGCGGCGACGCGCGCGGTTGGCAGTGCCGGCCGCTGGCCGGTGCGCCGCCGCTGCCCTCCTCAAGGCGATGCCGGCCACCTGGTTCGTCAACGATACCGATTACCTGGGCAGCGTCTACCGGCTGCAGCGCGGTCAGGGCTACGTCGATCGGATGGGCGCGGCCAACAACGCGAAGGTGACGTCGAGCCCGGTAAGGCTTACCGGATGGCCCCATGAAAAACGGCGGCGCTTTCGCGCCGCCGTCGGTGTCTTCAACGAGGCATCCGCTTCAACAGCAGCGGCCACCGTTCCTGCCCCCGTAACGCGCCTCCTGGCGCTCGCGGAAGAAGGTCTTGTAGTCCATCGGTACGCGGTCGGGGTGGTTTTCCAGCACGTGGCGCACGTAGTTGTCGTAGTCGGGAATGCCGCAGCACAGGCGTGCGGTCTGCACCAGGCGCCGCCACAGTCGGCGGTGCGCCTGGTACTGGCCAACGGGAACCAGTTCGGTACTCATCACAGGTCTGCCATCTGGTGTGGCTGTAGCGCCACGTACGGGGTTTCCTTGTCGCTGCGCTGCGGATTGCGGCGCGCCTGCACGATGGTCTTGATCGCATAGAACAGGATCGAGAACACCACGAACAGGAACAGCACGGTCAGGCTCGTGTTGACGTAGGCGTTGACCACGATCTGATGCATCTGGTCCAGGCTCTTGGCCGGCGCGGTGATGGTCCCGGTGGCGATCGCATCCTGGAACTTGTGCGCCTGGGCCAGGAAGCCCTGGGCCGGGTTCTTGTCGAAGATCTTGATCAGCCCGGCGTACGTGGTGCAGATCAGCAGCCACACCGCCGGCACGCCGGTCACCCAGGCAAAGCGCTCGCGCTTCATCTTGAACAGCACCACCGTGCCCAGCATCAGCGCGATGCCGGCCAGCATCTGGTTGGAGATGCCAAACAGCGGCCACAAGGTCTGGATGCCGCCGAAGGGATCCTTGACGCCGGTGTACAGCAGGTAGCCCCACAGCGCCACGCAGCCTGCGGTGGCGATGATGTTCGCCGTCCACGACTCGGTCTTCTTCAGCGCCGGCACGAAGTTGCCCAGCAGGTCCTGCAGCATGAAGCGGCCGGCACGGGTCCCGGCATCGACCGCGGTCAGGATGAACAGCGCTTCGAACAGGATCGCGAAGTGGTACCAGAACGCCATCATCGCGTTGCTGCCGCTGGGAATGGCCTGGTGCAGGATCTGCGCGATACCCACTGCCAGCGTCGGTGCGCCACCGGCACGGTGCAGGATGGTCGGCTCGCCGATGGCCAACGCGGTGGCTTCCAGCTGCTCGGGGGTGATCGCAAAGCCCCAGGTGGTGGAGATGTAGTGCGCGGCCGATACCGCGTCCGGACCGATCACCGATGCCGGGCTGTTCATGGCGAAGTAGATGCCCGGATCGATGATCGAGGCCGCCACCAGTGCCATCACCGCGACGAAGGATTCCATCAGCATGCCGCCGTAGCCGATGTAGCGCATGTGGCGCTCATTGGCCAGCAGCTTGGGCGTGGTGCCCGAGGCGATGAGTGCGTGGAAGCCGGACACCGCGCCGCAGGCGATGGTGATGAACAGGAACGGGAACATGCCGCCCTTCCACACCGGGCCGTCGCCGCTGGCCGCGAACTGGGTCAATGCCGGCATCTTCAGTTCCGGCATCACGATCAGGATGCCGATCGCCAGCGCCACGATGGTGCCGATCTTGAGGAAGGTGGACAGGTAGTCGCGGGGTGCCAGCAGCAGCCACACCGGCAGCACCGAGGCGACGAAGCCGTAGCCGATCAGCATCCAGGTGATCTGGATGCCGGTGAAGGTGAAGGCCGGGCCCCAGACCGGATCGGCGGCGACCTTGCCGCCGAACCAGATCGCGGCCAGCAGCAGGATCAACCCGACCACCGAAATCTCGCCGATCTTGCCGGGGCGGATGTAGCGCATGTACACGCCCATCATGATCGCGATGGGCATTGTCGCAATCACCGTGAACATACCCCACGGACTCTCGGCCAGGGCCTTGACCACCACCATCGCCAGTACCGCCAGGATGATGATCATGATCAGGAACGCGCCGAACAGCGCGATGGTGCCGGGCACCTGGCCCATTTCCTCGCGGACCAGGTCACCCAGCGAGCGCCCGTTGCGGCGGCTGGAGATGAACAGGACCATGAAGTCCTGCACCGCCCCGGCCAGCACCACGCCGACCACCAGCCACAGCAGGCCGGGCAGGTAGCCCATCTGCGCGGCGAGCACCGGGCCGACCAGCGGACCGGCACCGGCGATGGCGGCGAAGTGGTGGCCGAACAGCACGTGTTTGTTGGTCGGGACATAGTCCAGGCCATCGTTGTTGAGCACCGCCGGGGTGGCCCGGGTCGGGTCGAGCTGCATCACCTTGTCGGCGATGAACAGGCTGTAGAAGCGGTAGGCGATCAGATAGATCGACACTGCGGCGACGACGATCCACAACGCATTGATGTGTTCGCCACGGCGCAATGCAACCACGCCCAGACAGAACGCGCCGAGCAGCGCGAGCGCCGCCCAGCCGAGCTTGGAAAAACCTTTCATGAGATTGCGTCTCCCTGGAGATCGTCGTAAGAGTCTGCCCTGGCACCGGCGGGGTCAATGCAAAGGCGGCCGCTTGCCGCTAGTACTTTGGTCGTAGGTCGCAACGTGGACCACGTAACGGCACGGCCAGGCGGCCGGTCCAGCGTGCTGCCTGCACGGTGCGCGAACGCTATCGCTGGAACAATCGGTTGCGGTCGTGGCGGTTGGCCCCCGGGCCGTGTGCGCCCATCTTGTTGGCTGGAGACCTTCTTGCTGGAGTTCAGATGAGCAGCCCAACCCCCGTGCGCGTGCAGCGCACCATCCGTGGCATGGCCACCTCCGACGGTGCCGGCGTACGCCTGACCCGCGTGATCGGCGGCCCGTCGCTGCCCGACCTGGACCCGTTCCTGCTGCTGGATGAATTCGGCACCGACCGTGCCGAGGATTACCTCGCCGGTTTCCCCAGTCATCCGCACCGGGGCTTCGAGACGGTCACCTACATGCTCGACGGGCGCATGCGGCACAAGGACAACCACGGCAACGAAGGCCTGCTTACCCCGGGCAGCGTGCAGTGGATGACCGCCGGGCGTGGGCTGGTGCATTCGGAGATGCCCGAGCAGGAATCGGGGCAGATGCGCGGCTTCCAGCTGTGGGTGAACCTGCCTGCCCGCGACAAGATGACCGACCCGAAGTACCAGGAATTCGCGCCGGAGCGCATTCCGGTCGCCACGCCTGCCGACGGCGTGCAGGTGAAAGTGATCGCCGGCCAGGTCGGTGACGTGGCCGGGCCGATCGTGCAGCCGGCGACCGATCCGGTCTACCTGGACATCACCCTGGCCGCAGACGCGCGCTGGGAGTACATCCTGCCCGAAGGGCACAACGCGTTTGCCTACGTCTTCGAAGGCGGGTTGTCGGTAGGGCAGGGCGAGGATGCGCGCCCCATCGCGCGCCAGGAGCTGGCGGTGCTGGGCGGTGGCGAGCTGCTGCAACTGCAGGCCGGCGCCGAGGGTACGCGGTTGATCCTGGTGGCCGGGCGTCCGCTGCGCGAACCGGTGATGCGCCACGGTCCGTTCGTGATGAACACCCGGCAGGAACTGATGCAGGCTTTCGTCGATTTCCAGGAAGGCCGCTTCTGAGGCCAGCGTCACGGGGTAGAGCCGAGCCATGCTCGGCTGCTTTCCGTTCCGGTGCCGCCATCGCGGGCAGCAGCAGGGCAGGATGACACCCCGCGCCGGGCACGCCCCGGCGCGCGCGGTGAAGCTGAGGCCGTGGGTGAAGTGCGGGGATGGCGGCATCATCCCCATCCTCCTCAGCGACCTGCGGCAACCGCGGTCGGATTCAGATTCATCCCCTGGGTCAGCGTCTGCAGTGAGCCCAGCTCCTGCGCGTCGCCGGCATACAGCGCGATCTGCGCATAGCGGTTCTTGTCGAACTTCACCACGGTGATGCGGCGGTTCTCGTAGCCCGGCGGCTGCTGGCCGCCCAGGTCAGGCTGGTACCAATACAGCGATTCTCCAGCGAACAGGCCCTTTTCCTGGCGCAGCGGGCGGCTCAGCGGCAGCTCCGGATTGCGCGCGCTGAGGATCAGGCTGAGCACTTCGCGGCCGTCGCCGGTGCTGGCCTTGCACAGCAGCAGATCGGCCTGCGTCTGCTGCTGCCATTGCAGGCCGCTGCTGGCAGGAAGGGACGGACATTCGGTCGGCGACTGGGCCGACGCGGCCGCAGCGGACAACGACAGGCTCAGGCACAGGGCAGCGCGCAGGATGTTCATTGGTTCCCCCAAGGTCGGAATGGCCGCGCGTTGGCCTGGCAGGACGTTCCGGTGGCCGCAGACAACCCTGGCCGACGTTGCGCATTTCCCCATGCGCGTCCCGGAAGCGCCCATCGCCAAGTGACGGCGTGGTGATCTCGACCTTAACGGAATGTGACTTGATCTACAAATAACTGTTTCAGGTGATCCGGACTGAGCCGGGATCCGCATTGGCAGACCCCGGGCGTTGCCCTTCATCGCGGTTCGGCACCGATCCATTTATAGGCGATGCCACCGATCAGCCCGCCCAGCAGCGGGGCCAACCAGAACAGCCACAGCTGGCCGAGCGCGCCACTGCCGGCAAACACCGCCACGGCCGTGGAGCGTGCCGGATTCACCGAGGTGTTGGTCACCGGGATGCTGATCAGGTGAATCAGGGTCAGGGCCAGGCCGATCGCGATCGGGGCGAAGCCAGCCGGCGCACGACCGTGGGTGGCGCCCATGATGACCACCAGGAAGAACGCGGTGAGCACCACTTCGCACAGGAACGCGGCGGCGATGCTGTAGCCACCGGGCGACAGCGCGCCATAGCCGTTGCTGGCGAACGCTCCGGCCTGGCTGCCATCGATGGCGAAGCCGGACGCGCCGGAGGCGATCTGCAGCAGGATGAAGCCGGCCAACAGGCCGCCCAGCACCTGGGCCACGATGTAGGGCAGCAGGTCGCGGCCGGGGAAGCGGCCGCCGGCCCAGAGACCGACGCTGACCGCAGGATTGAAGTGCGCGCCGGACACGTGGCCGAACGCGTAGGCACCGGTGAGGACGGTCAGGCCGAAGGCCAGGGCGACACCGAGAAAGCCGATGCCCAGTGGATTGCCATCACCGCCGAACGTGGCCGCCAGCACGGCGCTGCCGCAGCCGCCCAACACCAACCAGAACGTGCCGAGGAACTCCGCGGCCAGACGTTTGCCCATGCTCATGGATCGTTCTCCACCAGACGCCCGGGGCGGGCAGGCAGACCGTAGCTGAATCGCGGTTCATCGGAGTGAACGTGGCGTCAAGGTGCCGACGAACGGTGGGCGGTCAATACGCCGGCAGCGGGATGAATTCCTTGTCATCGCCGGGAATGCTGCCGAACCGGCCGGCCTCCCAGTCGTGCTTGGCCTGCTCGATGCGTTCCTGCGAGCTGGAGACGAAATTCCACCACAGGTGACGGGGGGCATCGAGCGGTTCGCCGCCCATCAGCATCGCCTTGACCGGCGTCTTGGCGCGCAGCCGGCCGCGCGCGTTGTGTTCGGGAATGATCAGGTGCTGGGCAGGCACGTCCACGCCGTCCAGCTGCGCCTCGCCTTCGAGGATGTAGAGCGAGCGTTCCACATGCCCGGTATCCAGGTCGATTTCCGCACCGGGGTCCAGGTCGATGGCCACGTTGAGGGTGTCGGCGAAGACCTTCACCGGGGATTCTTCGCCATAGGCGCGGCCGGCGATGATGCGCAGCCAGGCGCCGTCACGGCGCTGCTGGGGCAGGGTGGCGGCGGCGTGGTGGTAGAAGGCCGGTTCGGTTTCTTCGGCGCTTTTGGGCAGGGCCAGCCAGGTCTGCATACCGTGGATGGGGTGATCGTGCTCGCGTTCCGGCGGCGGGGTGCGTTCGGAATGCGCGATGCCGCGGCCGGCGGTCATCCAGTTGACGTCGCCGGGGCGGATGACCTGGTCCGAGCCGAGGGTGTCGCGATGGCCGATCGCGCCGGACCAGAGGAAGGTGACGGTGGCCAGACCGATGTGCGGGTGCGGGCGGACGTCGATGCCGGTACCGGGCCCGAGGATGGCCGGGCCCATCTGGTCGACGAACACGAACGGGCCGACGCTTCGCGCCTGCAGGGTCGGCACGGCGCGGCGCACCTGCAGGCCGCCGATATCGTGGACGCGGGGGGCGATGATGGTGGTCATGCGGGCTTTCTCGCTGGCGTGGGCAGGGGTGCAGGATGGCATGCAGGGGATCCCGCCGCATGCCCCAAACGGGTAACAGGGTGTTGCGCTCAGCGCCCCAAAAAAACAGGGTTCTTCTGTCTTCCGCGTGGCAGGCAGAAGCGTGCTTTGACGCTTTCCAGGCGCGGTGGTCGGTGGGTGGGCCCAGCGCCCGACCCACTGACCAAGGCCAGAAAAGCCTCGCTTCCGGCTGCGTACCGCAAGCCGAGCCCCGTCGCGGCCGGTAGGCCCCTGGGCAAAATAAAGGAGGAGGCCGCCCCGCGGCCGGGGGACATTTGCACCAGGGGCCTACCGGCCGCGACGGGGCCCACACGCTCGCGACAGACCCGAGCGGAGACGCCAACAGACTCTCACTACGCCTGACTACCCGATAACGCCCACATCGCCGTGCGCCCCCTGCTGCCGTTGGAACAAGACGCCTCCGCCATCGGGAGAAGAACCAAAAACAACGCCACCTTTCGGTGGCGTCGTCATTGCATCGTTGCCGGCAGGAAACTCAGATCACCGGCTCACGCAACACGGCATCGTCCCAGCCCGGGCGCGGGGCGAAGCGATCGCCGTGGCGCTGCTGCAGCACCTTCAAACGTTCCACCAGCGCATCGGCGCCGGTGGCGCGGATGTACTGGATCGGGCCGCCACGGAACGGGGCGAAACCGGTGCCGAAGATCACGCCGGCATCGAGCAGGTCGGCGTCGGCGACGACGCCGTCGTGCAGGCAGGCCACCGCTTCGTTGAGCAGCGGCAGGATCAGGCGGTCTTCGAGGTCGGCCGGGGCCTCGTAGTTGGACGGCACGTCGGGTTTCTGCGCGCGGCCGTTCTCCCATTTGTAGATGCCCTGGCCATCCTTCTTGCCGCGCTTGCCCTGCTCGACGGTCTGCAATGCGGCCGGAATCTGCAGGCCCAGGAACGGCGCCAGTTCCTTGCCCACGCCGGCAGCGACGTCCAGGCCGACGGTGTCGAGCAGTTCGATCGGGCCCATCGGCATGCCGAACTTCACCGCGGCCTTGTCGATGACGGGACCGGGAATGCCCTCGGCGTACGCGGTGGCCGCTTCCAGCATGTACGGGAACAGCACGCGGTTGACCAGGAAGCCCGGGGTGCCGGCCACCGGCACTGGAAACTTGCCCAGTGCCTTGCAGAACGCGGCCAGGCGACGTTCGGTGTCCGGCGCCATGCCGTCGTGATGGATGATTTCCACCAGCGGCATCTGCGCGACCGGGTTGAAGTAGTGCAAGCCGGCGAACTGCGCCGGGCGCTCGATGTGGTCGCGCAGTTCGAGCAACGGGATCGAGGAGGTGTTGGTGGTCAGCAACGCATCGGCCTTCATCTTCGGCTCCAGCGTCTGGTACAGCGACCGCTTGGCCTGCGGGTCTTCGATGATGGCCTCGATCACCAGGTCGGCCAGCGCGACCCCCTCACCGGCGAGGTCGGCCTTGAGGCGGGCGGCCACGGCCGGACGCTTGCTGTCGTCCTTCACCTTCTTGGCGAACAGCGCCTGCGCGCGTTCCATCGCCGGATCGATGAAGCGCTGCTCGCGATCCTGCAGGGTCACGTTGAAGCCCTTGAAGGCCGACCACGCAGCGATGTCGCCGCCCATCACGCCGGCGCCGACCACGTGCACGTGGCTGATGCCGTGGTCCTTCCCACCCAATGCCTTGAGGCGCTCGGTGAGGAAGAAGATGCGGATCAGGTTGCGTGCGGTCGGCGTGCTGGCCAGCTTCACCACCGCGCGACGTTCGGCGTCCAGGCGGGTCTGGATCGGGCTGCCACCGGTGCGTGCCCAGGTGTTGATCAACGCATACGGGGCCGGGTAATGCTCCTTGCGCGCCTTGCGGGCGACCTGCTTGGCCATCTGCGGGGCCAATAGCTTCCGCGCCAGCCAGGTGTTGGTCGCCCACGCGGTGGCGCGCTGCTTGAACGGGCGAGTGGTACCGGTCAGCGCGAGTGCAACCGCCGTATCCAGCAGTACCGCCGGGGCGACGACCTTGTCGACCAGGCCGATGCCGCGCGCGGCCGACGCCGAGAGGGTGCGGCCGGTCAGCATCATGTCCATTGCCGCCGGCGCGCCCACCAGTTGTGGCAGGCGCGAGCTGCCACCCCAGCCGGGGAAGATGCCCAGCTGCGTCTCCGGCAGACCGATGCGGGTGGAAGCGTCATTGGAGGCCACGCGGTAACGGCAGGCCAGTGCCAGCTCGGTGCCGCCGCCCAGGCAATGGCCGTGGATCGCCGCGACGGTCGGGCAGGGCAGTTCGGCCAGCTTCTGGTAGGTGCTCTGGCCGCGGCGGATGGCGTCAGTGACGGTGCCGCGGCGGTCGAATTCCTGGAACTCCTTCAGGTCGGCACCGGCGATGAACCCGGCCGGCTTGATCGACTGGATGACCACCGCCTTGGGCGGGTCCATCGCGATGCGTTCGATCAGGTCGCCCAGTTCCAGCAGCACGTCCTGGGACATCGCGTTGACGCTGCTGTCCTGGCGGTCGAGGCTGAGCACCACGACACCATCATCACGGATCTGCGGGTGCCAATGTGAGAAGCGAAGCCCATCGAAGCCTGAAAGCATGGGGACGTTCCATCCGGTTGTGTATGGAGAAGGGGGCTATGATCCAGAGGTTGTTTCCTCCCCGTCAAATCCCTATAGCTGGGGGGAAGGGAAGGCCCGGATCATTGCCGTGAACGGGAACCTTAACGGAACGGTGGTTAAAAGCTGGTGCGGCGTCGTGTGATCGGTCGCTGAACTTTTCCCGGGATTGGCAGTCTCAGTGCTCGACGTTGGTCGGGCTGACAGGAGTGCGGCCCCTCATGGCCGAGGTTGAAACACCACAGGAGCTGGACCTGGAACTAGTCCGGCGCGTGCAGCGCGGTGAGAGTGCGGCCTTTGATGTCCTGGTGCGCAAGTACCAGCATCGGATCATTGCACTGATCGGGCGCTACATCGCCGACTGGAGTGAATGTCAGGACGTCGCCCAGGACACGTTCGTCCGCGCGTATCGCGCGATCGGCAGTTTCCGTGGCGACGCCCAGTTCTATACCTGGTTGCATCGGATCGCCGTGAACACTGCCAAAAACCACCTTGCTGCCCACAACCGCCGCCCGCCCACCGATGACATCGACATCGGCGATGCCGAACAGTTCGACAGCGGTACCCGGCTGCGCGACACCGACACGCCCGAGCGCGAATTGATGCGCCAGGAACTGGAGCAGACGGTGATGAAGGCGGTCTCGGCGCTGCCGGAGGAACTGCGATCGGCCATCACCCTGCGCGAGGTGGACGGGCTGAGTTACGAAGACATCGCGCAGAAGATGGGGTGCCCGATCGGCACTGTGCGGTCGCGGATCTTCCGCGCCCGCGAGGCGATCGACACTGAACTTCGGCCACTGCTGGATGTCGGCAGTGCCACCCGCGAGAAGAGCCGCGTATGAGCCACCACATGAACAACCCTGGATCCACCGGCGCTGCGCCGGACAAACTCGATGCCCACAATCGCCAGCAGCTGTCGGCGTTGATCGACGGCGCCCTGTCGGCCGACGAAGCGCGGTTCATGCTGCGCCGGCTCGAGCACGACGACGCCCTGGCCGGCTGCCACGAGCGGTGGCAGTTGCTGGGCGACGTGCTGCGCGGCCAGCCATGCGCACCGGCACCGCTGGACTTCGCCGAGCGCGTGCGTGGCGCGGTTGCCGCTGAACCCGCGCCGCTTGCGCCCGCGTCCACCGAGCGTACCCGTGAATCCCGCAGTGGCTGGCGCCGCTGGGGCGGTGGCGCGGCGCTGGCCGCCTCGGTGGCGGCCGTGGCGATGTTCATGACCCGCGAACAGCTGCCCAGCCAGGCCCCGCCGCTGGATGCCCCGACCACCACCATCATCGCCAGCCAGGCCGAGCTGCCGACGGCCCCGGCTACCCCGGCAGCACCGGTGGAGGCCGCCGTTGCGATGGCCGCGGCCCCGGCCGCTGCGGTCGCCGCCGCCAGCCGCCGCCAGGACGTGGCGTCGGTACGCCGCGCCAGCGCCACCCGCACCCAGCAGGTCGCACGCAGCGCCGCCGCGCGCAGTGCCGAGCCGCAGCGTGCGCTGGCCAGCCAGGCCCCGTTGGCACCGACCCTGCCGCCGGCTGCCGCCCATGCCACCGTGACGACCCGCCAGCTGCCGTTCGGTGACGTCGCCAGCCTGCAGGCCAGGCCGTGGCCGCGTTCCACCCTGGCCCCCGCCGGGGGTGCACTCAACGCCAGTTTCTCCACGCAGGAGCCGCAGGCCGCGTTCTACCCGTTCGAACCGCGCCTGCAGGAATCCGAACCGAGTGTGCCGACCCCACGCAGGCACCGCGACTGAGCGCCACCGCGTTTCCCTTCCCGATCTGTCCCGCGCCCGGCCCTTCGGCCGGAACGCTGCCCCTTTCCCCGCTTACTGACCCGGAGGCTCGAGTCTGATGACCCCACGCATGCGTACCCAGGCCATGACCCTGTTGGCCCTGACCCTGCCGCTGATGGCCTGCGCCCAGGCGCCGGCCCCGACCGCGCCTGCTGCCGCCGCACCGGCCGCCGCGCCGCGCGCGCCGGCGCCCCAGCTGGTCAGCGGCCTGCCGGACTTCACCAACCTGGTCGAACAGGTCGGGCCCGGCGTGGTCAACGTTGAAACCACCATCGTGCGCAGCAACCGCCAGGCCCGTGGCATGGGTCCGGGCGGCGACGATGAGATGCCCGAATTCTTCCGCCGCTTCTTCGGCCCCGATTTCCAGATGCCGGGGCAGGGCCCCGGTGGCCAGGACGACGGCCCGCGCATCCAGGGCCGTGGCATGGGCTCGGGTTTCATCATCTCCGCCGACGGCTATGTGCTGACCAACTACCACGTGGTCGCCGACGCCAGCGAGGTGAAGGTCAAGCTCGGCGACCGACGCGAGTTCACCGCCAAGGTGATCGGCAGCGACCAGCAGTACGACGTGGCCCTGCTCAAGATCGACGGCAAGAACCTGCCGACCGTGCGCGTCGGCGATTCCAATACGCTCAAGCCGGGCCAGTGGGTGGTCGCGATCGGCTCGCCGTTCGGCCTGGACCACTCGGTCACCGCCGGCGTGGTCAGCGCGGTCGGACGCAGCACCGGCGGCGCGGACCAGCGCTACGTGCCATTCATCCAGACCGACGTGGCCATCAACCAGGGCAACTCGGGCGGTCCGCTGCTCAATACCCGCGGCGAAGTGGTCGGCATCAATTCGCAGATCTTCTCCGCCTCCGGCGGCTACATGGGCATCAGCTTCGCGATCCCGATCGACCTGGCCATGGGCGCGGTCGAGCAGATCAAGAAGACCGGCCGGGTGACCCGTGGCCAGCTGGGCGCCGCGGTCGGCCCGATCGACGGGCTCAAGGCACAGGGTCTGGGCTTGTCCGACAGTCGTGGCGCGCTGGTCAACGAAGTGGTCGCGGGCAGCGCGGCGCTCAAGGCCGGTATCGAGCCGGGTGATGTGATCCGTTCGGTCAATGGCAGCCCCATCAACACCTTCAGTGATCTTCCCCCCGCCATCGGCGCACTGCCGCCGGGTTCCAAGGTGCGGCTGGGCGTGGTGCGCGATGGCAAGGAGCGTGAGCTGACCGCCACGCTGACCGCCCAGGCCGAAGACGCCGAGGCGGGCAGCCCGCGTGCATCCGCTGCCCCGGATGCGGCCCCGCAGACGGGCAGCAATGCCCTGCTCGGGCTGGAAGTGGCCGATATGACGGCCCCGCAGCGCAAGCAGCTGGGCCTGGAGGCCGGCGAGGGCGTGCGCATCACCCGGGTCAACGGCCAATCGGCGCGTGATGCACAGTTGTCGCCGGGGTTGGTGATCCTGCAGGTCGGCCGCACGCCGGTCGGCAGCGTGGCGGCGCTGGACAAGGCGCTGGCCGGTTACAAGAAGGGCGATGTGGTCATGCTGCTGGTTCGTGCCAACGGCAACAGCGCCTTCGTGGCGGTCAAGGCCGGGCAGTAAATTCCCGCCACCACTGCGTTTCCGGGCCCGCTTCGGCGGGCCCGGTCGTTTTGGGAGCCCATTCACGCCAATCGCCGCAATGGCCCACGCGGGAGCGGGCCGGCCATGCGATAATCCGCAGTCATCCTGACGACGCGACGCGCCGCCGCCACCTATGTCTTCTGATTCGATGCGGTTCATCCGCAACTTCTCCATCATCGCCCACGTCGACCACGGCAAGTCCACGCTGGCCGATCGCATCATCCAGCTTTGCGGCGGCCTCCAGGCCCGTGAAATGGAGGCGCAGGTGCTCGACTCGAACCCGATCGAGCGCGAGCGTGGCATCACCATCAAGGCCCAGTCGGTCTCCCTGCCGTATGTCGCCAAAGACGGCCAGACCTACCACCTGAACTTCATCGACACCCCCGGGCACGTCGACTTCTCCTATGAAGTCAGCCGCTCGCTGGCCGCCTGCGAAGGCGCGCTGCTGGTGGTCGATGCGGCCCAGGGCGTGGAAGCGCAGTCGGTGGCCAACTGCTACACGGCGGTCGAGCAGGGGCTGGAAGTGGTGCCGGTGATCAACAAGATCGATCTGCCCACCGCCGACATCGATCGGGCCAAGGCCGAGATCGAGGCGGTGATCGGCATCGATGCCACCGACGCGGTGGCGATCAGCGCCAAGACCGGCCTGAACGTGGTGGACGTGCTGGAGGCGATCGTGCAGCGCATTCCGCCGCCGGTGCCGCGTGATACCGACAAGCTGCAGGCGCTGATCATCGACTCGTGGTTCGACAACTACCTGGGCGTGGTCTCGCTGGTGCGCGTGATGCAGGGCCAGATCAAGGCCGGCGACAAGCTGCAGGTGATGTCCACCGGCCGCAATCACCAGGTCGAGAACGTTGGCGTGTTCACCCCCAAGCGCAAGGTGCTGCCGACGCTCGGTGCCGGTGAAGTGGGCTGGGTGACGGCGAGCATCAAGGACGTGCACGGCGCGCCGGTCGGCGACACCCTGACCCTGGCCGCCGATCCGGCGTCCACGCCGCTGCCGGGCTTCCAGGAAATGCAGCCGCGCGTGTTCGCCGGCCTGTTCCCGGTCGATGCCGAAGACTACCCGGACCTGCGCGAAGCGCTGGACAAGCTGCGCCTGAACGATGCCGCGCTGCGCTTCGAGCCGGAAAGCTCCGAGGCGATGGGCTTCGGCTTCCGCTGCGGCTTCCTGGGCATGCTGCACATGGAAATCGTGCAGGAGCGCCTGGAGCGCGAGTACAACCTGGACCTGATCAGCACCGCGCCGACCGTGGTCTATGAAGTGCTCAAGACCGACGGCACCATCATCAACATGGACAACCCGGCCAAGCTGCCGCCGGTGAACATGGTCGATGAGATCCGCGAGCCGATCATCCGCGCCAACGTGCTCACGCCCGAAGAGTACATCGGCAACATCATCAAGCTGTGCGAAGAAAAGCGCGGCAGCCAGATCGGCATCAACTACCTGGGCAGCCAGGTACAGATCAGCTACGAGCTGCCGATGGCCGAAGTGGTGCTGGACTTCTTCGACAAGCTGAAGTCGGTCAGCCGTGGCTATGCCTCGCTGGACTATCACTTCGTGCGCTTCGACGCCGGCCCGTTCGTCCGCGTGGACGTGCTGATCAACGGCGACAAGGTCGACGCGCTGTCGCTGATCGTGCACCGCAGCCATGCCGACCGCCGCGGCCGCGAGCTGTGCGAAAAGATGAAGGAACTGATCCCGCGGCAGCAGTTCGACGTGGCCATCCAGGCGGCTGTCGGCTCGCAGATCATCTCCCGCACCACGGTCAAGGCTATGCGCAAGAACGTGCTGGCCAAGTGCTATGGTGGCGACGTTTCGCGCAAGAAGAAGTTGCTCGAGAAGCAGAAGGAAGGCAAGAAGCGCATGAAGCAGGTCGGCCGCGTGGAGATCCCGCAGGAAGCCTTCCTGGCCGTGCTGCAGATGGACAAGTAAGGCCGGATGGCTTTCCCGGCGGCGGCAGACGGCACCGGACGGTGTCGCCCGGCGCGCGGGGAACCACCCCCCGCACCGCTGCAATCGTTCCCAAGGACACTGCATGAAATTGTTTGAGATTCTCCTGGTCGTACTGACGTTGGCCTCGGGCCTGATCCTGCTCGGCGAGAAGCTCTACTTCGCCAAGCGCCGCGCCCAGCGCGCCGGCCTGCTGGACACCGAGCCGGTGATGGTCGACTACGCCCGGGCGTTCTTCCCGGTGCTGGCGATCGTGCTGGTGGTGCGCAGCTTCATCGCCGAACCGTACAAGATCCCGTCCAGCTCGATGATGCCCAACCTGCTGATCGGCGATTTCATCCTGGTCAACAAGTTCTCCTACGGCCTGCGCCTGCCGTTGAACAACGCCAAGATCGTGCCGCTGGGTGAGCCCAAGCGCGGCGACGTGGTGGTGTTCCACTTCCCGGGCCATTCGGACACCGACCCGGCCAAGGGCGAGAATTTCATCAAGCGGGTGATCGGTATTCCGGGCGATCAGATCGTGTTCCAGGGCAATGGCCTGATCCTCAATGGCGAGCCGCTCAAGTACGACAACAAGGGTCTGTACGCCGGCCATCGCGGCCAGGGCGAGGGCAGCTCGCTGCTGGTCGAGCACCTGCCGGGCCGTACCCATACCGTGCTGGAAACCGACTATCCGCGTGGCGAAGGCCAGTGGACCGTACCGGCGGGCAAGTACCTTGTGATGGGCGACAATCGCGACAACAGCGATGACGGCCGTTTCTGGGGTCTGCTGCCGGAGGAAAATCTGCGCGGCAAGGCGTTCCTGATCTGGCTGAACTGCTCGGGTTGGTTCTGCAAGGACGGTTTCGAGCCCTCGCGGATCGGCTCGAGCATCAATTGATCCATCACACAAGCGTATCTGGGGAGAACGCAATGAAGACGATGAACACGCAGCGTGGCATGACCCTGACCTCGTTCCTCGTGGTCCTGATCGTGGTCGGTTTCGGCTTGTATATCGGCATGAAGCTGTTCCCGATGTACCAGGAGTACTACGCGGTCCGCTCGGCACTCAAGAGCCTGGCCAAGGAGCCGGGTGTCGGCAACATGGAGCCGGCGCGCGTGCAGGATATGTTCTTCAAGCGGTTGTACATCAGCTATTCGGAAAACGTGAAGCCGGCCAATGTGAAGTTCGACCGGATCAGTGGTGGCTGGAACATGAAGGTCAACTACGAGGTCCGCCGTGAACTGCTCGGCAACCTCGATGTGGTTGGCAAATTTGATACGAACCAGGAACTGACCCTCAACGGTGTCGACTAAGACTTTCCAACGCGGTGACCCCATCGGCCACCCCTTCCAGGATCCGGGCCTGCTCCAGCAGGCCCTGACGCATCGCAGTGCCGGCACGCCCAACAATGAGCGGCTGGAGTTCCTCGGCGACAGCATCGTCAACATGATGGTGGCCCAGGCGCTGTATCAGCGCTGGCCCAAGGCCGACGAGGGCGCGCTGACCCGTGCCCGCGCCGAGCTGGTGCGCGAAGGCGCGCTGGCGGTGATCGCCCGCACCCTGGAGCTGGGCGACCGGCTCATCCTGGGGCCGGGTGAGATGAAGACCGGCGGGCACCGCCGCGACTCGATCCTGGCCGATGCGCTCGAGGCGGTGGTGGCCGCGATCTACCTGGACGCTGGCTTCCATGCGTGCCAGAGCGTCGTGCTGCCCTGGTTCGGTCCCTCGATGGATACGCTGCCGGCCACCGGCAAGCCCGAAAAAGACCCCAAGACCCGCCTGCAGGAATGGTTGCAGGCCCGGCAGAAGACATTGCCGCTCTATGAGCTGCTGTCAGAGTCGGGTGATGATCATGCCAAGACCTTCCGGGTACGCTGCGGCGTAGCCGATCCCGCTGTCAGCACCGAAGGCGAAGGTGCCTCGCGACGGCTGGCCGAACAACAGGCGGCTGCGGCCGCCCTCGAGCAACTGGATTCCAAGTGAGCGAAGCAATCCCCCATCGTTGCGGCAGCGTGGCGGTCATCGGCCGTCCCAATGTCGGTAAATCCACCCTGACCAACGCCCTGGTGGGCGCCAAGGTCAGCATCGTTTCCAACCGCCCGCAGACCACGCGGCACCGGCTGCTCGGCATTGCCAGCTACCCGGAAGGGCAGCTGGTGCTGGTGGACACCCCCGGCCTGCACCGTGTGCAGAAGCGCGCCATGAACCGGGTGATGAACCGCGCCGCGCGTGGCTCGCTGGAAGGCGTGGACGCGGGCATGCTGGTGATCGAAGCCGGTCGCTGGGACGAGGAAGACACCCTGGCTTTCAACGTCCTCAGCGACTCGGGCATCCCGGTGGTGCTGGTGGTCAACAAGGTCGACAGGCTGAAGGACAAGGCCGCGCTGCTGCCGTTCCTGCAGCAGGTCACCGAAGGCCGCAACTTCGCCGCCGTGCACCCGATTTCGGCGCAGAAGCGCAACGGGCTGGAAGCGCTGGTGCGCGACCTGCTCAAGCTGCTGCCCGAAGCCCCGCCGATGTTTGGCGAGGATGAGATCACCGACCGCAGCCAGCGCTTCCTGGCCGGCGAGCTGGTCCGCGAGCAGCTGATGCGCCAGCTCGGCGAAGAGTTGCCGTATGCCACCACGGTGGAGATCGAGCGCTTCGTCGAAGACGGCAACCTGCTGCGCATCGGCGCGGTGATCTGGGTCGAACGCGAAGGCCAGAAGGCCATCGTGATCGGCAAGGGCGGCACCCGCCTGAAGGACATCGGCGCCAAGTCGCGCATGCAGATGGAGCGGTTGTTCGACGCCAAGGTGTTCCTGGAGACCTGGGTGCGCGTGCGTGAGGGCTGGTCCGACGACGAAGCCGCACTGAAGGCCTTCGGCTACGAATAAGCCGGGCAGGCGTGCCGTCCGAGGACGGCCGCCGGCCTGCCACCCGCCTGCCGTTGACGGCTGAGCCATGCGCATCGACGACGAACCTGCTTTCGTGCTGCATGCCCGGGCCTGGCGTGAGACCAGCCTGCTGGTGGAAGTACTGACCGAGCAGCATGGCCGGCTCGGGTTGCTCGCGCGCGGCGTCAGCAGCCCGCGCAGCCAGGCGCTGCGCGCGGCCCTGCAGCCGCTGCAATGGATCCGTTTCAGCGCGGTCCAGCGCGGCGAACTGGCCCAGCTGCGGGGCGCCGAGGCGCTCGACGCGGCGCCTCGGCTCGGCGGCGAGACGATGCTGGCCGGCTTCTACATCAATGAACTGATCATGCGCCTGGCGCCCCGCCAGGACCCGCTGCCCGAGTTGTACGACCATTACGGCCTCGTGCGCCAACGGCTGCGCGACGGTGAACCGCTGGCCTGGACCCTGCGCCGGTTCGAGCGCGACCTGCTGGAAGCGCTCGGTTTCGGCTTCGATCTGGCCCATGGCAGCGAGGGCGAACCGGTCGATCCGGCCGCCCGCTACGAACTGGACCCGCAGGAGGGACCGCGCCGGCTGCTCAGCGAACGCGGCACCGACCCACGCCGGGGCACGGCCACCGGCAGTGCACTGCTCGCCCTCGCCGACGACCGCCAGCCGGGGCCTGACGACCTGGCCAGCCTGCGCCGTGGCATGCGCGCGGTGCTGCTGCACCATCTGGGCGGGCGCGGACTCAAGTCCTGGGAAATGCTCGAAGACCTGGCGCGTCGCCGCTAGGCGAGCGGTCCGGGCACGCCACCGTGCCCAACGGAGCATCACCCGCTCCGGGCAGAGCCGGACCAAGCCCGGCTACGCGCGCTCCCGGCAGAGCCGGACCAAGCCCGGCTACGCGCGCTCCCGGCAGAGCCGGACCATGCCCGGCTACGTGCGTTCCCGGCAGAGCCGGGCCATGCCCGGCCGCGCGCGCTCCCGATAGGGCCGGACCATACCCGGCTACGCGCGCTCCTGGTAGAGCCGGGCCATGCCCGGCCGCGCGCGCTCCCGATAGGGCCGGACCATGCCCGGCTACGCGCGCTCCTGGTAGAGCCGGGCCATGCCCGGCTGCCTTGGCCTCTGCCTCGGCCTCAATGCAGCAACGATTCCACTGCCGCCTGGAATCGCGTATGCGCACCACTGGACTGCGGCGCCTGGTGCAGTTGGCGCACCGCGCGCGCCAGCCGTGCGGCGCCGACAAACCCACAGCTGGCCTGGAGCCGGTGCAGTTGCCCATGCAGCGCGCGCACATCCTGCTGCAGCAGGGCCTGGGCGACCGCGTCACGGACCCCCGGCAGCTCGGCCAGGAACAGCTCGCGCAGCGCGATCAGGTGATGGCGTTGCCCATTCAGCGCGGCCAGGGCGGTGATTTCGTCCCAGTCCTCGCGCTCGGCGTCCGCGCCGGTGCCCAGTGCCGAGGGTGCGCTGCCGGGGCTGTTGACCAGGGCGCGCCGCACCGCCTTGAGCAGCTGCTCGCCACTGAGCGGCTTGACCAAGGTCTCGCTGAAGCCGGCATCGCGCAGCCGCGCGTGGATGCTGGTGTCGCCATCGGCGGTATGCGCCAACGCTGGGGTATCCGGGCGTGAAAGGCGCAGTGCCTGCAGCAGCTCGGTGCCGTTGCCATCGGGCAGGTTGACGTCGATCAGCCACAGGTCGTGCTGGCCGCTGCGAGCCCGGTCCATGGCCGTGGCCAACGAATCGGCGGTGTCCACCTCGGCGGGAAGAGCTTCCAGCGCGGCCTTGAAGAAGCCGCGGCTGATGGTGTCGTCCTCGACGAGCAGGAATCGGGGCATGGGATCCCGCGGGGTCATCTGCATTTGTGGCTGCCTCCATGTCAGCTATGCGCCATATTAAACATGCGCACGCGCGCTGCAAGCGGTTACAGGGGTGCTTTTGGCAGTCCGAGCTGCGTATCTGCGACAATACGCACCCTTTTTGCCCGCAGCCTGTTGCCACGTGGCCCGAACCCGCTCCCGCCTCGACCGTACGCCGTTCCAGACCGACATCCTCGACCTCAGCCACGATGGCCGTGGCGTGGCCCGCCGCGAAGGCGAGGGCAGCAAGGTCACCTTCATCACCGGCGCGCTGCCGGGTGAAGTGGTGAGCGCTGAACCGACCGCCCGCAACCGCCATTTCGACGAAGCGCGCACCCTGGACGTGCTGCAGCCCTCGCCGCAGCGGGTGACGCCGCGCTGTCCGCATTTCGGCGTCTGCGCCGGTTGCGTGCTGCAGCATCTGGAGGAGTCGCAGCAGATCGTGGCCAAGCAGCGGGTGCTGATGGACAACCTGACCCGGATCGGCCACGTCACGCCCGGCACGGTGTTGCCGCCGCTGGTCGGTGACAGCTGGGGCTACCGCCGCAAGGGCCGGTTTTCGGTGCGTCGGGTCGAGAAGAAGGACAAGACCCTGGTCGGCTTCCGCGAGCAGGATCCGCGCTTTGTGGCCGACCTGTCGCAGTGCCTGACCGTGATCCCGGAGATCGGCAGCAAGGTCGGGATGATGGCCGCGTTCATCGAAACCCTCGATGGCAAGCGCGACATCCCGCAGATCGAATTCATCGCCGGCGATGACGCGATCATGTTGACCATCCGCCACATGCAGCCGCTCACCGATGCCGACCGTGCGGCCTGGACCGCCTTCGGGCAGGAACATGGCTTCGCCATTTCGCTACAGCCCGGTGGCGTGGAATCGGTGCACCCGCTGTGGCCGGCGGAGGTGCCGCTGTCGTTCAAGCTGGCGCCGTGGGATGTCGAGCTGGCGTTCCGCCCGCTGGACTTCATCCAGGTCAACGCCAAGCTCAACGTGAAGATGATCGCGCTGGCCCTGGAACTGCTTGACGCGGGCCCGGACGAGCGCGTGCTCGATCTGTTCTGCGGGTTGGGCAACTTCACCCTGCCGCTGGCGCGCACCGTGCGCGAAGTGGTCGGCGTGGAGGGCGAGGCCGGGCTGGTGGCGCGCGCGAAGGAAAATGCGGCGCGCAACGGCCTGGACAACGCGCAGTTCTTTGCCGCCGACCTCACCCAGGACCAGCGGCAGACGCCGTGGATGCGCCAGGGCTTCGACAAGCTGCTGCTGGATCCGCCGCGTTCGGGTGCCATTGAAGTGCTGCAGCAGCTGCCGTTGAAGCAGTTCAAGCGCATCGTCTACGTCAGCTGCCATCCGGGTTCGCTGGCCCGCGATGCCGGCTACCTGGTCAACGAGCAGGGCTTCACGCTGGTCAGCGCCGGTGCGATGGACATGTTCCCCCACACCGCGCACGTGGAGAGCATCGCGGTGTTCGAGAAGCGATAAGCGCTGACCGCAGGCCGGCGACCGGTACGGTCGCCCTCGTCACCGCGGGTGGACGCCTGCTGATGAGTCAACCGTCGGCACCGCGGGTGGACGCATGCCGACGAGGCAACCGACGCACCGCTGGTAGGCGCACGCCGGGACCGGTCCCGGCGGCGGCGCGGATGCCGGCAGGGTCGGACGCGAGTCGACGGGCGGCGCTGCGACCGCGTCCGGGAACGCATGCCCCGATCGAGGGCAATGGTGGGCTGCATGCGCGGGGATGCCGGGCCTTCGCTGGGAACCTGCCGTCGTCGCGCTGAGGCCTGCCATCGGCAGTCGACTGGCGTCGCCCCTGCCGAGGCGATACGCGGTGCGGCGCTGGCGGCCTCGCGTCAGCCCCAGCGTCGCCTACCGATCGGCATTGAGAGGAGCGTTCTGCCACTGCCCCTGTGCATCGAACACATACGTCTGCGGCTCGGTGCCGCGCTCGGTGCCATCGCCTGCGGTGACCTCGCAGGTGATCTCCGCCGCGTCGGTGCTGCGCAGCTCGCAGTCCTGAATCGCCCGGACCTGCAGCCGCTTCTGGGAGGCCCGCATCTCCCCGCGCGCCGTCGCATCCGCGATGCTGGCCATGCGCTCGTCGAGTCGTTCGCTGAGCAGCGCACGGGCGCGTTCGCGCGGAGGAACCGGCGCCGGCACATCTGCTTTTTCCAACACCCAGCCCATGCCCTGCGGAACCAAGCGCAGCATGCGGTAGCGGGTCCTGATGCCGATCTCCATGCCGACCAGGCACTCGTACGCGCCGCTTACGTCAGCGCTGGCGAAACACGGCCCGTGCTCGAACCCGCGCGGGGTGAACATCGCGTGCAGCACCAGATCCTGGGTGGAGGCGGCCGGCTTCTTCTCCGCGTCGATCATCGCCAGGATCGACGCCTCGATCTGCGCGTGGGTCGGCGGCGTGGCAGCCACTGCGCTCAGCGGCAGCAGCGACAGCAACGAGGAGGCGAGCAGGTGGTTCATCGGGCGTCCTTGCAGGGCAGCCAAACAGTATAGAAGCATGGCTCGGCCGCTTCCCCACGATCGCGCATACTGTGCGCATGGGCATTGAAATCGAACGCAAATACCTCGTCACCGGCGATGGCTGGCGCAGCGCCGCGCACGCGGTGATCCCGATGGCGCAGGGCTATCTCAACGACACAGCCTCCCTGGAGAGCGGCGCGCAGAAGGCCTCGGTGCGCGTGCGCATCCAGGGCGAGCAGGCCTTCCTCAACATGAAGTCGCGCGAGATCGGGCACACCCGCCAGGAGTTCGACTACCCGATCCCGGTGGCGGATGCGCGCGCGTTGCTGGCGCTGTGCGTGGGCGGGCTGATCGACAAGCGGCGGCACCTGGTGCATCACGGCGGCCTGGTCTGGGAGGTGGACGAGTTCCTCGGCGACAACGCCGGGCTGGTGGTGGCCGAAGTCGAGCTGGAACACGCCGACCAGGCCATCGACCTGCCCGCGTGGGCCGGCACCGAGGTTACCGACCACGTCCGCTACTACAACCTGGCGCTGGCCGCGCACCCGTTCTCGCGCTGGTCGGCTGCTGAACGGGGCTGAGCCCCATCTTGCAATCGCCCCGGGCGGCCCACAGTCTGGTCGGATGAAAATCGATATCTGGTCCGACGTGGTATGCCCCTGGTGCTGGATCGGCAAGCACCGTTTCCAGCAGGGCCTGGCCCTGCTGGGCGACGACGCCCCGCAGGTGGAGGTGCACTGGCATCCGTTCCTGCTCGATCCCGATGCGGGCGTCACCCCGGTGCCGCTGCGGCAGGCCTACGCCGCCAAGTTCGGCAGTGCCGAGCGCACCGAACAGATCCTGTCCCAGACCCAGACTGCCGCGCGCGCCGAGGGCCTGCCGATGGACTTCGACCAGGGCCAGGTGCGGGTGACCACGCTGCCGGCGCACCGCGTGCTGTGGCTGGCCGGGCGTGAAGGCGTGCAGGGCCCGGTGGGCGAGGCGCTGTTCCGTGCCCATTTCGTCGAAGGCCGCAACCTGGCCGACCCGCAGACACTGATCGACGCCGCTGTCGCAGGCGGCATCCCGGCCGAGCGGGTGACCGAGCTGCTGGCCGGCGAGGAGGGGCTTGAGGAGATCCAGGCCCAGCTCACCCAGGCCCAGGCCATGGGCATCCAGTCGGTGCCTACCTTCGTGGTCAATGATCGCTATGCCATCCAGGGCGCCCAGCCGCCGGAGGCCTTCGCGCAGGCACTGCGCGAGATCGCCGCGGCGACGCACGATGTCGCCGGTCCGACCGACGGGGCCCACTGCGGCCCGGACGGCTGCGCCTAGGTGAATATGCGGCGACCGGCAGTCGTGGCCTAGCGCGCGCGGGTTCTGCGACAATGCGGCAGTGCGCCATCATGGCGCCCCGTATTGGAGATCGACCATGCTCGTGATCGGCGTTGCCGGGACCGAACTCACTGCCCAGGAGCGCGATTGGCTGCAGCACGACGCCGTGGCCGGCGTCATCCTGTTCAAGCGCAATTTCGCCTCGCGCCAGCAGGTCGCCGAGCTGTCCGCAGCGATCCGCGCCGCCGCACCGCGCCCGCAGCTGATCTGCGTGGACCAGGAAGGCGGACGCGTGCAGCGCTTCCGCGAGGGCTACAGCGCGCTGCCGCCGTTGCAGGGTTTCGATGTCCTGTACCGGCAGGACCCGCAGGCCGCCCTGGCGCTGGCCACCCAGCACGCCTGGCTGATGGCCAGCGAAGTACGCGCCAGTGGCGTGGACCTGAGCTTCGCCCCGGTGGTCGACCTGGGCCGCGGCAACCTCGCCATCGGCGACCGCGCCTTCAGCGCCGATCCGCAGGTGGTGGCCGCCTTCACCCGCGCCTACATCGAGGGCATGCACAGCGTCGGCATGGCCGCCACCCTGAAGCACTTCCCCGGCCATGGCACGGTCCGCGAAGACACCCATGTCGATGATGCCTCCGACCCGCGCACGCTGGACGCGCTGCGTGCACTGGACCTGGTGCCGTTCGCGGCCGGCATCGACGCCGGCGCCGATGCGGTGATGATGGCCCACGTGGTCTACCCGCAGGTCGCGCCGGAACCGGCCGGCTACTCGCCGCGCTGGATCCAGCAGATCCTGCGCGGGGAGATGGGCTTCCGCGGCGTGGTGTTCTCCGATGACATCGGCATGGCTGCCTCGTTCTCCGCAGGCGGGGTGAAGGCGCGCGTGGACGCACACCTGGATGCCGGCTGCGACGTGGTGCTGGTCTGCCATCCCGAACTGGTCGAAGAATCGCTGCGCGCGGTCCAGCCGCGCACCCTCAACACCGCTGCGCTGATCGGTCTGATCGGTCGCGGCGCGCTGGGCTGGGACGGCCTGCTGGCCGATACCCGCCATGGCACCACCCAATCCCGTTTGCTTGACACCCTTGGAAGAACCGTCTGATGCCCAACCTCACCATTTCCCAGGCCCTGGCCCAGGCCGACCTGCTGGTCGACCGTCCCACCATCGACACGGCCATCGCCGCCATCGCCGACGCCATCGCGCGCGATTACGAGGGCGAAGTGCCGCTCTTCCTGTCGATCATGCACGGCGCGCTGCCGTTCGCCGGCCAGCTTGCGCTGGAGCTGGGCGCGCGCGGTCAGGACGTGCAGTTCGATTACCTGCACGCCACCCGTTACCGCGGTGAAACCACCGGCGGCGACCTGGTGTGGAAGCACAAGCCGGCCACCGCGCTGTTCGGCCGTCGCGTGCTGCTGGTCGATGACATCCTCGACGAGGGTTACACCCTGCAGGGCGTGCGTACCTGGTGCCTGGAGCAGGGCGCCACCGACGTGCGCATCGCCGCGCTGACGGTCAAGCAACACGACCGTGCGCTGCCCGACGTCAAGGCCGACTACGCCGGCATCGACCTGCCGGACCGCTACGTGTTCGGGTTCGGCATGGACGTCAACGAAACGCTGCGCTGCGTGCCGGCCATCTATGCGATGAAGGAATGATGGAAGCGATTTCACTCGCCGTCATCGGCGGTACCGGCGTCTACAAACTGGCCCAGCTGGATGATGTCAGCAGCCACCAGGTGGAGACGCGCTACGGCACGCCGTCCGGCCCGATCCGGGTCGGTACGCTGCTCGGCCAGCGCGTGGCCTTCCTGGCCCGCCATGGCGAAGGCCATTCACTGCCGCCGCACAAGATCAACTACCGCGCCAACCTTGCCGCGCTGCAGCAGATCGGTGCCACACGCGTGCTCGCCCTCAACACGGTCGGCGGCATCACCGAACACTGCGGCCCGCGCGTACTGGCCTGCCCGGACCAGCTGATCGACTACACCTGGGGCCGTATCTCCACCCTGAGCGAAGAGCCCGGCAGCGAGGTCCTGCACGTGGACTTTGGGCATCCCTACACGCCGATGCTGCGCAGCAAGGTGTTGGCGGCGGCGAAAGTCACCGGCGTGCGCCTGCACGACGGCGGCTGCTACGGCGCCACCCAGGGACCACGGCTGGAAACCAACGCGGAAATTGCGCGGATGCGGCGTGATGGCTGCGATCTGGTCGGCATGACCGGCATGCCCGAAGCCAGCCTCGCCCGCGAGCTGGGTCTGGACTATGCGTGCCTGGCGATCGTGGCCAACTGGGCCGCCGGCTGTGGCGATGGCGATGAAATCACGATGGCCGAGGTACTGGCCAATGTGGACGCGGCGTCGGCCGGATTGCCGGAACTGATTGGCGAATTGGCACGGGGGTGATTGTCATTGCGGAGCAAGCTTTGCATACTCCGCCAGTGCGCTGGTTGAGCGTACACCACCCATTCATTGAAGAAGGTCTCGCATCACCATGCCGAACGGTACCGTCAAGTGGTTCAACGACGCCAAGGGATTTGGCTTCATTTCGCCGGAGGACGGCAGCGCCGACGTCTTCGCGCACTTCTCCGCGATCAACTCCAAGGGCTTCCGCAGTCTGCAGGAAGGCCAGAAGGTCACCTATGACGTGACCCAGGGCCCGAAGGGCGCCCAAGCCTCGAACATCGTGCCGGCGGCCGAGTAATTCATCGCGCTGCGCATTGAAAACCCCGCTTCGGCGGGGTTTTTTTTAGCTGTCGGCGGACCCACCGCTGCGCGGCAACCGGCATCGCGCGTGATGCCGATCACGAATAAGGACATCCATGGCATCACCACGACGGACCATCGCCATCGTCGGCTACGGCACGGCGGGACAGGCATTGGCGGTATTGCTTTCACGCGACCATCACGACGTGCACGTCTTCGAGCGCGCAGCCGCACCCGGTCCGGTCGGCGCCGGCTTCCTGCTGCAGCCCACGGGACTGGAGGTGCTGTGGCAGATGGACCTGCTGCCGCAGGTGCTGCACCACGGTGCCGCCGTGCGTCGCCTGTATGGCGACACGCCGTGCGGACGTACGGTGATGGAGATGGGCTATGCCACGCTGGACGCGCGCCTGCACGGCGTGGGCATGCAGCGTGGCGCGCTGTTCTCGCTGCTGGCGCAGGCCTGGGAGCATCCGGGCAACCTGCACGCCGACACCGCCATCGTCGACGTCGACACGACGCAGGGACGGCTGCGCGACGCGCGCGGCGTGTGGCACGGGCCCTACGATCTGGTGATCGCCGCCGATGGCGCCGGCTCCACGCTGCGCACGCACGTGCAGGGCACCCAACTGGACCGTGAGTACCCGTGGGGCGCGCTGTGGTGCCTGCTGCCGCGTGGCGACTGGGCGCATTACGAGGAACTGCGCCAGCGCTATGTGGCCGCGCGCAAGATGATCGGGCTGCTTCCCGTGGGCACGCGCCCCGGCGATGACGAGCAGCGCCTGAGTTTCTTCTGGAGCCTGCCGCGTGATCAGTTCGCGCAGTGGGAACACGATGGCCTGCAGCGCTGGTTGGACGAGATCGCCACGCTGTGGCCGCAGGCGCATGCGCGCCTGGACGGCGTGCGCGATGGCGCGCAGCTGGCGCGTGCGGGCTACCGTGATGCGGTGATGTCGCGCTGGAGCCGAGACCGGCTGGTGCTGGCCGGCGATGCCGCGCACGCGATGAGCCCGCAGCTGGGGCAGGGCGTGAACATGGCGCTGATGGACGCGTTGGCGCTGCGCGATGCGCTGCGCGCGCACCGCGACCGCGATGCCGCGCTGCAGGCGTACGTGGCGCAGCGCCGCGCGCATGTGGCCATCTATCACTTCTGGAGCCGCTGGCTGACGCCGTTGTTCCAATCCGATCGCGACACGCTGGCGCGTGCGCGTGATGTGTTGTTCAAGCCGATGGGCAACCTGCCGGTCGGTCGTGGTCACATGTTGCGCGTGCTCAGCGGCACCCAGCGTGGGTGGCTGGGCAAGCTGGGCCTGTCGCCCGGTTTCATCGACGCGATGGCTGCACAGGACGCTGCGCGCATCTGCTGATAACCCTTGATAGCGGTGCGCAGCGCGTCGATGAAGGAGCATTTAACATCCATTGACGGTGGACTCACCCCGTGTGTGCGACAAGTGACGGGTAGACGCGGCCTGCGTGCGGCGCCTGCGCCTACGGTCCTTGATGGGCCGATCGCACCCCCGAAGGAGAGTGACATGCTGTTCATGGCCGAAGTCCTGGATGCCGAAATCTGCAAGCTGCGCGGACTGTTGCAGATGCTGCACGAGGATCAGCCTGATGTGATGGACGATGTATTCGAGTTCCACGTCACCAGCCTCATCACCCATTCCGCGCCGGAGCAGCACCAACGCATCCGTACCGCCGCACACGACATGATGGCCGAGATCCTGCGCCAACCGGTGCGGCCCCGGCCCCACAAGGCCGACATCCGATTGATGCCGGACGTGCTCGTTCCCGCAATGTAATCGAGCGTAAGCCACTACCGTGTCGGTGGTGGCTTCGGCGTGCGTGCTATGCCGTGCGCGCCTGACGGGCGGGCAGGGCGATCGCCTCGTCTTCCACGCAGGCCACCAGCTGCTCGCCTGCGGCAAGCACCGGGGCGATACCCGCGGAAAAGCGCGACCACGCCGGCAATACGGTCAAGCGCTCGCGCAGCCAGAACGCGGGCCAGCGTCGCTGCATGCCCGGCAGGCGCGCCAGCGGATGGATGTGACCACACAGCACATGCAGTGAGGGGTGCGGTTGCGGATCATGGCGCAGCAGGAAAGGGCCTGCCTGCAGGCGCTCACCCAGCAGTTCGATACCCAGGTCGGCCGTGGGCAGTGCGCGGTCGTGATTGCCGGCCAGTGCGCCAATCCGCAGCGCGCCATGTTGTTCGCGCCAGCCCTGCCACTGCCGATACCACGAGGTCCGATGGGCCACGCCATGCAGCACATCGCCGAGGATCCACAGCGTATCCACGTCGTGCCGATGCAGCAGCGTCGACAACCGCTGCAGGTCCTCCGCGGTGCCGCCGCTGGGCATTCCGATGCCCGCGCGCCGGAACACATCGGCTTTGCCCAGGTGCAGGTCGGCGATCAGCAGGGCCTTGCGCGCCGGCCAATACAGGGCGCGCGCGCCGAGCAGCAGCAGCGACTCACCGGCAAGGGTGGTCGGCAGTTCAGGGGCCATGACGTGTCTCCAGTTGCTGTGCAGCGCGCTGCACGCGGGTTTTCCAGTCTTCGTTGCTGAGCTGGCCGCGCAGGCGCTCGGCCCACAGCGGGAACGACAGTGGGCCAAGGCTGGGCGGCGACTGCAGGCTCAGTGTGCGCGTCTGGCAGCGCTGCAGGGTGGTGGCCAGGCTGTCCAGGTCCAGCTGTGCGTGCAGCACCTCGCGTTCGGCCAGGCCCAGCAGGATGTGGTCGGGATCGTGTTGACGCAGCACGTCGTACAGCAGACCACTGGATGCCTGCAGTTGGCGCAGACTGCGCGGCGTGCGCCCGGGCAGTGCCGGCACCAGCATGCCCGAAACCCGCGCGATGTCGCGAAACTGCCGGCGTGCCAGCTCGGCCAGGTTGAGGCTGTCGCGCAGGTCCTCGAACAGATTCGCCGGCTGCAGCAGGTCGCGCACGCGCTCGGCGTCCAGTTCGATCGCGCGGGCTGGCGACAACACGAAGCCGTAATCGTTGGCGGCGTAGCCGAAGGTGTTGGGCTGCTGCCGGGCCAGGCGCATCGCCATCAGCGCGGCCAGCCCTTCGTTGGTCTGGCGGCCGGCGAACGGGTACACGAACACGAACTGGCCTTCGCGCCGACGCACCATTTCCACCAACAGCCGCGACGGCGCAGGCAGCACCGACAAGCGCGACTGCAACGCCAGCAGCGGCGCCAACCACTGCATCTCCGGCGACTGCACGGGGGCGTCGAACACGGCCTCCATTTCATGCCCCAGCGCATCGGACAGCGGCAAGCGGCCGCCTTGCCAGCGGGGCACCAGGCCGTCGCCGCCCTTGGCCAGGCGCACATACGCGGTGAGGTTTTCCAGCCGCACCAGTTCCAGCAGGCGTCCGGCGAACTGGAAGCGATCGCCCGGCCGCAGCCGTCCCAGGAACTGTTCTTCCACCGCGCCCAGCCGGCCGCCGCGCAGAAACTGCACCATGACGCTGCCATCGCTGGTGATGGTGCCGATGGACAGGCGATGGCGCAGCGCGACGCGCCGGTCGTGCACGCGGTACACGCCATCCTCGTCGCGCACCACTTTATGGAAGTCCGGGTACTGCGCCAGCGCGCGGCCGCCCTGCACGATGAAGTCGAGCACGCCCTGCCAGTGCGCATCATCCAGCGAAGCGAACGCGTGGGTGCGGCGGACCTGTTCGTACAGCGCATCGGCCTGGAAGCCACCGCCGAGCGCGCAGCTCACGCAGTGCTGGGCCAATACATCCAGCGACAGCCGCGGGGGGCGCCGTGCTTCGATCACCCCGGCGGCCAGCGCGCGTCGTGCCGCCGCATACTCGACCAGTTCCAGCGCATGCGAGGGCACGCAGACAATATGGCCCGATTCGCCGGGGCGGTGGCGGGCGCGGCCGGCGCGCTGCAGCAGCCGTGCGATGCCTTTCGGGCTGCCGATCTGCAGCACCTGGTCCACCGCCGGAAAATCCACGCCCAGGTCCAGGCTGGAGGTGGCCACCACGCAGCGCAGCCGTCCGTCACGCAGCCCCTGCTCAACCTCGCGACGCAACGCCGGGTCCAGCGAGCCATGATGCAGTGCGAGCGTGGCCGGGTCTTCCGGCCACACCGCCGACAGCGCCTGGTGCCACAACTCGGCCTGCGCGCGGGTGTTGGTGAACAATAGGCTGGTGCCTACCAACAGCAGCTTTTCCAGCACCCGCTGCAGCTGCGACAGCCCGAGGTGGCCGGCCCAGGGGAAGCGTTCACCGTGCGCGGGCAGCAATGTTTCAAGGCTGACCGGACGCGGTCGCGCGCCCGCCACCAGGGGGGCATCGGGTATATCGGGCAGCAGCACCTCGCGGGCCTCGTCCAGATTGCCCAGCGTCGCCGACAGCCCCCACAGCTGCAGCGCGGGCAACGCATCGCGCAGCCGGCGCAGGTTCAACTGCAGCAGCACGCCGCGCTTGTTGCCCAGCAGTTCGTGCCACTCATCGACCACCACGCAGCGCAACTGGCGCATCTTCGCCATGCCGTCGGGATAGCTGAGCAGCAACGCCAACGATTCGGGCGTGGTCACCAACACATCCACGCGCCCCTCGCGCGCCAGCCGTTTATCACGGGCGCTGGCGTCCCCGGTGCGCAGGCCGACCTGCCAGTCCAGGCCGAGGCCAGCCAGCGGCTCGCGCAACGCGCGCGCGGTATCGCTGGCGAGCGCGCGCAGCGGGGTGATCCACAGCACCTGCAGCACCGGCACCGGCGTGCGCGCGCGCCCGGCAACGGTGACGGGCAGCGGGTCGGCCAGTGCCTGCAGCAGCGGCCCGCCGAACATGGCCAGGGTCTTGCCGCTGCCGGTGGGCGTGTGCAGCAGGCCCGAGGCGCCGGACAGGTAGTGGCGCCACATCGCCTTCTGGAACGGCAACGGCGCCCAGCCGCGGCTGGCGAACCACGTGGCCAGTGTCGCCATCGCCTCGCGTCGGGTCACCGCGCCAGGGCCTGCAGCTGCGCCAGGGTATCGGCCTCGCTGGCCGGCTTGTCCTGCCGCCAGCGCAGGATGCGCGGGAAGCGCACCGCGATGCCGGACTTGTGCCGGCTGCTGCGATTGACCGCTTCGAAGCCGAGTTCGAACACCTGCTCGCCGCGCACGCTGCGCACCGGGCCGAAGCGTTCGACGGTGTTGGCGCGGATCCAGCGGTCCAGCGCGAGGATCTCCTTGTCGTCCAGGCCCGAATAGGCCTTGGCTACCGGCACCAGCTTGTCGCCGTCCCACACGCCGAAGGTGTAGTCGGTGTAGAGCGTGCTGCGCCGGCCGTGACCGGCCTGGGCGTAGATCATCACCGCGTCGATGGTCAGCGGATCGATCTTCCACTTCCACCAGTCGCCGCGCCGCCGACCGCTCTGGTAGATCGAATCGTGGCGTTTGAGCATCAATCCTTCCACGCCGCGCTCGCGGGCCAGCGCGCGCTGTGCGGCCGCGGCCGGCCAGTCCGCAACGGAGACGGACGGAGAGAGCACGATGCGCGGATCGTCCAACGCGGTAAGCAGCGCGGCAAGCCGCGCGCGGCGCGCGTGCAGCGGTTGCGTGCGCAGGTCCTGTCCGTCGGCTTCGAGCAGGTCGTAGGCCAGCACCCGCACCGGTGTGTCGCGCAGGGTCTTCGGCCCCGGCTTGCGGCGCTGGATGCGCGTCTGCAGGGCGGTGAACGGCAACGGCTGGTCGTCGCCCTCGCGCCAGGCGAGCAGCTCGCCATCGATCACGCAGCCATCGGGCAGCGCCATCGCCGCCGCTTCAATCTCCGGGAAGCGGCCATCCAGCCGCTCTTCGCCGCGCGACCACAAGGCTGCCTCGCCCTTGCGTCGCAGCAGCTGCAGGCGGATGCCGTCCCACTTCCATTCCAGGGTCCACGCCTCGATCGGACCGAGGCTGTCGACCTCGGCTTCCAGTGGCGAGGCGAGGAAGAACGGATACGGTTGCTGGCGATCTTCCGGACGTTCTTCGGGCGACAGCAGTGCCGCCAGCAGTCCGGGCGAGGGCACCCATTCGCCAAGCATGCGCTGGGCGATGCGGGCGATGTCGATGCCCGACAATTCGGCCAGGGCCTGCTGCACCACGCGCTGTGACACACCCACCCGCAGCGCGCCGGTCAGCAGTTTGTTGAACACCAGCCGTTCGCCTGCAGGCAGTTGCCGCCAGCCTGCCACCACCGCCGCCCGCCGCACCGCTTCGTCCTGGTTGGCCACGGTGAGCAGATGCGCTTCGATCCATTCGGCCAAGGGCCGGTCGGCGCTGCGTTCGGGCGGATCATCGAGCAGCAGGGTCAAGGTCTCGGCGAGATCGCCGACCTGGTCGTAGCTGTCGTCCACCAACCACGCCGGCAACCCGGACGCCTCGCCGATCCAGGCGCGCAGTTCGCCGCTGGCCGCAATCTTCCGCCGTGCGCCGCCGACCTTGCCGCCACTGAGCAGGTACAGCGCCCAGGCCGCATCGTGCGGGCGCGCATCGCGGAAGTACGCCACCAGTGCGGCGCGCTTGTCCAGCGTCGCGGTGCTGCGGTCCAGGCGCTGGTAAAGCGCGGCGAAGGCCCTCATTCTTCGCTCCCGAAATCGGTGCGGAAGGCTTCGGCGGCCACCCCACGCTCGCGCAGGAACGGAATCAACGCATCGGTGTTGCCATGGGTGGCGATGACGCGGCGCGCGCCGGTCTGTTCGATGGTCTGCAGCAGTGCGGGCCAGTCGGCATGATCGGATACCACGAAGCCACGGTCGTAATTGCGCCGCCGCCGGTTGCCACGCAACCGCATCCAGCCCGAGGCGAAGCCCAGTTGATGCTTGCCGAAGCGGCGCAGCCATGGGGTGCCCGCCGCCGACGGCGGGGCCAGGATCAGCTTGCCGGCGGCATCGGGTTCGCGGCCCTGTTCGGCCACGGTATGCGTCTCCAGCATGGCGATGCCGGCCTGCCGATAGACCGCCACGCCATTGGCGATGGCCCCGTGCAGCCACGCGGGCTGGTCGTCCAGCGGCAGCAGTTCGGCCAGCACCCGCTGCGCCTTGCCCAGTGCGTAGCAGAGCAGGATCGCCGCCTCGCCACGCGCGGCGCATTCACGGCGCCAGGCCACGATCTCCGCGGCGACCTCGGCGGTGTCCTGCCAGCGGTAGATCGGCAGGGCGAAGGTGGCCTCGGTGATGAACACATCGCAGGGCACCACCTCGAACGGTGCACAGGTGGGGTCGGGCTGGCGCTTGTAGTCGCCCGAGGCGACCCAGACCTGGGTGCCATCATCGATGCGCACCTGCGCCGATCCCAGCACATGCCCGGCCGAGTGCAGCGACACCTCGACATCGCCCAGCCGGAACGCACGGCCATAGTCGTGGGCCTGCAGCGGCACATCGCCCAGCCGCCAGCGCAGGATCGGCACACTGTCGGTGCTGCAGTAATACTCGCCCATGCCGCTGCGCGCGTGGTCGCCGTGGCCGTGGGTGATCACCGCGCGCGGCACCGGTCGCCACGGATCGATGTGGAAATCGCCGGCGGGGCAATACAAGCCCTCCGGGCGCAGCATCACCAGATCGTTGTTCGTCGTCGTCAGGCTCATGCGTCGCACTGTGCCGCCGCCCTCGTGCAGGAGGTGAGAATCCGCCTGAACGGCGGCCTGCACGCCGATGCGGCAGAATCGGGCCAACCCCAGGCCAGGAGGCCGCTGCGATGACGTCCGTATTGCCCGCGTTCGATACCCACGAGGTGTTCAACCAGCCACCGCCGTTCAGTGGCCGCAACCTGTGGGCCGACGACGTGGCCTTGGCGGCGGCGGTGGCGCGCGAAGGCGGCGGTGCGTTCAGTACACGGCTGGCGCAGTACGGCGCGCTGGCCGGCGATCTGCTGTATCAGCTCGGCTTCGATGCCAACCGCGATCGCCCGCGGCTGCGCACCCACGACGGGCAGGGTCATCGCATCGATACGGTCGAGTTCCATCCTGCCTACCATCGGCTGATGGACGCGGCCAAGAGCCACGGCGTGGCCGGGCTGTCCTGGTACGACGGCAGTGCAGGCGCACACGTCGCGCGTGCGGCACTGAGTTATCTCCACCACCAGGCCGAGGCCGGCACCAGCTGCCCGCTGACCATGACCCACGCCGCGGTCGCGGTGCTGCGCCAGGACCCGGCATTGGCCGAGTGGGCCGACAAGGCGGCGGCCCCGCATTACGACCCGCGCGACGTGCCGATCGCCGACAAGCACGGCATCACCCTGGGCATGGGCATGACCGAAAAGCAGGGCGGGTCGGATGTGCGCAGCAATACCACGCGCGCCGAACCGCAGGCCGACGGCAGTTATCGGCTGGTAGGGCACAAGTGGTTCTTCTCCGCACCGATGTCCGATGGTTTCCTGGTGCTGGCGCAGGCACCGGGTGGGCTGAGCTGTTTCCTGATGCCGCGCCGCCTGCCTGACGGCAACCGCAATGCGTTCCGGCTGATGCGGCTGAAAGACAAACTGGGCGACTGGTCCAACGCCTCCAGTGAAGTGGAACTGTGTGGCGCCTGGGCGCAACGGGTCGGGGAGGAAGGCCGTGGCGTGGCCACCATCATCGGCATGGTGATGATGACCCGCCTGGATTGCATGCTGGGTGCTGCGGCGGAAATGCGCATGGCGTTGGCGCAGGCGCTGCACCACGCCCGCCATCGCGACACCTTCGGCAAGCGCCTGTGCGAGCACCCGCTGATGGCCAACGTGTTGGCCGACCTGGCGATCGAATCGGAAGCGGCGACGACCTTTGCGATGCGCGTGGCGCGCGCGGTGGACCGCGCCGGCAGCAGTGCCGAAGAGGCCGCGTTCGCGCGCATTGCCACGGCGGTGGGCAAGTACTGGGTATGCAAGCGCGCGGCGGTATTCGTCAACGAGGCGCAGGAGTGCCTGGGCGGTGCGGGCTACGTGGAGGAATCGATCCTGCCCCGGTTGTACCGGCAGGCACCGTTGAATTCGATCTGGGAAGGCAGTGGCAACATCCAGTGCCTGGACGTGCTGCGGGCGTTGTCACGCGAGGCGCAGGTGCTGCCGGTGCTGGAAGCCGAGCTGGGTGGCGTGCTCGGCCGCGATCCGGCCTACGACATGGCTTTGCAGGCGCTGCGTGCCACGCTCGCGGGAACGACCTCGGAGACGCAGGCGCGCAGCATCACCGAGCGGCTGGCGCTGCTGCTGCAGGCGGCCACGCTGCTGCGCGCGGACAGCCCCAACGCGGCGGCATTCATCCGCTCGCGACTTGGCGGCGAGCACGCGCTGGCCTTCGGTACCCTGCCAGCGGATCTGGATTTTGCCGCGGTGCTCGCCCGGGCGCTGCCCTGAGTAAACGAAAAACGCCCCTTCAGGGAAGGGGCGTCCTGGTCACGCGTGCGCAGTGACTCAGTGCTTGGCTTCGTTGGCGTTCTTTTTCGCTTCGTCAGCGACGTCGCGCGCCTTGTCGGCAACCTTCTCGGCGGCATCGGCAGTGGCGCCACTGGCGTGGGCGGCGGCATCCTTGGCGGCGTCCTTGGCTTCGCCGGCGGCCTCGGAAGTGGCGGCGGCGGCGCGGTCGAGTGCCTGCTGGGTGTCGGCGGCAGCGTGTTCGGAGGCAGCGGCGGCCTCATCGGCGGCGTTGCGGGTCGATGCAGCGGCCTTGTCGACGGCTTCGCGGGCAGCCGCATTGGCGCTGTCGGCGGCCTGCGCAGCATCCTGGCGGGCCTGCTCGGCTTCGGGACCCTTGCAGGCGGCCAAGCCGAGCAGCAGGGAGGCGGCCAACAGGGAGGTGGTCAACGGACGGATGGTCATGGCGCTCTCCAATACGGGAATCGTAGGGGAGGCCAGCCTATTCATCCGCGCGTGAAGACAGGGTCGCTACCTGCTACCTGCTACTGGTCGGCGCGTGGCAGCCACCAACAGTTGGTCAGCGCTGTAGTCGTCGGCGCGACAGCCACTCATCGTTGGCCTGCACACCGTAGCTGCGACCGTTGGCCTGCATACCGTAACTACCGACCGTTGGCCTACATACCGTAGCTATCGACCGTTGGTCGGCGTGCCGCAGCTACCGACCGTTGGCCTACATACCGTAGCTACCGACCGTTGGTCGGTAGAAAAAGAAAAAGCCGCTGGCGAACCAGCGGCTTCTTCAGACTTGCTTGAAGAAAGAAGTTATTACTTCTTGGCTTCTTCAGCAGCGTCCTTGGCCTGCTCGGCGGTGGCTTCACCGGCCTTGGCAGCGTCGGCAGCGGTGCCGGCAGCAGCGTCGGTGGCAGCGCCAGCAGCCTGGGCAGCGGCGTCAGCCGAAGCGTCAGCAGCGGTGGTGGCGGTGTCGGCGGCAGCCTGGGCAGCGTCGGCGGTCTGGGCGCCAGCAGCAGCGGCCTGGTCGGCAGCGACCTGGGCGTCAGCGGCAGCTTCGTTGGCCGAAGCAGCAGCGTCAGCAGCCTGTTCCTGCTTGGAGCAGGCGGTCAGAGCCAGGCCCAGGGCCATCGCGATCAGCAGCTTGTTGATGCTCATTTGTGTGAATCCTCGTCGTTAGATTAGGCAACGCGCTATTGCGCGCCCGGCAACATGATGACAAGCCACGATTGGCTGTCAAGCGATCGCGCATTCATTTTTGCGAAATGCGTGTTAATTTCAATCAAATCAATTCGATGGCAATCGCCGTAGCTTCGCCGCCACCAATGCAGAGGGTAGCGATGCCGCGCTTTCCGCCGCGCTTGCGCAATGCGTTCACCAGGGTGACCACCAGACGCGCGCCGGAAGCGCCGATCGGATGGCCCAGTGCGCAGGCGCCGCCGTTGACGTTGACCTTCGCGTGCGGGATGCCCAGTTCGCGGATTGGCGCCATGGCCACCACGGCAAAGGCCTCGTTGATCTCGAACAGGTCGACCTGGTCCAGGGTCCAGCCGGTTTTTTCCAGCAGTTTCTGGATCGCACCGATCGGGGCGGTGGTGAACCACTCCGGCGCCTGCGAATGGGTGGCATGGCCGACGATCCGGGCCAGCGGCTGCACGCCACGCGCGTGGGCGTCTTCTTCGGTCAGCAGCACCACGGCCGCAGCGCCGTCGGAGATGCTCGACGAGCTGGCGGCGGTGACCGTGCCGTCCTTCTTGAAGGCCGGGCGCAGGGTCGGGATCTTGGCGATATCCGAGCGGCCCGGCTGCTCGTCCTGGTCGAAGGCGACCTCGCCCTTGCGGGTGGTCACCGTCACCGCGACGATTTCATCGGCGAACGCGCCGCTGGCCTGCGCGGCCTGCGCACGGCGCACAGATTCGATCGCGAAGGCATCCTGGTCCTCGCGGCTGACCTGGTATTTGTCCACCGCACATTCGGCGAACTCGCCCATGGCCTTTCCGTCGTAGGCGTTGACCAGACCATCGTGGGCCATGTGGTCGATCGCCTGGAAATTGCCGAAGCGGGTGCCGGTGCGCGAGTTGGGGATCAGGTGCGGGGCATTGGACATCGACTCCATGCCGCCGGCCACCACGATGCTGGCCGAGCCGGCCTTGATCAGGTCATGCCCGAGCATGATCGCCTTCATGCCCGAACCGCACACCTTGTTGAGCGTGGTGGCGCCGGTGGAGACCGGGATACCGGCGGCGATCGCGGCCTGGCGGGCCGGCGCCTGGCCCAGGTTGGCCGGCAGTACGCAGCCCATGATCACTTCAGAAACATCCGCGGCCGGTACCCCGGACTGCTGCAGCGCCGCGGCAATCGCGGTGGCGCCCAGGGTAGGGGTGGGCACGCCGTTGAACTGGCCCAGGAAGGAACCGATGGCGGTGCGTTTGGCAGCGGCGATGACGATGTTGGACATGGCAATCTCGTTGGTGCGTGAGCGATATGCGAAATGGGAGCGCGGGCATCAGGACCCGGGGCGCTTCCCGGCAGACTGCGTGGGGTGGCCCAGTATAGGGGGTCGCGCTTTACCACCGGGGTCGGCTGGCCAGCGCCGCGCGGGCGCAGGCCAGAGTGGGACGTACGCCATTGGCGGTGCCGTGTTTTCCCGGCACACTGCGCAGCACCGGCCGGCTACGCAGGCATGGCACTTGCCGCCGGTCAGGTCCAGGAGGACCGACCGGGCGGGAGATTTCACACGTCAATGGGGATGCAAGGATGAACAAGGCAGTATTGGGGCGGTCTCTGCTGGTCACCGCGATGGCTGCGGCGCTGGGCGCCTGCGGTGGCGGTGGCGGTGGCAACAACGTGCGGATCGACCCACCACCGACAACACCGCCGCCGACCACGCCACCACCGACCACCCCGCCGCCGCCGCCCAAGCCGCTTGAGCCTGCGTTCGACGCGCATCTGACCATCACCCAGGCCGGCGCCGCGCGCACTGCCGGGCTCGATGGTACGGGCGTGCGCATCGGCGTGGTCGATTCGGGCGTCATGCGCAACCATCCGGCGCTGGCCGGGCGGGTGCTGGCCAACTACAGCTATGTCGATTCGCGCACCAACAACCTCAACATCGATGACGTGGTCGGCCATGGCACCGCCGTAGCCGAACTGGCTGCGGGCAAGGCGGTGGGTTCCTGGCAGGGCGGCATCGCGCCGGGCGCGCAGATCGTCTCGGCGCGGATCATCGCCGACACCCGCCCGACCGATGACGGCAGCGGCAACGGCAACGAAGTGAACGGCGCGCTGGGCCTGGCCGGGGTCCATCAGGACCTCATCACCCAAGGCGTGAAGGTGATGAACAACTCCTGGGGCGGTCTGTACTGGACCAACACGTCCGCGACCGCGCCGATCGCACAGGAATACCGGCCCTTCATCCTGGGCAACGGCGGGCTGGTGGTGTTCGCCACCGGCAACGAAAGCAAGCCCAATCCGTCCAGCATGGCCGCGCTGCCGAGCCAGCCCGGCCCGGCCGGCACGCTGCCGGCGGCCGACCTGGAACGCGGCTGGCTGAGCGTGACCGCGGTGGATTCGACCGACGCGAGCAAGCTGGCGTCCTACGCCAACGCCTGCGGCGTGGCCGCACGCTACTGCCTGGCCGCGCCCGGTGCGGCGGTCTACGTGGACCCGGCCTACACCACCGGCACCCCGAAATACCTGTGGAATTACGGCACGTCCTTCGCCGCGCCGCTGGTGTCCGGCGCCGCTGCGCTGGTGTGGCAGAAGTACCCGTATTTCAGCAACGACCTGGTCCGCCAGACGCTGCTGGGCACCGCCACCGATCTGGGTGCGGCGGGCGTGGACAGCACCTTCGGTTACGGCCTGCTCAACATCGCCAAGGCGATCAACGGGCCGGGGCGATTCGACTGGGGCAACACCACCGTGGATGTCAGCCAGACCGGGCTCAACTCGGTGTGGAGCAACAACATCACCGGCAGCGGTGGGTTGATCAAGCAGGGCGCCGGTGCGCTGGGCCTGTCGGGCACCAACACCTACACCGGGGATACGCGTATCGAGCGGGGAACGGTGGCGTTGCGCGATGGTGGCTCGATCACGTCCAACGTGGTGGTCGTCGCGCAGAGCGGCAGCCCCAATCTGGCGGCGCTGCAGTTCCTGTCAGGCAACGCACGGGTCAAGGGCAACGTCGACAACGGCGCGTCGGTGATCGTGCGCGAAGCCAATGTCACCGCCACCATCGAAGGCAACTACGTACAGCGCTCCACGGGCCAGCTGATGATTGCGCTGGGTTCAAATCCGCTCAACATCACCGGTACCGCCACGCTGGCGGGCAATGTCTACGTCGATGCCATCCTCAGTGGCTATGTGCCGCAGGATGGTCGTACGCAGCGCGTGCTGCATGCCGACCAGGGCGTCATTGGCACCTTTGCGGGCGTCACCCACAATCTCAGCCAGTCCACGACGCTGCTGCAGATGTCGCTGACCCATGCGAGCAACGATGTCACCCTGACCACCGACCGGATCAGTGTCACCTCGGCGAGCCTCAACGCCGGCCTGGGCGGCACCGCATTGGCGTCGGCGGCCCGGGTGGAGTCGGCCTTCGAAGTGCTCGACGGTGGCGGTCTGGCCGGCAGCGCCTTCGCCGACGGCGCAGGCGAACTGCAGCGCGTGCAGGGCGACCAGGCGCTGCAGGCCAGCCTGGACAGCCTGTCCGGCACCGCCCACGCGCTGGCCACGGCCGCCACGTTCGACAGCATCGATCTCAACCGACGTGCATTGTCGGCGCGCTTCGGCCAGGTGCAGGGCGCGCCGCGCCTGCGTGGCGCCTGGCAGAGCCAGCTGGGCGAAGTCGGGCAGGGCAGCTTCTCGGCCAGTGGCGCCGATACCCGCGGCTGGATGATGGGCCAGGACATGGCGCTGGTCAGCAATGGCGTGATGGGCTTTGCCTTCGGTGAAACCCGCACCCACAACAGCCGCGACTGGGGCAGTGATCGTGGCCGCGATCGCCAGTCGCAGGCGCAGCTGTACGCCGGTTGGAACGCCGGCCGCGCCTACGCGCTGGGCCAGGTGGGTGCCGGTCAGTTCAATCGCGAAATCGATCGCCAACTGCTGCTGGGGGCCGGTCAGTACGGGGTCAACGCCCGTTATGGCGGCAGCTTCAGTGCGGCCAGCGTGGAAACCGGCTATCGCTTTGGCGGAGACCGTGCGTCGCTGACGCCATACCTTGGCGCGGATTACTCGCGCGTGGACAGCGACCGCTTCACCGAGCAGGGGGGCCTGGGCTTCGGCCTGCGGACCGAAGGCAACCTGAGCACGCGCAGCCAGGCACTGGCCGGCGTCCGCGCCGAACGCCAGTGGGGCAGCTGGTCGCTGCGCGGTTATGCCGAATGGCAGCAGTTGCTGTCCAGTGATGGCCTGACCCAGGATGCCAGCTTCGTCGGCGTGGACGCCTGGGCGCCGCTGGCCGGCCTGCAGCCGGCGCGCTCGGGCGGTCTGTTCGGGCTGTCGGTCGAATCCTGGCTGAGCCGCAACACCCGCGTGTCGTTCGGCTACGACCAGCGCTTCGGGCCGCGCGGCGACCTGAGCCAGGTCGCGCTGCGCTACACGGCAGCGTTCTGACCCACCGCGTGCCGGTGCCAACACGGGCCTGCACGCGGTTGTCTCACATGAAGAAGGGCGCGATTGCATCGCGCCCTTCTTCATGGGTGTCGCTGTCGCGCGCGATCAGTTGCCGCGCAGCGTCCCCAGTCGCGGCCGGGTGCGACCCAGCGGCATCTTCAGCTTGCCGATCGACTGGATGCGCGTTTCGGCGATCTGGTCGGCCGCGCGCTGTGGGGCGATGTTCTCGCTCTGGGACAGCGCGAAGATCCTGCCAAGGTTGTGGTAGATACTGCGGATCAGGCGCATGGCGCGCTCGCGGTTGTAGCCGTCGATCTCCAGCGAAACGTTCATCACGCCGCCGGCGTTGACCGCATAGTCAGGGGCATAGAGGATGCCGCGCGCATGCAGTTCATCGCCTACTTCCAGGCTGGACAGCTGGTTGTTGGCGGTGCCGCAGACGATCCGGCACTTCAACCGCGGAAGCGTCTGCGGGTTGATCGCGCCCTCCAGCGCGCAGGGCGCGAACACATCGGCGTTGACGTCGTAGATGTCGTCCGGCTTGACCGCCTCGGCACCGTACTCGGTGACCGCGCGGTCGACCAGTGCGCTGTTCAGATCGGTGACGAACAGCTTGGCGCCGCGATCGCGCAGCAGCTTCACCAGTTCCATGCCGATGTGGCCCAGGCCCTGCACGGCGATGCTGGCCTTGCCGACTTCTTCGTGCCCCAGCTTGTGCTGCATCGACGCCATCAGCGCCTGCAAGGCGCCATAGGCCGTGAACGGCGCAGGGTCGCCCGAGCCGCCATGGACCTGGTGTACGCCGGTGACGAACTCGCTCTCCAGGTAGATGTTTTCCATGTCGTTGACGTCGGTGCCGACGTCCTCGGCGGTGATGTAGCGACCGCCCAGCGAATCGACATAACGCCCGAACGCGCGGAACAGCACCTCGCTCTTGTCCTGGCGCGGGTCGCCGATGATCACCGCCTTGCCACCGCCCACGTTCAACCCGGCCAGGGCGTTCTTGTAGGTCATGGTGCGGCTCAGGCGCAGCGCGTCGGCCAGTGCATCGTCGGTGCTGGCGTAAGGGCGCATGCGCACGCCGCCCAGGGCCGGGCCCAGGGTGGTGTTGTGGATGGCGATGATCGCCCTCAGGCCGGCATCGCGGTTGTGGCAGAACACCACTTGTTCGTGACCGGAAGTTTCGAGGGTTTCAAATAACATGGCGACTCCGATGGTGCGAACGGTGGCGAACGGCGGCGAACGAACCAGCAAAAGGTGGGTTGCAAAACAAAAAAAGCGACTTCGTCTGATCGGGTGACGGGTCGCGCGGCGCCATTCTAGAGCATTCCGACGGAGGGTGTTGTCAGGGTTCAGGATGGGCCGCTGACAGGCGTCGACCCAGGCGTCGGTGGGGCAGGTCATTAAAGTTGCTGAAGATCAGGCCGATGCCGTGGCAACGGTGCGCAGTACCAGCAATGCCAGGACGGACGACGTGGGTGCAGTGGCGACAATACAGAGACGGTATCGGCCAGGACGGCGGCACGGATGAGCATGCTCGTGATGATGGGGGCAGGGCTGTTGGGCGCCGGTGCGCTTGCGCTGGGCATCGTGCGCTGGCGTGCCGCGCGCTGTCCGGAAACCGGCACTGAGTGGCTGACCGCAACGGGTGACCGCTCGGGGAACGCCTCGGCGGCGTCGCCGGGGCGCGGCGAGGTGCCGGCGACGGCGCTGCTGCAGTCGGGGCTGCATGCGCTGGCCCTGGTCTCGCGCAGCGGTGACGCGGATGCGACGCCCGGGCCGGGCGATCCGGCGCTGCATGCGGCGGTGGTGGCCGCCCTGGAACAGCGCGACTGGTCGGCCCGGCATCTGCCGCGGCGCCCGCAACTGTTGCCGCAGCTGATCCAGACGGTCAACGACGACGATGCGTCGGCGCGCGCGATGGCCGCCATCATCGGGCAGGACCCGGTGTTGACCGGCAACCTGCTGCGCATCGCCAACAGCCCCGTCTATCGCCTGCAGGCCAAGCCGGTGGACAGCCTGCAGCGGGCGGTGACGTTGGTGGGGACCGAGGGCATCCGCCAGATCATCAGCGCGGTGCTGGTGCAGCCGGTGATGCAGCTGCACTGCGAGGCCTTCCCTCAGTTCGGCACGGTGATCTGGGAGCATGCGCTGCTGGCCTCGCGCGCGGCCGCCGATCACGCGCGGCTGGTGACCCACGAAGATGCGTTCGCCGCGCAGTGGCTGGGCCTGACCCAGGGGCTGGGGGCCGCGCTGGTGATGCGCCATCTGCTCGATGCCTGCGCAGGGCAGGACGGGGCGGCACCCTCGCGCGCGCTGGCCGCGCAGTTGCTGGATGCCTGGACCCTGCCGGTGGCCAGCCGCATCGCGGCGGCCTGGGAATTGCCGCCTTCGGTGCATGAAACGTTGCTGCGCGGCGGTGACGATGCGCAGGCGGGGTTGTCGGCCAGCCTGCGCTTCGCACGGGCGGCGGCGGCGGCCAGCCTGCTGTGCCGGCACGGCAGCATCGGCCAGGCCCAGGCGCTGGCGATCCTGGAGCAGCAGCACGCCACCCCGGCGCACGCGCTGCAGTGGATCTGGCGGCGTCTGCACGGGCGCGCGGTGGAGACGCTGGACGTTGATGAGCCGATCGAGGTCTGAGCCGTGCAGTCGGTGAGGGGTGCCGGGCGCGCATGGCCCTGCTGCCCGGAGCCAGCGCTTGCCACGCATGGCGTGGCACTACCGGCGGTGTTGCTGATGGATTGACGGAGTGCGGGTGTAAGCGCCACGCCATGCGTGGCCACCGTTCAGCGCCCGCTTACAGCTGTGATTCCAACGGCAACCAGCTGATCGCCCGCGCACTTGCGCGCAGCCATAACGAGGTGTCCGGTTCGTGGTCGAGCAGCACCGGCGGTTGTGCGGCACGGTCCAGCCAACGCACCCGGTCCTGCGCATCCAGGGTCACCCAGTAACTCTGCTTCGGATCGGCCAGGCGCAGGTATTCTGCGCGCAGCTGCGCGGCGAGCACCGCATCGTCGAACAGCACGCCCATCTCGGTGTTGAGATACGCCGAGCGCGGGTCCAGGTTGAACGAGCCGACGAAGCCGCGCCGATCATCGAGCATGAACGCCTTGGTGTGCAGGCTGGCGCCGCTGCTGCCGAACAGCCCGCCGTTGCCGGCAGGGGTGTGCGCCTTGAGCTCGTACAGGTGCACGCCGCTACGCAGCAGTGGCGCGCGATAGTGCATATATCCGCCATGCACGGCGGCCACGTCGTTGGCAGCCAGCGAGTTGGTCACCACCCCGACCGTTGCCCCACGCTGGACCATCGCGGCCATGCCTTCGGTACCTTCCTCACCCGGTACGAAATAGGGCGAAATCAGCAACGCCTTGTGCTCGGTGGCCTGCAGTTCGCGCACCAGCCGGGTGACCAGCCAGTTGGCCTGGTCGTCGCGGCGATGCTTCATCGGTGGATCGGAGGCGATCTCCACCGTCGTCGACCAGTGCAGGTCCACCGTATCGCGGTAGTAGGAGTGCGCAGACTGCGATTGCTCGACCCGGCGCAGGTAGGGCTGCGCGGCGGTGAGCTTGGCCTCGTGCGCGGATTCGCGCACCAGCAGGCGCAGCTGCGCCGGGGTGTAGAACGCCAGCGCAGCGATCGGCACCGCGGTCTCGCTGTTCCAGTACGCATCGAAGATGTCATTGGCCTGGGACACGGCCTTGCCGGCGACGAGCAGGTCGAGGTCGCGGAAGTTCACATCCGCACGCGCGCTGAAGTACTCCTCACCAATGTTGCGGCCGCCGACGATCGCGACCCGGCCATCGGCGATCCAGGACTTGTTGTGCATGCGATGGTTGACGCTGAAGAAGCGCTGCACCATCTCCACCAGCCGCCACAGGCCGTTGCGGTTGCGGAACGGGTTGTACAGGCGGATTTCGATGTTGGGGTGCCGATCGAGCGCCATCATCAGCGCATCCTTGTCCTGCGCGTTCATGTCATCAAGCAGGATGCGCACGCGCACGCCGCGTTCTGCGGCCTGGTACAGCTCCTGCGCCATCAGGTGCCCGACCATGTCGTCGTGCCAGATGTAGTACTGCAGATCCAGGCTGCGCCCGGCGTGGCGGGTGATCACCGCGCGGGCGGCAAAGGCGTCCAGGCCATCGGCCAGGAAGGCCACGCCGGACTGGCCGGGATGCTCGGCCTGCAGCCGTACCAGTTCGCGATCGATGGCGGTCTGGCCGGGCTGCGGCGGCAGCACGGTGCTGTGCGGGCCCATCGCCTTGGGGGTGAGATGGTCGGCGAGCAGCAGACCACTGAGCACCAGCAGCACCAGCACGGCCAGTACGATTCCCAGCCAGCGCAGCATCCGGCGCCAGAGCGGCTTTTTTTCAGTCATGCGCCGATGCTAAGCGGGCGCGGCGTGCACTGCGAGTGCAGGGCCGCGCGATACGGCTCAGAAGCGTTCGTCCGGCGCCAGGTAGCGCCACTGGCCCGGGGCGAGTTTGCCCATGGCGACGCGGCCGATGCGCAGGCGCCGGACGCTGATCACCTCCAACCCGACCTGGCGGCACATATCGCGCAGCTGGCCCGGTTGTACCGGTTTGATGGCGAAACGCAGGCGGGTTTCGTTCTGCCAGCTGACCTTGCAGGGGGGCAGTGGCCAGTTGCGGAAGCTCAGGCCGTGGGCGAGGCGCTTCATGCCGTACGGAACCAGTTCGCCGCTGACTTCGACCAGGTATTCCTGTTCGAGCGTGGCGCCGCGATCCTTGAGGTGCGAGACGACGCGGCCGTCCTGGCTGACCACGACCAGGCCGCTGTCTTCGTCGGCCAGCGGCATGACCAGCTGCAGGGCGTGGAAATGGCGCTGCAGGAGGGTGACGCCGGTGGCATCGAGGTCGCTGCGGCTGTCGGGGGTGACCAGGGCGCTGAGTTCGTCGGCGCGCATGCCGGCGGGCTTGTGCAGCAGCATGCTGACGGTTTCGGTGCGGGTGGCCTCGGCGTTTTCGCGCAGGACGATGGTTTCGTCGGTGACCAGGGTCTGGGGTTGTTCGACTACCTTGCCGTCCACGGTCACCCAGCCGCCTTCGATGTAGCGCTGGGCGTCGCCACGGGAGCAGCCGATCAGGCTGGTGAGGCGTTTGTCGAGTCGGATCGGGTCGGTCATCGGGCAGGCAACGAAAAGCGGGGAGCGGGCGGGGAGTGTACTGGGTGGGGGGATGTGGTGCTGGGAAGAGGGGGATCGGGAGCTGGAGCCGGAGCGGGAGCCGGAACCGGAGCTGGAGGCTCGGCGCTGCGGGTGTGATGGTTTTGCCTGGCGTGGGTAGATTGGCGGGACACGCCGCAAGTACGTCCGTGTAGGCTCCCAAGCCGCATCCATGCGGCTTGAGGGTCCCGCGAACCCACACACCCCCACCCTCGACAGTTGGCTGGTGGCCATGGGCAAGACTTGAAGGCACAAAGCGAAGGGCACAGACACAGAGCAAAGAAGCGCGGGGCAAAGAAGCGAAGAGGCGCACTTCAAGAATCACGGTCCGATGCGGGCCTGCGCGGCGATTTTCCCTCGGCTGTTTCGGTGCGCAACGGCACACTTCCGCCCGTACCCGCCCAAGCCAGTAGAAGCGCACACCCTCTGCTATTGATCTGGCTTCTGCTCTTCAATGCAGAACGCTGCAGCAGGAAGACAAAAAAAACGGGCGCCGAAGCGCCCGTTTCCCTGCATTTCATCGCAACGCGATAAAACCCATCACCACACTTTGACCCGCTTGTCCGGTGCCAGGTACAGCTTCTGGCCTTCCTTCACCTCGAAGGCCGGGTACCACGCGTCCAGGTTGCGCACCGTCAGCGCGCGGAACTGGCCCGGTGCGTGCACGTTGGTCAGCAGCGAATTGCGCAACGCCTGCTCGCGCGCCTTGCTGCGCCAGGCCTGCGCGAAGCCCAGGAAGAAGCGCTGATCGGGGGTGAAGCCTTCCACAGTCTGCCCCGGCTTGCCCTGCAGCGACAACTGGTACGCATCGTAGGCCGTGGCCAGACCGGCTACGTCGGCGATGTTCTCGCCCAGCGTCAGACGCCCGTTCACCGACACGCCCGGGAAGGGCTGGTAGCTGCTGAACTGCGCCGCCAGCGCATCGCCGGCCGCGTTGAACTTCTTCAGATCGTCCGGCGTCCACCAGTTGTGCAGCTTGCCGGTCTCATCGAACAGCGCACCGGCATTGTCGAACCCGTGGCTGATCTCGTGGCCGATCACCGCACCGATCGCACCGTAGTTGACCGCATCGTCGGCCGCACCGTCGAAGAACGGCGGCTGCAGGATCGCGGCCGGGAACACCAGCCGGTTCTCCAGTGGCACGTTCATCGCGTTGATCGTCTGCGGCAGCATCGCCCACTCGCTGTGGTCCACCGGCTTGCCGAGCTTGGCGATGTTGCGCTGGTATTCGAACTGCTCGGCGCGTGCCGCATTGCCCAGCGCGTCGTCGCGCTTGATTTCAAGGCCGGTGTAGTCGCGCCACGTGTCCGGGTAGCCCATGCCGACGGTCAGCCCGGCCACCTTGGCCTTGGCGTGCGCCTTGGTCTGCGGCGACATCCAGTCCAGCGCATCGATGCGCTTGGCGAACGCGGCGATGATGTTCTTGGCCATTTCATCGGCACGTGCCTTGGTGGCCGGGTCGAAGTGACGCTCCACGTACAGTTTGCCGATCGCCTCGCCGACGGCGTGGTTGCTGTCGTCCACCGCACGCTTCCAGCGCTCGCTCTGCTGCGGCGTGCCGTTGAGGGTGGTGCCGTGGAAGGCGAAGCGCGCGTCGGCGAAGGCCTTGGGCAGGTACGGCGCGGCGCGGTCCAGCGCGTGGAACGCCAGGTAGTCCTTCCACACGTCCAGCGGCTCGGTGGCCACCAGGCGCGAAATGCCGGCCACGGCCTTGGGCTGCCACACAATGAAGTCCTGCTGCGCATCCAGCTTGGCCCCGGCCAGGAAGGCCGGCCAGTCCATGCCCGGCGCCTTCGCGCTCAGGTCGGCCTGCTTCCAGGCGTTGGCGCCCTTGGCCACGTCGTTGGTGTCTTCCTGGGAGGCATGGGCCTGGGCGATTTTGGTCTCCAGCGCCAGGATGCGCTGCGCCTTGGCCGCCGGATCGGCGACGCTGGCCAGCTGCAGCATCTGCGCGATATAGGTCTGGTACTGTTTGCGCAACTCGGCCATGCGGCCGCCCTGCAGGTAGAAATCGCGGTCCGGCAAGCCCAGGCCGCCCTGCACCAGGTAGGGCGCGTTGCGGTCCGGCTGCAGCAGGTCCACCGACACCCACACCCCGAACAGGCGGTCGGTGTAGAAGTTGGTCGCATTCAGCAGGTCCACGTCGGCGCGCAGGGTGCCGCCCAGGGTGGTGGCCAGCGCGGCCTTGTCGGCGATGCCGCCGATCGCGTCCAACTCCGGCTTCACCGCCGCCACGCCGCGCGATTCGATGCCGGCCTCATCCATGAACGCGGCGTAGTAGTCGCCGATCAGCTTGGTCTCGCCGCTGGCCTTGGTATCGGCAGCGGCTCCTTCGAGGATGGCGCGGGTATCGGCCAGGGTTTTCTCGGAGATGACATTGAAGCTGCCGTAGCTGGAGCGGTCGGCGGGAATCTCGGTGTTCTTCACCCAGGTGCCGTTGGCGAAGCCGAAGAAGTCATCGCCGGCGGCGACGCTGCGGTCCATGCCGGCGGCATCGAAGCCGAAGCTGCCCAGCTGCGGCTTGGGCGCGGCCGGTGCGGCGGTGGCGGCGGTGTCCGGCGCGGTGGCGGCAGGGGCGGCCGCGTCGCGGTCGCAGGCGCTCAGGCCCAGCGACAGGCTGGCGGCAATGGCGAGCATCAGGGTGGGGCGGCGCAGCGTGGGCATGGACGTCTCAGGCAACGGAGGAAACCCCAAGTCTAATCTCCCCGGCCCGGGCTGGTTGCGCCGGCCCCGGCCGTTGCATCCGGCGGTTGGGGCGCGCCTTGGCTTTGTCAACGTGAACGGCCCGATCCGGCACATCCGGGCCTTCCCGTGCCGCACGCGCTGGTGCATGCTGCGTGTCAAGGCGTCGGACCGCTTAACGGAGCGGTCAAGATTCCCAGGCTTCGGCCGCTCAGGTTTGGGGAAACCAGGAAGCGTTACGCATGAAGTCAGCCCATCGCTGCGGGAGAGGTCGTCGATGCCCGCGTTGAACCACGCATTGGCGCGTCCACTGCGCACGATCGTGTGGCTGGGCGTCGGCCTGGGCGTGCTGCTCGCCGTGGGCCTGACGGCGATGCTGGGCAACGATTACCAGCGCCGCCAGGAAGCTGCGCAGCGCCAGAGCTCGGCGCTCGCCGCCGGTTCGCAGCGCCTGCTGCGGTTGGAACTGCGCAATCTGGAACGGGCCATGCTGGGCATCGCCGAGGACGGCGCGCTGCTGTTCGAGCGGGTGCCGGCGCAGGCGCCTGACCTGCTTGATGATGCGATCAGCGGCGTGCTGCAGCGCCACGCCGAACTGGACAGCATCGTGGTGGTGGACCAGTACGGCCGCGCACTGACCAGCGGCAGTGGCGACCTGTACCTGCCGCTGTGGGTTACCGACGCCAATCGCGGCAGCGAGAGCCGCCTGTACATGGGCCCGCCGCAGCAACGCAACGCACAGCGTTGGGTGTTGCCGCTGGCACTGCGCATGGGCGATGACCGCTGGCTGTTGAGCCGGCTGCACACCAGCGAGCTGCAGTCGATCATCGGCGGGCTGGATACCGGCGAGCACGGCGTCATCTCGATCACCGACGCGCAGGGCTACGTGCTGGCGCGCAGTCCGGACGCCGTGGGGCTGACCGGGCAGCGCTTCAGCCTGGGCAGGCGCGAGATGCTGCGCCGCGATGCGGTCACTCCGCTGGGCATCGAGACCAGCAGCATCGACAACATCGAGCGCATTTCCACGCTGACCACGCTGGGCCAGTACCCGATCGCGGTGTATGCCGGGCTGGGACGCGATGACGTGCTCGCGCCGTGGTGGCCCTACGTGCAGGCCTCGGTGGCGCTGTACCTGCTGTATTGGGGCATGTTCGCGCTGGTGTATGTCAGCCTGCGCCGCGCCACCCGCAGCCAGGACGCGCTGACCGAGGAACTGCGCACCGGCCATGCCGAACTGCTGATGGCCCATCAGGTCGGCAAGGTCTGCACCTGGTATGTCGATGAGGATGCCTCGCTGCTGCGTTGGTCGCCGTTGGCGCGCGAGATCTTCGGCATCGATATCGAGAGCCTGCCGGTGGCGGCCTTCTTCGCGCGGGTGCACCGCGAGGATGCCGAGCGCATGCAGCAGGCCTTCGATGCGGCCTTCGCCGGCAATGGCGTGCTCGATGAAATGTTCCGGGTGGTGTTGCCCGGTGGCGCCACGCGCTGGGTGTCGGCGCGCGGCCAGCGGGTGGCGGTGGTGGACCGGCAACGGCGCATGATCGGCGCGCTGACCGATGTCAGCGAGCGGGTGCAGGCGCTGGCGCGGGTGCAGCAGGCCGAGCGCCAGTTCCGCCTGCTGTTCGACCGCAACCCGGCGCCGTTCTGGGTGTTCGACCCGGACACGCTGCGCTTCATGGAAGTCAACGAAGCGGCGGTGCAGCAGTACGGCTACAGCCGCGATGAATTCCTGTCGATGAGCATCCTCGACATCCGCCCGCGCGAAGGCTGGGATGAGATCCGTGGCGCGATTTCGCGGGCCACGCTGGGCGACCCGCAGGACGCCCAGATACGCATGCACCGGCGCAAGGACGGCACGCTGTTCGAAGTGCGCGCGCACCTGTCGCGGCTGGATTTCGATGGCCGCCAGGCCTGCCTGGTGCTGGCCGAGGACATCAGCGAGCGGCTGGCCTACGAGCGCGACCTGGCCTACCACGCCACCCATAACCCGGCCACGGGCCTGCTCAACACCCGCGCGCTGGCCGCGCAGCTGGACGAGGAGGGCGGTAGCTACACGATCGCCTACGTGCAGTTCCGTGGCCTGCAGCTGGTCGCCGATACGCTCGGCCGCGAGGTGGGCGAGGTGGTGCTGCAGGCCATGGCCAAACGCCTGGGCGGGCTGGGCACGCGCTACGGACTGCTGGCGTTCCAGCCGGCGGAGGATTTCATCTTCGCCATCCGCGACGACCACGAGCGCCAGACCGCGCTGGACACGCTGGTGCAGACCGTGTCCGAGCCGGTGCGCGGGCAGGATTGGTTGCATCAGTTCGAGCCGCGTATCGGTGTGGCGGTGAAGTTCGATGGCGACAACGTGCCGGCCGAACAGGTGATCGGGATGGCGGCGCAGGCCGCGCATGCCGCGCGCGACGAGGGCAGCGTGATTGCGTGGTTCGACAACACGGTGACCTCGCGCCTGGCCGAGCGACTGCGCCTGGCCGGTCGCATCCACAGCGCCATCGACACCGAGTTCCAGCTGTATTTCCAGCCGATCTGCCATGCCAGCGATGGCACGCCGGCCGCGCTGGAGGCCTTGCTTCGCTGGCCGCAGGCCGACGGCAGTTTCATTCCGCCGGGCGAGTTCATCCAGCTGTGCGAGGACACCGGGCTGATCCTGGCGCTGGGACGCTGGGTGATCCGGGCGGCGGCGGCGGCGCAGCGGCAGTTGGCCGATGCGGGCAAGCCGTTGCCTATCGCGGTGAATGTATCGGCGGTGCAGTTCTTCAACAGCGATCTGGTGGCCGAGTTCGCGCGCGCCAGCCAGGAGTTCGGGCTGGAGCGCGGGGCGCTGCAGGTGGAGCTGACCGAGAGCAGCCTGATGCGCAAGCCGGCCCAGGCCAAGCAGACGATGCAGCGGCTGCATGAGCAGGGGATCTGCATTTCGCTGGATGATTTCGGCACAGGCTATTCGAACATGTCCTATCTGCAGCACCTGCCGTTGGACATCCTGAAGATCGACCGCAGTTTCGTGGCGGACGTGGAAACCAATCCGCGCAATGCGTCCATCTGCCGTGCGCTGTTGTCGCTGGGGCACAGCATGGGGCTGACGGTGATCGCCGAGGGCGTGGAGACGCCGGGCCAGCACCAGTGGCTGGCGGCGCATGGGTGCGATCAGGTTCAGGGCTACCTGCTGGGACGGCCGTCGCCGCTGGCCGAGGTGATCGCCCGGCTGGATACCGTCGACGCGCTGTAGCGCTGACGGCAAAAAGCGGCGCCTTTCCCGGCGCCCTCCGCACAGCGGGCTGCACGCTGCGGAGGGAGGATCAACAGCGATAGCTGCGGCGGTGCTTCTCTTTGCTGGCCCAACCGCACGCCGCTATCCGTCCAGAGGGGGGCCGGGTAGGGCTCGACGGGACCGTGCACGGCATGGATGCCGTGTACGAGCCCCCATGGATGGGTCCACGGCGTGTCCCGTCGAGCCCTACCCGGGCCCCGCCTTCCGGAAAACAGAAGCGCTGCTGTTTGCATAGATCAACGCACCCAGGCGCGCACCCTCAGCCCAACGCTTCCACCAGGTAATCAATGAAGCTGCGCACCTTCGGAGCAAGGTGGTTGCGGCTGGTGTACACCGCGTAGATACCGATCGGGGCGACGTCCCACTCCGGCAGCAAGCGTTCAAGGCGACCGTCAGCCAGGGCGTCGCCGACCAGGAAATCCGGCTGCAGGATGATGCCCATCCCGGCCAGCGCCGCTTCGCGCAGGACATCGCCATTGTTGGCGCGCAGGCCGCCGCGCACCGCCACGGAAACGTCGCCGCGCGGCCCGCGCAATGGCCAGCTGTCGCCGCCGCCCCAGTAGCTGTAGCCCAGGCATTCGTGCTCGGCCAGGTCCTCGGGCTGCTGCGGGCGGCCATGCGCGTCCAGGTAGGCCGGTGCCGCGCACAGGGTGATGTGGGTATCGGCCAGCTTGCGAGCGATCAGCGCCGGACTCGGCTGGCGGGTGATGCGCAGGGCCACGTCGTAGCCTTCTTCGACCATGTCCACCAGGCGGTCGGACAGCGACAGTTCTAGCTGCACCTGCGGGTAGCGGGCGCGGTAGCCGGCCAGCAGCGGGCCCAGCCGGGCGATGCCGTAGCTCACCGGCGCGTTGACCCGCAGCAGCCCGGACGGCTCCAGCGCCTGCGCGCCTATCCCGGCCTCCAGCGCGTCGAACTGCGCCAGCAGCTGCACGCATTGCGCGTAATACGCCGCACCGGTGCTGGTCGGGCTGACCCGGCGGGTGGTGCGGTTCAGCAAACGGGTGGACAGTCGCTTCTCCAGCGCCGCGATCTGCCGCGTCACCCCTGCCGTGGACAGGTCCAGCGCCTGGGCCGCCGCGCTGAAGCCATTGCGCTCGACCACGGCCACGAACACACGCATCGCCTCGAGAGTGTCCATTGTTTCATTTCCCGTAATAAACAGCGTCGTCTGATCGTATTTATCGCTGTGGCTGAGCGCAATAACCTGTCCCCATCCTAATCCGCGAGGTGCCCCATGCAACCGTCCCCTGTACGTGTTTCCGCACTTGCCCCGCTGGGTGCCAGCCTGCTGCGCTGGGGCCTGGGGGCGCTGTTCCTGGTCCACGGCCTGACCAAGCTGCTGGTGTTCACCCCGGCCGGCACCGCGGCCTATTTCGCCTCGCTGGGCCTGCCCGGTGCGCTCGGCTACCTGACCATCGCGCTGGAGCTCACCCTGGCCGCCGCGCTGCTGCTCGGCATCTACGCGCGCTGGGTCGGGCTGGCAGGCGTGCCGCTGCTGCTGGGCACCATCGTCAGCGTGCACGGCGCCAACGGTTTCAGCTTCGCCAATGCCGGCGGTGGCTGGGAATACCCGGCGTTCTGGGCGTTCGCACTGCTGGTGCTGTTCTGCATCGGCGATGGCAAGTGGACGCTGGTGTCGCGCTGAGCGCGGCTGCATCGATGTTCTTCTCCTGGAGTCTGTGATGTCCCGTCTGCCTTCGCTGTACATCTCCCACGGTTCGCCGATGACCGCGCTCAACCCCGGTCTGGTCGGCGAGCGCCTGGCGACGCTGGCCAAGCAGTTGCCGCGTCCGCGCGCGATCGTGATGGCCTCGGCGCACTGGCTCACCCACCAGCCGGCGGTGGGCGGGCATGCGCAGCCACCGACGATCCACGACTTCGGCGGTTTCCCGCAGGCGCTGTTCGACCTGCAGTACCCGGCGCCGGGCGATCCGGCGCTGGCGGCCGAGATCGCCGCACGGCTGGATGCTGCCGGCCTGCCTGCCGCGATAGATCCACGCCGGGGCCTGGATCACGGCGCGTGGGTGCCGCTGCGCTTCCTGTACCCGCAGGCGGACATCCCGGTGGTACCGCTGGCGATCCAGCCGCTGCTGGGGCCGACCCACCAGTACGCACTGGGCCGCGCGCTGGCACCGCTGCGCGAGCAGGGTGTGCTGGTGATCGGTTCGGGCAGCATCACCCACAACCTGCACGACTGGGGTAACTACGCCGAGGGCAAGGAAGCGCCGTACGTGCGCCCCTTCATCGACTGGGTGGAACAGCGCTTGGAGGCCAATGACAGTGCCGCGCTGCTGGATTACCGCGCCCGCGCGCCGCATGCGGTGCAGGCGCACCCCAGTGACGAGCACCTGCAGCCGCTGCACTTGGCCATGGGCGCGGCCGGCGGCGAGGTGCTGGGCGCGCAGCGCATCGATGCCGGTATCGATGCCGGTTTCCTGGCGATGGACATCTATCGCTTCGACGGCCAAGCGGCTGCGTGAGCAGCCTGCATACGGTGGTACGTGCGGCCACGGGGCCGGCGCAGGGGCTGGTGGTGCTGTTGCATGGCGTGGGCAGCAATGAACGATCACTGCAGGCGCTGGCCCATGGGCTGGATCCACGCTTGCAGGTGCTGCTGCCACGCGGTCCGCTCGCGTTCGCAGCGGATGCCTTCGGCTGGTTCACGGTGCAGTTCGGCGCGAACGGGCCGGTGATCGATCCCGCACAGGCCGAGGCCAGCCGTCGTCTGTTGATCGCGTACGTGCGCGACCAGCAGGCGCAGCTCGGCATCGATGCCGCGCACACGCTGGTGGCCGGCTTCAGCCAGGGCGGGATCATGAGCGCAGGCATCGCGCTCACGGCACCGCAGGTGGCGCGGCAGTTTGCGATCCTGTCCGGGCGCATCCTGCCGGAGATCGCACCGCACATCCCGGCCGACATCGCCCACCGTGGCGTGCAGGGTCTGATCCTGCACGGACGCGATGACCGCACGTTGCCGTTCGCGTTGGCTACCGCTGCATCGGCGCGTCTGCAGGCGCTGGGCGTAGCGCACGCACTGCGCAGCTACGCGGCCGATCACGCGCTGACGCCGGCAATGCAGGCCGAAGTCACTGCCTGGAGCGCGCGTCAGCTGCTGTCCAGCGACTGAGCCTGGGCCGCGTCGGCGTTCGCTCCGGCGGACGGGTGTGGTAGTTTTTTTGCAGTTTCCGGCGCCGGCTGCCTCGCAGCCTCCCCCTCGCGCCGTCCACTGGAAAATACATGCATACCATTGAAGTCGTCCTGGCGATGCTGGTGGCCGTTGTCGCCAGCGGCTACCTGGTCCGGGTATTGCCGTTGTCCTTGCCACTGCCACTGGTGCAGATCGGGCTGGGCGCGGTGATCGCCGGGGTGTTCAACCGTGGCCACGCGCTGGAACCGGAAATGTTCTTCCTGCTGTTCCTGCCACCGCTGCTGTTCCTCGACGGCTGGCGTATTCCCAAGCAGGGCCTGTTCCGCGACAAGGGCGTGATCCTGGAGCTGGCGCTCGGGCTGGTGGTGTTCACCGTGGTCGGCGCCGGCTTCCTGATCCACTGGATGATCCCGGTGATGCCGCTGGCGGTGGCCTTCGCGCTGGCGGCGATCATTTCCCCGACCGATCCGGTGGCGGTGGGTTCAATCGCCTCGCGCGCGCCGATTCCCAAGCGCCTGATGCACATCCTGGAAGGCGAGTCGTTGTTGAACGATGCGTCCGGCCTGGTCTGTTTCCGCTTCGCGGTGGCCGCGGTGATGACCGGCAGCTTCTCGCTGGCGACCGCCTCGCTGACCTTCCTGTGGGTGGCGCTGGCCGGTCTGGCGATCGGCGTGGCGGTGACCCTGGGGGTATCGACGTTCCAGCGCTGGCTGTGGCGGCGTTTCGGTGAAGAGCCGGGCGCGGCGTTGCTGGTCAACCTGCTGATTCCGTTCGCGGCCTACCTGCTGGCTGAAGAAGCCAATGCCTCGGGCATCCTGGCGGCGGTGGCCGCCGGCATCACCATGAGCTACGTCGAGCTGACCGGTCGCGTCTCCGGCAGCATGCGCGTGCAGCGCGCGGCGGTGTGGGGGATGCTGCAGTTCAGCTTCAACGGCATCATGTTCGTGCTGCTCGGCGAGCAGCTGCCGGGCATCGTCGATCGCGCGATCACCACCGTCAGCGAGAGCGGCCACCACAGCGCGTGGTGGTTGCTGGTGTACGTGGTGGTGATCAACCTGACGCTGATCGTGCTGCGCCTGGCCTGGGTGTGGGTGTCGCTGCGCTGGAGCGTCCTGCGTGCCCGCCATCGCGGCGAAGTACGGCAAGGCACCTCGTGGCGCATCGTCGTGGCGACCTCGGTGGCCGGCGTGCGCGGTGCGATCACCCTGGCCGGCGTGCTCACCCTGCCGTTGTTCCTGCCCGATGGCAGCGCGTTCCCCGCGCGCGACCTGGTGATCTTCCTGGCGGCGGCGGTGATCCTGTTCTCGCTGGTGGCGGCCAGCGTGGCGCTGCCGCGCCTGCTCAAGGGCCTGGAGCTGCCGGCCGATTCGGGCGAGCGCAAGGCCGAGGACCTGGCACGGCGACTGGCGTCCAAGGCGGCCTTGGCCGGGGTGGAACGCATGCGCCAGCAACTGGTGCAGAACCAGACCACCGAGAACGTGCAGCTGTACAACGACGCCGCCTCGCGGGTGAGCCTGCTGTACCAGCGCAACCTGGAGAAGGACGACGGACCCGATGCGGACCCGGAAAAGGTGCGGCGGATGGAAGAAGGCTACCGCCAGCTGCGCGGCGCCGGGCTCACCGCCGAGCGCGAGGAACTGTTCCGGCTGACCCGGCGCGGCACGATCTCCGATGAGGTCTCGCGCCGCCTGATCCGCAACCTGGACCTGCTGGAAACCCGCCAGCGCGGGTAAACCATAAATCCGGAGGGTAGAGCCACCCCATGGGTGGCTGTCGCAATGCCCGATGTCGGCCTGCGCCCGACCGACGGGTAGAGCCACCCCATGGGTGGCTGTCGCAACGCCGAAGGTCTGGCCTGCGCCCGGCCCGGAAAGCAGCCACCCATGGGGTGGCTCTACCCCCGTTCGGTCGATCAGGCGTCCGGCTTCTGGTCCAGGTAATACGCCACCACGGTGCCCTTGATCTTGATGGTCATCGGGTTGCCACGGCGGTCGCGGGCCTTGCCGGCCTGTACGCGGATCCAGCCTTCGCTGACCGAATATTCTTCGACGTTGTCGCGCTCGACATCGTTGAAACGGATGCCGACGCCACGCTCCAGCGCGGGGCCATCATGGAAGGGACTGGTCGGGTTGATCGCCAGGTGATCGGGAGGGGTATCGCTCATGGTCAGTGCGTCGTAATGGCCACCACGGCCATCTTCCAGACGTACAGGATAAACCGCGGCGGCCCCGTGGCCGAATTTCGCTTCCTGCCAACGCCACTGCACGGCAGAATGCCCGCCTGCCTACAGGAATACCGGTCATGCCTGACAACAGCGATTATTTCGACTTCGAAGAAGAAGAGCGCGATTTCGACGAAGACGATTTCGAGGCGCGGATCTGGAACCTGTTCGTGCTGATCAACCCGGGCGACGAAGAGCTGGGCCTGCAGCAGTTCAACCGCTGGCGCGAGGCGGTGCTGGAAGCAGGCGAGGAGATCGACGAAGAAGCCGACTGGCTGCCGCCGCTGATGGCCGCCATCGCCTGGCAGTCCGGGTTCGAGGTGGACCGTGAGGATGCCGATGCGCTGATGTCGGCGGTCAACGAGCTGTCCGCGCGCTGGAACCTGCAGCTGGACTGGGGCGGCGACCTGGATGACGAGGATTTCGCCGCCAAGGTGGATGCCTCGGTGCTGATGGGCACCGCCTACGACCGCCTGCGCGAGCAGAACTACTCGCTGTGGAGCGTGGACACCGGCAACGACGGCCTGGCCGGCTGGATGGCGCTCAGCCGCGACGACGACGCGATGCTGGCGCTGTGCTCGTTGTTGGGCGTGGAAGTGCGACCGGGCAGCGACCCGTTCTGAAGAGACCGGTAGAGCCGACCGTTGGTCGGCTGCCCCTCGCATCCGGCGTAAAAGCCCCCTGACAGCATGTGCCGGCCAACGGCCGGCACGCAGCGTGCGCTGGCAGGTTCATGAGGTTGCCGGCCAGCGGCCGGCAC
>NZ_JALJRW010000008.1:105662-167873 GCF_024519465.1 Stenotrophomonas sp. Ste86 | reverse complement strand
CGCGTACTTCTTCCTGAAGATCCGGGCGGCCTTCCCCGGAGTTGGGTGAAGAACCAGATTTTTTTCGGTCGTTCCTCGTTGTATTCCCGCCGCCAGGACTCGATGTGGGTGCGGTCGTGCAGCAGTGTGGCAAACCAGTGCTCGTTGGGGCGTTCGTCGCGTAGGCGGCCGTTGAAGCTCTCGATGTAGGCGTTCTGATTTGGCTTGCCTGGCTGGATCAAGCGCAACTGCACACCTCGCTCATGAGCCCACGCCACCATCGCCTTGCCGCAAAGTTCCTTGCCGTTGTCGGTCCGGATCACCTGCGGCGGGCCTCGGCCTAGTGCCAGCCGAGCCAGCACCCGGGCCACGCCGTGGCCAGATATGGTCCACTCCACCTCGATTGCCACCGCCTCGTGCCTAGCATCGTCGACAATGGTCAGCGCCTTGAGCACACGCCCCTCGGCATTGCGATCGAACACAAAGTCCATCGACCAGACCTGGTTGACTGCCTCCGGCCGAAGCAACGGTTGCCGCTCGCCCAGCAGCACCCTCTTACGCTTGCGCCAAAGCACCTACAGCTTGGCGTCCCGATACAGGCGTTCTACCCGTTTATAGTTCACCAGCCACTGTTCCTGCCGTAGCTTCAGGTAGTTCATCCCTACGCCGTAGCATCTGTGTCGCTGTGCCAGCGCCAGGACCCGCTCGCGCAGTTCGACATTGCGATCAGGGTGCGGGACGTAGCGCAGTGCGCTCACGCTCATCCGTACGACGGCCAATGCCCGTCGCTAAGCCAACCCTCGCCCCATCAAATGCCGCACCAGCGTACTGCGCGCCGGTACGCTCACCACTTTTTTCGCAGGGCATCCTTGATGACGTCCTTTTTCAGCAACTGTTCGGACAGCAGCTTCTTCAGTCGTGCATTTTACACCTCCAACTCCTTGAGCCGCTTGGCCTCCGGCACACTCATGCCGCCGAACTTGCTGCGCCATAGGTAGTAGGACGCCTCACTGAACCCGTGTCGGCGGCATAGGTCTTTCACCGCCATGCCGGCCTCTGCCTCACGCAGGAAGCCGATGATCTGTTCTTCGGGCTTTTCAACAGACGAATGTCTGGTCAAAGCGCCTCTTCATGTCCAATCTCCGTCTCGTTGGGGATTGAACTCCAATTCACCGTGCTACTAAAAACTGGGGGGGGACGTCGCAGATACCGTGTCCCAAGATTGACGCTAGGCTGGTGAAGATGGAATGGGACGAGCAATCTTAACGAAGGGGGAGCTGCATCAGGCTCACGGTGCCAAGGGCCTACCTCGTGTCCGATCTCCATTTAGTAGCATACCCCTGCCTCCGGTACTCGTGCCGGAGGCAGGCGGCACATCGGGTCTGCACCCTCTCAGTAGGAGAGATTAGATCATTCGGGACCACCGAAAGCATTCACCATTGCCTTCCGAATGCTACGACGAAGACCTTCGGTGGCAGCGTCTCTATCGATGAAGCATCGCGCATTCCCTCGCCAAGTATCGAGGTGGATGGACCTAAATGCCTTTGCGTCAAACCCCTTCAATCCTATCTCTTCGGCTACGTTGCTAACAATCTCATCTAACTGGTGGGGCTCCCACGTTTCTTCCAAACTATGCACTACCCGCTCGATCAGTTGCGCCCGGTCTCCAGGATCTTGGGTTGACTCCTTCCACGCACTGGCCACTGCGCTAAGCATGGACCGAGTAATCTGGCATAGCTCCTCGGCGGCGCTAGCAATGCCTTCGCCCTTGGCCGTCGCATCAGCAATCCACTGGCGGGCCATCTCCTGCTTCTTCAGATTGCCCTTACTCGGCGGAAGGTTGTGGACCTTGTAAGTGCGGAGATTCTGGACTACGCGTGCCGAACTCTCATACTGATTTGTTTGCTCGGGTTCGCGAGTCTTAAGCATCGCCTTGCATTCCTTGAGAACATCCGCAGCGGCCTCATAGAAAAATCCATAGCACCAAACGACGAGCCTGGTGAAATATAGCTCGTCCGGCGGCGGTGCTGGGGTCTCGAGAGTCATTGGGTGTATGACCACTCGACCCAAGTCCCCATTGACCATCTCGGTGAAAGCTATGGCCTCCTGTTGGAGGTGCATGAAGGTCATCGTCCGAGCCTCCGCAAACCGCCCGGCGGATCTGCCAGGGGGCCTCGATAGTTGAAGGCAATGTGGAAGTTAGACACCGTACGTCCGAACGATATTTCAACACTCGGAAAATAATCCGCTATCAGATCAATGATTCCCAAGCCATCGACGCGAACTTGGAAGCGTCCTGCGCTGAGTTGCTTTTCGACGACGCCACGATACATAAGCGGAACGCCATTGTCGTCGGTAAGCACATGACGAGCGGAAACACGCTGCGAATCGGCAAACTCGGTGTCTGAAGCCAGTTCGGCCCACAGGTCTCTACTTGCTCTCTCATTGCCCTCCAACCATTTCGCAACGGCGCGCAGGTAGCGATACTTAGTTGCCAGCCTGTCTTCTCCCAGCAGTGCCATATCACCCACAATGCTTTGGACCATCTCTCGGAAATCGCTGGACGCCGGGAACGATTGGCGTAGCCCGCGCATGAACCACTTTCGTGTCCGGACGGCCCATTCCATCTCTAGAAGGAGGCGCAGACAGCGCTCGTCCTGAGATATTTTGTTGTAGTGCTGCCGGAGATAGCCAATGCACCGATGCGCATCGGTGACGTCCTGGGCAGTCGGTTCGGTCTGCGGCAAGATTTGTGGAGCTAGGTTTCGCGCGCGGATATAGTAGCCGGCAGTGGAGCCGGCTTGATCCAGCCGGGCAAACGCATCGTCCGAAAGCGAATGGTCGCCAATTGCCGTGCCTGCGCCCAGACGTCGAACCTGAAATTTCTGCAGTTGTGTTTGATCGAGGGTGCTCTCGTCCACGCCATCGATGGTAGATCTTAGATCTGCAGCGATCTCAAGGCGCTGCATCTCCGTCAAGCTGCTCTGTATGTTAAGGATGCCGATGGGCATCCAAAGAGAGACATCAAGTGAGAATGAAGAGTCTCGACGGGCCTTCGCCATCGTCGCTGCATCGTGTGCTGCCTTGTAGGCGGACCAAGCCCCGGAATTCTGGCCATTCTCAACAGCATCGGTAGCGAAGAATCCGTATGACGCAGCACGCTCATTCCAAAGATTGTCGATCGTCTGCCGTGCCGCATAAAGACCTGACGAGCCCTGTTGGTTCACGCGGGCGAGCGCCTCGTCTACTACGCTGACCGCTTCGTTCAACAAAGCAGCCTTTGCAGGTTGGTCGATGCTCTTGTGTGTTCGCAAGTAGTGTCTGCGAAGAACTGACTCCTGCAGCATCAGTCGGGCATTCGGTATCGTCTTCTCTCGCAGATTTGTCAGGGATCGTGCAATCTGCGCATAGCTCTCTTTGTAACGGGGGCCTTCTGGACCATCCGGCCCAGCCGCATGGACCAAATCAGCGACATAGGAAGTTTCATCGTTGCCTTCAGGACCCGAGCGTGCGGCTGCCTCGATCAGGGTGCTAATGGCGTCAGCTTCACGCGTTGGGCTACCGAACCGTGCTTCACAGATAAGACGGGCTTCAATCTGCAATCGCGCCATGACCAGGACATCGCTCTGCTCTTCGTCGGCATAGATCCAACGGAACAGATCTTGGTCTCGGATGAGTTCCAATAGAGTATCGATACTATACGTATCGCTGCTGCCATTACTTGCGCCAACGGCACGCAGCACGATGCTCAATGGAACTGGCTTGTGCAGGCGACTGCTGACCATAACCAAATCGATGGCGCGTGCCTCCGGTGAATCAGACGGTCCGTCTGGGCCGGCGTCTGGCAAAAACTGCGTGGTATCTACCGGGAATCCAGCAGCCATCAACGCTAGGGCCAGAGGTCCTGGTTCCGGCGGCGTGATCTTTGCAGCCCTCTTCCTTAACTGATGACGCGTCTGATCAACTTCTCTGCCAAGGCCCTCGGAAAGGCGGCCTCGGCTATGCGGCAATAGCCGATAGAAGCCGGCGAGAGCGTATTGATTGCCACTCTCTTTCTTGACCCTTCCGACCATGGATTCAGCGAATCTTTGGGTGAGGTCGACGAGGCTTTTTTGCTCCTTAGGGTCAAGTAGCGCTCGCGCTTCGACAAAGCGATGCGGGGCTTTAGCGTCAAAGGTAAGTCGATACGATGATCCCACCACCACCACTCGATGGCCCACACTTCGGAGGCCACGCAAAAGATCGTTGTAGCGGGCAACGGGTGACATCGTGTCCACAAGAAGCAGGGTGACGCCCTGCTGCTCATCCACCGCAGTGAGAAAGTCACTAATATCGGATGCCTGCGGCACGCGGCGGCTAAAGAAGAGAACCGCGTGCCCGTGACTCTTTGCATGGACCGCCAGTCGCGCAAGAGCAATGGTCTTTCCCACGCCGGACTGACCATGCAAGATGATCGGCGAAGCCGAGTGGTGTTGTTCTAGGGCTTGATTGACGCGCTTCTGGAGCACACTCTCGAACGCGCGCTCAATCGCGAATCCACGCTGCGCGCCATCCGCTATCTTGCGAAAATTTGTAGAACCAGCATGAAACGCTTCGAACTCTAGCTCTGTCTCGCTTGATGAAAGTGGCTCTGGCGCTGCGATCCACGAATCGTCAACCAGCACTGCTGAGGCTTGCGTCACTAGTCGGAGGTTAGGAGTAGTCTTGATGCTGCGACCACCCTTAAGCGTGACGACTTCCGGATCATCCCAGCGTGCCGGATCAGGGACCCCTACGATTTCAATTAGTTCATTGACTATGGCCCCCAGCGAGCGAGGGTCACGGAGAATCACCCCCTTGCTAACGAGATCTCCAAAAACGACCTCGTCATCCTCAGAAAAAGTCGGTTCGGGTCCGCACCACAGAACGCCATTGGTTGGCGCGCCGGAAACTGCCGCCAGGAGATCCTCGGCGCGGAGCCAGTCAGCTTGGGGGTCGTAGCCGTCGATTACTATGAGGCCCAGAGGAGTCACTGTCTCTAGGACGCGCCGGAGCATCGCCGAGGCCTGGTTCATACGTCGCTGTGAGAGCGACTGGCGATTCGCTGGGGGCCTCAGACTATCAACCTGACGGCCCGCCTGACCAAATAGGTAATAGAACGGCGGACGCCGGGTGTTGCGTAGGACGCGAGGCGCAGGCTCGCTTTGCAGTATTACTTCCGGTTCGCGGCCTTCGCCTGCCAGGCAGTTCGCCAGTCCGCTGTCAATTGAGGATGTATAGACTGCGCCCCAAGGCGCGCGGGCGGCCTCGATCAGCAACTGCGAAGCCGGGCGGTTGCGAAAGCGCTCGGCGAGCCAGTCGTAAAACTCCGCGCCCAAAGGTTCGTTGGTGAGTAGCGACTTCCATGACTGACCTGACACTCGGTTCGCATGATCGAGCGCTCGCTCGACTACAGGGTCAGGCCTTGATGGCGACCAGCCTGCCTGCTGCCCCCAAATCGATACCAGTGGCGCACCTTCGAACCACCGTGTTCTGAGCAGCTCCTGACCTGCGCTCAGGCCCTCATTCTTCTGCATTTCCAGCGACATGTGGACTAGCTACTCCTGTTATCAATCCCTGTTTCCCGGGTGTTCACCGGGAGGCGCTTACCTTCTTTCGAAGGTTAGGTAAGTCTCGGCCGCGATGGAGAGAAAAAGCTGCCATGTCCAGCAGTGTGCCACTCTCACGACTTTCCCGACACACTAGCTAACATCCGGGTGTGGACATCGATCGGCTCAACGACTTGGATCCCCAATCGCATCTCGCTATGGTGCCCTGCTAACAGCCTATCCCGTTCAGAACTAGTTGGTTCCAGATTGCACTTGAAGTTGTAGTCTTCCTGGAGCCAGACCTAGCTTGCTAGAGTGCGATGGCGATGCTGCAGCTTCGCCATCCAACTGGCTGTGCACTGATCTAGTTCAGTGTCTAGTTGTTCATCGCAGGCCCCTTCTGCCGCGCTTTCGTCGCTGCCCATGGAGGCGCTCGGCTTCGTACTTACAGTTTTGCCGGTGGGCAACCCAGACGGCACCTGCCGTTACCGCGACGCTGCAGAGGACAACTAGCCCCGCGAAGAGAGTCATTAATTAGCCCAAGAGATGGTCAATCTCAGGTGTGTTTGTGCACAAACTGTAGACAGCGCTGTGCCAAAAGTGGGGCGCGCCTCCTCGTACACCATTGATGTCATTAGTCATTTCTACACAGTTTATGCGGTAGTCAGAAGATGCACAGCCTATGAGCACACTAGGCACGGCGAGGACGACCGCGCCTTGTCCGCTAACAGGGAGAGGGTGGCGGCGATCAAAACTGTCGAGGTTACTGCTATCTCACCAGTCTCCTTGAAAGCATTCCCCGCGCTTTTGGCGCGTTGAATAGTGACCAGACAGGTCACTGCCTCCCTGCTGAGACAGAGAGATAGCTTGGCGAACCTTTAGCTGAACCTCACGTCGGAATAGTTGCCGGCAGCTCTGCTATCGGCAGCAGTGGCTTCAGCTGAGAGTATGCCTCCAGTACGCGCTCATAGATGTCTGGATGGCGGGTTGAACTAACGGTGACCACCAGCGCGTAACTAAGCTGCGGAAGATGAGCAGGAGCCGCGCTACGCCCAGGTTCGCGTGCCATGTAGTGGACATCAAAGACAGGACGCTTGAGCGACGACGCCAACTTGGTTAGTGAGGCATCACGAACCGTATCCCATTTCAACGAGTCACTACGCAAGGCCTGCTCTGGATTTGCGCCAATCCCCTCAAAGAAAGGATCGGAAGCCGGGAACTTCGGGTCAGGCTTCCAATCAGGTTTTGGCTTGGAGGGACGCTTGAACTTCTCGGCATGCGGTCGGAAAGTTACACCAAGCCCGGCTCTTGTGTAGTCGCCCGGAGAATTGGGATCAGTCTCGCACAGATAGCAGAACGTAGCCCGGATCGTGATTTTCCCGCTTAGTCCCGATTCTGGAACTGGGATGGGAACTCGACGCACCTTGGATGGATCGAGCTTGCCAAGATATAGGATACGCACACTGTTATCAGCACAGACAGTGATATCAGCAATGTCTGAGGGGGCCAGACCCCAGCCGACCTCTTGGCGAGGGTGTTCGCCGCGCTCAGACGCGTGGATTAGAAGAGCGCGTACCGCCAGTGGCGTGAACGAGCGGCCGAAATGGGCACGTACCGCCGTTGCCATGCGCATGACCGCAGGAGTGGCAAAGCTCGTACCGGTGCTCTGAACAAGATGACCTCCTGGGAAGAGGAATCCAAATCGATCCTTATCTACACCGCCGAAGTGCACCAAGTCTGGTTTTACCAAGCCAGGTGAGCGGCCTGGCCCGATGGAACTGTATGGCGCACGTCGCCATCCCGGACCATTGCTGTCGCTGGCACCGATGGCCAGCGCGTTGACGCAATCACTCGGAATCTGAATTCTGTTGTGTGGTGCCGGCTGATCACCGTCATTGCCAACCGCGATGGTGCCGAGGATGGATGACTGATGAAAGTGATCATCGAGCAACGTCGTCCAGGCGCTGATCTTGTCTGGGCCGGTTATTTCCTCAGGCCCAATGCTGAGTGAGACGAACTCATAAGCCGTAGAGCTCAATACCTTCTCTATGTACAGCATGACGCTATATAGCCCACGGTCTGTGGTCTTCTCGCCAATGCAACGATAGTGATCGACGTGGCAGTAGGGCCGCACCTGTAAGCCTGGCTTCATGTGTCCAAATAAGAGCGCGGAGGTGACTGCCATGCCATGAGCCATACCCTCATCGGTTGCATCACCAATCTCGTCACCCGGGGTCGGCTCAATGCGGCTAGCCCATTTCTTGAAAGGATGATCTAGAGGCAAGCCTCCATCGAATACTGCGACCCTGCAATCTGGGTCGACCGGGCCATCAGCGGGAAGAATGACCGAGGGAGTGATACGACTTGAGCGCATCACCTTCGGCGCTTCTACGGGTCGGATCTTCGGCATCGGTCGGATGGCGCGAACAAAGGAGAAGTCAGCCAGCTTGCTGGCAGCCTCTGCTGTCCCGACCGCTTCCAAGAACCACAGCCCGCGCGCTTGATAGCTCCGCTCCGATAGGGCCAAGCCGCACTCGGCGGCAAACGCATTGAACTGCTCTTCCCAAGTGAAGTCCCTGAGGGGGTCGTAGTGCATCACAACCTCAAGGATAGATCGCGCCTTCGGAAGCTTCGTCTGGATCCGTTCTCGCCGGGTCTGCGGCTCGATATGCTCAATTTTGATTACGTCTTTTGCCAGTGGGTCGTCGGCTGCTATCTCGGCCACCCTGCCGGCAAGCTTGTGAAATGACTCCCTTTTCCCCGCAAGGAACAGTGTCGTGGACGCCGCTCCACCAGGGAGGTCATGGCCGCGGCCTCGGCGCGGCTTGACGAAGGCCGGCATGCTTCCAACGAACCGAAGGCCCGCTTCGGCTATTAGGCCGCCTGGGAAGGCTGAGCGGGAGTAATAGCTAGGATGGAGAGTCACCATGGATACTACGTTGCCTTCTGGGCAGGCCGCATCCGGTAGCCAGTCGAAGTCATCAGCCTGCGCTTCCAGCATGGGCGCAAGATGACTCCGCTGGACATCGATGGTGTAAGGGGGCTCGCCGGAACCTTTCTTCTTCGGATAGAACCCAGGGGTGCTTAGCGTTTCACCCAAGCCCAACAGGAACTTCGTCTGTTCCGCCATCTCTGCTCACTCCTTGCAAAGCACTTTTGAGTGTATCGCGGGCGATCTTGGTGATCCGACTCGCTTCGCGCTGGGGTAGTTTTACATCCTGAACTAGGCTAACAGCGACGCGTTTCCTCGCTTCCTTGGACATGGCGTCGATTTTTTCCTGCACGATTTCTTTGATGGCGCTCGCGCCTTCTTTCTGGCCACCCAGAACTGCTGAGCGACGGACTTTGTTCAGATCGCGCACGAAATCACTGTAAGACGTATCGGCCAGAACCTCTGCCAACAACGTCGTCCAGCCAGCTGGCATTTTGGCTGAACCATTGCTGCCCAAACTATTACCAAGGGCCGAGAGCTGCAAGGCATCGGGCCGAGGGAAGTTGATTGTCTGTTCAAATCGTCTGATCACGGCTGTATCGAGCAACTGCACGTGATTTGTCGCAGCGATCATCAAGTGAGTTGACGGCCACAGATCGATTTCCTGAAGAAGAACCGTGACCAGGCGCTTGAGCTCACCAATGTCGCCACTGTCATCTCGTCGCTTCGCAATGGCATCGATTTCGTCCAGAAGGAGCACGCAGGGCGTGCGCTTGGCGTACTGGAACACCTGCCTGAGGTTGTTGCCCGACTTGCCCAGCAGGGAGCTAAGGATCGTTGCCAGATCCAGAATAACCAGTGGCAGGCCCAGTGCCGCCGCGACCTCTCGGGCGCTCTCGGTCTTGCCAACGCCAGGGGGACCGCAGAACAGCACGCTCTTCGGTGCCGAAAGACCGTTCTCCTGAAGACGGAGAAGTCCCTTTCGCTCAGCAACCAGCTGCCGGACCTGACGATCCACGGCGGGGTCCCAGATCAGGGTATGCAGCGGTCTGGGCTCATCTTCGATTCGGACCAAGTCCAGATTGGAGTCAGGATCAGTCGGCGGCATGAAGGGGCCGCCACTATCAAGTCGACGGGTTGCCCGAGCCGTCACGCTTCCCCCGACAGCCCCTAATGGGAAAACAACCTGCTGCAGGAGCTCAGCCAACTCGTCTCCTTGGGAGCGGAGCTGGCGGATGAGCCGCAGGGCCTGAATCTTAACGCGCTCAGTGTCGCCCGCTGCGCCAAGGCGGGCAAAGTGGACCAATTCGCTCCGGAAATCGTCGGCCGGGCTTTTAGATTGCATAACTCATTGATCCGAAATGTATTTTTTATGATTGTCGCTGGACTAGTCCCCGGAGTGTTGCATAGCCGCAATGCTTGTGCAATCTTAGACATCGGAAAGAACCACCGGATAACGCATCAGCGTTTAGGCTTCATTGGTCAGCGTTGCGTATCGTCGCAATCGGCACTAGCTCGTGGTTCATAGGGAGCACGTAAGCCTCATGAAAACAGTCAATAGCAAAGCAACGCTTTCAACGAGGGCAGAAGAATTGCTGTCTTCGCGCGATGGCGCACGCGACGTTATGAAGATCGTGATCCGATCGCAGACCTGTCCGAAGAACGCTCGTAATGCCTCAACCGCTTTACGTAGCAAGTCAGGCATGTACATCCTGACCGAGCGCCCGAAAGTTAGCGGGCGGACCAAGAAATTGGCACAAGGGGTCTGACTGAGTGGGGCTGAGCCTTTCGGTTCTAGTCGCCCTCGTTTTGCTTCTACCTGGAGCCGCTTTCGTATTTGCAGTCACCAGGCTTCACAGCCCTACTGCACCCTCAACCGGATTAGAGCAGCAGCTCAGCCTGGGCTTGGCTGTCGCACTGGTGGCCGCCATCTGCGGTCACATGATGCTGCTGTCCTCCCTGCACGCCGTCGCGTGGTTCTGGCCTTCTTCGCACCGACCAGACTTGTTGTCAGTCATACAGCTGCTTGGAGGCCACACCGCACCGGCCGCCGCCGCCCCCCGAGCATTGAGCGAACACCCATTCTGCGTGGGTGGTTACGTCGTGGCCTGCACAGCGTTGATGTGGGGTCTTGGCAAGTTCGTCAACAGGCGTATGACCAAGAAAGATCCCGCTGACTGGTATCAGTTGCTTCGCCCTGCAGATGTGGACTTTGTCGTGCTTACTGCGGACTTCACCATGGGAGGCCAGGTCATTCTCTTCAAGGGTGTGGTACTTGAGTTTCGGACCTCCCGGTCTGGCGATCTTGAGCGAGTCGTGCTCGGAATTGCAGCAAGGAAGCCGCTCGCCATTGCCGGGCTACCACCTCCTGAAGCCCACCCTGAAGAGGTCGATAAGAACGACGATGATGACGCCGGGCGGTCTCTTGGTCACGGCTGGATCGAGATCCCAGGCGAGAAGGTTGTCCTACAGATGCGCGATGCAAAGTCTGTGAATCTCGACTACTTCTGGGCTGACTACAACCCACCTGAGCCTGAGCCTGAGGGCGACGGCGACGGCGACGGCGACGATGATAAAGCGCTGTGATCGACGCCAACCCACGCCCTAGCGGCGCCAGGCCAAGCCTAGCGCCAACTGCTGTCACCCAGATCATCGCCCTTAGCCTGGGTGGACCGCTTTGCGTGGAAGGCCTTGGCCTCCTCCCACGTCATTTTGGTCGCCATGGCCATGGCCGCTGACATATCTAGGACATAGACCTCCAGCTCCGGGTCCTGGACCGGGATGCCGATATTAAACTGCCACGGCATCTGCCCCGTTCCTATCGTCCCGTCTTGGGCGAACATCACTGCAGGATGCTTGACCCCCGACTCAAACATAGCCCTCGCTCCTGACTTCAGATAGTCCCAGTCGACGAGGGCGTGAAAAGGCGGTCGCGTGGTATGCAAAACCGGAGGAATGATCGAATCAATACCGGGTAGAACGACAGAGGCGAATGACTCGAGCAGCACCTGATCATTGAGCTCGGCGGTGAGTACGCTGCCGCTGTCGCACCAACCCTTTGCTTCACGCTCATCCAATCCCGCAAGTTTCATCAGCTCCAAGAAGGAGGCTGACCGAAATGCCAGCCCTTGACTGCCGTGCGCTTGACGCAGCGCGAACTCCAGGACCCGACGTGCGCTGCTAGCCGCTTCTCTAACGGCGGGCCCTCCATACGGATCAGCAGCAGCGTCTTCTATCCAGCCGAAAACAAGCGCGTGGGAACAGCCAACCGCAAAGCATGCTTGATGAGCTGGGTGATCCGAGCCGATCAGCTCAAGTGCAACCCAATCGACCAGCTCTTGGAGTCTCTCCAATCGATGCTCTGATCTGCTCGATAGCGTCGGCATAGGCTTAGTCACCTCTGTAGCGATATCGGACATCTGCAGCATCTCTATCCCGTACCTAACTGCCTCCAACTGCGACCACTCAAGCATAGGCTCAAATGCCGCTGCATGTTGGGCGCTCTGGGATGCCCCGTCTGCGGCAATGCCAAAGTCACCTAAAGCGCGGCCAAGGTCAAATGCCTGCTCGCAACCGATCAGCCCGTTGGGAAAAGGAGTTCCACAAGTCAGGTTAGACACCAAGGTCATCCCAACCACTGGATCAGTCCAGTCAAGTTGACTGGCAGAGATAAATGGCATGTAGTTCTGTCGAGCAGCAGGATTTGCGACGAACTCTCGGGCGTGACGCCCGAGGCTCCCCCAGAAGTCGAACCGAACGGGTACGGCTCTCTGCTTGAAACCGTGGACCTTCACCCCCCAAAGAGAATCGCCCCCAAACTCTGGTTCAAACCTCTCCCTCAAAAGAGTAATCGCAGCTTTGGCAATGCCGTAGAGTGACCGAGGTGCATTGCCTGGCTCAACCTTAGAGCGAAAGTACTGGGTGGCATCCGAAGAACGGTGTGGATGACCGTACTCCGCTGCCCATGCCGACATTGCGTAGGGATCTACCGTGGTCAAAGTCAGGCACCAGCAACCCAAGCCAAGCGCTCCCGCGTCGCGCCACAACATCAAGAAGCCATGCGCCCCTGTCCGATCGCCCTCTCGAGCAATCATCTCCATTGCCGTTAAAACGATCCTGGGCGGATGCCGGTCTTCCTCGTCAACATTCCCCCGGATAGTGCCGGAGTTGCGTCCATCCTCGTCATCTGAGCCCCGATCTTCGTCCACCTTTGGCTGGAGGTAGAGGTCAATGGACGGCAGTGCCTCACCAGGCAAGCCCAAAGCGCCGGTCAAATGCCAAGCTTCGGGAATGTGAACAGCCAAGGAAAAACCACGCGTCGCCGGGGTTACCTTTAAGGCCAGGTAACGCTTTCCAGACCATGCGTTCATGTTTCCAACCGCGTGCGTTAGCAGCGGCGACCAGTTCGCTGCCACAACCACAAACAGGACGTCGAAGCTACCGAGAAACGGCGCTGCGTTTCGAAGCTCCTGCTCGTAGCCAGCTAGCTCGGTGACAGTCTGCCGCTCAGTTTCGGCAGCCCGCTTGACCTCAAAGACAACCATCGTCCTCGTCTCTTGGTTGAAGCACAGTATGTCTGGCCGGAGGATCTCGCCGGTCGTAAGAGAAATACTGGTGTCAATGGAGATAATCTCAAGCGAGCCAAGCTGCTCGAGCACATGAGCAGCTGCTTCAGTCGATGCTCTGCGAGAGAAGTAGTCAATCCCAAATGCCGGAAGGAAGTTCTCTTGGCCAGCCATCTCCGCCACGGCGGAGACGCTCTCGCGCCCTGCCACCTCTTCTAGTAGCGCGCCATCTTGAATCCGCGTTACTAGCCATTTGACAACCTCGGACTCCAAGTCAAACTTCTTGGCCATGCCGGCACACTCCGTTGATAGTAGTCATTTGGAACTGGAGTCTTTGAGATGCGGAATTCAGTCCCTAAGGGCGAGTGATGGGCCTAGCCGGCCTCGCCACTGTTCAGATCATCACATCTGTCGATATATTTGTGAGGTTGCTTCAGGGCTCGGCCGACCCTGCCATCTTAGCGGCCAATCGATACAACCATGGAACAGGCGACACAGGGGGTGTCAGGTGCCGACGATTGAACGATTGATCCTAAAGAACTTCAAGAAGTTCCGAAACTTTGATGTCGCCTTCGACGACAAGATGAATATTCTTGCTGGCGGCAATGAAGCAGGTAAGAGCTCGCTCCTTCAGGCAATAGACATTGCTCTCAGTGCTAGCCGCAGCAAAGTTGAAGCGCTGGGAATTGAAGCAATCTTCAACACGCAGGCCATCTCGGATTTCCTTGGAGGAGATCGAAGCATTACCAATCTCCCCACGCTCATGATCGAGGCGTACTTCAAGGCATTAGACGATCAGGAGTTCGACGGAAGGAACAACAGCCTTCGTCGAGACTACTGCGGTGTCCGGGTGACCTGCGTGCCGCTGGACGAGTACACCGACGATATCAAGAAGGCGCTGGTCGACAGGGACGTGAGCTTCCCTTTTGAGTATTACGAAGTCCGATTCAGAACGTTTGCTGATAAAACGCTGCTTCCCTACCGGAAGCCTCTTAAGCACCTCTTGATCGACAGCTCCCAGATCAACAACGACTACGCTACGCGTGAGTACACCCGCTCGATGTATGTCGCACAGTCGAGCGCCAGCGAGCGGAGCAAGCATGCTTATGATTATCGAAAAGCCAAGCGGGCTTTCCGCGACACATCCTTCAAGGCGATGAACGACACGGTAGTTGACTACAGATTTGATATCCGTAGCAGCTCCAAGTCCAGCATCGAGACTGACTTGGTGATCACCGAGGATGACATCCCGATCGAAGGAAGGGGCAAGGGCCGCCAGTGCTTCATCAAGACCGAATTTGCGCTTCGAAATCGGGAGGCGACGCTCGATCTGCTTCTTCTTGAGGAGCCGGAGAACCACCTGAGCCACGTGCACATGCACAAGTTGATCCAGAGAATCGATGCGTCCAAGGACAAGCAGCTATTTATCGCGACCCATAGCAGCTTCATTGCTACTCGGCTGAACCTGAGGAACGTGATTCTGCTGACAGAGGCTGGCGCTGCCAATCCAGCGTCCTTGCAGGCCCTTACCGATGAGACAGCCAGGTTCTTCATGAAGGCGCCGGACAACAACGTCCTTGAGCTGTCACTTTGTAGTCGGGCGGTCCTTGTTGAGGGGGACGCAGAGTTCATCCTGCTTGGAGCTCTATACGAAGCATGCTCAGGCGGGTCCAACACAGAGAAAGACGGCATTCATGTCATATCCGTCGACGGAACAAGCTTCAAGCGCTACATGGAGCTGGCAAAAGTACTCGACATCAAGGTCGCGGTGGTCCGTGACAACGATGAAGATTACCAAGCGAACTGCGTCGACAATTATAAGGACTTCGTAAGCGAGAAGATTCGGGTATTCGCTGATACCGATCCAGCCAGGAGCACGTTCGAGATCTGCCTCTACCAGGACAACACCAAGTCCTGTGATGGCTTGTTCGGGGCCGGGCGGCGGAGCCTATCCGTTCAGGACTACATGCTCGGCAACAAGACCGAAGCAGCTTTTCGGCTTCTTGAGGAGCATGGCAACACGCTCAAGACTCCCGCCTACATTAAGGAGGCTATCGAGTGGATAAGAGCGTAACGTTTGCTGTAGCGGGTTCCGGAAAAACGTCCATGCTGGTGGCAAATCTGGACCTTGATCGCCGATTCTTGATCGTCACGTACACGGATGGAAACATAGAGAACATTCGCCATAAGATCATCCAGAGGTTCGGCCACGTTCCCAAGAACATCGAGTTATCAACCTATTTCTCGTTCCTTCACAGCTTCTGCTACCGTCCTTTCCTGGCAATGGACAAGCGGACCAAGGGGGTCACCTTCAAGTTCCCACCCCGTTTCCCTGTGTTCAACGCCAAGCAGGATCGTAGGTACATGACGGGCAACAGGTGGCTGTACTCAAATCGGCTTGCAGCATTCGTCGATAGCTCAGGTCTGCTGCCTTCCGTGCGGCAGAGACTCGAAAAGTACTATGACGCGCTCTTCGTCGATGAAGTCCAGGACTTTGCAGGTCACGACTTCAACTTCCTGCTCGAGGTGTCAAAGGCAAATGTCGAGGTCGTCTTCGTCGGAGACTTCTACCAGCACACCTACGACACAAGCCGGGACGGTCCGCTGAACAGAACGCTTCACGATGACTATGGCAAGTACAGGGCCAGATTCGAAGCGGCTGGGCTACGCGTGGACATGGACTTGCTGAAGGCCAGCAGACGTTGCACAACGACCGTCTGCCAGTTCATCAGCGAGCGAATTGGCGTTTCTATCTATGCGGATTCGGAGCGGCACAGCACAGTACGGTTCGAGGAAGATCCGGACGCAGTCCTGCGTCTCTATAGAGATCCGGCGGTGGTCAAGCTCTTCTATCAATAACACTACAGGTACAACTGTGTCTCGCAGAACTGGGGGGGCATCGAAGGGAATTGATCACTACGGCGACGTATGCGTTGTACTGAGTTCTTCCAATGTCAAAGCGTTCCACGCTGAAACCCTGGGCGATCTCAATGCGAGCACGAGGAACAGGCTGTACGTGGCATGCTCCCGAGCAAGAGGAAGCCTCACGTTCATTCCCGAGTCTCTGCTCAGACAGTTCAAACAGAAGTAGGGATGCTTCCCCCGTTGGCCACGAAAATAGTGTGCTGCAGCCCATAGCTTCTCATCTCGTGCATACGGCGCCGGCCGCGTTCCCCGCTTCATAGGCCCAAGACTTCTCGCCAGTATGTAGGTCATCCGCGCATTTGCCGCATGGAGCATCACAAGGTCATCATCACGAGGGCATCGACTCCTGCGCGTAAGCCTTTGATTTGATGGAGCCCATAACCATTTATGGCTCCTAATAGCCTGCCGAACCCGGATCGCTTGCAACGGACCGTGGATTCCGTATGTTCGATGGCATGAGCACCCTTTCGCTACCAAGAGCAGCACTTCAATCCCAATCCGAGGATGAACTGCTAGGGACGATCGTGGATGAGTTTGGACTCTACGTACGTATTGCCGATGCTTGGCAGGCCCTGGGCTTCCGCAGTCTCGAGGCAGCAAGGCGTGCCGCTGTCCAAGGCCGCCTAGGCGTTGACGTGGTGCATATGCCAGGCCGTCGAGGTCGCGTAGTCCCTTCACAAGCCCTCGCCCGCTGGCTCTTCGTGGCCTCAAGAAGCAGGACCCAATAACCTGCTCGTCCTCATTTCCGCAGCGACCGTACAGGAGAGCGCCCATGCGATGAGCTGAGTTCAACCACTATGGTAGAAACAACAAACCCCGGCTTGCAGGCCGGGGCTTGTGTACAGCTAGCGTTTGGATCCGCTGAGCTGAATCTACCCCCGTCCCGTACTTCTTTCAAGTACCCGTAGCGGCCGGGAGGGTGAGGTATTGCCCTCGCCCAGCCAAGGGAGGCCTAGATGACGCCAGATGAACTACAAAACCACCTAAGAACCTTGGATCTTTCCTTAGAAGACCGGGCGTTTGCGTTTGACCTGTACGGCCATGGTGCCGGGCGAACCGTCGGCGCCTATGCACTAGACAATGTGATTGTCGATTTCAGTTCCAAGAAGTGCCGCGCCATACGCAGGCTCGAAAGCCACACCGTTGAGCAGACATACGCCTTAGAGCTAGAGCTGGACCCCGACGTCATATCCTATGTCTGCCAAGTCAAGTGTCACGGCATACGACGAGGACGCCACATAAGCACAGCACACGCAGATTTCTTCGTGATTCGGAGGTCGTATGTTGAGGTGGTCGAGTGCAAGTCGATCACCAAGCTTGATTCGCTAGTTAAAAAGAAGCCAGATGAGTGGATTCGGGAAGACGGCCAGTACCGCAATCTGGCGTATGAGCGATGGGCAGATTCGCATGGCATTACTTACATGGTGCGGGCCACACCTCCTTACAACAGTCGTTATCTCCGGAACCTCCAGTTCATCTATCACAATTGGGATAAGGAGCTTTCCTTCGCTCGCCGCGAGGGATTCACAGAAGTCCAGAAGCGACTCACCGCAGGGCCTAAGAGCATCTCAACGTTGATGGTAGAGATGGCCTGGTTCAATGTCGGAATTGCCGCCGCCCTGCTCGCCGACAAGCTTCTTTTTGGCCCGATAGAACATGTGCCGCTCATAGACGTACGGAATTTCTACCTTAGCCTCAATCCGGAACAGGCGCTGGCCATCGGTGTGGAGTTCAGTAAGGGCATCGACGTTCTCTATCTGGACGCGAGCGATCCAATGTCACTCGCCAGTTCGACCGACGTGGAGAAAGCGGTTGCAAGACTCAAAAAGCTCGACCGGGTCATCGCAAGTGGAGAGCCCTTGCCTCGCCGCATGCGGGCTCTGGAAAGGAAAGTTAGGGCCGCACGCGCGGAGGGGCGCAATCCGCTGCAAGATACGCTTACCAACTATGCGAAGTCCGGGAACAGGTCAAGTCGCCTCACCTCGGAACAGACAGCCGCCGTCAGCGCAACCATCAAGTCCCACTGGTTAAGTGGCTTGGTGACGAGCAAGTCTGATCTTCATCGAGAGCTCGTCATGCAATGTAAAGAGCTCGGCATAGTTGCGCCTGGATATAAGGCGCTCATGAGCCGAGTGAAGCACACGTCCCGAGCGGTTCGCGATCTTGCGGTCGGCGGAAAGCGTACGTATCAGGCAAACAAGCCGCGGTCTGACGCGCGCGTAAGGTCGGGATCCGCACTGGCTGTGCACTCCGTGCTTCACATTGATGCAACAAAGGTCGACCACAGAACGTTCATTCAGGGGCAAGAAGGGCTGGAAGACCAGTGCCCGCTGCTCTACTGCGGCCGCGATGAAGCTTCTGGGCACGTCATGGCGCATGCATTTGTCTTCGGTCCAGCCAGACGGGATGGTGCCCTCATACTTTTGAGGAACTATGTCCGAAAGCACCAGAAGCTCCCTCATTCGATAGTGATCGATCGGGGCTCTGATCTGAAGTCCGCCATAGGTGAGCTCTGCCAGATACATGGAGTAACAATTCTTACGGTGCCGACTGGCGGAAGCCGCTACAACTCTGAGTGCGAGACCATCCAGGGCCAGATCAATGCGATGGTGAGTCATCGGTTGATCGGCAGCACGAAGCCCGATCAGGCGGGAAGAAGCGTCGACGGAAAGTTCAAGAGCCGCTCGACCGCTCGAATGGAGTTCTCGACCACCGAGTCCGAGATCACCGAGCTCCTGTACGGCCTGCTCCCAAGGCTCCCTGGCGCAGATCACTGCGGATCTGGTGAGCGCATGGAAGAACTCATCCGCTTCGCACCTAACTCAGGGCTCCCTATCGTCATGGACGACGACCTGCTTTTCCTCACCTCTGTGAAACTTCAGTCAACGTCTTATGAGAGAACGCGCGGATTCCGCTTCTGCGGAAGAAGCTACACAAATGCAGAACTCTGTAGCCGTCTATCCTCTGAAAGGATTCTGGAGGCGCGTCGGGACCCAGAAGATACAACATTCGTATGGATTCAGACGACTGCCAGGCGCTACATAGCGTGGTGTTCGGAGGTTACCAAGATCGGCCACTACACAGCTGAAGATCGATTGTTCGAGGCATTGTGGGATCAGTTCCTTCGCCCGGAAACGGTCATTAGGAAGGAGGACATCCAGAGGCAGAGCTACGAAAGGACCAGTGCGGCTAATGCAAAACAGCGCTCTTTTGATGCAGGGCAAAGGAAGAGCGAGAACAGTTCGCCTCCTCCTAGGAAGTCAAAGCCGGTCAAAGCGGATGGCGGTCTGAAGATTGACTTCAGTGCTCTTCCTGACCTGGTCACCGAAGGCAGTCGTGATGAGCACTGAATTTCCGTTGGTCAGTCTGCTCTGCAACGAGTCACTTCCCTTCATTCCACACGAACGGTTCGTGACAGCTGAGCGCGAAATGCTTGGATCCATTGCACGCGCGAGGCCCGGAGAGTTCGTATGGCTAATTGCGCCGTCGTGGTCAGGCAAGAGTGAGCTGCGACGTCGTCTTATGCCATCGCTTGCAGGCCGACCTAAGCACTGGCCTATCGGCAGCATCCCCTTGATCTCCGTAAGAGCTGTCCTGAACCAAGGCGACAAGTTCAATCCCAAGGATTTTGCCTTGAGGCTCCATCAGGAGATCACAGAACCTGAGATAGGTTGGCTAGAGCCTGACGCCCATCTTGGCAGTCCCCACAGGTTTGACGAGTCTGCTGAAGAACGCGCGTCCTCTCATTTCTGGCAAGAAGTTCGATCGCGTCGAGCGGAGAGAGAGCTCCGACTCTCTTTTGAAAGAATGGCGAAGGTTCGCGGACTGAAGTACATAGTCATCGATGAAGTCGCAAATATATGTCGAGTCACAAGGACGCAGAGTGCTCGCAACTACATGCTTGGAATCATGGCCCTCATCGAGGAGATCGGCTGCGCGGCGGTCATGTTCGGTACGCATGAGGCCTCTCCCCTCTATGAAGATGCTCAGGAAATCTTCAACCGCTCGGACATCGTCTACATGCGACCGTACAACCTGAAGATGCACCAGGACCTAGTAGCCTACGCCACGTTGGTAAAGGCAATCGGCGCAGGCTTTCCGTTATCCCAGCCCACTTTGCTTCAGGACAACCTGGAGCTGATTGCATTGAATGGGGGAGGAATATTCGGCCCGACTTTAAGATATCTCCGGCGTGCAAATGAGCTGAGGTGCAGAGCTGGATGCTCGAAGCTGACTTCTGACCACCTCAAGTTGGCTTCCGGCACACCAAAGAACCACAGCTCGTTCTGGCGAGACATCGATCATTTCAATCGTCTTGCGAGCTCAAGGCCCACGACGTCACTAGCCGACTACTTGAACATCGGGCCTAGCGCTGACGGTGCGGCCGGCGCATGACAGTTCACATTCCAAACTGGACGAAGCTTCCACCCCTAAAGCTTATTGGGGCTGGGACCTCCGGCACTGAGTCCCTCAGTAGCTACTGCCTGCGGCTAACGACCCTGTGCGCAGTTCCTTGGTCATCGTTTATCGCTCTTCTCGATGCTGCATCAGGGTCTCAGCCAGGCACTTACAACGATTGCTCGAGGCTATCCGGTTCCGGTCCTGTAGTGCATAGGCGAGCGAGAACGCTAGAGCGAATGACTGGTCAGCCACTTCTAGGGGGAACGCTCCTAGGAATTGGTGAGATTGTCTCGGGGAAGTCAGGGACGCTTTTCAAGGGAGCATCTTGGTGTCCAAGATGTCTCGCCGATAGCGTGCAGGAAGACGATCATCCTTACTCGCGTTTGATCTGGCGCTTCGCTGCGTACTCTCACTGCGCCGAACACGGAGCGAGAATTGAAAGCACCTGTCCACACTGCGGCAGTTCGGGGTTCAGAAGGGTGAACGTCTTATCGTGTCCAGCGTGCAAAGGCTCACTCACAGTCGGCGCACGTTTCGATCCTCCAAGCCGTGCTGAGAAATGGACAAATCACTGCGTCGAAGAGCTAATCCAATGGACCGCCGATAACCCCGGTAGGGTTCTGGAGAGATCCAGGCTGTTAGCGTTTGTCCAAGCCGTGGACGATGTTGGCGAGGCCAAGACCCAACGTTACCGGTCACTCAAGACGCATAGAGAGGATTTCGTTCGCTACATGGCATGGCGCGACGCCAATGTCCCGAAATTGAGATTGCGACCAAACATTGGGCGAGTGGACTTGGGGGATCTCCTCAGGGCGGCAGCTAGACAGTGTGTCTCTGTTCTGGACATGTTGCTCAGACCGGCAGAGTGCGCGTCTGCGCTGCTGCCAGGGGTTCACTATTCCGTCGACATCCCACTTGGACGCGCAAATCTTCCCGATGCGTGGATAGCATTCTCCAAGACAATCGAAGCGTTGATCTCAGACACGGCTTGCCTCCTGCCCTCAATGCAGGATTTGGCTCGCACTTGCGGGATTCGTGGCTACGACAGCAGATGTTTTCCCGGGCAGGTTGCCCGCTATTCCGCCCAGCTGCGTATGCAACGTACGCTGTACCGGGACGTTCCACCCCATCGCGTAAATGATGCCTTTCATCAGTCCGTACGACAGCTTAAGGAGGGCCTCACACCGCAGCAGGTGCATGGAGCGACTCAACGATCGTTGCCGGCGAACAGTGAGACTACCTCGAAGATTGTTCGATCAGCATCTATCGTGTATCAGTCCATATTTCTCCTACGTACGCCATGAGGAACGAAGGTGGTGAAGGAGATTGCGGGTGACTTCGCTTTTCAGCCCGAGTATGGAGGCATCGACTTGAATTGAGCGTTCTGCGTCCTTGTCGCTCTAAGTGACTCTCAGATATAGCCTGCATCCTCGTGTCCGCTTTCGGCCAGAAATGGACGCCCGCCCTACCCCCGATAAACATCCCTAATCCTAATGTTGGATAGCAGTTCCCCTACCCTACCCGTTGGGCCAGGGTCCGCTTCCGGCCAAGAGCAGACGTGCACAAGATTTGGCTCAGTAGGAACAGGGACGTAGATCAGGTGCAAGTTGAGCTGGTTCGCGGATCACCGCCCGCCGCCCGCCGCCCGCCGGAGAGGATCACTGGTCAGCAAGAGGCTCACTGGTAATGGTTCGATTTTCGCCACGAACTCAGTGACGATGCAGCCACCCTGCCCGCAAAAGCGGCGCGATTGACCTGTTGAGTGTGCTATTTCTTCACTATGTAGCTATAGCGCCCGCAGTTGTGCGCCTTTGCCTTCGGTAACATTGTCAGTGGCTGAGCTATGAGGCTGGAGCTGTTGTCCGGTTCCCAGTCACTCGCAATGAATACCTTGCAATGACCAGGCTACCTGCCCTCGCCTTTTAGCGTAGCGGTTGTTCGAAATGAATTCGGCACCTGCCAAGCCTACCGAGCATGGTCCTTCGTTGATTTGGGCTGCACCACTCTCATTGAGGCAGAGGCAAATGGAGAACTTGAGCACCTTTGCTCAGATGAGCATCGTTGCCGGCATCGTCTTGTCGTTTCCGGTTTCTGTTGTGATCGTGGTCCTACTGGTCGTTCGTTCATATAGCCGGTCCGAAGCAAGTCGCCCACCCAAGCGCAGAAAACGACCGCGGCGACGCGCTAAAGCGCGTTATTCGACAAGATGGCCTACGAATGCTGCTAACGATGATTGAAGCTGCCGCGTCCACTCATCAAGAGCCTCGATGGAGCAAACCACTGCGGCGGCCAGTCCACGCATGTGGAGCTTGCTCGAACCCAGGGGAGTAGCAAGCCAGCGTTCAGGCTAGGGTTTGCTCCCCATAGTCTGTGCAGGCTGGCTCCCCCATAGTTTGTCCAATCCGCACGAACTATGGGGTCATGGCTAATGACTGCGACGGCCAAGTTCCCTGAACGCGCGCTTCATTCATATACCGCTCAGTTCAATATTCAGGGTCGATTAGATCGCGTAACGGATAATTCACACCTGTCGACCGTCCTTCTCTCCCCTCCCCGGAGGGGCGGTCGACGAAACCAAAATAATTAAAGGTGTGTCCCGATATGAAGACTTCTTTGCTTGCCCTGGGTCTGCTTGCTGCCCTGCCGTTCGCTGCTTCGGCAACCGATGGCCTGTCGTACAACTATGTCGAAGGCGGCTACGTGAACACCGACGCCAAGGGCGGCGACGCCGACGGTTGGGCGGTAAAGGGCTCGGTCGCCGTGGCTCCGAACTTCCATGTCTTTGGCGACTACAACGCGCAGGAAACCAAGCGCGGCAGCAATGACGTGGACCAGTGGAAGGTGGGTGTCGGCTACAACTACGGCATCGCCCCGACCACCGACCTGGTGGCGCGCGTGGCCTACCAGAAGTTCGATCCGAAGCACGGCCTGGACTTCAACGGCTACTCGACCGAAGTGGGCGTGCGCAGCGCGTTCACCCCGAACATCGAAGGCTACGTGATGGCCGGTTACGAGGATTACAGCAAGAAGCACGGCATCAACCCGGACGGCGAGTTCTACGGCCGCGTTGGCGCCCAGGCCAAGTTCAACCAGAACTGGGGCCTGGCTGGCGAAGTGAAGCTGGCCAAGGGCGGCGACAAGGAATGGTTCGTCGGTCCGCGCTTCACCTGGTAATACCGGAACACCGCGGTACGTTGTTGGATGGCGCGGTCTCTCTCCCCTGCGCCATGAAGCCCGGTTTACGCCGGGCTTCACTTATGCAAGGCCGCCGTGTTTTTTGCGGACGGCAGCCGACCAACGGTCGGCTCTACCCCCCATGGCGACACCCTCGTCGGTACGCCACGCAGAAACCCGGCCGTGTGCCGGGTTTTTGCGTTTCCGGGGGTGGGCCCACCTACAAAAACCCCGGCGCTGGGCCGGGGTCTTCGTGGATCATTTGAACAGCGTGTCCGGATATTCCGGCTTCTGCTCGCGTGCCAACAAGGCACGCAATCCCTCTTCCGGCGTCTGCTCGCCGTGCAGTACCGCCCGCACACGATCGGAGATCGGCAGGTCGATGCCGTGGCGGCGGGCCTGGCGCATGACCTCGTCGGCGGTCTGCACCGACTCGACCACCTGGCCGATTTCGCGCACCGCATCCTGCAGCGATTGGCCGCGTCCCAGCGCCAGGCCGAGGCGACGGTTACGCGACAGATCGCCGGTGCAGGTCAGCACCAGATCGCCCAGCCCCGCCAGGCCCATCAGGGTCTCCGGCTTGGCCCCGATCGCCGCGGCCAGGCGCAGCATCTCGTTGAGGCCGCGGGTAATCAGGCCGGCACGGGCGTTGAGGCCCAGCTGCATGCCATCGGCGACGCCGGTGGCCACGGCCAGCACGTTCTTCATCGCACCGCCCAGCTCGGCGCCGACCATGTCGTCACCGGTATAGGCACGGAACGCCGGGCCATGCATCGCGTCGGCCACCTGCTGGGCGAACTCCGGCGCGTCACCGTGCACGGTGATCGCGGTCGGCAGGCCCAGGGTGACTTCCTTGGCGAAGGAGGGTCCAGTGACCACGGCCAGCGGCACGTCCGGTCCGAGGACCTCGCGCGCCACTTCATGCAGGAAACGGCCCGAACCGGGCTCGAAGCCCTTGGTCGCCCAGGCCACGCCGGCATCGACCGGACGCAGCGGTGCCAGCACGCGCACGGTTTCACCGAAGGCGTGCGAGGGCACCACCACCAGGATCCAGGTCGCGTCGCTGACCGCAGCGGCCAGGTCGGTGGTGGCGCGCAGCGAGGCCGGCAAGGGAATGCCCGGCAGGTAACGGGTGTTCTCGTGACGCTGGTCGATGGCCTCGACCATGGCCGCGTCGCGCCCCCACAGCACGGTCTGATGACCGTGCCGGGCGAGCAGACTGGCCAGCGCCGTGCCCCAGGAGCCGGCGCCGAGAACCGCGATCTTGTCTGCGTTGGTGCTCATCGATACGACAGCAGCGCCGATCAGGCGTTGCCGGCCGGCTCGGAGTCGGCCAGCGAGGTTTCACCCTGCTCCTGGCGCTGACGCAGGGTTTCCGAGTACAGGCCTTCGAAGTTGATCGGCTGCAGGAAGAACGGCGGGAAGCCGCCGGCCTGGATCAGCTCGCTGATCAGCGAACGCACGTAGGGGAACAGGATGTTCGGGCACTGGGTGCCGAGCAGCACGTCGATCGACTGCGGGTCCAGGCCGACCAGGCCGAACACGCCGGCCTGCTGCACTTCGGCCACATAGGCGGTCTTGTCGCCGGCCTTGCAGGTCAGGGTCACGGCCAGCACGACTTCAAAGGCGTTCTCGCCCAGGCGCTGCACGCGCTGGTTGAGGTTGAGCTGCAGTTCCGGCTGCACGGCATCGTTGAACACGGCCGGCGCGTTGGGCGACTCGAAGGAAACGTCCTTGACGTAGATCTTCTCGACGGTGAACGCGGGGCCGGTGGCGGCATCGGCCGGCGCAACGGCGCCGTTGGTGGTCTCTTCGGACATTTCCTGTAGCTCCAAGAATGAATGCAATAAGAATGGATTGTTACATGCCCTGCGATGGGGGCGTGTGGCGCCGCGCACAAGGCGAGCGGCGCAATCCGGCAGAAATCAGTTGCGGCCCTTGACCAGCGGCAGCTCGGCCTGCTGCCAGGCGGGGATGCCACCGTCGAGCACGTTGACCTGTTCGAACCCGGCTTTCTTCAGCGCCTTGGCCGCGGTTTCCGAGGCGGTGCCCGTGCGGCACACCAGCACGACCGGGCTCTGCTTGGCGTTGACCACCAGCTTGTGCTCCGGACCGAACTGGGCAGGCTGCACGTTGCGGCTGCCGGCGATGTGGCCCTTCTCGAAATCGCTGCTGGAAGACAGATCGACCACGACGGCGCCACCAGCATTGATCAGGTGGGTCAGCTCGGCGGGCTTGAGCGATTTGAAGCCGCGGAACAGGCGGCGGACTTCAGTGACGATGATGGCCACGGTCAGGCCGACCAGGGCCATCGACAACATCGGGTTTCGGCCGGCAAATGCCAGCAACTCTTCGTAATTCACTAAGATCACGGGTCGATAAGCGGGCGCCGATTGTCGCACATGCGGGCGAATCGGCGTCCAGCCCCCACCGGGGCGGGGTTCAGCGGTCCTGGTCCTGCCAGAGGTCGGGCAGACCGTTGGCCTGCAGCCAGCGCTTGCCCTCGGCATCCCAGCGCCAGATTTCCTTGACCCGCACCGCGCGCTCGGACTGGGTGTTGAGGTTGATCACCCGGGCTTCGGCGTTGCGTCCGACCCGGCCATCGGGCAGCGGCAGGTTGTCGCCGGCGCGATAGCTGGAGATCTTCACCTGCTCGAAGCGGCGCAGTTCCAGGTCGGTCAGCGGGTGCAGCTTGGCGTATTCGGGATCCAGGTACGGCAGCGCGTCCTCGACCGTCCCCCAGCGCAGGGTGGAGTCGTACTTGACCTGGGTTTCTTCCAGTTCCTTGCGCTGCTTCTTGGTGGTTTTCTGCTCGGCCGCCAGCACGGTCACGCTGGTCAGCGCGAACAAGGCCAGCAGCAGAATCTGAAAGGTACGACGCATGCGAATTCCCCAATCGGCAAGGCGCCCATCCTACCGCCTTGCGAAGGCCACGAAACGACCGGTCAGTTCAGCCGCCGGCTTGCCGCCGCTGCCGGGCTGGCGGGCGACCAGGCCGATGCGGGCCTTGCCGCGCTGGGCGAAGGTAGCCAGAAAGCCCTCCCAATCGGCCTCGTCGGCGGCCTGCGCCTGCGCGTGCAGGTCTTCGTAGACCGGCGCCAGATAGCGCACATGGCTGTCGGCCACGTACACGTCCGCATCGAACCCGGCCAGGCGCAGCCGCAGGGTCACCAGCGCCCAGCCGGACAGGGTCAGCGCCGAGGACAGGCTGCCGCCGAACGCGTTGCCCTTGTCGTTGACGTTGGCCGCCAGCGGCGCGCGCAGGTCGAGCAGGCCATCGGCATAGGATTCAACGCGGATCTGCATGGCCGCCACCGGCGGCATGCGGTCCAGGACATGCTGCAGGTCGGCCAGCTGCACGGACAGGGATTCAGGAATGGACATCGACACGACAACGCTACGCCAAAGGGCTCGCATAATGCCCGCAATGAACCGTGATGCACATGTGCCGGAATGGACCCTGATTTCGCTGCGACCGCGCGGCCAGCACGCGCCGTTGCGGCGGGCTGCGCAGGCGGCGGGCGCGCGCGTGGTGGCGTTGTCGCCGTGGGCGCTGCAGGTCCGTGACGATGGGGCCAGCCGCGCACAGCTGGCGCGCGCGCTGAATGCGCAGCGGGTGGTGTTCAGCAGCCCCGCGGCCGTGCACGCCGCCGCGCGCCTGCAGCCGCTCGGTGGCGCCCACCCAGGCACCTGGCTGGCGGTCGGTGCCGGCACCGCAGCGGCGCTGCACGCGCACGGCGTCGGCACGGTGCTGGCGCCCACGCGGATGGACAGCGAAGGCCTGCTGGCCTTGCCCGAGCTGGCCGACCTGCACGGGCTGGAGGCCGGGCTGGTCACCGCTCCGGGCGGGCGCGGGATCATCGCCGCCACCCTGGTCGAGCGCGGTGCGCAGCTGCAGCGCGCCGATGTCTACCAGCGCGTGCCGCTGGCGCTGCCACCGCGCGCGCTGCAACGGCTGCGCCGCAGTGCCACGCCGTGGGTACTGGCACTGAGCAGTGGCGAGGCGCTGACCCTGCTGCTGGCGCGGCTGCCGCACGATCTGCAGTCCCGGGTGCGCGAGGCGATCGTGGTGGCCGCCAGCGCGCGCCTGGCCGAACAGGCCGCCGACGCGGGATTTACGCGGGTGCGGCTCGCCCAAGGCCCCTTACCACGCCAGCTGGCGCAGGCTGCACACGCTGCGATCATCACTTCCGCGTCTTCCTGAACAGGCGACGTTCCCGGCCTTGCGGGCCGCGCGGGCGGCGGGCGATGCTGTGCATCACGTCGCTCGCCAGCTTGTGGACACCCCGGCGCGATCGACAAGGATGCCCGCATGACTGACGACGTTTCGCCACCTCCCGCTTCCCGCTCCCTGCGCTGGATCGCCCCGCTTGCGGTCGTGCTGGTGATCGGTGCGGGCGTGGCGTGGGGCTGGACCCGTTGGCAGGCCGAACAGGCGCGCGTCCTGCAGCGCCAAGCCGATGCCGGCCTGCAGCTGCAGGGGCTGGTGGACAGCGTGGAAGCGCTGCGCCGCGACCAGCGGTCGACGTCGCAACGGGTGCAGGACGCGGCCGCCACCAACCGGGTGCTGCGCGATGAAATGCTGGGCCTGAGCCAGCGCAGCGCGCTGCTCGAAGACAACCTGGCCAAGCTGGCCGACAGCACCCGCCACGGCGCGCAGGCACTGCAGCTGGAAGAGACCGAACTGCTGCTCAGCCAGGCCGCGCAGCGTCTTGCCTATGCCGATGACGTGGACGGTGCCAAGCGCCTGTACGCACTGGCGGCGGCCACACTGGCCGACGTGCAGGGCAATGAATACCTCAACGTGCGCCAGGCGCTGATGCAGGAACGCAATGCGGTGGATGCGCTGGGTCCGGGCGCGCGCGTGGCGACCGGGCGGCAACTGGCGGCGTTCTCCAAGGCCCTGGAGCAGGTGCCCGAGCAGGTCGATGCCGGTACTGGCCCGGAGGCGGCCACGCCGTGGTGGCAGCAGGTGCTGGCACCGTTTGTGACCATCACCCCCACCCGCACCCAGGGCCCGCTGACCGACGCCGAGCGCGTGGCCGGCTGGGATGCGCTGCAACTGGAATTGACCTTGGCACGCGCGGCGGTCGAACGCGGCGACCAGGCCGGCTTCACCCAGGCCGTGGACCGCGTGGCGCTGTGGCTGCCGCGGCTGTGGCCGGATTCACCCGCCCTGCGCGAGCGTCGTGCTGAACTGCAGCAACTGCGCATGCGCGTGCTGCAGCCCGCGCTGCCCGAACTGGGCAGCACCCTGCAGCAACTGCGCTCGATGCGCGATGGAGATGATCGATGAAACCCTTCCAATCTTTGGTGGTGCTGTTGCTGGCCGTGGCGCTGGGCGTGATCGCCTCGCAGTTCCTCGGCACCGAGCAGCTTCGCCAGTTCGGCGAAGTGATCTACCGCTACGGCGGCAACGACTACCGCTCGACGGTGCCGCAGGTGGCCTTGATGGCGCTGGTCGGGCTGCTGGTGCTGTGGCTGCTGTGGAGCCTGCTGGCCTCGCCGTTCCGCGCCTGGGGCCGCTACCGCCGCAAGCAGGGGCGCGCACGCCTGATCGACGGCATCCAGGCCCACGAACAGGGCCAATGGCAGCGCGCTGAAAAGCTGCTGGAAACCGCCGCCGAAGACAAGGACGTGGCCGCCGTGGCGATGGTCACTGCCGTGCGCAGCGCACAGGCGCGCGATGACCAGGCCGCCGTGAACCAGTACCTGCAGCGGTTGGCCAGCGAGGATGCCACCCTGCACGCCCTGCTGCAGGCCGAACGCCTGCTGGCGCAGGAACGCCCGGTGGATGCGATCAACCTGCTGGACACCGCGACGATCCAGCCGCTGCCGCCGCGCGGCCTGTGGCTGCGCACTGAAGCCCTGGCCCGCGCCGACCGCGCGCACGAGGCTTACGGCCAGCTGGGCGCGCTGCGCAAGCAGAAGGTGCTGCCGGACGAGGCGGTCGCCGAACTGGAAACCCGCCTGGCGGCACAGTCGCTGCTGGAAGCGGGCGACGTCAATGCCTTGGCCGCGCAGTGGGAAGCCACGCCCAAGGCCCTGCGCAGCGATCCGGACGTGGTCTCGGCCTATGCGCTGCGCGCGGTGGCGCTGGACTGGGACGAGCCGGCGCTGCTCAACCTGGAGCAGGCGCTGGATACGCGCTGGGACGAATCGCTGGTGACCCTGTACGGACAGATGCCGGTGGACAAGCTGGCCACGCGCCAGGCCAACCTGCAGCGCTGGCTGGGCAACCAGCCGGCCAGCCCGGCGCTGCTGCTGGCACTGGGCCGCATCGCTACGCGTCAGCGCCAGCACAGCCTGGCCGAGGATTACCTGCACCGCGCGATCGCTGCTGGCGCCGGTCCGGCGGCGTGGGAAGCGCTGGGCCAGTTGTTCGTCGATCGTGGCGAACCGGCGTTGGCGTCGCAGTGCTTCGCCAACGCGCTGCGCCAGCAGCGCGGCGATGACAGCATCGCGCTGGCCCGCGTCAATGCCACGGTGGCACCGCTGGAACCGGTGGTGCCTGAGCGCGCGACGGTGGAAGAGCAGTCGTTGATGTCCCAGCCGTTGCCGGGGCAGCGGATCGACCCGGTCCTGGCCCCGGTCGTGCGCGATGAACGCGACGAATTCGGCAACCCGCGCCTGCCGTGATTGCGGGCGCTGCATCCACGCATACGTAGTGCCGGCCGCTGGCCGGCTCCACACACACACCCATCCAACGTCCATGGAGAGCCGGCCAGCGGCCGGCACTACCGGGCTTCGGATGGTTGTGCAGCCACCCATGGGGTGGCGTTACATACAGAAAGGCCGCCCCTTGGGCGGCCTTTTCGGTTTGCGCATCGGGCCCGATCAGCGTTCGACGATCGCCACCACGCCCATGCCGCCAGCGGTGCAGATCGAGACCAACGCGCGTCCACCGCCGCGTTCGGCCAGCTGCTTGGCCGCCGTGGCGATCACCCGCGCACCGGTGGCGGCGAACGGGTGGCCGGTGGCCAGCGACGACCCCAGCAGGTTGATCTTGGCCGGGTCGATACGGCCCAGCGGCGCATCCAGGCCGAGCCGGTTGCGGCAGTAGTCTTCGCTTTCCCACGCGCGCAGCGTGCACAGCACCTGCGCGGCGAACGCTTCATGGATTTCGTAGATATCGAAATCCTGCAGCGTCAGCCCGTTGCGCTTGAGCATCTCCGGCACCGCAATGGTCGGGGCCATCAGCAGGCCTTCGCCGTGCACGAAATCGACGGCGGCCACCTGCGAATCGCGCAGGTAGGCCAGCGGCTCGTGGCCGTGCGCGCGCGCCCATTCCTCGCTGGCCAGCAGCACCGCCGAGGCGCCGTCGGTAAGCGGGGTGGAGTTGGCGGCGGTCAGCGTGCCGCGACCGGACACCTTGTCGAAGGCCGGCTTGAGCGTGGCCAGCTTTTCCAGCGAGGTATCGGCGCGCAGGATGTTGTCGCGCTCGACGCCACGGAACGGGGCGATCAGGTCGGTGAAGAACCCGCGCTCATAGGCGGCGGCCAGCTTCTTGTGCGAGGACACCGCCCATTCGTCCTGCGAATCGCGCGAGATGTTCCATTCCTTGGCCATGTCCTCGCAATGGTCGCCCATGCTCTTGCCGGTACGCGGCTCGGCCACGCCGGGGAACTCGGGCTTGAGCTCGCTGAGCTTGAAGCCGCGGGTCAGTGCCTTGAATTTGTCGCCGGTGGACTTGGCACGATTGGCCGCCAGCAGACGCGCGCGCAGCTTTTTGCCGTACACGATCGGCACGTCGGAGGTGGTGTCCGATCCGCCGCCGATGCCCGATTCGATCTGGCCGAGCGCGATCTTGTTGGCCACCGCGATGATGGTGTCCAGCGAGGTACCGCAGGCGCGCTGCATGGTGATGCCCGGGGTGAGCGGGGACAGGCCCGAGGACAACGTGGCTTCCCGGCCCAGGTTCCAGTCGCTGGAGTGCTTGATCACCGCGCCCATCGCCACTTCGCCGAGCTGCTGCCCGTGCAGACCGAAACGTTCGACCAGCGCGCCGAGCGTGCGTACCGACATGCCGAGGTTGCCGACGTCCGAATAGGCCGTGTTCTGGCGGCAGAACGGGATGCGGACGCCACCGAGGATGGCGACGGGACGGGCGTTGGGCATGGAGATACCTGGCATGGGAGGGGTGTCTGCAACATGGCCTGCACGAAGGAGCAGGCATAATGGGGGCAAGTGTAGCTGCCGCCCTGTGATGGGCCAACCGTGAAACCATGAGCAAACCCGACCCCGGCATGAATGCCCTTGGCGTCCTGGCATTGGAACTGGCTGGCGGCGACGTGCCGCGCCATGCCGCGCTGTCCTCCGAACAGGCTGGCGAACTGGCCGAACGCGTGGGCCGCGACCTTGCCAGACTGGTCCCCGCCGTCAGCGGGCTGGACTTCGTGTTCGCCGGCGCGCATTTCGATCCGGCTGAAGTGCTGCGCCCGGGTTGGCCGGTGCACCGCCGTCTGGAAGAACTGCAGATGCGCGCGCCCGGCCGCAGCCAGGGCCCGCGCATGCTGGCCTTCGGCGCCGGTGCCGACGGCGACGTGCCACTGCCGTTCCAGGCCGATGCCGGGCTGATCGGCGGCGGTCTGCGCGTGGTCCCGTTCCTGCTGACCGGTACCGAAGTGGCGCAGACCCAGGCCGTTGCCGACGCGCTGGAAGAAGTGCTGCTGGCCCAGGGCATGGCCCAGGCCGACACCGCTCTGCAGGCGCAGACCGCCTTCGGCGCGCAGATCGAACACGCGCGCTATTTCACGGTGAATGACCTGGCCGCGATGATGTCGATGCAGTACGACAACCAGGGCCTGGCGGTGCTGTGGCCGCTGATCGAGACCGCACTGATGGCGCCGCATGTCGAGGAATGGCTGGACGCGCCGCCCGAGCCGCTGCTGCGATACGCCGATGGCGAAGTGCGTATGGCGTTGTTCGATCCGGCCGGCTGGTGTGCGTTCTACAACCACGGCACCGGCGACTGCGATCGTCTGCAGGGCATCTACGACCAATACCTGATCCGCCAACGGCAGATGGCGGCGGTGCTCGAATCGCACGGCTTGCCGGTACTGTTCGTGCATTGCGAGGCTGGGCAGGACGCGCGCGAGCTGCTGACCCGCTAACGGTAGTGCCGGCCGCTGGCCGGCTCCTGCGGGCATCGATAGCGATCATGGCAGCCACGCATGGCGTGGCTCTACCCGCGCTCCAAAAAAAACGCCGGCAATCGCCGGCGTTTTTCGTTCTGCACCGCCTCGGTTACGGCGCGGCTTTGATCACCGCACAGGCCAGGCGCGCACCCGCGTTGCCGGTCGGCTGGGTCTTGTAGTCGTCCGCGTCGGCGTGGACGATCAGGCCACGGCCGATGATGTCGAAATCATCGCCCTTGCCCACGTTGACGTTGGTGGACACGTCGGCATCGACCATGGCGTTGCCCTGGGCGTCGGCCTTGATGTTGGGGATGTCACCGCCGTGGTGCGGGGTGGTGGCGACGTTGCCGTGATCTTCCTTGGCCGGGTTGAAGTGGCCGCCGGCGCTGGCGCCGTCCGGCGCGCTGCAATCGCCCTTCTCGTGGATGTGGAAGCCGTGCTCGCTGTTGGGCTTCAGGCCACTGACCTGGCCCTTCACGTGGACCTTGCCGTCGACGACGCTGAAGGTCACGTTGCCCTTGACGTCATTGCCCTTGGTCGGGGCAAGCTCGGCCACGGCGCCCTGGTTGGCGTGGGCTTCGCTGGTCATGGCCGGCGGTGCGTCGGTCGTGGCTTCGGCGGTCGGCTGCGAAGCGGTGGCTTCGGCGGCCGGCGTGGCTTCCGGCGTGGGTTCGGCCGGCTTGTTGCAGGCGCTCAGGCCGAGCGCGGCGATGGCGGCGAACAGGGTGGTATGGATCAAACGCATGTGGAACTCCTTGCGGGTAGCGGTGGAAGAAGCAGCGTCAGCGGGAGGCGCGATCAGCGCACGACCCGGATGAGGCCACAGGCAATTCGGGCGCCGGCATTGCCGGCGGGCTGGCTGCGGTAATCGTCTGCGTTGGCATGCACGACCAGTGCACGCCCGGCGATATCGGTGGCTGCGCCGCCGCCAAGGGTAACCGCTGGCAGGCGAACGTCGACGTTCACACGTCCCTGCGCGTCCGCACGCAGGTTGTCCATGTCACCGGCATGGTGCGGGCCGGCGCTGTTGCGACCGTGCGGCTGCGCGGTCGGGTTGAAATGCGGTCCGGCGCTGCTGGCGTCCACGGCGCTGCAATCGCCGCGCTCATGCACATGGAACGCCGCCGTCTGCATCGGCTGCAAGCCTCCGATGACACCGGTGATGTGCACCCCGCGCGCATCGGGCACCAGCGCCAGGCGGCCGCTGACCAGGCTGGCCGAGGCCGACGACAGGTTGGCTTCGGCCATCTTGGCCGTGCTCACCATCGGTACCGGTGGCGCGGTGGGGCGCGGCGGCGGTGTAGTGCCGCAGGCGGCCACACCGAACAGGACGGCCGCAGCGAGGATGACATGGGAACTGCGCATGGAAGACTCCTTGGTTGCAAACTAACGCGGTGCTCGTCCACAGGCCATGAAAGCGGCACGGACGTGGCGCACACGCGGCGTGGACATGCGGTTCATCCGCCGCGACGGCGCCCGGCGCCGAGCTTGCGGGTCAGGGTGTTGCGGCCCATGCCCAGGCGGGCAGCGGCCTCGGCGCGACGGCCGTGGGTGATCTGCAGCGCGGCCTCGAGCAGGGCCTGGTCGACGCGTTCGCGGACCTGCGCGTGCAGGCCTTCCGCGCCTTCCGCCAGTCGCTGCCGGGCCCAGGCCGACAGCAGGGCCTCCCACTGACCCGGATCACCGGCCGCGCGCGTACGCGGGCCGCCGCCCCGGTGCAGCGCACTGTCCACATCGGCGGCGCCGATGGTGTCCGAGGCGGCGAGTGCGGCCATCCGCCAGCACACGTTTTCCAGCTCGCGCACGTTGCCCGGCCAGTCGTGCTCGCGCAGCGCCTGCAGCGCCGATGCGGTGAGGCGTTTGGGCGGCGTATCCAGCTTGCGTGCCGCCGCAGCCAGGAAGGTATCGGCCAGGTGTGCGATGTCGTCGCGACGCTCGCGCAGCGGCGGCAGGCGCAGGCGCACCACGTCCAGCCGATGCAGCAGGTCGGCGCGGAAGCGCCCCTGCGCGACCAGCGATTCCAGGTCCTGGTGGGTGGCGGCGATCACCCGCACGTCCACGCGGATCAGCTCGCGCCCGCCGACGCGGAAGAACTCGCCCTCAGCCAGTACGCGCAGCAGGCGCGTCTGCAACGGCAGCGGCATGTCGCCGATTTCATCGAGGAACAGCGTGCCGCCGTTGGCCTGCTCGAAGCGGCCGACATGGCGACGCTGCGCACCGGTGAACGCGCCCGCTTCGTGGCCGAACAGTTCGCTTTCGAGCAGCTCGGCGGGAATCGCAGCGGTGTTGAGTGCGACGAACGGTCCCTGCACGCGCGGGGATTCATGGTGCAGCGCATGCGCGACCAGTTCCTTGCCGGTGCCGGTTTCGCCGTTGATCAACACCGACAGCGGCGCCTGCGCCAGCCGCCCGATCGCGCGGAACAGCGCGCGCATCGCCGGGGTATCACCGACCAGCTGCGGGCGCTGGTCGGTGCCCGGTTCGGCGGCGGCAGGCACGGGTGCAGCGGCCAGCGCGTCCGGTTCGGGCAACACGCGCTGGGCCAGCGCTACCGCGTCATCCAGATCGAATGGTTTGGACAGGAATTCCTGCGCACCGCCACGGAACGCGCCGGCGGTGCTGGCCACATCGGTGTAGGCCGACATCACGATCACCGGCAGCTGCGGGTGCGCGGCCTTGAGTTTGTCCAGCAGCACCAGGCCATCGTCACCGGGCATGCGCACGTCGCTGAACAGCAGGTCCGGCGGCGGCTGGCTGGCAAGCATCGCCAGCGCCGCAGCGGCGCCATCGAAGCCTTCCACCCGATAGCCCGCATCGCGCAGCGCCGTGCAGAGCACGAAACGCACCGCGCGGTCGTCATCGACCACCCAGACGCGCTGGGCGGTGCGATTGGTGTCATCCGCCATGGGCGGCCTCCTCGGCAGGCGTGCCGTGGCCGATCGGCAGCAGCACGGTGAACACGGTATGTCCCGGGCGCGAGCGGTAGGTCAGCGTGCCGCGATGTTCGCGCGCCACCTGCTGGGCCAGCGCCAGGCCCAGCCCGGTGCCTTCGGCGCGGCCGCTGACCAGCGGCAGGAACAGGTGCTCGGCCAGCTGCTCGGGCACGCCGCGGCCGTCGTCGGCGATTTCAAGACGCAACGCAAGCGGATGCAGCCGGTCGCCGATGCGCACGCCATGTTCAACCCGGGTACGCAGGGTGACGCTGCCGGCGCCGGCCTGGATCGCATTGCGCACCAGGTTCCACACCGCCTGGGTGAGGCGGTCGGCGTCGCCGTCGAATTCGGGAATGCTGGGGTCGTAATCCCGCTGCAGACGCACCGCCCAGCCGCCCTCGCTCTCGGCCAGGCGCAGCACGCGCTCCAGCGAGGCGTGGATGTTCAGCGGCGCATGCGGCGCGGCCGGCGCAGGCGACAGCAGTTGCTCGAGCAGCCCGTTGAGGCGTTCGATCTCCGAGCCGATCAGCTCGATCAGCTCGCGTTCGTCCGGGTCGCGCTCATCGGCGGCCCGCTGCGCGTTGCGCCGCGCCAGCAACTGCGCCGCGCCCTTGAGCCCGGCCAGTGGATTGCGCAGCTCGTGGGCCAGTCCTTTGAGCGCCGCGCTGAGCGCGCTGGGCAGGGCCTGGGTCGGGTCGAGCCCGGGGAACTCATCGACCGGATGCGCTTCGAGCAGCCAGCCGCCCGCGTCCCACCGGCTCAGCCAGCCTTCGGCGAAGCGCGGGGCGTCGCCCGGCAGGGCCAGGGCGAGGCGGTGCAGGCGCAGGGTGTCGCGCTCGTCACGGGCCAGGAAGTGCGCCAGGGCCTCGCCCTGCACTTCCAGCGAGGCCAGCGGCTGGCCCAGCAGGCGGCGGACGCTGACGCCTAGCCAGCGGGCAAAGGCGGGGTTGCAGCCGACCACGCGGCCATCGGCGTCGGCCCAGGCGACCGGAGTGCCGAGGACGTCGAGGGCGGGCGGGGGTAGTGCGGCAGTCATTGCACCAATGTAGTGCAAAACCGGGATGGGTTGAGCTTGGCACAGGCAGGCGGGTCCCGGTCTGTGCATCCTCGCCGCTCAATGGACCGGACAAGGCGCCGTTCTGCGGCTACCAGAGCGGTTCTTCCACTGTGTGGATGTAAAGCTTCTCCGCGTGCTCCCGAACGTCCAGGAAGTACTTTGCCGCGCAGCCCCTGCAAACCGCTGGATGGTCTTCGTCGCTTCCCCGCTGATTTTCCAGTGCTACAGCGAGGACGGGATAGGCGCATTCGAAACAGCAGAATGCAATGTTGTTGCCGTGTGGATCGGCATCGATCTCGTCACCTTTGGCATCCATCACCAGAAAACCCGTGATTTTCATGCTCTTCCTCCCTATGTCGACATGTGCGTCGCCGGCCTCACCCATGCTGCAGGAGGTTGATCAGCCGGCCCAGCGGATCACGGACGTAGAACCGTCGCACGCCCCACGGCTCACGGACCGGTCCGTACTCGATGGCGATGTTGGCCGCTCGCACCCTGCGCAGTGCTTCATCCAGGTCATCGACCTCCACTGAGAGGTCCGGCACGTGGGTGCCCGACCCCCCCTGCTGGGCGAAACTGACCTGCACCTGCATGTCGCCGCTGCCGGCATACGTGCGGATCCAGCCGTGGTCCATGGCAAGTTCCAGCCCCAGGATGTCCTGATAGAAGCTGTCCGCCGACGCCGGATCGGACGTGGCGATGTTGGCGATGATGCGCTTGACCTGCATAGTCATTCCCGTGGTGCGGCGGCGGCCCTTTTTATACCGGAGCTTTGCTTCCCGCGCCGGCCCGCGTTTACGGGCCGACAACGCGGTCAGCTATCCGCCGGCGCCTTCGGCAACGCCGCGCCCTTCGGCCACAGCATCCAGAGGCTGCCCTTCTGCTTCATGTCCCCGGCCAGCTTGCCGGCCGCATCGCCGGTACCCCAGAACAGATCCGCGCGGACTTCGCCGGCGATGGCCCCACCGGTGTCCTGCGCGGCGACCGGGCGCACCACCGGTGTGCCATCCGGGCGCGTGGTGGACAGCCACAGCAGGCTGCCCAATGGCACCACGGTCCGGTCTACCGCGACGCTGTAACCGGCGGTGAGCGGCACGTTGAGCGAACCACGCGGGCCCTGGTCACCGTCGGGGCCCTTGGCGAAGAACACGTAGCTGGGGTTGCTGGCCAGCAGTTCCGGGATGCGGGTGGGATGTGCGTTGGCCCAGGTGCGGATGGCGTCCATGGTGACGTCGTCTTTTTTCAGTTCGCCCTGCTCCACCAGCCAGCGGCCGATCGGACGGTACGGATGACCGTTCTGGTCGGCGTAGGCGATGCGCAGGTGGCGGCCGTCGTCCAGCACGATGCGGCCCGAGCCCTGGATCTGCAGGAACTGCAGGTCCATCGGATGGGTGAGCCAGGCCAGCACCGGGGCCTTGACGCCCTTGGCGGCGATCGTTGCGGCATCGTCATAGGGTTTGAGCACGCGCCCATCCACGCGACCGCGCAGGCGCTTGCCCTTCAGCTCGGGGTAGAGGCTGTCCAGCTGCACGCTGACCATGTCGGTGGGTACGCCGTATACCGGCACCGTCGCCTTGGCGGTGCGGACGAGGCTGCCGGGATAGATGGGCTCGTAGTAGCCGGTGATCAGGCCGTCGGCGCGGTTGCCGCCGGCGCGCAGCGCGTAGACATCCAGGGTGTTCTGCAGGAACTGGCGGATGGCAGCCGGGCTGGTGGCGACGTTTGCCGCAGCGCTGCAGGTGCCCGCCCAGGTGGCATCGGTCTTCAACCGTGGGCAGCTGCTGCGCCACGCCGCGAAGCCGGCCTGCAGGTCGGCATCGGACACCGGCGGCAGGGCCTTCCAGTCTGCTTTGACATAGGTGCTGGTCGTTGGCGCCGCGGGACGCTGGGGGGAGACGGCGCAACCGGTGAGCAGGGCCAGTCCAAGGAGGATCAGCGCGGGGTGCTTGAAGGCGGCGGGGATGCGCGTGGTCGTCATGAGCGAGGGTCCTGAAAATGTGGAGCCGACGGTTGGTCGGCTGGCGCGGGAACCGCGCGATGGATCAATGCGACGTGCAGCCGACCCACGGGCGGCGCTACGGGGATTGCCGCAGCAGCGAATGCAGGATGCGGGCGTCTTCGGCATCCAGTGTGGCGGGCAGGTCGTCGCGGCCGCGGAAGCGGCGATGGAATGCGCCGACGGCGGCATCGCGGTCGTCCAGCGGGTAGCCGAAGGTCTGCAGCGCCAGGTACGCATCGAATCCTGCCGGTGCGGCGCCGTCGCTGTCGCGCGGCCACACGCCGAAGCCGGCCTGGGCCAGCTGCTGCCATGGGAAGAAGCGGCTGGGGTCCTGCTTGCGGGTGGGGGCGAGATCGGCGTGGGCGATGATCTGCGTGCGCGGAATACGCAGGCGCGTGCACAGGTCGTCCAGCAGGCGGATCAACGCATCGATCTGCGCGGGCGCGAACGGGGTGTCGCCATCGTTGTCGATCTCGATGCCGATGGAGGCCGAGTTCAGGTCGGTGATCGTGCCCCAGCGGCCGGGGCCGGCGTGCCAGGCGCGGCGGTCGTCGCCGACCAGTTGGTAGATGCGGCCATCGGCGCCGACCAGATAGTGCGAACTGACCTTGCCGCCGCTGTTGGCGCTGCGCAGGGTGTCCAGGCTCTGCTGCACCGAATCCTGGTCGGTGTGGTGCAGCACGATGATCACCGGGTCGCGCGCGTTGTGATTCGGCGAGGGCACCCAGCTGGCGAGCGGGCTACGGACCGGGGGGGTGGCGCAGGCGCTGAGCAGCAGGCAGGCGAGCAGCGGCAGCAAGGTGCGGATCGGGGGCATGGCCGCATTGTGCGGGATTGGGCGCGGGGATGCCCGGCGTGGCGGGATCCGACCGTTGTGCCCGCGTCGCGAAGCGCAGCCTCGAATGGCGTGGCGCTACCCGCGCATTCGACCTGGTAGCGCCACGCCATGCGTGGCTGCCGTTGGCGACATCCCCAACAAAAAGCCGGCGACCCGAAGGCCGCCGGCGAACGTACAACGTCTCTCTCTCGTTTCTTGTCTCTGTCGGTGCCGGGCAGCGCCCCGCACTACGCGATTGCGGCGATCAGGCCTCGTAGGCCGATTCGCCGTGCGAGGTCACGTCCAGGCCGGTGCGTTCTGCTTCTTCGGTGACGCGCAGGCCGAACACCAGGCGCACCACCAGCAGGATGGCCACGGTGACCACGGCGCACCAGACGATGGTGAAGCCGACGCTGACCAGCTGCACCCAGACCTGGTGGCCGATGTCGAGATCGGCCTTGGTGCCGCCCAACGACTGCGCGCTGAACACGCCGGTGAGCAGCGCGCCGACGATGCCGCCGATGCCGTGCACGCCGAACACGTCGGCGGTGTCATCCACGCGCAGCAGGCGCTTGAGACCAGTGACGCCCCACACGCAGACCACGCCGGCCACCAGCCCGATCACGATCGCGCCGAGCGGACCCACCGTGCCGCAGGCCGGGGTGATGCCGACCAGGCCGGCCACCGCACCGGACGCCGCGCCCAGTGCCGAGGGCTTGCCCTTGCTGACTGCTTCAACCAGGGTCCAGCCCAGCACCGCGGCCGCGGTGGCGAGGATGGTGTTGATGAAGGCCAGCGAGGCGACGGTGTCGGCGGCGGCGGCCGAGCCGGCGTTGAAGCCGAACCAGCCCACCCACAGCAGCATCGCGCCGATGTAGGTGAACGGCACGTTGTGCGGCTTCAGCGCGGTCTGGCCATACCCGATCCGCTTGCCGACGAAGTACGCGCCGACCAGACCGGCCACGCCGGCGTTGATGTGGACCACGGTGCCACCGGCGAAATCGATGGCGCCCATCGCGCCGAGGTAACCGCCGCCCCACACGATGTGCGCCATCGGGATGTAGCTCAGGGTGAACCACAGCGCCGAGAACAGCAGCACCGCCTTGAACTTGATGCGCTCGGCGAAGGCGCCGACGATCAGCGCGGTGGTGATGCCGGCGAAGGTCGACTGGAAGGCGACGAACAGATAGTCCGGCAGGCCCTTGATCGGCGTGTTGCCTACCGTGTCGGGACCGAAGCCCTTGAGGAAGGCGAACTGGGTGAACGAGCCGAAGAAGGCGTTGCCTTCGCTGAACACCGCGCTGTAGCCGTAGGCCACCCACAGGATCAGGATCAGCGAGAACACCACCAGGATCTGGCTGAGGATGGACAGCACGTTCTTCGAACGCACCAGGCCGCCGTAGAACAGCGCAAGGCCGGGCACCACCATCAGCAGCACCAGGAGGGTGGAGGTGAGCATCCAGGCCACATCGCCGTGGTCGAAGGTGGGCGCGGCCGCGGCGGCAGCTTCAACAGCCGGTGCCGGGGCGGCGGTGGGCAGCGGCTCGACCGCGACGGTTTCCGAGGGCACCGGGGTGACCTGGGCCTGCGCATGGGCCGTGCTGGAGAACGCACCAACGGCCAGCGCGCTGATCAGCATCATCAGGCACACGGCATGGAACCGGGCTTGCCACCCGGTGAACAAAGAGGTCTTCATTGTGGGCTCCGAGTGGGGTTAGAGCGCGTCAGCGCCGATTTCGCCGGTGCGGATGCGGACGACCTGTTCGACCGCAGTCACGAAGATCTTGCCGTCGCCGATCTTGCCGGTGCCGGCCGCGTTCTGGATCGCTTCGACCACCGCGTCCAGGCGATCATCGGTGACCACGGTTTCGATCTTGATCTTCGGCAGGAAATCCACGACGTACTCCGCGCCGCGATACAACTCGGTGTGGCCCTTCTGGCGCCCGAAGCCTTTGACTTCGGTCACGGTGATGCCCGACACGCCCGCATCGGAGAGGGCCTCGCGGACCTCGTCGAGCTTGAACGGCCGGATGATGGCGGAGATCAATTTCATGCGCATGTCCCGGTGGTGGATGGAACCGGCGGTGTGTTGCTGGCCGGTGTCAGGTCAGCGGGCGGCCACTTGCACATGGCCGCCCCCTGGTGCGCCGAACGCTGCATGGGCCTCGCCAGGGCCGTCGCCGGGAAGGCGGCAGCGCTGGTGACGCGGGAGGGAGGAAAGGCCCATGGCACGCGTCCGGTCTCTCTTGCCCCTGGTGGTGCAGCGGACCAACGGTCCGCTTTTTCCATTCAGCGGACCAACGGTCCGCTCTACTGCGATCGTCGGACCAACGGTCCGCTCTACAACATGGTTGCGTTGCCGGCTCCCCAGCCGACAAAGCGGCGACGATGACGAAGGTGGGAGGGAGATCCTTCGTCATCGTCGCCTGTTGCTCAGTTGGCGTAGTACATCTGGTATTCGAGCGGGTGGGTGGCGGCGCGGAAGCGGGTCACTTCCTGCATCTTCAGCGCGATGTAGCCATCGATGAAGTCGTCGCTCATCACGCCACCGGCCTTGAGGAACTCGCGATCCTTGTCCAGCGCTTCCAGGGCCTGGTCCAGCGAGGAGCAGACCTGCGGGATCAGCTTCTCCTCTTCCGGCGGCAGGTCGTACAGGTCCTTGTCGCTCGGTGCGCCCGGGTCGATCTGGTTCTTGATGCCGTCCAGGCCGGCCATCATCAGCACGGTGAAGGTCAGGTAGCCGGACTGGATCGGATCGGGGAAGCGCATTTCGATGCGGCGCGCCTTCGGGTTGGACACCCACGGAATGCGGCACGAGGCCGAGCGGTTGCGGGCCGAGTAGGCCAGCATGACCGGGGCTTCGAAGCCCGGGACCAGGCGCTTGTAGCTGTTGGTGCCGGAGTTGGCGAAGGCGTTGATGGCCTTGGCGTGCTTGAAGATGCCGCCGATGTACCACAGCGCCAGCTGGCTCAGGCCGCCGTAGCCGTCGCCGGAGAACAGGTTGGTGCCGCCCTTGGACAGCGACTGGTGCACGTGCATGCCGCTGCCGTTGTCGCCGACGATCGGCTTGGGCATGAAGGTGGCGGTCTTGCCGTTGCGGTGGGCGACGTTCTTGATGACGTGCTTCATGCGCAGCAGTTCGTCGGCCTTCTGCACCAGGGTGCTGAACTTGGTGCCGATTTCGCACTGGCCGGCGGTGGCTACTTCGTGGTGCTGCACTTCCACTTCGATGCCGACCTGTTCCAGGGTCTTGCACATTTCAGCGCGAAGGTCGTGCAGCGAGTCGGTCGGCGGAACCGGGAAGTAGCCGCCCTTCACCGCGGGACGGTAGCCACTGTTGGCGCCGTCGTACTTGTCGCCGGTGCTCCAGGCGGCTTCTTCGGAATCGATCTTGAAGAAGGTGTGGCCCATGTCGTTGGCGAAGCGGACCGAGTCGAAGATGAAGAACTCCGGCTCCGGGCCGAAGAAGGCCTGCTCGGCGATGCCGGAGGACTTCAGGTACGCCTCGGCGCGCTTGGCGATGCCGCGCGGGCAGCGGCCGTACGGCTGCATGGTGGCCGGGTCGAGGATGTCGCAGCTGATGACCAGGGTCGGGTCGGCGTAGAACGGGTCGATGTAGGCGCTGGTCGGGTCCGGAAGCAGGACCATGTCCGATTCGTTGATGCCCTTCCAACCGGCGATGGAGCTGCCATCGAACATCTTGCCTTCTTCAAACAGCGACGGCTCGACGATGCTCACCGGGAAGGTGACGTGCTGTTCGATACCGCGCATGTCGACGAAACGCAGGTCGATGAACTCGATCTGGTTGTCCTTGATCAGCTTCTCAACGTTTTCCACGGACATCGGTGAAACCCTCGGATGGATGATTGCGTAGGTTGATAGAGCAATCGCCGTGCCAACTTTTCCATCTTCACAAGTCGTTGATTTTGTTGGCCTGGCACGGCACCAGGCGCGGAACCCTGCGCACCACGATGGTGCAACGGCCGCACCACGCACACATTTGGTGCGGCGTTTGATGTTTTATGCTCTACCGCGATTTCACCCATTCCGAGCCCCAGCATCCCGATGTCCGACCTGCTCTCCGCCCTCCTGTTGGGCATCCTCGAAGGCCTCACCGAATTCCTGCCGATCTCCAGCACCGGCCACCTGCTGATCGCCCAGCATTGGCTGGGCGCGCGCTCGGATTTCTTCAACATCGTCATCCAGGCCGGCGCGATTCTGGCCATCACCCTGGTGTTCCGCCAGCGCCTGTGGTCGTTGGCCACCGGCCTGCACGAGCGCGCCAACCGCGACTACGTGATGAAGCTGGGCACCGCCTTCCTGGTCACCGCGATCGTCGGCCTGCCGGTGCGCCTAGCCGGCTGGGAACTGCCCGAAACGGTCACCCCGGTGGCCTGGGCGCTGATCATCGGCGGCATCTGGATGATCCTGGTAGAGACCTACAGCGCGCGCCTGCCCGACCGCGATGAAGTCACCTGGAAGGTGGCCATCCTGGTCGGCCTGGCGCAGGTGGTGGCCGGGGTGTTCCCGGGCACGTCGCGCTCGGCGGCGGCGATCTTCATCGCGATGCTGTTCGGCCTGAGCCGGCGCGCGGCGGCCACCGAGTTCGTGTTCCTGGTCGGCATCCCGACCATGTTCGCGGCCAGCGGCTACGCGTTCATGGAAATGGCCAAGGACGGCAAGCTCGGCAACGAGAACTGGACCGACGTCGGCGTGGCCTTCCTTGCCGCTGCCGTCACCGGTTTCGTCGTAGTGAAGTGGCTGCTGGGTTATATCAAGTCGCACAAATTCACCGCGTTCGCGGCGTATCGCATCGCACTCGGTGCCGCGCTGCTGCTGTGGTTGCCTGCTGGCAACTGAACACGGCCGGCGCGCGCCAACCCCGTTTCGCGTATCACCCCGTTTTTCCACGGGTTCCCAAGGAGATGTCCATGAACCGCACCCGCACCCTGATGCTGATCCTGCCGCTGGCCCTGATGGCCGCCTGCAGCAACCCGTCCACCCCGGCCCCCGCCGGTCCCGGTGGCGATGACCTGGCGCCGGCACCGACCGCCGCTGCCGATGCCAAGGCCGTGGAGAAACTGGACGTGCAGCGCCTGCAGGGCAACCACTGGCTGCTGGACAGCGCTACCGATGCCGGCGGCAAGCGCGTGGATGCGCTGTTCGCGCGCGGCGACAAGCCGGTCACGCTGGACTTCAAGGACGGCCGCCTGTCGGTCGGCAATACCTGCAACCGGATGGGTGGCGGCTACACGCTGGCCGATGGCACGCTGACCGTCTCGCCGATGGCCTCGACCATGATGGCCTGCACCGACAAGGCGCTGATGGCGCTGGACCAGGCCGTGGGCTCGCGCCTGGAAGGCGCGCTCAAGGCCGAACTGGCCGGCCAGGGCCAGCTGACCCTGCACAACGCCGCCGGCGACGTGCTGGTGTTCAACCCCGAGCCGACCGCGGAAACCCGCTACGGCGCTGAAGGCGAAACGGTGTTCATCGAAGTGGCCGCGCAGACCAAGCCGTGCTCGCATCCGATGATCCCGAACATGCAGTGCCTGCAGACCCGCGAAGTGTCGTTCGACGACAAGGGCCTCAAGCAGGGTACGCCGGGCGCGTTCGAGAACTTCTACGGCACCATCGAGGGCTACACCCACGAAGACGGCGTGCGCAATGTGGTGCGGGTGAAGCGCTACAAGATCGCCAACCCGCCCGCCGACGGTTCCTCGCTGGCGTACGTGCTGGACATGGTGGTCGAGTCGGAAAAGAAGTAACCGGCAGGTACCGGCCGTTGGCCGGTACGCGGCCAGAGCGGCACGCACGCGCCGCAAAAGAGGAAGGGCGGCCAAGGGCCGCCCTTCGTCGTTACCAGGTAGTGCCGGCCGTTGGCCGGCTCCTCGCATATCTCCCCGGAGGTTCATGAGGAGCCGGCCAGCGGCCGGCACTACCGACATTGCGCACGGCCAGGGGTGGCATTGCCGACATTGCGCGGAGCCGGCCAGCGGCCGGCATTATTCGGCATCGCGCGAGGGCGTCGGCCGGATCGCCGATCAGGCCAATGCCGGGTTCAACGTGTAGGTGCCATGCAGCGCCGCTTCGGCCAGCACGTGGCCGTGCATCGCACGGTGCACATCGGCGGCGGTGAACGGGGTGGGCAGCTCCAGCTGCGCCACGTCGAGGGCGAACACACGGAAGAAATACCGGTGCATGCGCGCGTCGTTGAACGGCGGGTACGGGCCGTCATAGCCCAGGTACTGCCCGGCCATGTCCGGATTGCCGGCGAACCAGCCGGTGAAATCATTCAGGCCCTGGCGCGCGCCGGCGGGTCCGGCCGGTGCGGTTTTGCCCTTGACCGTGAAGCCCTCGCTGCAGCTGCCGGCGGCGATGTCGTGCACGCTGGCCGGGATGTCGGCCATCGCCCAATGCACGAAATCCGCGCGCGGCTGGTCACGCGGCACGCTGCAATCGTGGCGACCGACCGTTTCCGGCACCGTCGGCACGTCCGGGTCGATGCACAGCAACGCGAACGAACGGGTGCCCTCGGGCACCTCGCTCCAGGCCAGCTGCGGATTGCGGTTGGCGGCGAAACCGTTGGCATCGCCGGCGGCGAATTCGGCCGCGATCGGCTGGCCGTTGTGGAAGCTGGTACTGCTCAGGCGCATGGGAGAGTCCTCACTGTTCCGGGTAACCAAGGCGAACGGCGACCGGGGTCAACAACGCGAACGCCGGGGCCATCAGCTCGCGGTAGTGGCGCCATTCCCCACTCGGCATGCGCGGCGGGCCCAGCGTCGGCGCCGGCGGCAGGCGCGTGCCGAGCAGCCGGCCCAGATGCTCGGCCATCACCGCCGGATCGTTGCCGATGTCGTCGATGCGCACCAGCGCGTGCGGGTACAGGTCCTGTTCGTGCAGGGTGGCCACCTGCGTCAGCGCGCGGGCCAGCCACTCGGCCGCCTCGTTGATGGAGGTCACCGCCAGCGGTGCGGGCGCGCCGTTGGCCAGCCAGTGCAGCAGCATGTCGCGCGGGTCGCGCAGCACCAGCAGCAGGCGGCCTTCGGGCAGCTGCGGGCGCAGCGCCCACAGCAGGGCGTTGTCCCACCACAGCAGCCAGTCGATCAGGTTGGCGTCGGCCAGACCGCGCGACGGCATCTGCTCACGCCACTGCTCCACCAGCCGCTCGGGGCTGAGTTTGCCGGTCGAGAGGTCCTGCAGGGTGTGGTAATTCTGGAAGGCGTCGTCGGGCGGATTGGGCCCGTAGCGGTCGCCACGCAGCACCGGGCTGGCGGCGGCGATCGCGGCGATCACCCGCTCCACGCCGGAGCCGGGCGCGCCCCAGACGAACATCGGGCGGGCGGTGTTGTCTTCGCTGATCGTGCCGATCTCCGGCCAGCTCAGCGGGGCCTTGGCCTGCGGCGGCAGTGGCAGGCGCTGGCTGGCCTCGGCCGCATGCAGCTCGACCCACGTGCGCAGGGCGTCGGCGTGCTGGCCGGCCTCGTGCTGCACCGACCCCAGCCACGCGCGCAGGCTCGGCTTGGCGGCCTCCTCGGCGGTGTCATGGATGGCCTGCACGCGCGCCACCGCAGCAGCGGGGTCGCGTGCCATCAGGGCCTCGACGATGCGGGTTTCACCGCTGGCGCGGCCCGGTTCGATGGCCACGATGCGCCGTGCCACGGCTTCGGCGGCGTCGTTCTCGCCGGCCATGTCGTGCAGGCGCAGGCGCGTTTCCATCGCCGACAGGTGCTCGGGCATGGCCTGCAGCCAGCGCTCGGCCACCGCGACCGATCCGGCACTGCCCACCGCTTCGATGGACAGCCGTGCCAGCCACAGGTCGTGCAGCTGCGGGTGGGTCTCCAGCAGCGCATCGAGGGTGTCACGCGCCTGCTGTTCGCGGCCCAGGCGCTGCCAGGCCATCAGCAGCAGCTGCAGGGTCTGGCGATCGGCGGGGGTCTGCTCCAGCACCGGCAGCAGGTGTTCCAGTGCCTGCAGCGGCTGCCCGGACTGCAGCTCCAGCTCGCCGGCCAGGCGGCGCATGGCCGGGGTGTCGCCCTCGGCCGTGGCCAGGATCTGGCGCATGGTCGCTGCGGCGCCATCGGTGTTGCCCTGGCGGACCTGCAGCTGCACCAGCAGGCCCTGCAGCGACGTCAGTGCGGGGCTGAGGTCCAGCACGCGGCGGAACGCCTGCTCGGCGAAGGCCAGCATGTCCTTGCCCAGGTAGGCAAAGCCCAGCGCGTACAGCACCCGCGGATCGTTGGGCAGGGCCTGGGCGGCGGCCGACAGCAGGGCCACCGCGCGGTCGCCCTCGCCGCGGCGCAGCGCGATCATGCCGTTCAACGCGGCCAGCTCGGGGTGGTCTTCATCCACGCGGCTGGCGGTGCGGGTGATCTTCTCGGCCTCGTCCACGTCGTTGCGGGCCAGCGCCATGTGCGCCTGCATCAGATAGGCGGTCAGCTCGTTGGGGTTGAGCGTGGCGGTGCGGTCCAGCGCCGAACCGGCCGCCTCGAACTGGCGCAGCGCCAGCAGCAGGCCGGCGTGCTGCAGATGCAGATCGGGGTTATCCGGGGCCAGCGCCAGCGCCTGTTGCAGGCTGTCCAGGGCGGCATCGAACTGGCCCTGTTGTTGCAGCGACAGGGCCAGCCAGCGGTGCGCCTGCGGCTGCTCCGGCTCGGCACTGGTCCATTGCCGCGCAAGCTGCACGGCTTCGTCGGCCGCATTGCGGCGCAGGGCTTGGAGAATCTTGTCTTGCATGACGGTCCAGCTTGGGGTCAAACCCCGATTGTAGAACACGTCATGCGGCGCACCGTGGTCGGGGTGCCCAACCCCCGGGCGAGGTCAGCCGACGGTTTCGATGCGCAGGCGCTGTGCGACCCAGCGCTCGGAGAAACCATCGCCCCGCCAGTTCTCCAGGAAGCCGCAATGGCCGCCCCACGGGGCGATTTCCAGGTGGGCGTGGGCGGGCAGGCGCCAGCCGTTGAAGGTGGCGAAGGGGATGACCGGGTCATCCTTGGCCATCAGGATGTCGGCCGGCACGGTCAGCTCGGCCAGGCGGTCGCCGGCGATCGAGTAGCCATCGAAGTAGGCCTGCAGCGAGCCGAAATCGGTATGGTGCTCGACCAGCCACGCGGTGAGCGCGCGGATGTCGAGCTTGAGCACCTGGTCGTCCCAATCGCTCAGCTCGGGGAACAGATCACGCTTGCGCCGCAGCGAGCCGGCCCACTTGCGGCGGAAGTACCAGTCATACATCGCCGGGCCGTTCTCGATGCTCTCCATGGTGATGGCCGGATCGAGCACCGGGCAGACCGAGGCCACCCGGCGCAGCGGGACGCCGGCAGAAGGCGCGCGCAGCGCCAGGCGCAGCACGAAGTTGCCGCCCAGCGAATAGCCGGCCGCCACCAGCGGCAGCTGCGGCCAGCGCCGGGCGATGTCACCGGCGGCCTGCACCACTTCATCGATGCGGTTGGAATGGAAGATGCCGGGATTGAGGTGATGGGTGTTGCCGTGGTCGCGGAAGTTCAGCCGGACCACGTCGAAGCCCTCTTCGAGCATGCGCGCGGCGGTCATGCGCATGTAGCTGGACTCGGCGCTGCCTTCCCAGCCGTGCAGCAGCAGCGCCATGCCGATCGGCTCGCGGCCCTGGACATGGCTGTGCCAGCCCTGCAGCCGCACGCCCTGGCCGCCGTCCAGGATCAGTTCTTCGGTGACCGCGCCGGTGGCGGCCAGCAACGTCAGCCCACGCTGCATGCGCATGCGGCTGGAGCTGAGCATGGACTGCAGGTGCGGATTGCGCAGCCAACGCGGCGGGAGGTAGTCGGCAGCGGTCAACATGGGCGGCAGACTGCTCCCGGCTGCGACGCTGGCGCGTGAAGGGCCGCCATGCACTACTCGGCGGACATCGCCGCCAGGATGCGCGCACGCGAGGTTTCCGCGATGCGGCGACGGCCTTCCAGATCCTGGGTTCCGATGGGCGCCAGAAAATGTACTTCGGCACGGCGTGCCGGTTCCCCCAGCAGGCGCAGGAAATTGGCGAAGAAGCTCTCGCCCGGGCCGAACGCTACGATGGCCTGGGCATCGCCACGCCAACCGTAACGCAGCGCCACCGGCTGCACCGGGACCTGGGCTTCGACCGCTGCCTGGAAGATGCGCGCGTGGAACGGGCCCACGTCATGGCCACCACGGGTACGTCCTTCCGGGAACACGCCCACCGCCTTGCCCTCGCGCAGGCGCACCACCATTTCCTGCATGACCCCACCGAGCGACTCGGTACTGCCGCGCTGGTGGAAGATGGTCTGGCCGCGCGCGGCCAACCAGCCGACCACCGGCCAGCTGGCAATCTCGCGCTTGGCCACAAAGCCCATCATGCGCTGGCTGTGCAGCATGTTGATGTCGACCCAGCTGACGTGATTGGCCACGAACAGCACCGCGCCCGGCAGCGGCGTACCGATCCGGTGCAAGCGGAAGCCGAAGATCCACATCAGGCCAGTGGACCAGAGGTTCACCGCGGCATGTTCGAACAGGCGGCTGCCCACGCGCATGCGTCCCCACGGCGGCAGCATGGCGATCAGCAACATCGGCAGGAACAGCAACAGGTGGACCAGCAGCAGCGGTACGCGGTACAGATAACGGCACACACGCGCCACGCCGCCACGTGAGGCCGGGGTGGGGGAAGTCATCCGCGCACGATACCCGAGCGCCGCAGGCTCTGCCAGCCGAAAACGGACAAATCGATGGCAATGCAGGGCCAGACGCCGCAGGCGGTCAAGCGGGTGCCCGGTTGCGGCACGGCGTCGGCGCCGACCATGCGCTGGCGCACTGGGATGGCCGGCGCAACACAGCATCCACGCGTTGGATCGATCAGCCGGGGCGGACCGCCGGCACCACGGCCAGGGTCAACCGCGAGGTGCACACCAGGCGTCCGCCGTCGTCTTCGATACGGATGTCCCACACCTGCGTGCTGCGGCCCACGTGCACCGCACGCGCCGTGCCGGTGACCACGCCGCTGCGCATCGCACGGATGTGGTTGGCGTTGATCTCCAGGCCCACGCAGACCTGCGCGCGGGTATCCACGCACAGGTTGCCGGCGCTGCTGCCGAGGGTTTCGGCCAGCACCACCGACGCACCGCCGTGCAGGATGCCGTAGGGCTGGCGGGTGCGTTCGTCGACCGGCATGGTCGCGCTGATCCAGTCGTCCCCTGCTGCGGTGAAGGCGATGCCGAGGTGTTCGATCAGGGTGTTGCGGCTGAGTGCGTTGAGTGCCTCGATCGACACCGCTTCGCGGAATACCTGGGCCATGCGGCGTCTCCGTGCGACGAAAAAAATTACAGGATGGGCACCAGGCCGGCGCCGAAGGCGGTCAGCATGCGCACCAGCAGCCACTTCGGGCCGACGTTGACCTCGGGGAAGTCACCGACCGAGACGTAGCAGGTGTGGAAATCCTTGTCCTGGCGACGCAGCGGTTCGGGACAGTTCGGACCGGGCTGGAATTCGTAATCGGTGGCGTAGCGCCACGGCCAGAAATCCAGCACCGGCAGGGCTTCGGACGCCTTGCCGACGCTGTAGTTCAGGCCCGACAGCACCGGCGGCTTGATCCGCGGCGCGACCGTCCACGAGTTCTGCGGGTGGATGTCGCGCAGGATGCTCTGGGCCAGGGCCTCGGCGAACACCGGGTCGTCGATGATCACCGCGCCTTCGGTGTTGTAGTTCTCGCTGCGCGGGTCGAAGTTGTGCGTGCCGATCACGCCGATGCGGCGGTCCACCACCATCGACTTGGCATGCAGGCCCATGCGCGCGCCGGTACGGGTGACCGGCAGCGGCTTGTTGACCGCCTTGGTGCCCAGGAACGAGGGCCGGGTTTCGGCACGCAGTACGCGACGTTCGACCACGCTGCCGTCGGTGCGGCGGCGCGCGGCCGGGCCAGGCGTGGGCTGGCGCCGGACCGGGGCGGCCGCGGCAGCGGTGCCCGGAGCAGTGCCGAGGTCCCCCGGGGGGCTGGCATCGGCACTGCGGCGGTTGCCGCTGCCGGCGTTGCCGCGCGCGTTGCTGCCGGCGGCACTGCCCCCGATCAGGCTGCTGCGCTTGCCGTCCGAGGCGGGCGCCTCGCCCAGCGGGGCCGGCAGCAGGTTGCGGTAATCGACCGGGGCATCCAGCGGGAACGGCTTGAACTCGTAAAGGTTGAAGCCCAGCTCGCGCATGTTGCGGCGTTTGTACTTGTAGGACAGCGCGTAGACGATCGGGTTGTCGGTGGCCGCCAGGCTGTTGGTGGAGACCACGATGCGCGGCGGCTGTTCGCGCTTGCGCAGGTCGCGGAACAGCTTGCGCGCCGGCTTGGACAGCACCAGGTAGGGCGTCTGCAGCAGCACTTCGGTCTGCGCGCTGGCGATCAGCGCATCCAACTGCGGCTCGGTGACGTGCTGGCCGTTGGTCGGTTGGCTGGGGCGTTCGCGGCGATGCTTGCGCGGCAGATCGGCGACATAGCGCACCGAAGCCACCGCCAGGGCGGTATCCACGAACGCACGGCTGACGTAGCCCGGGTCGTTGGCCTCGTCGCTGACCCGCTGCAGCCGCTGCGGATTGCGGTAGTCGGGCACCGGCATCTGCGGCGCGCCGGTCTTGAGCAGGGCGGCGCCGACATCGTTGAGGCGTTCGGCCGGGACACTGCGCGGGGCGCGCCAGAACGCGTCGAAGTTGGTCGCCATCTCACGCACTTCCGGCCCGGCCACCAGCACGTCGCGGTCGCGGAAGTTGTATTCGCTGTCCCAGTCGTAATAGTCGTCCTGGTAGTTGCGTCCACCGACCACGCCGAGCGCATCGTCGATTACCAGCAGCTTGTTGTGCATGCGCTGGTTGAAGCGGCGGAAGCAGCACAGCACGCTGGCGGCGTAGTCGACGTAGTTCAGCCGGGCCTTGCCGAAGGTCGGGTTGTAGACGCGCAGTTCGAAATTCTGGTGGCTGCTGGCCAGCGCACCGAGGATCTGCAGGTCGGAGATCGCCGAGAGCTGGTCGATCAGCACCCGTACCTTGACCCCGCGCCGGGCGGCGGCCAGCAGTTCGTCCAGCACCAGCCGGGCGCTGTCGTCCTTGTCGAAGATGTAGGTCTGCAGGTCGATGCTGCGGGTGGCGCTGCGGATCAGGTTGAGCCGGGCGACCAGCGACACTTCGCCTTCGTCGATGATGGTGGCGTAGTGGCGCGGCGCCGCCTCGGTGGACTCGGCGAATGCCTTGCCGCCGAGCGCGCGCAGGGGTGAATCCAGGGCGCAACGGTCCGGCGCGGTGCAGTCGACCACGCTCGAACGCGCCTGCACGGCGATGCCGGCGGCGCGCTCGCGCTCGGCGTTGGACAGCGACGCACAGCCGCTCCCCAGCAACAGCGTTGCCAGCAGTACCACCCGCAGCCATGGATTCACGGTTTCGGCGCCTCGCTCAGACGCGCACGCAATACAAAGGTCACTCGATCACTCAATGCTAGTTGCCAGCTGTCCATTCCATACCGGCCACGCTGCACGGTACCGCGGCTGACCACGTCGCAATCATACCCGGCCCGCGGGCAGGCCGCCGGCTCCACCCGCAGCGTCTCGGGGTGGCTGACCCCCCGCAGGATCAACCGGCCCTGCACCCCGCCGCCCTTGTCCACTACCTCGGGCCAGTACGGGACGGAGTCGAATTCGACCACCGGGTAGCGCGCCGAGTCGAAGAACTCCTCCCCGCGCATCCAGCCGGTGTAGCGGTCCTTGCCGGGAATCTCCACGTAGCGGGTGAACATCCGCAGGTGCACCTGGTGGCGCCCATCGGGCAGCACCTCGATACGCCCCTCGAAACGCGGGAACTCCCCTTCGATGCGTTGCCCCAGCCGGGTGCGGATCTCGAAGCCGAAGCGCGAGCGCGCGGTATCGAACGCCAGCACCTGGCGGGGCGCTTCGGCCGGCGGTTCGGCGCAGGCCACGTCGGCTGCCAGTGCCAGCAGGCAGCCCAGCAGCGCGCGCACTACCGTCATGGGGTCACGGCCACCAGAAGGCGGTCAGGGTGCCCACGCCGGGCTCGATGCGGGCCTCACGGTCGAAGGCCAGTACCGCGATGCCACCGGGCGGCATGCCGCGGTAGTCGCTGCTGGTACCTTCGCTCATCAGCGCTACCAACCGTTCCAGGCCGGGGTTGTGACCGACCACCAGCAGGCGCTCGACATCACGACGTTCATCGATCAGGCCGGCCAGGGTGCCGGGGGTGGCGTCGTAGACGGCATCTTCAAGCCGCTTTTCGACGAAGCCGGTAATGCCCAGGACCGCTTCGAGGGTTTCGCGGGTCCGCCGCGAGGGCGAGCACAGCACGCAGTCGGGCAGCAGGTTGTTCTCCTTCAGCCAGCGGCCGGCCGCTTCGGCTTCGGCCAGGCCGATGGGCGACAACGGGCGGTCAAGGTCGGCCTGGCCGGTACCGGCGGCTTCGGCGTGGGCGTGGCGCAGCAGGATCAGTTCTCGCATAAAGGCTCTCTTCCGGATCAGGCTTTCTTCAGCCACTTCAACAGTGGCTCCCAGTCACTCTGGTGCTCGCGCACCTGCGCGGAGCGGTAATCGAACAGGCTGCGTCCCAGCCCGACCATCACCACGTAACTCTGGCTGTCGCGCAGCTGGGCGACAACCTCGTAAGGCCATTCGGCCAGCATCTGCATGGCCTGCTGGGAGGTCTGGGTCCACGGCTTGGTGCGGTTGAGCACCAGCCCCACCGGCAGCGCGCGGCGGTGCACGCGCGGCACTTTGGACAGACTGTTGAGAAAGCCGACGATGGCTTCGATGTCCAGCGCGGAGGGCAGCACCGGGACCACGACGGCATCGGCAACATCGAGGAAGTGGCCCAGATCGTCGGCCAATGCACCGGCGGGGGCGTCGATGACGACCTGGTCGGTGCCGTCGGGGATCAGCTTTTCCCAGCCCTTCTTGCGGTACACGTCGATCGGCAGCACGGCGCTTTCGAGCATCGAGCGGCGCTGCGCCCAGCGGGTGCTGGAGCCTTGCGGATCGGCGTCGGCCAGTACGGTCCGTTTGCCGTCCAGGGCGGCATGCGCCGCCAGGTGGGTAGCGACGGTGGTTTTGCCCACCCCACCCTTGGAACCGGCTACCAGGATCGTCTTCATGCCAGCCTCGCTTCCGGGGAACGTCGTCGCAGCGTACACCGCCCTCCGTGACGGAGATAGTCGCACTGCTGAACCCCTGCGTGGCCCGGCGCTTTGCTATCGTGCGCGATCCAAAGGATTGCAAGCCGGCATGAGCGAGTTACAGGACCTGAGCGCACTCATCCGCGCCAACACCCCGCTGATCATCATCGAGACCCAGGACGAGGGTCGCATCGTGGAGCTGTTCCGGCAGACCCTGATGCATGTCTGGCGTGCCCTGCACCGCTGGTCGATCACCGAGGGCCTGCGCCGCATCGACATGGACCGCGAGGACGACCCGGTCGGCCCGCCCGATGCCAGCTCGGCCCTGCAGATGATCCGCCAGGCCGAACAGCGCGGCATCTACCTGCTGCTGGATTTCCATCCCTACCTGGGCTACGCCAGCCACCAGCGCGCGCTGCGCGACCTGATCCAGCGCCGCCACTGCCAGGCCCACGTGCTGGTGTTGATCGGGGCCAAGGTCGAACTGCCGGCCGAGCTGGAGGCGTTGGCAACCCGCTTCAACCCGCGCCTGCCCGACCTCAACGCGCTGCTGAAGATGCTGCGCGAGGAGGCCGAGGCCTATGCCCGCGAGAACGGCGGGCGCCGGGTGGAAGTGGACAACGAGGCCGTCAAGAAGATCCTGCACAACCTGCGCGGCCTGAGCATGGTGGACGCGCGGCGGATCGCGCGGCAGCTGATCTTCGCCGACGGCGCGCTCAGCCAGGACGACCTGCCGCAGCTGGCCCGGCTCAAGTTCGAGCTGCTCAACCGCGCCGGCCACCTGCATTACGAATACGACACCACCCGCTTCGCCGACGTGGCCGGGGCCAACCGGCTCAAGCGCTGGGTCAACCAGCGCCGTCCGATCTTCCTCGGCGGCCAGGGCCCGGCCGGGCTGGATCCGCCCAAGGGCATGCTGTTGCTGGGGGTGCAGGGCTGCGGCAAGTCGATGCTGGCCAAGGCCACCGCCGCCGGCTTCGGGGTGCCGTTGCTGCGCCTGGACTTCGGCAGCCTGTATGACAAGTACCACGGCGAGACCGAGAAGAATCTGCGCGAGGCACTGGCCTCGGCCGAACAGCTGGCGCCCTGCGTGCTGTGGATCGACGAGATTGAAAAGGGCCTGGCCAGTGGCGGCGAGGACGGGGGCGTGTCGCGCCGCGTGCTCGGCCACCTGCTGACCTGGCTGGCCGAGCGCAAGAGCACGGTGTTCATCGTGGCCACCGCCAACCAGGTGCACGAGCTGCCGGCCGAACTGCTGCGCAAGGGTCGCTTCGACGAGATTTTCTTCATCGACCTGCCCGACGCCAACACCCGGGTGGAACTGCTGCGCCTGCACCTGGGCCGGCGCCAGCTCAATGCCGACGATTTCGCGCTGCCGGCGCTGGCTGCGGCCAGCGATGGGTTCTCGGGTGCGGAGATCGAACAGGCGGTGGTCGCCGGGCTGTATGCCGCCCATGCGGAAACGCGCGTACTCGATACCGAGCTGCTGATGCAGGAGATCCGCAGCAGCCGTCCGTTGTCGGTACTGATGGCCGAGCAGGTCACCGCGCTGCGCGAATGGGCACGCGGCCGCACGGTCAGCGCAGACGAGTAACGCCGATCACCGGCGCGTAGAGCCGACCGTTGGTCGGCTGCTTCGTGGATCGGCGGTGTCGTGGGTCGGCGCTGTCGGTGGCCTTGGGTGGAGCAGCCGACCAACGGTCGGCTCTACCGGGTTTTGTGCGGTGTCGGTGGCCTTGGGTGGAGCATCCGACCAACGGTCGGCTCTACCGGGTCTTGTGCGGTGTCGGTGGCCTTGGGTGGAGCAGCCGACCAACGGTCGGCTCTACCGGGTTTTGTGCGGTGTCGGTGGCCTTGGGTGGAGCATCCGACCAACGGTCGGCTCTACCGGGTCTTGTGCGGTGTCGGTGGCCTTGGGTGGAGCAGCCGACCAACGGTCGGCTCTACCGGGTTTTGTGCGGTGTCGGTGGCCTTGGGTGGAGCATCCGACCAACGGTCGGCTCTACCGGGTCTTGTGCGGTGTCGGTGGCCTTGGGTGGAGCAGCCGACCAACGGTCGGCTCTACCGGGTTTTGTGCGGTGTCGGTGGCCTTGGGTGGAGCATCCGACCAACGGTCGGCTCTACCGGGTCTTGTGCGGTGTCGGTGGCCTTGGGTGGAGCAGCCGACCAACGGTCGGCTCTACCGGGTTTTGTGCGGTGTCGGTGGCCCTGGGTGGAGCAGCCGACCAACGGTCGGCTCTACCGGGTTTTATGCGGTGTCGGTGGTCATGGGTGGAGCAGCCGACCAACGGTCGGCTCTACCCGGGGTGCTGCAGCAGCCACGCCCAGGCTGGCAGCGTCACCAGCGCGAACACGATGCCGTAGCCGACCATCGCCGCGGCCAGGCGCGGGGCCAGCTGGTGCGAGATCGCCAGGGCGGCGGCAGTGATCATGGTCGGCATCGCCGATTCCAGTACGTTGACCTGCAGCATCGTGCCGTGCAGGCCGAACAGCCAGGCCAGCGGCACCGCCAACGCCGGCATCACCAGCAGCTTGAGCAGCAGCCCGATGCCCAGTGGCGTGAGTTCGCTGCGCGACAGCCGCAACCGGATCGACAGCCCCACCGCGAGCATCACCAGCGGCAGCATCGCATCGGCCAACTGCTTCAGCGCGGTGCCGATCCAACCCGGCGGCTGCGCGGGCATCAGCACCAGCGCGAACAGCAGGGCCCACAGCGGCGGGAACGCCGCGATGCGCGCCAGCACCTGGGCTGCGCTCGGCGGGGTATCACCGCTGTAGCGGGCGATCACGTACAAGCCGAACGTGGACAGCAGCACGAACGTGCCGAACTGGTCATAGACCACCGCGTACGGCAGGGCCGCATCGCCCAGCAGCGCGCGCACCATCGGATAGCCGATGAAGCTGGAGTTGGCCAGGGTCACGCAGATCAGCAACACGGCGTGCACGTCGCGGGCGAATCCGCACAGGCGCGTAGCCAGCGACACCAGCGCCCAGCTGGCCAGCATCAGCAGCCAGGGCGTGGCCATCAGCCCGACCAGGCTCACGTCCAGATGCAGGCGTGGCACGTAGGTGAGCACCGCCGCCGGCAGGCACACGTAGAGCACCACGCGGTTGAGGACCTCGGCGCTGTTGTCGGGCAGCGTGCGCAGGCGCGCGAACAGCATGCCCAGGCCGAGCATGGTGAGGATCAGGGCGAATGCATCGAAGGCCATTGCGGCAGCCTAGCCGATGCGTACGCGGCGACGGCCTCGACCTTGGTCGAAGCCGAAGCTCATCGCGCCGCTTGCCACCGACAGCGACCGCACGAGGCGGCCGCCCCCGATCGGATCAGGGCCAGGCCGGCGGTTGCGCCGCCCAGGCCTTCTGCACCTCGGCCAGGGTCTTGCGCTCGCTATCGCGCCAGCTCGGCAGCAGCGTGGCGTAGTTGGCCGTACTGCTCCATTGCTGCGGCTCGGTGCGGACCGCCGCGGCATACCAGCGCACCGCCTCGTCCTTGCGTCCGAGGGTCCACAGCGCCAGCGCGTAGGTGGCCGGCACCCACGCGGCATTGCCGCGCAGGCCACCCTGGGCACTGCTCCACTGGGCCAGTGCCGCGTCGACCTCACCCAGCCGGAACAGGTCCCAGCCGTAGTTCCAGCGCACCGTGCGTCCGGCCGCGGTGGTGGCCGTGGTGCTGCCGATGGCCTCGGCATACAGGCTGCGGCCCAGCTCCGGACGCCCCTGCGCGAACGCCACGCCCGCCAGCTGTACGGTGGCGTCGAGCGTCCTGCGCCCGCGCTCGCGCTGCTTCATGAGCTGGTCGACCAGATCACTGCTGTCGGCAGGCACCACCACCGCCGGAACGGCGGCGGCATCCTGGTCGAAATAGAACTCCTGCACTGCCGGCAGCGATTGCGCCGCCACCCCGAACGCGGCCAACGCCGCCGTCAATCCAGCCGCCAGCATCACGCCGGCCAGCCTGTGTCTTGCCACTGCCATGCAAACTCCCCCGGGTTGTCACAACAACCTCCCGGTCCCGATCCTACCCTCAGCGTGCGTCCCGGCGCGAGTGCCCGGGGGCCATTTCGACGCCACCGCTGCCAACCGCGACGTTCCGGGCGTGCCTGCTGCAGGCGTGCCAGCCGACTTTCCCGGCCTGATCAGCCCCGCCGCCACACCCGCAGCCGGTTGTTGGCGGGCAGGGCCACGTCCTCGATCAGCTGCAGGCCCTGCGCGGCCGCCAGCGCGTCCACCGCCTCCGCATCGCGGATACCTGAATCGGGATCGCGCGCCTTCAACCACCCATCGAACTGGCGGTTGCTGTCGCTGCTGAACTCGCCGTGGTAATTGAACGGCCCGTAGATGCACAACAGCGCGTCGTCCGCCATCACGGCGGGCAACCCGGCGAACAACGCCTGCACGTGCGCCCAGCTCATGATGTGCAGGGTATTGGCGCTGAACACCGCATCGAAGGCGGGCGCGGCATCGGGCAGCGGTGCCAGGCCGGGCTGCGGCGCCAGCACCGCCTGCAACGGCCACGGTGCCGGCGCATTGGGCAGCGCGGCGGTGGCCAGGCGCTCGGCGATGCCGGGCAGATGCTCCGGATGGTCGCTGGCCTGCCAGTGCAGGTGCGGCAGCGCCGCCGCGAAATACGCGGCGTGCTGGCCGGTGCCACTGCCGATCTCAAGCACCGCGTGGCGGTCATGCAGGTGCCGCTGCAGCACCGTCAGGATCGGGTCGCGGTTGCGTTCGCAGGCTTCGGACCACCGCTGCTGGCTCATGGAAGGCTCAAGATGAATTCGACAGCGTGCATCCAACCATGACCGCAGTCACTTGTGCCACTCCCGGTAGCCACCGAAAGTCAAAGACTTGTCCACTGTCGCCGGCGACCCGCCACCGACCGTACCCCGGGGAATCGCAAGCTGTGCAACGCCGTGAGTTTCTGACGCTGTCTGGCATGGGCCTGGCTGGCCTGATGCTGCCGCACTCCCGCCTGATCGCCGCCGAGCAGCTGCTCGAGCCTGGCAACGTGGGCCGCAACAAGGCGCTGGCCGAGGCCGCGCTGGCCGCGGCCAGGCGTGCCGGTGCCAGTTACTGCGACGTGCGCATCGGCCGGTATCTCAACCAGGCGGTGATCACCCGCGAAGCGCAGGTGCAGAACATCACCAACAGCGAGTCCTCGGGTATCGGCATCCGGGTGATCGTCAACGGGGCCTGGGGCTTCGCCGCGACCCACCAGCAGACCCCGGCCGCGGTGCTGGCCACGGTCGAGCAGGCCGCCGCCATCGCCCGGGCCAACGCGCGCATCCAGACCCGCCCGGTGCAGCTGGCGCCGGTGCAGGGGGTCGGCGAGGTGAGCTGGAAGACGCCGATCCGCAAGAACGCGATGGCCGTGCCGATCCAGGACAAGGTCGACCTGCTGCTGGGCTTGAATGCCGCCGCGCTCAACGCGGGCGCCAATTTCATCAACTCCACCCTGTTCCTGGTCAACGAGCAGAAGTACTTCGCCTCCAGCGATGGCTCCTTCATCGACCAGGACGTGCACCGGATCTGGCTGCCGTTCACCGCCACCGCGATCGACAAGGCCAGTGGCAAGTTCCGCACCCGCGCCGGGCTGTCCTCGCCGATGGGCATGGGCTACGAATTCCTCGATGGCGATGCCAGCGGCAAGATCGCCCTTCCCGGCGGCATCACCGCTTACCGCGACTCCTATGACCCGGTCGAAGACGCCATCGCCGCTGCACGGCACGCGCGCGAGAAGCTCAAGGCACCGTCTGTGAAGCCGGGCAAGTACGACCTGGTGCTGGATCCGTCCAACCTGTTCCTGACCATCCACGAGAATGTCGGCCATCCGCTGGAACTGGACCGCGTGCTCGGCTACGAAGCCAACTACGCCGGCACCAGCTTCGCCACCCTGGACAAGCGCGACGCCGGCTTCCGCTGGGGCAGCGAGCAGGTCAACTTCTTCGCCGACAAGACTGCCCCCGGCAGCCTGGGTGCGGTGGGCTACGACGATGAAGGGGTCAAGACCAGGCGCTGGGACCTGGTCAAGGACGGCATCCTGGTGAACTACCAGGCCACCCGCGACGAGGTGCACCTGCTGGGCGAGACCGAATCGCACGGCTGCAGCTACGCCGACTCGTGGTCCAGCGTGCAGTTCCAGCGCATGGCCAATGTGTCGCTGGCCCCGGGCAAGGCGCCGCTGAGCGTGGCCGAGATGATCAAAGACGTGGAGAACGGTATCTACATCCACGGCCGCGGCTCGTACTCGATCGACCAGCAGCGCTTCAACGCGCAGTTCGGCGGCCAGCTGTACTACCAGATCAAGAACGGTGAGATCACCGGCATGGTCGAGGATGCCGCTTACCAGATCCGCACGCCGGAGTTCTGGAATGCCTGCAGCGCGATCTGCGATGCGCGCGACTTCCGTTTCGGTGGTTCGTTCTTCGACGGCAAGGGCCAGCCGGGCCAGGTCTCGGCCGTGTCGCACGGTTCGTCCACCACCCGTTTCAATGGCATCAACATCATCAACACCGCGCGCAGTCTGGGATGAATCTGTCCCGCACCGTCGCCGTTTCCCCGTCCCCCCACACCAACGTGGAGAGCTGCCTTGCAAAGACGTGACTTCCTTGCCCTGACCGGGCTTACCGCAGGCGGCCTGATCGTGCCGTCGTTCTTCGGCAAGGTGATTGCCGCCGAACAGCTGCACAGCACCCTGGACCTGGGGCTGAAGAAGCGCCTGGCCGATGCGGCGCTGGCCGCCGCCCGCCAGGCCGGCGCCACTTACTGCGATGTGCGCATCGGGCGCTACCTGCGCCAGTTCGTGATCACCCGCGAGGACAAGGTGCAGAACGTGGTCAACACCGAATCCACCGGTGTGGGCATCCGCGTGATCGTCAACGGCGCCTGGGGCTTTGCCGCCACCAACCAGCTGGGCACCGCCGATGTGGCCCGTGCCGCCCAGCAGGCTGCGGCGATCGCCAAGGCCAACGCCGGCGTGCAGACCGCGCCGGTACAGCTGGCCGCCGCGCCGGGCGTGGGGGAAGTGAGCTGGAAGACACCGATCCGCAAGAACGCCATGGACGTGCCGATCAAGGAAAAGGTGGACCTGCTGCTGGACGTCAACGCCGCCGCGTTGGCCGCCGGGGCCAGCTTCGTCAATTCGATGCTGTTCCTGGTCAACGAGCAGAAGTACTTCGCCTCCACCGATGGCTCCTACATCGACCAGGACGTGCACCGCATCTGGGCACCGATGACGATCACCGCCATCGACAAGGCCAGCGGCAAGTTCCGCACCCGCGAAGGCCTGTCCTCGCCGATGGGCATGGGCTACGAGTACCTGGACGGCGCCGCCGCCGGCAAGGTGCTCACGCCCAACGGCGTGGTCAACTACAGTTCCTCCTACGACATGAAGGAAGATGCGATCGCCGCGGCCAAACAGGCGCAGGAGAAGCTGAAGGCACCGTCGGTGAAGCCAGGCAAGTACGACCTGATCCTGGACCCGTCGCACACCTGGCTGACCATCCACGAATCGATCGGCCATCCGCTGGAACTGGACCGCGTGCTCGGCTACGAAGCCAACTACGCCGGCACCAGCTTCGCCACCCTGGACAAGCGCGAAC
>NZ_JALJRW010000008.1:0-105564 GCF_024519465.1 Stenotrophomonas sp. Ste86 | reverse complement strand
TCGGCTACGAAGCCAACTACGCCGGCACCAGCTTCGCCACCCTGGACAAGCGCGAACAGCACTTCCAGTACGGCAGCGACAAGGTCAACATCTTCGCCGACAAGACCCAGCCGGGCAGCCTCGGCGCGGTGGCCTACGACGATGAAGGCGTCAAGACCAAGCGCTGGGACCTGATCAGCGAAGGCAAGCTGGTGGACTACCAGACCATCCGCGACCAGGCCCATATCCTCGGCAAGACCGCCTCCGATGGCTGCTGCTATGCCGACTCCTGGTCCAGCGTGCAGTTCCAGCGCATGGCCAATGTCTCCATGGCGCCGGGCAAGACCCCGCTGAGCGTGGCTGACATGGTCAAGGATGTCGAAAACGGCATCTACATCATCGGCGACGGCTCCTTCTCGATCGACCAGCAGCGCTACAACGCGCAGTTCGGTGGCCAGCTGTTCTACGAGATCAAGAACGGCAAGATCACCCGCATGCTCGAAGACGTGGCGTACCAGATCCGCACGCCCGAGTTCTGGAACGCCTGCAGTGCCGTGGCCGATGAACGCGACTACCGCCTGGGCGGCTCGTTCTTCGACGGCAAGGGCCAGCCGGGCCAGGTCTCGGCGGTCTCGCATGGTTCGTCCACCGCGCGCTTCAACGGCATCAACGTCATCAACACCGCGCGCAGCCTCGGCTGAGCGGTCAGGAGCCCCAATCCATGAGTATCTTCACCGAAGCCCAGGCCAAGGCCATCCTCGACAAGGTCATCGCGCTGTCCAAGGCCGATGAGTGCACCGCCGTGCTGGCCGGCGCGATCGACGGCAACATCCGTTTCGCGCTCAACAACGTCTCCACCAGCGGCATCGTGGACAACACCGAACTGGCCGTCACCGTCGCCTTCGGCAAGCGCGTGGGCACCGCCTCGATCAACGAGTTCGACGACGCCGCGCTGGAACGCGTGGTGCGCCGTGCCGAAGACCTGGCCCGCCTGGCCCCGGAAAACCCGGAGTTCATGCCGGCCATCGGCAAGCAGACCTATACGCCCAGCCCGACCTTCAGCGCGTCCACCGCGGCCATCGATCCGGCCTTCCGGGCCAAGGTCGCCGCCGACTCGATCGCCCCGTGCCGGGGCCACGGCCTGATCGCCGCCGGTTTCCTGGAAGACGGCCAGGGCTTCCAGGCCACGGCCAACAGCAACGGCAACTTTGGTTACCAGCGCACCACCAACTTCGACTACACCTGCACCGTGCGTACCGAAGACGGTCGTGGCTCGGGCTGGGTGGGCCGCAACCTCCAGGATGCCGCCGACTTCAAGGCCGAGCAGGACATCCAGATCGCGATGCGCAAGGCCACCGAATCGCAGGAAGCCAAGGCGCTGGAACCGGGCAAGTACACGGTGATCCTGGAACCGGCCGCGGCCGCCGGCCTGATCAGTTTCATGATGAACTTCTTCAGCGCCCGCTCGGCCGACGAAGGCCGCAGCTTCCTGTCCAAGAAGGGCGGTGGCAACAAGCTCGGCGAGCAGGTCTACGACCCGCGCGTGAACATGCATGCCGACCCCTGGCACCCTGAAGCCGCGGTCCTGCCGTGGGACAACGAAGGGATGCCGCGTACCAAGCTGCCGATCATCGAGAACGGCAAGATCGCCAACCTGGAGTACTCGCGCTTCTGGGCGCAGAAGCAGGGCAAGACCGCCAATGCCAGTCCGGGCAACCTGCTGATGAGCGGCGGCGACAAGAGCACCGCCGAGCTGGTCCGTGGCACCCAGAAGGGCATCCTGGTCACCCGCACCTGGTACATCCGCATGGTCGATCCGCAGACCGTGCTGCTCACCGGCCTCACCCGCGACGGCACCTTCTACATCGAGAACGGCCAGATCAAGTACCCGGTGAAGAACTTCCGCTTCAACGAGTCGCCGGTGATCATGCTCAACAACATCGAAGAACTGGGCAAGCCGGTGCGCGTGGCCGGTGACGAGTCGAACTTTGTGATGATGATTCCGCCGATGAAGCTGCGCGATTTCACCTTCACCTCGCTCTCCGACGCGGTCTGATGCACGGATGAATCGCGCGCAGTTCCTGCGCCTGATGCTGGGCAGCGCCGCACTCGCGGCGTTGCCCTCACTGGCGCGCGCCCAGGCCGGTCGCTACGACTTCTGGTTCACCCGCCTCAAGTACGACTCCGGCGACTGGGACGTGGATGCGCGCATGCCGTCCAACGTGATCACCTCGCTGATCGATTACACCTCCCTGCGCGTGGACCCGACCGAGCACGTCATCGCCCTGTCCGACCCGCGCATGCTGGAGGCGCCGTTCTGCTACCTGGCCGGGCACAAGCTGGTGGAGTTCAACGCCGCCGAGCGGCAGAACTTCGTGCGCTACGTGCGCAACGGCGGCTTCGTGCTGGTCGATGACTGCAACCATGACATCGACGGGCTGTTCGCCACGTCCTTTGAAGCGCAGATGGCCAAGCTGTTCGGCCCGGTCGCGTTGAAGAAGCTGCCCAACAGCCATGCGCTGTACCGCAGTTTCTTCCGCTTCCCCGAGGGCCCGCCGGCCACCGGTTTCGAACTCAATGGCTGGGGCGACGACCTGGTCCATGACTACCTCAAGGGCATCGAGGTCGATGGTCGCCTGGGCGTGCTTTACAGCAACAAGGATTACGGCTGTGAGTGGGACTACGACTGGCGCAACAAGCGCTTCCTGGCCGAAGACAACACCCGCTTTGCGGTCAACATCGTGATGTATGCGTTGAACAGTTAGGTTTCTTCCTGCATTTTCAGCCACACATGGCGTGGCCTTATGACGATTTCCTGCGAGTGCCTTATGACGACCGACAGCCTTGATGCCCTTCTTCCCAAACTGCAGCAGCTGCGCGCCGCGTTGGGCCAGGCCGTGGTCGGCCAGCACGCGGTGGTGGAACAACTGCTGATCGGGCTGCTGGCCGGTGGCCACTGCCTGCTCGAAGGCGCGCCGGGGCTGGGCAAGACGCTGCTGGTGCGCTCGCTGGGCCAGGCGCTGGAGCTGCAGTTCCGGCGTGTGCAGTTCACCCCGGACCTGATGCCCAGCGACATCCTCGGCACCGAGCTGCTGGAAGAAGACCATGGCACCGGACATCGCCATTTCCGCTTCCAGCAGGGCCCGATCTTTACCCACCTGCTGCTGGCCGACGAACTCAACCGCACCCCGCCCAAGACCCAGGCCGCACTGCTCGAGGCGATGCAGGAGCGCACGGTCAGTTATGCGGGCACCACCTACACCCTGCCGGCGCCGTTCTTCGTGCTGGCCACGCAGAACCCGATCGAACAGGCCGGCACCTACCCGCTGCCCGAAGCGCAGCTGGATCGGTTCCTGCTGCACGTACGGGTGGATTACCCGACCGAGCAGGAAGAGCGCGACATCCTGCTGCAGACCACCGGCAGCGCCAGCGGCACGGTGCCCAAGGTGATGGATGCCGAGGACGTGCTGGCCCTGCAGGCGGCGGTACGCCAGGTGCATGTGAGCGATGACGTGCTCACCTGGATTACCCGGCTGGTGCGCGCCAGCCGACCGGGCCCGGTCGCACCGGAGGCGGTCAACCAGTGGATCAAATGGGGCGCCGGTCCCCGCGCCGGGCAATCGCTGGTGCTGGCGGCCAAGGCCCGCGCGCTGCTGCAGGGCCGCTTCGCCGCGACCCGCGAGGACGTGCAGGCGCTGGTGGCGCCAGTGATGCGCCATCGCCTGCTGCTGTCCTTCGCCGCCGAAGCCGAGCAGAAGGGCGCCGACGATGTGATCGCCGCATTGCTGCAGGCCGTGCCGTTCCCGGCCTGAGCATGACCCCGCACGCCCCGATCGCCCTCCCCGCCGATGTGCGCAGCCGCCTGAAGGCGCTGCGCCTGCTGCCGCGGCGTGCACGCGGTGCGCATGGCATCGGCCAGCACGCCAGCCGCAGCCGTGGCGCCGGCCTGGAGTTCGCGCAGTACCGCGCCTACGAGCCGGGCGACGAACTGCGCCAAATCGACTGGAAACTGTATGCACGTTCGGACCGCTTCTTCGTGCGCGAGTCCGAGCGCGAAAGCCCGATCACCAGCTGGGTGCTGATCGATGCCACTGCGTCTGCCGCGCAGCGTGATCGCGCGCGGCCGCCGTGGTCGCGCCTGGACCAGGCCTGCGCCACCGCCGCCTGCCTGGTCGAACTGGCGCTGCAGCAGGGCGATCGTTTCGGGGTGATCGCGGTCAACGGGCTCGGCGTGCAGCTGGTGCCGGCCGGCAGCGGCGCGCGCCAGCGCGACCGCGTGCACCTGCTGCTGCGCCAGCTGCAGGCGCAGGGCGGCTGGCCGGCGGTCGACACCCTACGCCCGGTCTGGGAGCGCGTGCAGGCCGGTGACCTGCTGGTGGCACTCGGCGATGGCTTCGACGAGGCCGGCATCGTGCTGCTGGAACGCCTGGCGGCCGCCCGCCGCGAGGTACTGCAGATTCAGCTGCTCAGCGCCGACGAACGCGATTTTCCGTTCACCGACGGCCACCGCTTCCGCGATCCGGAGACCGGTGAGGAGCTGCTCGGCGATGGACGGGTGATCCGCGCCGACTACCTGGCGCGCTTCGGCCAGGCACAGCACGCACTACAGGCGCGGCTGCACGCCAGTGGCATCGCGCATGCCGTGGGCTACATGGACCAGCCGCTGGATGCACCGCTGCGGCTGCTGTTCGGTCCGGGCAGCGGCGCATGAACCTGGCGCTGCTGTTCCCGCTGGGTCTGCTGGCATTGGCCGCGTGGCTGGTGCCGCTACTGGTGCATCTGGCCCGCCGTCATCACTACGCGCCGTTGGATTTCGCCGCGCTGCGCTGGCTGCGCGCCAAGGTACGGCCGCGCCAGCGCATCCGTTTCGACGAATGGCCGCTGCTGCTGGTGCGCCTGCTGTTGCTGGCCGCGCTGGCCCTGCTGCTGGCGCGACCGGTCCTGCAGGGCAGCGCGCCCGATACCCACGCGGTGATCGCCGTGGCACCCGGCCTGGATGCCGCCGCGCTGCGCGCGCAGCAGCCGGATGCGGACTGGCGCTGGCTGGCTCCCGGCTTTGCATCGACGGGTACCCAGGCACCACGCGCCAAGCAGCCACTGTCCAGCCTGCTTCGCGAACTGGACCAGCAGCTGCCGGCCGGTGCACCGCTGACGGTCTACGTCCCCGACCCGATGCCCGGCGCGGATGCGCAGCGCCCGCGCCTGTCGCGCCCGGTGCAGTGGCGCCCCATCGCACGCACGGTGCCGGCCGCGCCAGACGCAACCAGCAGTGCGCCGCGACTGCGCCTCGGCGGAGAGGCCGATGCACCGGCCCAGCGCGTCCTCAATGCGGTCCAGCGGGCGTGGTCCGGCCAACCCTTGGCTGCCGCCACGGACGCAGCGCCGGTGCAGGGTGAGATCGGCGTGTGGTTGTCCGCCGCGCCGCTGCCGCCTGCGTGGCAGGCGTGGCTGGACGGTGGCCGCACGCTGCTGGTCACGCAGCCCGTAACGCGCGCGGCTGCCGAAACGGTGGTGCTGCGCGACGCGGAGGGGCAGGCGGCCATCAGCGAGCGCCGCGTCGGCAACGGTCGCCTCCTGCGCTTCCATGCTGCGATGACTCCTTCGACACTGCCGATCCTCGAAGATCCGGCTTTTCCGCAACAGCTGCTGACCCTTGCGCGACCACCCGCCGCGCCGCAGTGGGTGGCCGCCGCCGCGCATGCACCGTTGACCGGAGCCCACGCACCCGCGCCGCGGCCGCTGGACCTCGCGCCGTGGCTGCTCGGGCTGATCGTGCTGCTGTTCGCGCTGGAACGCTGGCTGGCGACGTCGCCACGTCGCGGGGTGCCGGCATGAGCCCCCTGCTGCAGCGCAGCTGGCAGCGCGCGCGGCGGCGCCAGTGGTGGGCCACGCTGCTGCTCGCGCTGCCGCTGGCGCTTGCCGCCACCGCGCTTACCTTGCGCGTGGGCGGCTTCGATAGCGCCACGGTAGTGCTGCTGATCAGCCTGCTGGCCAGCGTGGCGTTGTCCACCTGGCGCAGTCGCCAGCTGGACCGGCACTGGCTGGTGCGCCAGCTCGACACCCATCGCATCGTCCAGGACAGCGCGGACCTGCTGTTTGCCGATGCGGCCACGCTCAACCCGTTGCAGCAGCGCCAGCAGGCGCGGGTAACGGCCGCGCTGCAGGCATCCATGCCCGAGCTGCGGCCGCGCTGGCCACGGCGCTGGATGGCGGTGTCGTGGTTGCTGGGACTGGTGGTGATCGCACTGGTGCTGGGCTGGCCGCGCAGTGGCGGCGGCAACGTGATGCCGTCCCTGTCATCGCCGCCCGCCGCTACCGCTGCACTGCCGCCGCGCCTGCAATCCACGCGCCTGGCGATCACGGCCCCGTCCTACACCGGCCAGCCGGCCCGCGTGCAGACCACGCTGGACGCGAAGGTCGCGCAGGGCAGTGGGCTGCAGTGGTCGCTGCGCTTTTCCGCGCGGCCCACGCAGGTCGCCCTGCAGTTCCACGATGGCCGACGCATGGCGCTGGTGCGCACCGGCGAGGAATGGACCGGCACCTGGAACGCGGACCGCGCCGCGCTGTACCGCGTGGTCACCGAACCGGCGCTGCGCGAACAACGCCTTTACCGTCTGGATGTGCTGCCCGATCGGCCACCGAACGTGCGCGTGATCGTCCCGGACCGCACGCTGGTGCTGGGCACGCCGGGACAGCGCCAGTGGGCCCTGCAGTTCGAGGCCAGCGATGACTACGGTGTCGCCGCCGATGCCCAGCTGAAGATCACCCTGGCCCAGGGCAGCGGCGAGAACATCACCTTCCGCGAGCAGACGCTGACGTTGTCCGGCAGCGGTGCACCGGCACTGCGCCGCTTCGCACGCACGCTGGACCTGGCCGCGCTCGGCGCGGCGCCGGGCAATGATGTGATCGCGCAGTTGCAGGTGCGCGACAACCACGCCCCCACGCCGCAGGCTGCGCAGAGCACCAGCCTGATCCTGCGCCTGCCCAGTGCCGAGCAGGTGCAGGGCGCCGAACTGGAGGGCATGGTCAAGAAGACCCTGCCGGCGTACTTCCGCAGCCAGCGCCAGATCATCATCGACGCCGAAGCGCTGATCAAACGGCGCCGGCAGTTGCCGCCGGAAGAATTCACCCGGCGCGCCGATGCGATCGGCGTGGACCAGCGCATCCTGCGCCTGCGCTATGGCCAGTTCCTGGGCGAGGAGAGCGAGGGCGGCGCGAAGCCACCGCCCACCAGCGATGCGCTGCCGACCAGCGACACACCGCCCGATCACGATCACGACGACGACAAGGCCGGTGGCGACGCGCATGACCACGGCAGCGCGCAGACCGGCAGCCCACCGGTATTCGGCAGCGCCACCGACGTGCTGTCCGAGTACGGCCACACCCATGATCACGCCGAAGCCGCCACCCTGCTCGACCCACAGACCCGCGCCACGCTGAAGGCCGCGCTGGACCAGATGTGGTCCTCCGAGGGCGAGCTGCGCCAGGGCCGTCCGGAGGCCGCGCTGCCCTATGCCAACAAAGCGCTGGCCTTCATCAAGCAGGTCCAGCAGGCCGAGCGCATCTACCTGGCGCGGGTCGGCCCGGAACTGCCACCGATCGACGAAGGCCGACGCATGAGCGGCAACCGCGCGGACCTCGCCAGCCGCACGCTGCCGATCCGTGCACTGGACGCACCGGATACCGCCATCGTGGCGGTATGGCAGCAACTGGGCGCGACCGAGACCGTGCCCGATCTGGATGCACTGACCCAATGGCTGCGCCGCAATGAAACGCGCCTGACCGACCCGCTCAGCCTGGCGGCGGCGATCGAAGAACTGCGCATCGCCCCGGACTGCAGCGCGTGTCGGCAGACCCTGCGTGCGCAGCTGTGGCGCGCATTGCTGCGTCCATCACCGCAGGTGCCGCGGCGCGCCGCACCCGATCGGATGGGGCAGTCGTACCTGGATGCCCTGGAGGGCACGCGATGATCGAGTCACGCTGGATCGCATTGGCGCTGCTGGCCATCGCGCTGATCGGCAGCGCGCGCCTGCTCTGGCAGCAGCGGCGCGGACCGCGTCGCAGCGCCCCGCACCTGGCCGCGCTGCTGGCACTGCAGATCGCCGCCGGTGGGTTGCTGTACTTCACCCTGGTACCGCCGCTTACGCAGGCACGCGCCGACCGGCTGACCGTGTTGACCCCCGGTGCGGAGAAGGTGCAGTGGTCCGCTGCCAGCGGCGACACCATCGTCGCCCTGCCGGAGGCCGCGCCGTCCACCGCGACCGCCGTCCCCGACCTCGGCACCGCGCTGCGCCTGCATCCAGGCACGCAGTCGCTGCGCGTGATCGGCGATGGCCTACCGGCGCGCGACCGCGACATCACCCTGCCCGGGCAGGTGCACCTGCTGCAGCCGGCGCCACCGCGCGGCTGGCGTGCCTTGCAGGCGCCGGCCATCACCGCGCCGGGCAGCGTGTTCCACCTGCATGCACGCGCGCAGGGCGTTGCCGGTGCCAGCGCCGAGCTGCTCGATCCGGCCGGGGTCGTGGTCGATCGCGGCACGCTCGGCAGCGACGGCAGCATCGCCCTGGAGGGTGTGGCACGGGCCAGCGGCCGCAGCACCTTCAGCCTGCGCCTGCTCGATGCCAGCGGCCACGTAGTGGACAACGTGCCGGTGCCCCTGCAGACGCTCGACCAACCCGCGCCGCGCGTGCTGATCCTCGCCGGCGCACCCGGCCCGGAACTGAAATACCTGCGCCGCTGGGCGGCCGATACCGGGCTGGACGTGCAGGCCCAGGCCAGCGCCGGCGGCGGCGTCTTGCTCGGCGATACGCCTGTGGCACTCACCGCCGCGCGGTTGGCGGCCACCGACGTGCTGATCCTCGACGAACGCAGCCTGCCAGCCCTCGGTACCGCCCAGCGCAGCGCGGTGCAGCAGGCGCTGCGCGACGGCCTGGGCGTGCTGGTGCGTACCGGCGGGCCGCTCGGCGACGGTGCACGCCAGGCGCTGCGCGGCTGGGGGCTGGCCGTCATCGGCAACAGCCAAAGCACGCCGCTGCACCTGACGCGCGATCCGGATGCCGCGCTGCTGCAGGCGCGTCGCGGCCCGCAACGTCCGGCGACGCAGGCAACGACCTACATCGATGAGGCCGATGCGGCCTCGCACAGTGCCGCGGTGCCGGTGCTGGAGCAGTTCCCACTGCGCGCCACCGACGCCACCGCCCTGCTGCGCGACGACAAGGGCCAACCGGTCGGCGGCTGGCGCAGCGTGGGCAAGGGCCGCCTGGCGCTGCTGCCGGTCAGCGACAGCTACCGGCTGGTACTGGCTGGCCGCGATGATCGCCATGCCGAACTGTGGAGCGGCGTACTGGCCAGCGTGGCGCGACCGCTGCCGAATGCGGTCCAGGTGCGTATCGATGCGCCCACGCCGTGGGCGGGCGAACGTGTGGTGCTGTGCAATGTGGCCGCCGAAACGCAGGTGCGCAGTCCGGCCGGCATCGCGGTGCCGCTGCGTGTCGATCCGGCCACCGGCGCCGGGCACTGCGCCGGCTACTGGCCGCAGCAGGCCGGCTGGCACCAGCTGCAACAGGGCGACCTCGCGCAGGCGTTCTACGTGTTCGATCCCGCCAGCGCGCCGGCGCTGTACCGCCAGCAGCAACGCGATGCGAATGCGCTGCTGGTGCGCGATGCGGCGGGCAGTGCGGTATCGGGCACCGTGAACGCCCCCGGCCCGCGCTGGCCCTGGCTGTTGGCGTTCGTGCTGGTGGCCGGGCTGCTGTGGTGGCTGGAGCGCTGGCGACCGCGTACGGTCTCGCCTGCCCACTGATTTGCCTGGCCCGCGAAGCGACTATCGCCCCGCAGGCACCACGCAGTCGTCCTGCTGCGCACAGAATTCCTGCGCGCGGCGCTGCTGCTCGGCACTCAACTCCGGTGGCGGGCGGGCCACGGCGGACTGGATCTGGTCCGGGCCGCCGGTGAGTTTGTGCAGCCCCTGCGCGGCCTTTCCCAACCCGTAGTTGATGCCCATCATCAAATAGCCGCCGCTCATGCTGACCTGCTCGGGGGAGGGCGGTTCGCTCCAGGAGCGGCTGAAACGGTTGGATTCCAGCTTCACCGGGCTCTTGTAGCGGTACAGGTCCAGCGGCTGATCATCCTCGGGCTTGAGCGCGCGCACTTCGCCCAGCGTGGTGACCTGCGCCGGCGCCTCCGTCGGCGGCGGCATGGTCGGCTCCGGCGGCGATTCCACCTGCTGTGCGTGCACCCCGCCCGCGACCAGCAGGCCGGCCAGTACTACTGCTTGATATCCACTCAGTGCCACCGCCATGTCCCTGCCCGTTGCGTGCTGCGGCCAAGCATACGGAGGCAGGCGTCAGATTTCGTAGAGGCGCTGGGGCTGCGGTTCAGCTGCGCTCAACGGCGGCCCTTGTCGCGGCGGTAGACCCCGTTGAAGCGCACGTTCATGCCGCCGCACGCGCTGTTGTCGGTCACGATCAGGTAGTCGCCCAGCCAGCGCGCCTGCAGGGTGCACGATGCGTCGTCCTTGTCGACGGCCTCCAGCACGGTGCCGACCGGGCGTGCCACGGCGTCGATCTGGCCCAGGTTGGGCCCGTAGGGGCGCTGCGCAGTCGGCTTGGCTGACGGCCAGAACGCTTCACCGGTGAGCACCAGCTGGCCGCCCTGCACCACCAGATCCAGCGTGTTGTCGCCGTCGTGCCAATGCCCGGCCCAGTCACGCAGCGTCGGCGTCGCACGCGCAGGCAGCGAGTCGAGGCGCCGCACATCGACCCAGCCGGCGCTGCCGCCAACATGGTTGGGGAAGAAGCCGCAGCGATAACCGCCCAGCGTGCGCCCGGTGATCAGCGTATCGCCGCCGACCACGTAGCTGCGCTGGCGGCAGGCGGGCTCGCCCTTGGCCGGGCAACCGTCGAGGTCGCCGAGCAGGTACAACCGCGTGTCGCCGCTCACCGTGGCCAGGGCGAAGTCGCTTTGTTCGGCGGGAAAGGCGCCGTTGCGGCAGGTGCCGTCCGCAGCGGTGTCGAGCGCCAGCGCGGTGCCGGGCAGGGAGGACAAAGCGATGAGAAAAAGCAGACGCGTCATGCGCGAGCAGGCTCCGATGGAAGAGTGGGCAGGCAGCGCGATGCCGTTCGAGCGCGTGCCGCCGGTGCCTATACTGCGACTTTCCAGGAGGATCGCCCATGTCGCGTGTCGTAGTGATGGTCGCCATGGCGCTGGTGTCCAGCGCGTCGGTGTTGCACAGCCGTGCCGCGTGGGCGGTGTCCGGCCCCAGCAATCTCAGCAGCAGCCGTTACCCGGCGCCGCGCTGCGAGCCGCCGCGCAAACCTTCGGGCAATACGCCGTCGGACCAGGGCCGCTACCAGCGCGAGGTCAAGGAACACTTCCGCTGCGTGGAGAAATACGTCGACGCCGGGCAGAACGACATCAAGCGCATCCAGGAATCCATCGACGCGGCGGTGAAGGGCGCCAAGCGCTACTGATCCGCCGGCGGCGGCGCTGAATCATTCACCCGCCGCCGCTGCGGTGTCTCAAACATTGAGACCGGTCTGTGATTCCATAGCGTCCTTTGCAGACCGTTGCCCCCCATGGCCTACGAACTCGCCAAGCGCACCGAAGACGCCGAGCGCCGCCTGTCCACCACCGACGGGCTGCCCTCGCGCAACGGCGCGCTGCTTACCGCACGCCTGCAGCAGCGCTATGCCGACCGCATCACCGGCAGCTTCACGATTCCCGCCCGCGAAGGCCGCTATGCACCGCTGCCTGCCGATGTACCGGCCGCGTTGGCCGCCGCGCTGAAGGCGCGCGGCATCGAGCAGTTGTACAGCCACCAGGCCGAGGCCTGGGAGGCCTCCCAGCGCGGTGAGCACGTGGCCATCGTCACCCCCACCGCCAGCGGCAAGTCGCTGTGCTACACCCTTCCGGTGGTGAGCGCGGCAATGCAGGGCAAGGCCAAGGCGCTGTACCTGTTCCCGACCAAGGCGCTGGCCCAGGACCAGGTGGCCGAGCTGCTCGAACTCAACCGCGCCGGCGACCTGGGGGTGAAGGCCTTCACCTTCGACGGCGATACCCCGGGCGATGCGCGCCAGGCCATCCGCCTGCACGGCGACATCGTGGTCTCCAACCCGGACATGCTGCACCAGGCGATCCTGCCGCATCACACCAAGTGGGCGCAGTTCTTCGAGAACCTGCGCTATGTGGTGATCGATGAGGTGCACACCTACCGCGGCGTGTTCGGCAGCCACGTCACCAACGTGCTGCGCCGGCTCAAGCGGATCTGCGCGTTCTACGGGGTGGAGCCGCAGTTCATCCTGTGCTCGGCCACCATCGGCAACCCGCAGGCGCATGCGCAGGCGCTGATCGAAGCGCCGGTCACCGCCATCACCGAGTCGGGCGCGCCCAGCGGTCCGAAACATGTATTGCTGTGGAATCCGCCGGTGGTCAACGCCGACCTCGGCCTGCGCGCCTCGGCCCGCTCGCAGAGCAACCGGATTGCCCGCATCGCAATCAAGTCCGGGTTGAAGACGCTGATCTTCGCGCAGAGCCGGCTGATGGTCGAAGTGCTGACCAAGTACCTCAAGGACATCTTCGACCATGACCCGCGCAAGCCCGCGCGGATCCGCGCCTACCGCGGCGGCTACCTGCCCACCGAACGCCGCGAGACCGAGCGCGCCATGCGCGCCGGGCTGATCGACGGCATCGTGAGCACCTCGGCGCTCGAACTGGGCGTGGACATCGGCAGCCTGGACGTCGTCGTGTTGAACGGCTATCCGGGCAGCGTGGCGGCCACCTGGCAGCGCTTCGGCCGCGCCGGGCGTCGGCAGCAACCGGCGCTGGGGGTAATGGTGGCCAGTTCGCAGCCGCTGGACCAGTACGTGGTCCGCCATCCGGACTTCTTCGCCGACGCCTCGCCCGAGCACGCGCGCATCGCGCCGGACCAGCCGCTGATCCTGTTCGATCACATCCGCTGCGCCGCCTTCGAGCTTCCGTTCCTGGCCGGCGACCCGTTCGGCCCGATCGATCCGCTGGTCTTCCTGGAAGCGCTGGCCGAAACCGAGGTGATCCACCGCGAAGGCGACCGCTGGGAGTGGATCGCCGACAGCTATCCGGCCAACGCGGTCAGCCTGCGCTCGGTGGCCGACGGCAACTTCGTGGTGGTCGACCGCAGCGATGGCAAACAGCAGATCATCGCCGAGGTGGACTATTCCGCCGCCGCGCTGACCCTGTACGAAGGCGCCATCCACATGGTGCAGTCCACCCCCTACCAGGTGGAGCGGCTGGACTGGGAAGGCCGCAAGGCCTATGTCACCCGCACCCACGTGGACTACTACACCGACAGCATCGACTTCACCAAGCTCAAGGTGCTCGATCGCTTCGACGGCTGCATCGCCGGCCGCGGCGATTCCCACCACGGCGAAGTGCATGTGGTGCGGCGCGTGGCCGGCTACAAGAAGATCCGTTACTACACCCACGAGAACATCGGCTACGGCCCGGTCAACCTGCCCGACCAGGAACTGCACACCACGGCGGTGTGGTGGCAGTTGCCGCAGGCGCTGCTGCTGACCGCGTTCGACAGCAAGCAGGAAGCGCTGGATGGCTTCCTCGGCGCGGCCTACGCGCTGCACATCGTGGCCACCGTGGCGGTGATGGCCGACGCGCGCGACCTGCAGAAGGCCGTGGGCAACGGCGACGGCGCGTGGTTCGCGGTGGCCGACCAGAGTGGACGCGGCCAGCTGCGCGGCGCCGAGTTCGACGCCAGCGCGATCGAACTGCAGCAGCAGTTCGTGCCCACCGTGTACCTGTACGACAACTTCCCCGGCGGCGTCGGCCTGAGCGAACCGCTGTGGCTGCGCCAGGCCGAACTGCTGCAGCGCGCGCGCGAACTGGTGCAGCGCTGCGACTGCAAGGCCGGCTGCCCGGCCTGTGTCGGCCCGGTGCTGGCCGGCCAGGAAGACGATGCCACCACGCCCCGGGCGCTGGCGCTGAAGGTGCTGGACCTGTTCGACGACCACGCGTTGCCCAGCGCCGCCGAGCGCGAGCGCGTCACCGCCGAGGTGGTGCCGCAGTGAGCCTGAGCCTGGACAAGCTGCGCCTGCTGCGCCGGCAGGCCGGCGATGCCACGCCGGCGCCTGCCCGGGAGTGCGTTGCGGCCAGCGGTGAAACGCTTGCGCCAGCAGGCAATGCGTTGGTCGCTGCCGACCGTGCGTCGCCCCCCATCGGCCCATCGGCCGGTCCCCTTCCTGGTGCCGCCAACGACGCCCACGCGCGCAAACCCGCGCCGGCCTCGGTCTTCGCCTGGGTCGAGCAGGAAATCCGCCACAAACCCACGGGAGAGTCTGCTCCGGTCCCGGTAGCGAAGGCGCCTGCACCGACCCTGCGCAAACCCGACGTCGGCGGCCTGCATCGCCTGCTCGGCCTGCGCGGGCGCGGCGCCACCGCCACCGCCGCCCAAACGCGCGCCACCGCGCAGGACCGCCACATCCCCGGCGAGGAAATCGCGCCGGGCCTGTTCCTGATCCAATCGTTCCTGCCCCAGCCCATGCCCACCCAGGCGCTGTCGCTGGCCTTCGCCCGGCGTGAGGGCGAACAGGTGCAGCCGCAGGACCTGATGTTCTTCGACACCGAGACCACCGGCCTGGCCGGCGGCACCGGCACCCGCGCCTTCATGATCGGCGCCGCCGACTGGCACGCCCATCCCGAACAAGGCGACGGCCTGCGCATCCGCCAACTACTGATGACCACCATGGCCGCCGAAACCGCGATGCTGCGCGAGTTTGCCGGCTGGTTGCAGCCCAGTACCGTGTTCTCCAGCTACAACGGCCGCTGCTACGACGCCCCGTTGCTGAAGACCCGCTACCGCCTGGCCCGGCAACGCTGCCCGATCACCCCGCTGGACCACGTGGACCTGTTGTTCCCCACCCGCCGCCGCTATCGCGGCACCTGGGAGAACTGCCGCCTGGCCACCATCGAACGCCAGTTGCTGCAGATCGTCCGCGAAGACGACCTGCCGGGCGCCGAAGCGCCTGCGGCGTGGTTGAACTACCTGCGTGGCGGCAGCGCGGTGAACCTGCGGCGCGTGGCCGACCACAACCACCAGGACGTGGTCACCCTGTCGCTGCTGATGCTGCGGCTGGTCGCCGAAGAACAGCGCGAGCGGGAGACGTTGGCGTTGCAGGGTGGCTGAGCCGGCACCGGGTCATGGACGGTGCTTTTGACACCGCGTGAAGCACAGACCCACCACACTGCCCGCTACTTACCGCCCGTGAGGAACGCCGCATGCGTATGACACTCCTGCTTGCCCTCGGCTGTGCCCTGCCCCTGGCCGCCTGCAGCCAACCCCCGAAGAGCAGCGCGCCGACCTCCGAGCCGATGGCCGCCGGCGCCGACAGCGCCAGCCGTTGTGATGCCGAAAAGCTGACCGGCCTGGTCGGGCAGACCGCCAGCGAGGCGGTGATCAGCAAGGCGGTGAAGGACAGCGGCGCCCGCCATGCACGCGTGCTCAAGCCGGGCATGGCGATGACCATGGACTTCCGCGAAGACCGCCTCAGCATCGAAGTGGACGAACAGAACAAGATCGTGCGCGCCAACTGCGGGTAAGCGCACGCTGCCCGATGGCCTCGCTGGCACCGAGGCCAGGTGCGCCTATCCCTGCACTTGCGCTGGATCGACGTGCTCTTCGGCATGGGTCGCCGCGCCAGCGGCAGGTGCCGCGGCGTCGCCCGGTGCGTCGAGCGCATCGGCGTCACTCAGCCCAGCCGCTTGCCCCGGCTCGACCTCCATCGCGACCGCTGCCATCGCGGGCGCATCGACAGCCGCGACCTGCACGGTGGATTCACCGATCAGCGCGGTGATGGTCTCGCGATCCGCCAGCCCGAGCATGTGGGCGATCAACACCGCACATTCCGGGCCGATCTGCCGCGAGGCTTCCGCTACCGCGGCATGGTCATTGGCCTGCCACTCCGACAGCGGCCGCTTCTGCTCGAACTGGCCCTGGCAGCTGCCACGTGCGCTGGCACGTCGCGCGCCAGGCGCCTTCAAGGTGGCCGTGACGGTGTAGGACAGGATGTAGTCGTCCTTGAACATGCCTTCGTAATCCAGCGACCATTGATCCTGGCGCAGCGCGATCTCGTAACCGGCTTTGGTGTCCTGCGCCACCGGAACGCCGGCCGATCCTGCCCACGCCTGCAACGCCGCCTGCACCAGCACCGCCGGCCCCTGCTGTGCCACCCGCTGGTGGCCGAATTCATTGATGCCGCGTTGGGTCAGGTCGCTGGAAATCTGCGCGACCTGCATCGCGTCCTGCAGGTTGCCGACCGGGCTTCCCATCGCGTTGCCCACCACCATGCCCAGGCCGAAGGCGGCCATGCGCTGGCCCTTGGTCCTGACCGCCACGGTGCCGGCGCCCTTCAAGGGCTGGAACACGATACCGGCGGCTTTTACGCCTTCGACGGTGTCGACCTGCACGGCGCCTGCGGACGGGGAGACCAGCATGGCGCACAGCGCCACCGGCAGTAGCGCGATCGGAAACTTCATGAACATCCTTGTCGAACCGGGAAAGAGTGCAGATGCCCGGGAGCGACGCGTACCGCGCGCCCGCCGCCTGCGTAGGCGTATCGGCAGGGGGCGGGCGAACTTGAGTGGCCGGCGACAACGGCGCCCGCGCGGGGCGCTTGCCTCAATTGCCCAGACGTTGCGCCTTGCCGCTCGACAGCGCCTGGTCGATGACGATGCGCACTTCGCGCACCGCACGTGCCGACGCCACCGCCTGCTGCTGGGCCAACGTCGCCTGTTGCCTGCCCAATTCGGCCTGCTGCCGCGCAGCGCTTGCCATCTGACTGGCATCCACCGCACGGCGCGCGTCGATGCGTGCCTGACGTGCGGCACGGCTGGCGGCGGAGGCCGCCTCGACGTTGGCCTCGCGTGCCGCCTGGTTGGCCACTTCAGCCACATCCACCGAGGCCGTCGCATCGGCGGCGACCTGCAACGACACCGTTGCCATGTGTTCGCCGATGTCTGCCTGGCGATCGCCCAATGCGGCCTGCGCATTGCCGAGCGCGGCCACCTCGGCCTGGGTACGGATCAGCTGCTTGAGCACGGCCGGATCGCGGATCAGGTAGCGCGCCTGGCCACGACGCACCCACAGGGCGGGTTCGCCGTTACCCGCATCGTGCCGCGCCTGCTTGAGGTCGGCGAGCGAGGCGTTGACCAGGTTGTCGCCGTTGCTCATCAGCACGAAGGCCTGCCCCGGTTGCTGGGAGAGGTTGAGCTGGCCGTGGGTGACGAACGAGGTGTCCGTGCTCACCGCCTGCGGCGGCTGCGGTGCGCGCGGTGGCGCAGGCGCGGTCGGCGCTGCCGGGGCCTGCGGCGCGGGCATCGGCCTGGGGGCCGACGCAGGGGTCGGCGCCTCCATCGGCTCCGGCGCGGGCAACGGCTCCGCTGGCGTCGGCAGGTTAGGCACAACGGGAGCGGGCGGTGGCGGCGGGGCTACCGCCGCGACCAGGCGCAGCGGTGCCACGCCGACCAGCACGAACACCGCCGTGATCGCCAGTGCAGCCACGCGCGGAAAACGGCGGGTCTGCTGCAGGCTGAGCAGGCGCCGCTTGAGGCTGCGGAAGTTCGGCGAGGCACTGGCCACGCCCACCGCCGGACGCGGCGCCACCCCCAACTGCACCAGCAGCCGGCCGTAGTCGTGGCGGCAGTGTCCGTGCCCGGCCACCACCGCACCATCGCAGGCTTCCTCGCGGGCCAACGCGTATTCGCGGGCGGCCAGGTGCACCAGCGGATGGAAGAAGAACACGTGCTGCGCCAGCGCCGGCAGCAGGCCCCACCACAGGTCGCGACGCTGCAGGTGGATCAGCTCGTGGGTCAGCGCCATGTCCAGGTCATCGGCACCCATCGTCGGCAGTTCGCGGGCGGGCAGCAGCAGCACCGGGCGCCACGGCCCGATCAGTTGCGGCGACCGGATCTGCGCGGAAATCTTCAGCGTCGGCGCGCGGCGCAGGCCATGCGCTTCGGCCGCCAGGTGCAGCGCTTGCTGCAAGGTGGCATCGGTGCATTCGGCGGCGTCGCGCACCAGCACGCGGCTGTGGCGGTACCCGCGCAGGCTGTGCAGCAGCAGCACCAGCACACCGGCCGCCCACACCGCCAGCAGCAGCGCCGGCCACGACCACAGCGCTGAAGCCGGTGCGGCCATCGCAACCGTCTCCAGTGCGGCAGGCGCCGCGCCGAGCGCGGCGTCCATGGCCGGCAGCGCCACCATGTGCGTGGTCTGCGTTGCCGGCGCCGGCAACACCGCCAGTTCCAGCGGACTGCTCCAGACCAGGCCCAGCACCGCCTGCGCGGCCACCAGCCACCACAGGCGCACGCGTGTTGCGGCCGGCAGGCCGGGCAGCAGCCGGCACACGCCCCACACCAGCCCCACCAGCGCCGCGCTCTGCACGCTGGTCCAGCCCAGCCGTGCCAGCAATTCCATCATCATGATGTCCATGGCTCAGCCCTCCCGCTTGCGTGATTGCAACTGCGCCACCAAGGCTTCCAGCTCGGCCAGCTCCTGGTCGCTGACGTCGGCCTTGTGCGACATGAAGGCCACGAACGGCGACACCGATCCCTGCAGGGTCTTCTCCACGAAGCTGGCCACCGCGCCCTGCACCACGCGGTCCTGGCCACTGGTGGCGGCGTAGCGGTACACGCCCTGCACCTGCTTGCGCTGCAGGTAGGCCTTGCCGCGCAGGCGCTCCATCATGGTCAGCACGGTCGAACGGGCCAGGCCACGCGCTTCGCCAAACCCGGCCGCCACCTCACCCACGGTGGCGCCGCCCTGTTCTGCTACGTACTGCAACAGGGCCAGCTCCTGGTCCCCGATGGTCTTGCCGCGCATGGCGCTCTCCGATGACTACACGTGTCGCTACCGTGCCAGTGACTACAACTGTCGTCAAGTGCCGGAGGGCGTGCGCCGACGAACGGCAGCCGACGCGTCCATTAAACCTTTTGGCCCGCCGCCGCATCCAAGCCTGCGAGCCCGGACCGTCCCTGCTCCACCGGCGCCCGGCGTTCGGTGCACCCGCCCAAGGAAAGCTGCATGCGTTCCCGCACCCTCCGCGCCACCGTCCTGGCCGCACTCGTCATGCCCCTGGCGTGCTTCGCCGCTCCGTCCACCGCCTGGGACCAGGCCAACGCGCAGACCCGCCAGTTCGTGCAGGAAACAATGCAGGCCAAGCGCATTCCCGGGCTGCAGATCGCCGTCGTCAAGGACAACCACCTGGTGCTGTCGGAGGCCTACGGCATGGCCAACGTCGAGAATGCCGTCGCCACCACGCGCGATACGCGCTTCCCGCTGAACTCGGCCACCAAGTCCTTCACCGGGGTGGCGATGGCCCAGCTCGCCCAAGCCGGTCGCGTGGACCTGCAAGCCCCCGTGTCGCGCTACCTCGATGATCTGCCGCCGGCGTGGGGCAAGGTGCGGGTACGCCAGCTGCTCGCCCATACCTCCGGCCTGCCGGACATTCTCGATGCGCAGGGACTGCTCGGCGGCGGTACCGAACAGGAGGCCTGGAAGCAGGTCACCGCCCTGCCGGTGGAGGCCGCGCCCGGCGAGCGCCACCGGTACAACCAGACCAACTACGTGCTGCTGGCGCGGATCATCGCCAAACAGTCCGGCATGCCGTACGAGCAGTACATGGCAAAACACCAGTTCAACGTGGTGGGCATGCCGCGCACCACCTTCGGCGACAGCTACGATCTGGTCGCCACTGCCGCCACCATCTACAGTTGGTTCCCGCGCAGGACCGACGCACCGGATGCGCCGGCGCGGCTGTCGCACTGGTTCTACGACCTGTCGCCCGGCCTGTGGGCCGGCGCCGGCATGCTCACCACCGCCGACGAAGTGGGTCGTTGGATGATCGCGCTGTCCAAGGGCCAGCTGCTCGATAAGGACGGCGTGCGCCGCATGTGGGCGCCGGAGGTCCTGAGCAACGGGACCCCCGGCGCCTGGTCGGCTGGCTGGCCGGTCATGGGCACGGCACCGGATCTGCAGGTCGGCGGCATGGGCGGCGCACGCGCGGCCTTCATCGTGTATCCCGAACGCCGGCTGGCGGTGATCGTGCTGACCAACCTGGTCGGGGCCAACCCGCAGGACTTCATCGCCCCGATCGCCGCCTTCTACACCGACCCGGCCATGCTCAACCGCGCGGACCGCCCATCACCGGCAGGATCACCCCGCTGATGTAGCTGGCGGTGATCGGCGAGGCCAGGAATACGTACGCCGGGGACAACTCCTCCGGCTGTGCCGGGCGGCCCATGTCGCTGTCCTTGCCGAACTCGGCGACGTCGGCAGGCTTCTTGTCGGCCGGGTTGAGCGGCGTCCACACCGGTCCCGGCGCCACCGCGTTGACCCGGATGCCACGCGGCAGCAGCTGGCTGGCCAGCGCCTTGGTGAAGGCATGGATGGCGCCCTTGGTGGCCGAATAGTCGATCAGCGCCTTGCTGCCGAACAGCCCGGTTTCCGAACCGGTATTGATGATGCAGTCGCCTTCCTGCAGGTGCGGCAGCACCGCACGCGCCATCTGGATGTAACCGCCGATGTTGGTCTGCAGGGTCTCCTGCAGGTGTGCATCTTCCAGGTCTTCCAGGCGTTCGCAGTGCAGCTGGAATGCCGCGTTGTTGACCAGGATGTCGATCCCGCCGAATGCCTTGGCGACCTGCTTGACCGCCTTGTTGCAGAATTTCGGATCGCGCACGTCGCCAGCGATCACCACGCAGCGCGCGCCCTCGGCTTCCACGTGCTGGCGGGTGACCTTGGCATCGGCCGCTTCGTCCAGGTGCAGCACGGCCACGTCGGCGCCTTCGCGGGCGAACAGCACCGCTACGGCGCGGCCGATGCCCGAGTCGGCGCCGGTGATGATCGCGCGCTTGCCCTTCAGCTTGCCGCTGCCCCGGTAGTCGGGGGCCAGGAAGCGCGGCGCCAGCTGCAGTTCGTGCTCGTTGCCGGGCTTGGACACCTGCTGCGCCGGCATCGTTTCCGGTTGTTTGCGGGGACCGGCCTGGGTGGCCTTCTTCGTGGCCTTTTTCGCCGCTACCTTCTTCGCGGCCTGCTTGGCCACGCGCATGTCCTTGGCCTTCTCTTGGTCCTGCAGGCGACGCTGGCGCGCGGCCACGCGGGCGGCGCGCGGATCCTTGGCGGCGGCCTTGCGGGTAGCCGTCTTCACCACCGGCGTGCGATCGGCCGACGGCTTGGTGGCCTTCTCGGCGGCGACGGGAGAGGTGCGGGTGCGGGTCTTGCGGGTGGCCATGCGAGGCTCCTTTGCGAAAGCGTTCAAGTGCACAGGCAGTGTGGACACCCACGCGACCACGCAAAGTGAGCGCGATGTAGGCGTGCCGTGCAGGCTTCATCCGCTGCATACGCGCGCAGCGGCACGCTGCAGTCCGGAAAACCTGCCGGAGTCACCCCATGTACCGCACCCTTGTCGCCGCCGCCGCCCTCGCCACCCTCTCTGCCTGCAGCAGCACCCCGGTGGCGCAGATCCAGCCCATTGACGGGGTGATCTCCGGCCAGTGCCATGTAGACAAGGTGCGCGGCGCGGTCGGGCTGGCCGCCTCGGCCGCCACCGTCGAGCGCGCCCGCGTGGACAGCGACAGCCTGCAGGTCAACGTGGTACGCGGCCAGCGCGCCGAGAGCGGGCCGACCGCCAGCGGCGCGGCCAACGCCACGCCGGGTGCCGAAAGCGGCGGTGAACGCCTGACCATCGAAACCGGTGGCACCAACAACATCACCGCGCTCTACTGCGGCTGATCGACCCGCTCAGGCCGCCCGCGCGCGCTTGACCGTGCGTCGTGCGGCCTTGAGCACCTTCAACGTGGCCTGCTCCCATTGCCGCTCGCCGCGCAGCCCTGCCAGCGCCTTCAGCGATCCGGCGCGCCAGCCATCGAACACGCACGGATCGATGTAGGACTTTCTGCACACCGACGGCGTGTTGCCCAGCAGGCTCGCCACCTCGCACACCACCTGCTTCTGCAACGCCGCCAGCGCACGTTCGCTGGAGGGTTCGGGCAGCTCGGTGACGGCCAACTGGCGGATGGCTTCCAGCGTGCCGCCCCAGGTGCGGAAGTCCTTGGCACTGAAATCCTCGCCCATCGCGTCGTGCAGGTAGTCGTTGACCATGCTCGAATCCACCGGCTGCACCGCACCCTCATCATCGCGGTACTGGAACAGCGCCTGCCCGGGCAGCTGCTGGCAACCGCGGATCAGCGTCACCAGGCGGCGATCATCCACGTCCACCTCATGCGCCTGTCCGGACTTGCCGCGGAAGCGCATCTGCGCACGCCCGCCCTTGACCAGTGCCAGGTGTCGATTGCGCAGCGTGGTCAATCCGTAGGACCGGTTGTCGCGGGCATATACCTCATTGCCCACGCGCACCAGCGTCTGCGCCAGCAGCGCAATCACGATGGCCAGCACCTTGTCGCGCGGGAAGCCGGTCAGCTTGAGGTCGCGCCGCAAGCGGCGGCGCAGCCCGGGCAGTGCCGTGCCGAAGGCGATGATGCGGTCGAACTTGCCATCGCCGCGTACCCGCGCCCAGTCCGCGTGGTAGCGGTATTGCTTGCGCCCGCGTGCGTCGCGGCCGGTGGCCTGCAGGTGGCCGTTGGGCAGCGCGCAGATCCATACATCGGTGTAGGCCGGCGGGATCGCCAGCGCGCGGATCCGCGCCAGCGTGGCCGCATCGCGCACCGCCGCGCCATCGGCATCGCGGTAGCTGAAGCCCTTGCCCGCGCGACGCCGCTGCAGGCCGGGCATTTCGTCGCTGACATAGCGCAGGCCGGCCTCGCGGGCGGCGGCGGCTTCGGGGGTGACACTGCGGCTGGGGCTCATCGGCGTGCGCGACAGAAAGGGTCTGCAGTGTTACCCGGTGGCGGTGTGAGGTCGCGTCAATAACGCAACACGAACACCTCACGCCGCGCTTGGCGATATCCTCGGGGTTTCCCTGGTTCCATGTCCGGAGTCTCGATGCCGTCCTTGTCGTTCCGCCGCCTGCGGCGTTCCCTTGGCCTTCTGGCCGTAGTCCCCACCCTGCTGGCACTGGCCGCCTGCCAGGCACCGCCCATGGACGAGCAGGAAGCGGTGGCCACCCATGCGCAGAAAGCGGCCGAAGCCGCCGCTGCCCCGACCGATGAAGCGGGCAAGGCGCTGGAAGCGCCGCCGGTCGGCAATTGCGATGCCACCCAGGTGCAGAGCCTGGTCGGCCAGGCCTATTCCGACGATGTCGGCAGCCAGGCCCAGCAGGATGCCAGCGCCAAGCAGCTGCGCGTACTCAAGCCCAACGACGTCACCACGATGGAGTTCGTCGGCGAACGCCTGAACATCGAAGTGGACGAGAAGGGTGTGATCAGCGGGCTGCGCTGCGGCTGAACAGGGAGCGCCTGGAAGCCACTTCCAGGCGGCTTTTGCAGGGGTTTGGTTGCGCCTGCAACCGTGTATTGCGGCGTTGCAACAACTGTGATCTAGTCGAGTCATCCGGTGCCTCCAGATGCGCTCAACGGATTGAGCGGGGACGAGTGTCGCCGCTCACCCGACTTTGAGGCAGAGATGGCCCCCCGCAACCGCCAAGGGCTTTACGACCCGCAAGATGAGCGCGACGCCTGTGGTTTCGGCATGGTCGCCCAGCTCGATGACCAGCCGTCCCGACTGCTGGTGGATACCGCCATTGCCGCGCTGTCGCGCATGACCCACCGCGGTGGCGTCGCCGCCGACGGCGTCACCGGTGACGGCTGCGGCCTGTTGCTGCGCCGCCCCGACGTCTTCCTCAAGGCCCTGGCTGCCGAAGCCGGCCTCACCCTCGGCGCACGCTTCGCCGCCGGCGTGGTGTTCCTGCCGCATGACGAAGCCGCCGCGCAGGCCTGCCGCGACATCCTGGAACAGCAGCTGCGCGATGCCGGCTGTCGCCCGGTCGGTTGGCGCCCCGTGCCGACCGACCCGAGCGTGTGTGGCCAGCTGGCGCGCGACACCCTGCCGCGCATCGAGCAGGTGTTCGTCGATGCCGGTGCCGAGCAGGACGAGGCCGCGTTCACCCTGGCGCTGTTCCTGGCCCGGCGTCGCAGCGAACAGCAACTGCGCGACCATGCCGATTACTACGTCACCACGCTCAGCCCGAATGCGATCAGCTACAAGGGCATGGTGCTGCCGGACAAGCTGAGCCGCTTCTACGTGGACCTGCAGCGCAACGACCTGGCCTCCAGCGCCATCGTGTTCCACCAGCGCTTCTCCACCAACACCCTGCCGCGCTGGCCGCTGGCGCACCCGTTCCGGATGCTCGCCCACAACGGCGAGATCAACACCATCGAGGGCAACCGCCGCTGGGCGCAGGCGCGCAGCAAGGTGTGGAAGACCCCGCGCTTCGACATCGGCGAGTTCAACCCGGTCATCTCCATGCACGGCTCGGACTCGCAGAGCCTGGACAACATGCTTGAGCTGATGGTCAGCGCCGGCATGGAGCTGATCCAGGCGCTGCGCATCCTGGTGCCACCGGCCACGCAGTCGCTGGAGTTCAAGGACCCCGACCTGGCCGCGTTCTACGAGTTCTACGGCCTCAACAGCGAGCCGTGGGACGGCCCGGCCGGCATCGTCGCCTGCGACGGGCGCTATGCCGCCTGCACGCTGGACCGCAACGGCCTGCGCCCGGCGCGTTGGATGCTCACCTCCGACCGCCACTTCCTGGTTGCCTCCGAAGCCGGCGTGTGGGAAGTCCCGGCCGAGCGCGTGGTACGCAAGGGCAAGCTCGGCCCGGGCGAGATGATGGCCATCGACCTCAAGCGTGGCGACCTGCTCGACTCGGACGCCATCGACCGCATCAACCGTGGCCGCGCCCCGTACAAGCAATGGCTGCAGCAGGGCGTGACCTACCTGCAGACCGAGCTGATCGATCCGTCGCTGGTCGAAGAACCCTTTGACGAGCGCACCCTGCGCAGCTACCACAAGCTGTTCCAGCTCAGCAGCGAGGAAGTGGAACAGATCCTGCGCCCGCTGGCCGAGACCGAGCAGGAGGCCACCGGCTCGATGGGCGATGACACGCCGATGGCGGTGCTGAGCCAGCACAGCCGCCCGCTCTACGACTACTTCCGCCAGGCATTCGCGCAGGTCACCAACCCGCCGATCGATCCGCTGCGCGAAGACTGCGTCATGTCGCTGTCCACCCAGCTCGGCAAGGAGACCAACATCTTCCACGCCGGTGCGGAGACGGTGAACCACGTCATCCTCAATTCGCCGGTGCTCAGCCAGCGCAAGCTGCGCCAGCTGATCAAGATGGAGCAGTACGTCGAGAAGAATCGCCTCATCGACCTCTCCTACAGCCTGGACGAAGGCCTGAAGGCCGGCATCGAGCGCATCTGCGCCGAGGCCGAGGCCGCCGCGCGCGAGGGCATCGTGATGCTGCTGCTGAGCGACCGTTATCCGGTCGCCGATCGGCCGATGGTGCATGCACTGCTGGCCACCAGCGCGGTGCACCACCATCTGTCCAACGCCGGGCTGCGCTGCGACATCAACCTGATCCTGGAAACCGGCACCGCGCGCGACGCGCACCACATGGCCTGCCTGCTCGGCTTCGGTGCCACCGCGGTGTACCCGTACCTGGCCTACCAGACCTTGTTCGACCTGGGCCGGCGCGGCATCCTGCAGCTGAGCAAGGGCGGCGAGCAGTCGCAGATCGGCCGCCGCTACCGCAAGGGCATCTACAAGGGCCTGTCCAAGATCATCTCCAAGATGGGCATCTGCACCGTGGCCAGTTACCGCGGCGCGCAGCTGTTCGAGATCGTCGGCCTCGATGACGAGGTGGTCGACCTGTGCTTCCCGGACACCGCCTCGCGCGTGGCCGGCGTCGGCTTTGCGCGCCTGGACGACGAAGCCCGCGAACTCACCGTGCGTGCCTGGAACGACCTGCTGCGCCCGGACGTGGGCGGCGTGCTCAAGTACGTGCACGGCGGCGAGTACCACATGTACAACCCGGACGTGGTCATGACCCTGCAGCGCGCCGCGCGCAGTGGCGACGCAGCGGACTGGCAGCGGTACTGCGAGGCCGTGCACGGCCGCCCGGTGTCGGCACTGCGCGACCTGCTGCAGCTCCAGGCCGCGCCCATCCCGACCCCGCTGGAAGAAGTGGCCCCGGCCGAAGACCTGTTCCGCCGCTTCGACACCGCCGCCATCAGCCTGGGTGCGTTGTCGCCCGAGGCGCACGAAGCGCTGGCGATCGCGATGAACCGCCTTGGCGGGCGCAGCAACTCCGGCGAAGGCGGCGAAGACCCGGTGCGCTACGGCACCGAGAAGCGCAGCAAGATCAAGCAGGTGGCGTCCGGTCGTTTCGGCGTCACCGCCGAGTACCTGGTCAACGCCGAAGTGCTGCAGATCAAGGTCGCCCAGGGCGCCAAGCCCGGCGAAGGCGGCCAGCTGCCCGGCCACAAGGTCAACGAACTGATCGCGCGGCTGCGTTACGCCAAGCCGGGCATTGGCCTGATCTCACCGCCGCCGCACCACGACATCTACTCCATCGAAGACCTGGCCCAGCTGATCTACGACCTCAAGCAGGTCAATCCGACCGCGCTGGTGTCGGTGAAGCTGGTCAGCCATGCCGGTGTGGGCACCATCGCCGCGGGCGTGGTCAAGGCCGGTGCCGATCTGATCACCGTGTCCGGCCATGACGGCGGCACCGGGGCCAGCCCGGTCAGCTCGATCCGCTATGCCGGCGTACCGTGGGAACTGGGCGTGGCCGAGTCGCACCAGGCGCTGGTGGCCAACGATCTGCGCGGGCGCACGCTGCTGCAGACCGACGGCGGCCTGAAGACCGGGCTGGATGTGATCAAGGCCGCGCTGCTCGGCGCGGACAGCTTCGGCTTCGGCACCGCGCCGATGATCGTGCTGGGCTGCAAGTACCTGCGCATCTGCCACCTCAACAATTGCGCCACCGGCGTGGCCACCCAGGACGAGCGCCTGCGCGCGCAGTACTTCACCGGCCTGCCCGAGCGCGTGGAGAACTTCTTCCGCCTGCTGGCCGAGGAAGTGCGCGGCTGGTTGTCCTACCTGGGCGTGCGCTCGCTGGACGAGATCATCGGCCGCACCGACCTGCTGCAGCAGCTGGACGTGTCGCCGCGCCCGGGGGTCAAGGTGGATCTGTCGCGCCTGCTGCACCCGGCCGACTACGCGGGCAGCCACTGCGCCGCGCAGCGCCTGTATGAATCGCCGGACAGCCTGGCCACGCAGATGGACGGCCTGCTGGCCCCGGCCATCGCCGGCAAGCTCGGCGGCGAGCACCGCTTCCTGATCCACAACACCGACCGCTCGATCGGCACCCGCCTCTCCGGCGAAATCGCACGCACGCACGGCAACCAGGGCATGAGCGATGCGCCGCTGACCCTGCGCTTCCGCGGCACCGCCGGGCAGAGCTTCGGCGCGTTCAACGTCGGCGGCCTGCAGCTGGAGGTTGAAGGCGAGGCCAACGATTACGTCGGCAAGGGCATGGCCGGCGGCCGCCTGGTGGTACGCCCGCCGCGCGGCGCGCGCTTCGAGGCACGCAACACCGCGATCATCGGCAACACCTGCCTGTACGGCGCCACCGGTGGCGAGCTGTTCGCCGCGGGCCGGGCCGGCGAGCGCTTCGGCGTGCGCAACTCCGGCGCGCTGGCGGTGATCGAAGGCGCCGGCGACCACTGCTGCGAGTACATGACCGATGGCATCGTGCTGGTGCTGGGCAAGGTCGGGGTGAACTTCGGCGCCGGCTTCACCGGCGGGCTGGCCTACGTGCTGGATATCGACCGCGACTTCGTGGACCGCTACAACCACGAGCTGATCGACATCCATCGCATCTCGGCCGAAGGCTTCGAGAACCATCGCCAGCACCTGCACACGCTGATCAGCCGCCACCGCGAACTGACCGGCAGCATCTGGGCGCAGCAGATCCTCGACGAATTCCGCGACTACGTCGGCAAGTTCTGGCTGGTCAAACCCAAGGCGGCCAGCATCGAATCGTTGACCGACTCACTGCGCCGCGCTGCCTGACCGTCCACGTAGTGCCGGCCGCTGGCCGGCAAGCCAAAAATCGTAGCGCCGGGCTCTGCCCGGCGACCGAACAACGCAGGGCCCACCCATGAGCCGCAAGCAAGCCTTCCAGTTCCTCGACCTGCCCCGGACCATGCCGCAGCGCATCCCGGTCGAACTGCGCACCTCCGGCGACTGGGGCGAGCTGTACGGCAAGTTCGGCAAGGAAGACGCGCAGTACCAGGCCGGGCGCTGCCTGGACTGCGGCAACCCCTACTGCAGCTGGAAGTGCCCGGTGCACAACGCCATCCCGCAGTGGCTGCAGCTGGTGCAGGAAAACCGCATCCACGAGGCGGCCACGCTGTGCCACTCGACCAACCCCCTGCCCGAAGTCTGCGGCCGGGTATGCCCGCAGGACCGCCTGTGCGAAGGCAGCTGCACGCTGGAAGAATTCGGCGCGGTCACCATCGGTGCGGTCGAGAAGTACATCGTGGACACCGCGCTGGCCACCGGCTGGCGCCCGGACATGACCGCCGTGGAGCCCACCGGCAAGCGCGTGGCGGTGATCGGCGCCGGCCCGGCCGGGCTGGCCTGTGCCGACCGCCTGGCGCATGCCGGGATCCAGGCGGTGGTGTATGACCGCTACGAACAGATCGGCGGGCTGCTGCAGTTCGGCATCCCCAGCTTCAAGCTGGACAAATCGGTGATCAGCCGCCGCCGCAACGTGCTCGAGGGCATGGGCGTGCAGTTCCGTCTCGGCGTGGAGATCGGCCGCGATGTCAGCGTGGACGAACTGCTGGCCGAGTACGACGCGGTGTTCGTGGGCACCGGTGCCTACCGCTATACCGACGGCGGTCTGCTCGGCCAGGATCTCAAGGGCGTGCTACCGGCGCTGCCGTTCCTGGTGCAGAACAGTCGCATCGTCAGCGGCAGCGACGCGCATGGTCGCCCTATCGCCGGCTGGGAAGACCAGATCGCCCTGCCCGACCTGGACGGCAAGCGCGTGGTGGTGCTCGGCGGTGGCGACACCGGCATGGACTGCGTACGCAGCGCCGTGCGGCTGGGCGCAGCCAAGGTGACCTGCGCCTATCGCCGCGACGAGGCCAACATGCCCGGCTCGGCGCGCGAGGTAGCCAATGCCCGCGAAGAAGGCGTGCGCTTCCTGTTCAATCGCCAGCCGCTGTCGATCGAAGCCGGCGCCGATGACGAAGTGATCGGGGTGATGGTGGTGGAAACCCAGCTCGGCGCGCCCGACGCGCAGGGGCGTCGCAACGCGGTGCCGATCGAAGGCAGCGAATCGCTGCTGGAAGCGGACGTGGTGATCATCGCGTTCGGCTTCTCGCCCAGTACCCCCGCCTGGCTGACCGCGCAGGGCGTGGAAGGCGGACACAACGGCCGCATCATCGCCGGTGGCAAGGACCGGCTGCCGTTCCAGACCGCGCATCCGCGCCTGTTCGCCGGTGGCGATGCCGTGCGCGGTGCCGACCTGGTGGTGACGGCGGTGGCCGAAGGCCGCGATGCGGCCGGCAGCATCGTGCAGTTGTTGTCGGTGTAACGCGGCGGGCGTGCCGGGGCCGCGCTGTGCGCGGTTGCCGGGCGTGGGCTGGCAGTAGCGGCTTCGTTGTGGTTGGTCGTGGTTGCCGGGCATGGCCCGGCACTACCCGCTTCGTTGTGGTTGATCGCGTTGCCGGGCATGGCCCGGCACTACCCGCTTCGTTGGGGTTGATCGCGTTGCCGGGCATGGCCCGGCACTACCGGCTTCCTTGGGGTTGGTCGTGGTTGCCGGGCCATGCCCGGCTGCTTTTCAGGCCGCGTTCGACAGCGGCGCGGCCGCGCGTACCCCGGCGCGCTCGATTTCCAATGCCAGCAGCAGCTGGATTTCATCGAGCTGGTCGCGGATGCGCTCGTTGCTGGCACCATCGGCATGTTCCTTGCCGATATGCGCGTCCAGCATGCGCGCCAGGCCGGCCAGCAGCACGTCCGCATCGCCGGCGGCGGCATGCCGCAACAAACGGCCGAGCGCGCGGATGCGGGCGCTGCGGTCATCTGCCGAGGACAGGGCTGACAGGGAGTGAGCGAAATTGGAGGGGGTCATGGCAGGACGTCCTGATTGACTGACAGTACCCACTGTCGGTTATGGCCCACCCCCGAACCATGCAACTAATACGAAAACGTGTGAAGGCCGGTGACGGTGGTCGCGCTTTCACACGGCAGGAAGCGACATAGAATGCGGTCTTCCCGTCCCGGACACTTCCCATGCGCATCGGCCTGGCCGCCAACCGCCTGCACCACCATGACAAGCACGCCGCGCTGTTCCGCTGGCTGCGCGCCTGCGACGGCGGGCTGCGCGAGCTCGGGGTGGAACTGCACGCGGTCGGGCGCACCTTCGATGCGATCCAGCGGCTGGGCTTCCTGCCCGACTTCGCGCCGCTGCAGCGCTACCCGAACGGGCGCGAGGGCGGGCTGATGAAACTGGTCGCCGAAGTGGTCGGGATGGGCGCGCCGGAACGCACCCTGGACGGGGCGATCTACCTGATGGACCCGGTCGACCCGTCCTCGGTGTTCCCCGAGGCCACCGCGCTCAAGCGCCAGTGCGTGATCCACGGCAAGCCGTTCATCTCCACCGTGGCCACCGCGCGCGACTGGGTGGAAGTGGAACGTGTGCACGCCGGGCTGGTCGCCGATCCGGGCGCGGACGACCTGCACGCGTTCGAGCGCCAGACCCTGGCGCTGATCGCCCACGATGCGATGAAGCCGGCGATGCTGGCCTTCGCCGATGCGCATTTCGATCTGTTGTCCCGGTTCCACCACCGGGTCGGCACGGGCACCACCGGCCAGCGCCTCAACGAACTGGCCTGGAGCCGCGGCTGGCCGCAGGACCAGGCGTGGGTGGCGCGCTACCAGAGCGGCCCGATGGGCGGCGATGCGCAGATCGCCGACCGCGTGCTGGAAGGCCACTGCCAGCGCGCGATCTTCTTCGAGGACCCGCACGTGGCACGCCAGCATGAAGCGGACATCCAGCTGCTCGAACGGGCGGTCACCACCGTCACCGACCAGGCCGTGTGCATCACCGCCCCGCGCGTGGCCGAGCGCTGGGCGCAGGCCGCCACCGCGCGGATGGATCGCTGACGGGTCCAACGCGGACGGTCGCCACGCATGCCGTGGCCCTCCCCAGCGGAAACATCACCGAAGCACCGGGCAAGACCCGTAGCGCCACGCCATGCGTGGATACCGCGCGCCAGCGCGGCACATGCCGCCGCAACCGGATCGTCGACCCGTTGGCCTATCGACCGACGTTGACCCTGACCGACGCGCTGCATCAGGCGTCCAGGACGCCCGGATGACAGGCAGCCACGCATGGCGTGGCGCTACCCCGCCGGGGTGAGCATCTGCCGCAGCATCGCTTTCAGGCGCCGGCCTTCGAGCTGGAAGTAATCCCGCTCGGCATGCCAGTTCGGAAACCGCTGCTCGACTTCGGCCCAGAACGCCGGTGAGTGATTGGCCTGGATCAGATGGCAGAGCTCGTGCACCAGCACGTACTCGAACGCCGACGGCCGCCCCAGCACCAGCGCCAGGTCCAGCGCCATGCTGCCGTCCGGGGCCAGCGAGCCCCACTGCGATGACATCACCTTCAGCCGCAGCCGGGCCGGTGCGCGCGGCAGGCCGGGCAGGTAGCGCGGCAGCCACTGGCCGACATCGGCGCGGGTCTGGGCTTCGTAGAATTCGCGCAGCGCGCGGCGCAAGGTGGCATCGGTGCCGCGCGCGGGCCAGTGCAGGCACGCGCCGGCATCGTCCAGCGCCATGTGCGCGTAGCGACCCCTCTCCCAGCGCAACGGCAACAGTTCACCGCGCAGCGGCAGCAACCCCGGTTCGCCGATCACCAGCGGCGGCGGCAGGTTCTGCGCCTGGTAACTGCGCAGCTGGGTCGACAGCCAATCGCGGTGCTGTTCCAGGAAACGCTCGCCCATCACCAGGCTGGCGCGCGGCGGCAGGGTCAGGCGGACGCCGCGCTCGTCGACGCTGAGCTTGATCCGGCGCGCCCGCGGATCACGCACGCGCAGCACATCGATCTCGGCATCCTCCAGGCGCAGTCGTACCGTATCGCGCTGCACGGTGGGGGCAGCCGGCGAAATGAGGCGGCGGAGGAATCCAGACATGGGTACAGCATAGCGCCGGCGGTGACCGGCGCATGACTGCGCGCTGTTCAGCCGATCCCGGGCGGTGCGCGCTCCCGCGCGCCGCCCGGAACGGTAGGGGCGTCAGTCGGCCTTGCTGAGCTTGAAGGCCGCTTCCAGCAGCAGGAACAGTCGGCGCACTTCACCGCTCTGCAGGGCGAAGCGGGCGTCCAGTTCGGCGCGGCGGCCGTCATCGTCGGCGTGTTCGAGCTGGTCGAGCGCGCCATCCAGGAACTTCAGCTTGCGCACGATCAGGTCATCACCGAGCACGAAGGACAGGTTGTCCTCGAACACCAGTGCCAGCTTGGTCACCTGCTTGCCGGCGTCCAGGTGTTTGTCGATCTCGTCGCAGCGCAGTTCCTGGTGCTGGCACTTGACCACCGCCCCGCCCTCGGCCGGGTCCTTCATCTCGCACTCTTCGCCTAGGCTCAGCCCGGTCGGGAGTTCCTCACCGGCGATCCAGCCGGTGAGGATCGAGCGCGGCGCCACTTCGGCGTTGAGCGGCATCGCCGGGAAGCTGCCGAGCAGGCCGCGGATGTCGGACATGACGTTCTCGCCGGTCTTGCGGCTGGAACTGTCCACCGCCACGTAGCCGTGGGTGAGGTCGATCAACGCATCGGTACGCGAGCTCTTCACGAACGCGCGCGGCATCAGTTCGTGCAGCAGGTCGTCCTTGAGCCGCTTGCGCTCGCGGCCGCCGGGCTTGCGTCCTTCCTTCTCTTCGATTTCCTCCAGCTTGCGCGCCAGCAGATCGTTGACCACCGCGCCCGGCAGGATCTTGTCCTCACCGCCAACGGTCAGCCACAGCGCATCGCCGATGCGGTGCGAGAACACGGTCTTTTCCTCGCGGCCGAACGGCGAGATGAAGCCACGGGAATTCATTTCGAGCGGGCCGACCGGCTTGAGCAGCACCTGCGGCAGCAGCGTATCTACCTCGGAGAAATCGGTGGCGGTCGGGAAGCGGAACAGCGTCAGGTTGCGAAAGAACATGGAAGTCCGGATAGGTCGTGAAAGGAAGGCGGGGCGAGGCTCGGCTCAGGACAGCCCGGATGCGCCGCCGGCGTCGGGGGTGGCGTCGGTCCAGGCCGACGGCGTGGGCGGCGCGGCGGCAATGCCGTCGCGTCCCAGCGCCATGAAATCGAACAGGCTCGGATCGGCCAGCTGCGAAGGCTGGATGTTGCCCAGCGCGCGCGCGATCTGATCGATGCGGCCGGGGTGCTGCTGTTCCCACTGCTGCAGCATCTGCCCGACCTGACGGCGTTGCAGGTTGTCCTGGCTGCCGCACAGGTTGCACGGGATGATCGGAAACGCGCGTGCCTGCGCATAGGCGCGGATATCGTCTTCGGCCACGTAGGCTAGCGGACGGATCACCACGTGCTGGCCGTCATCGCTGCGCAGCTTGGGCGGCATCGCCGACAGCTTGGCATGGTGGAACAGGTTGAGGAAGAACGTGGCCACGCTGTCATCGCGGTGGTGGCCCAACGCGATCTTGCTGAAGCCATTCTCCGCCGCATGGCGGTACAGCGCGCCGCGGCGCAGGCGCGAGCATAGCGAACACATCGTGCGGCCTTCGGGAATCACCCGGCTCACCACCGAATAGGTGTCCTGCTCGATGACCTGGTAGGCCACCCCGATCGATTCGAGGTACGCCGGCAGTACGTGCGCGGGGAAGTCCGGCTGCTTCTGGTCCAGGTTGACCGCGACCAGCTCGAAGCGCACCGGCGCCTTTTTCTGCAGCTGCAGCAGCACGTCCAGCAGGGTGTAGCTGTCCTTGCCGCCGGACAGGCACACCATCACCTTGTCGCCGTCGGCGATCATGCCGAAATCGGCGATGGCCTGGCCGACCTGGCGGCGCAGGCGCCGCGCCAGCTTGTCCTGCACGGCGTCGGGCGCGCGCGGATCGCGGGCGCGCGGGACGGGATCGGGCAGGGCGAAGACGGCGCTCATGGGGGGTCATTCTACCGGCTCGCGCCGACCGTCACGGCCACCGGGAAGTGACTGCGTTCACCCCCACGGCTCACCGTGGATGTGTATGCTCGAGACTGTGGATACCATGACACTCGCCGACATCAGCGCCCGCCTTGCCCACCTCCGGCAGGAGCACCGCGCGCTCGATGACCAGATCCAGCGCATGGCCGCCAACGGCGAGGACGAGCTGGAATTCAAGCGTCTGAAACGACGCAAGCTGCAGTTGAAGGACTGCATCGCCAAGCTGGAAGACATGCTGATCCCCGACGAACCGGCGTAGAGCCGACCGTTGGTCGGCTGCCGTTCTACCCGCTCCCCGCCGATGTTCCGGAGGGTAGAGCCGACCGTTGGTCGGCTGCCGTCCGTCCCGGCGGCATGAACCTTGGCATGCGGCTTCGGACGGTGGTCAGCGTCGGTCAGCCGGTGCACGCCGTATTGCTTCGTCTCCGGACGCTTGTGCCGCGCTTGCGCGCGGGTACCGACCAACGGTCGGTACCTACGAATTGCTGGCGAACGCAATAAGATCCGGATACGTCGGGATACGTGTGGATGCGCCTCGGCGCATCCGCGTCCGTCAATCCGTGGCGACCGGCTCTTCCGGCTTGGCCGCTTCCGGACTCACCCGTTCGATGGTGTGGCGCAGTTCGCGGCCGAGGATGAACTTGGCATCCTTGGCCCATGCATCCAGGCGCGCGTCGAACAGCAGCTTGCTGTTTTCGTCCGGCCACACCAGACGCAGTTCGCGCAGTTTCTGGATGAAGCCGCGGAACAGGGTGCGGTCGAAGAACTCCGGCGCCGCCGGTGCATACAGCAGGCTCAGGCGCTGCGCAGCCTGCTGGCACAGGCTTTCCAGTTCGGCCGCACCCAGCGTGCCCGGGCCGTTCTTCACCAGCACCGAGATGGCGATGTAATAGCGCTCGAACGCCTGCTGCAACGAGTGGCCGATCGCACGCAGGCGGAACACCTCGTCGGTCTGCCCGGTGTTGCGCGCCAGGATGCCGCCGTCATCGTCGTTGATGTTCTGCAGCAGGCCCTCGCGCACGAACACGTTGATGGTCTGTTCGATGCGCTGGGCGAACTCGTCCTCGGTCCACGGCAGGAACAGCTCGGCCTGCAGGAACGGATACACCGTGCGGCCCAGTTGGACCAGGCCGGTGCGGCTCATGCGGCGATTGTTCTGGAAGCAGCAGGCCACCCACGAGGAGGCGGTGAACAGGTGGATGACGTTGTTGCGGAAGTAGCTGAGCAGCACCGCGGTGTCGCCGCTGACACTGAGCACATCGCCCAGCGGGTGCTTGATGCGGGTGAGGACGTTGATCTCTTCGGCGTGGGCGATGATCCGCTCCGGCGAGTGCGGCGTCACCGTCACCCGGTCCGAATACGGCATCTCCACCAGCAGCGTCTTGCACAGTTCAATCTGCGCGATCAGGTCGGCCTCGCCCATCGCGTGCTTGGGCGTGGACAGCAGCGCCAGCGCCAGCAGGTTGATCGGATTGACGTCGGCAGCGCCGTTGATGTGCACCTGGATGCGCTCGGCCAGATGGTCGACCGTGCCCGACAGCCAGGACGGCTTCTCGTCCTCGCCCACCGGCTGCCCGTTCCACGCCGGCGCCTGCTGGGCCAGCACGTCGTTGAGCGCGATCGGCTCGCCGAAGTTCACCACCACCTGCCCGTAGTTCTGCTTGAGCACCTTGGGGATGGACCACAACAGCGACCAGATCGATTCCTTTTCCTTGGGCCGCCCGGACAGTTCGTCGAGGTAGCTGCCGCCTTCCATCAGCTTTTCATAGCCGATGTAGACCGGCTGGAACAGCACCGGCTTGCGCGGCTGGCGCAGGAACGCGCGCAGCGTCATCGAGATCATGCCGCCCTTGGGCTGCAGCAGGCGACCGGTACGCGAGCGACCGCCTTCGACGAAGTATTCGATCGAATAGCCACCGGCGACCAGCTGCGCCACGTACTCGCTGAGCACCGCCGAATACAGCGCGTTGCCGCGGATGGAGCGACGGATGAAGAACGCACCGCCCTTGCGCAGCAGCGTACCGACCACCGGCAGGTTGAGGTTGATGCCGGCCACGATGTGCGGCGGCACGATGCCCCGGTCGTACAGCAGGTAGGACAGCAGCAGGTAGTCCATGTGGCTGCGGTGGCTGGGCACGTAGACCACTTCGTGCCCGGGCGCGGCGGCCTTGAACTTGTCCAGGTGATGCACCAGCACGCCGGCGTAGATGCGGTTCCAGACATGGCTGAGCATGAAGCTGGCCGAGCGCACGGCGGGGCTGGAATAGTCCGCGGCGATTTCCCAGGCGTAGGCGTGCGCCTTCTTCCAGGCATCGGCCGGCTTGGAGTTGTCGCGCTTGGCCTGCGAAGCGATCGCCTCGCGCACGGTGTCCGCGTCCAGCACCTTGTCCACCAGCAGGCGGCGGGTGGACAGGTCCGGGCCGATCACCGACTCGCGGATGCGGCGGAAGTGGGTACGCAGCACGCGCTGCAGCTTGCGCACGGTACGTTCGGGGTCCAGCCCCTCGTTGATCGTGCTGCGCAGCGAGATCGGCGGGGCAAACCGCACGATGGTGCTGCGGCCATTGAGCAGGACGGCCAGCAGGCGACGGAAACGGCCCACCAACGCCCAGTTTTCCGAGAACAGCACCGCGAACCAGCCGCTCTGCTTGTCCGGGGCACGGCCGACGAAGATCGACACCGGCACCAGGTGGACGTCCAGCTCATCGCGCGCGCGGTGGGCCTGGAGCACCTTGGCCAGCGAATCGGAATGGGTCTTGGCGCCCCGCTGCTCGGGAATCAGCGAGTTGCTGCTGCTCCGGCGCGACAGCGCCACATAGGCGCGCTTGCGCCCGGTCGGATCGCCGGCGATGGGCACCAGTGGCGAAGGCAGGCCGGCCTCGCGGCAGGCCTTGTCCAGGATCAGCGCGTTGGACAGACCGTAGTCCTCCAGCACGTACACCACCGGGCGACCGTCGTTGTACTGGCCGGGGTGCTCGGGTTCGATCTTCAACGCCAGCCACGGCTCGACCAGGCGGCCGAGCAGGCGCGCCCACCACGGGCGGCGGCCCACCGGGGCGCGGCTGCCGGGGACGATGGCCGACGGCGCAACGTCGACCGGCTCAGCGCCGACAGGCGCCTCAGGCGGTACCTGGCCGGCATCGGCCGGGGCGCCGGTGGCGGCCACGGGAACGGACGACGGGGACGAAGCGTCCGGCGTCTTGGGCGGCTCTTCGCCGGGGAAAGGCAGGGGATTCTGGTTCGGCATCGGCTTCATTATGGCTTAGCCGATGCGGAAGCACCGTCCTTGACCGTCGCGGCCGCCTCTGTTTCGGCGGCCTGGCGGGCGTCATGTTCAGCTTGTGCGGCCTGTGCGGCCTGCAGCAGCGCATCGGCCTCTTCCAGCGTGCGGGACACGTACCAGTGTCCATCGCGACGGGTCATGCGCACCTGGGCCTCGATCTGTTCGCCGGCCAACGGGTACTGCACCCGCACCACAGCATCGTTGCCCAGCGCGGACACCACCTCCCCGCGCAGCCCCGTGAGCGCACCGTCCAGCGAGAGTCCATAGCTGGCCAGCGCGGTCTTGAAGGCCTTGAAGAACGGGCCCAGCCGTCGCAGCGATTCCTCCATGCCGGCCGTCTGCAGCTGCGCGTCGGTGGACAACCCGGTAGTGCGCGCGGTGGCGGTAAGCAGGGTGATGGTGGTGCGGGCACGCTGCTTGTCGGTCAGCGGTGCCGCCGCCGCCCAACGGCTGAGCACGTCGACCACCTGGCTGTAATGGGCGCGCTGGGCATCGGTGTAATCGGTCTGGTTGCGCAGGTACTGCACGCCGAACAGCCCCATCGAGTGCGCGGCCTGGCGCACGCCGGTGGCCTGGCCGGCAATCTGGGTGTCGAACGAACGCTGCAACCGCTGCGGGGCGTCCGGCTCGGACAGCGCGGCGAGCATCGGCAACAGTTGACCCTCCAGCGGCAGCTCGGTCAGTGGCCAGCGGCTGTGGCCCTGCGCCCAGGCCGACTGCAGGCGCTCGTACTGGGCCGGCGGTACCGACGCGCGCGCATAGCCGATCAGGTCGTTGTCGGCGACCTGCCGGGCCAACTGCTGCAGCGCGGCCACCGGCTCTGCCGCCGGTGCGTCCGGATCGATCCGATCGCCCTTGCAGGCACTGAGCAGCACCAATCCACACAGGGCCAGCGCCAGCGCATGCCCCCGGTACTGCCACGACTTGGACGACATGGACATGAATTCGGACTCCCCGGGCCGGTCCGCATCTTGCGGCCTGCGCGCCCGCAGCGGCAAGCCACGCCCTGCCCGGATGCAATCAGGCAGACGCAACCTATTGAAGCAGATGATTATTTCAATACGGGTGGTTCGTCTGGTGCAAGAAAGGATCTTCGCCCCTGGGCGGGGCAAGCAGAAGCGTGCTTTGACCGCTTCCAGGAGCGGCGGTCGATGGGTCGGGCGCTGGGCGCCCATGCCCTTTCCGGCGAATGTCCTCCGGCGTCGGCCTGCGGCCGCCCCCTCCCCCTTTATTTCGCCTCCAAGGGCATGGGCGCCCAGCGCCCGACCCACCGACCAGCGACGGAAAAGCCTGGCTTCCACCTCCGCACCGCAAGCCGAGCCCCGTAGCGGCCGGTAGGTTCCTGGGCAAAATCAAGGAGGAGGCCGCCACGCGGCTGGGGGACATTTGCGCCAGGGACCTACCGGCCGCTACGGGCCCTCCCGCTCGCGGTAGCCCAGAACGAAGACACCAACCGATCCGACGTCGCCGGGGCACTGTCCGTCCATGCGCGTAGCGTCGTGCTCACTCTGCGACGGCGCTTGCAGCAATTCGCTCGGCTCAGATGGGAAAAGAACAAAAAAAAGAGGCCACGCCGGTATCGGCAGGGACCTCTTCAAACCGGCGCAAACCGGAGGACAATGGTGTGGCACATTTCCGGCAAGCCGGATGGCGGCGATCCTACGCCGCCATCCGAGTTAAGGCAACACTTCATCATAATCGACGTAAGTGGCTGTTTTTATTGTCTTCAGTCACGTGTCCAGGTGGCGGTGATGAAATCGCGGATATAGCCTGCCGACAGCCGCGCATACACCCCGGGGTAGCCGGCCTGGGCACACCCCTGGCCCCAGCTGACCACCCCCAGCACCGTCCATTGCTTGCGCCGCTGCACCAGCAATGGACCACCGGAGTCGCCCTGGCAGCTGTCGATACCCTCCTTGCCAGCGCAGATCACCGCGCCGGGCTCCAGGCTGCGGTAGGCCTGTTGGCAGGTCTTGAAGGGCACGAACGGGGTCTGCACCGTCTGCAGCACGGTGGGCGCGCCCTCCGGGCCCTCCAGCCCGGTGTCGCCCCACCCGATCACGCTGAAGTCGCGACCGGTTTTGAGGTAGCCGGCGTCGCTGCCCTCCAGCAGCGTGGCTGGCACCGCCCCGTCTATCGGCTTGCGCAACTGGATGAGCGCCACGTCATTGACCAGGGTGGTGGCGTTGAAGGCCGGGTGCACGTGGATCGCACGGATGTTGGACGTGCGTTTGCGCACGGTGGTGTCCAGCACGGTGGCCCCGGCGAGCGCGGCATAGCCGGCTGGCTTGGCGCCCTGCACGCAATGGGCGGCGGTGAGCACCCAGGAAGGCGAGATCAGCGTAGCGCCGCACCAGTGGCGGCTATGGTCCGAATCGCCGAAGTCCAGCCGTTGCAGGCTGACCATGAAGGGATACTGGCCAGGGGACGCATCCTCCCCGCCGATGATCACTGGCCGCAAGAGCTCGCCGTTGGGCGGCGCGGGAGCCGCCTGCGCGGCCAGGGAGAGTCCGAGGACACCGGCCGCCAGGGCCAGTCGGGTAAACACATGCATGCAGCACCTCCATTGCAAGGATGGGATCGCGCCGGTCAACGTCGTGCCGGCAGGATGGATTCCATCGCAGAAGGGGCGGGGCGAACTGCGGCGCGCGGCGCTGTTGGCGGGCGACGCGGGGTTTCCCGAGGCAGAAGCGCGGCGATTGCGACGGGCGCCGCTCACGTTTTCAGGTCATGCCGACGTCGAGCGCTGGGCCACTGTCGGCCGTCGACTGGGGCGTGACCCTATCCACCCCTACGTTCTTCGCTCGATTGGTAATGGGCTGCCGGTCACGCCGCACGCCGATCCGGCGTGCGGCGGAGGGTGCTTCAGGCTTGGCGCGCGCGCCAGGCGGTGGCGATTTCCTGCTGGATCGCCTCGGCGGCGGCGCGCGGATCGTTTGCCAGGCGTATCGGCCGCCCGACCACGATCGCATCGGCGCCGTCGGCGAAGGCCTGGGCCACGCCCACGGTGCGCTTCTGGTCATCGCCGCCCGGGCCATCGGGGCGGATGCCCGGGCACACGATCGAGAAACCGGCGCCGGTGGCGGCGCGGATCGGCCCCGCTTCCTGGCCGGAGGCGATCACCCCGTCGATGCCGGCAGCCTGTGCGGCCAGCGCGCGCTCGACCACGACCTCGACCGGTTCACGGTCGATGCCCATCTGGGCCAGGTCGCTACGGCCCATCGAGGTCAGCACGGTCACCGCCAGCAGGCGCATCTCGCTGCCGTTGGCGGCGGCGCACGCCTCCATCATGGCCGGATGCCAGCCGTGGATGGTGGCGTAGCTGACCGGCCACTGCGACAGGCGCTTGATCACCGCCGCGGCGGTGGCCGGGATGTCGAAGAACTTCAGGTCGACGAACACCCGCTTGTTGCGCGCGGCCAGGGTTTCCAGCACGTCGAAGTACTCGCCCGAGGCGAGCAGCTCCATGCCGATCTTGTAGAACCCGACCGCATCCCCCAGCCGGTCCACCCATGCCAGCGCCTCGTCGCGGCCCGGCACGTCGAGCGCGAAGATCAGGCGCTCCTCGTCACGCAGCGGCAGCGGGGCGCGGCTCACGGCGCGTAATCCAGCGCGGCGCGCTTGGCGTCGTGGCGGGCCTGGCGCGACTGCGAGTAATCGTTGTTGAACTGCGCCGGCTCGAAGCCGCCGTAGGTCGGGTTGGGCAGCATCCACCAGCGCTCGCCAAACCAGTCGTGGTACTGCTGCAGCAGCACATCGCGCCCTTCATTGGTGTTGGCGGTAACTTCGACGAAGTCGCCCAGTTGGTCGCCGAACTGCATCAGCACGCGGTATTGCTGGCCGGCCAGGCGGCGGCGGCAGTTCTTCTCGCTGCCGGCCTGCTCGCAGTCCTTCACCACCGTGCCCAGGCCGAGGAACACGCTGTCATCGGCGACCGGCAGGCCTTCGGCACGCAGGTTGGCCAGGGTGGCCTCCTTGAGGTGCACGGCGCGGTTGGAGATGTACAGCAGGGTCACGCCCTTGGCATTGGCGGCCTTGGCGAAATCGACCACGCCGGGAATCGCCTTGGCCTTCTTCTCGGCCACCCACTGGTCCCAGCTGAGTTCGTCGTATTCCTTGCCATCGCGCACCAGGCGCGCCTGGTAGGGCGAGTTGTCCAGCACGGTCTCGTCCACGTCCAGCACCACGGCCGGCTTGAGGCCCTTGGCGGCGTTGCCGCGTTCCTCCGGTACCAGCGCATCCCAGTTGGCTTCCTTCAGCGCCTTGTCCAGGTGGTCGGCGGCGGCACGGTAGGTCTGCTCGGTGATCGCCCGGTATTCCTGCGCGCGCTGCATCCACAGCACGGCGTTGAGGTTGTCGTTGGCGGCGACGGCGGCATCGCCGGCGGCGGCCGGGGCGCTGGCGGGCGCGCTCGCGCTGGCGGCCGGCGGGGCAGCTTCGGCCGGGGCTTCGGTGCGCTTGCAGGCACTGAGCGCCATCACGGCGCAGGCAAGCACGGACAGGGAAACAGCAGCAGTACGACGCATCGGGGTCACCAGCAACAAAGTCGCGCCAGTTTACCGGCTTGTCCGGCGGCAATCATGTGCGGTGCGGGCCTCGGCTATGCTGCACGCCCCTGAAACACCGCCGAGCGCCCCATGACCGATGACCCCCAGACCTCCGCCCTGCCCGTGCTGAGCGCGGCCCAGGCCCGCGCCCTGGGCTGCCTGATCGAGAAGGAGGCGACCACGCCGGACGCCTACCCGCTGACGGTCAACGCCGCCCAGGTGGCCGCCAACCAGAAGACCGCACGCGAGCCGGTGATGGCCTTGTCGGCCGGCGATGTGCACCACGCGCTGCGCCAGCTGGAAACGCTCGGCCTGGCGCGCCAGCAGTTCTCCTCGCGCGCCGAGCGATACGAGCATCGCGCCGGTGCCGCGCTGGACCTGACCCGCCAGCAGTTGGCGATCGTGGGCCTGTTGCTGCTGCGCGGCCCGCAGACGGTGAACGAGCTGCTGACCCGCAGCGAGCGCCTGTTCGCGTTCCAGGATGCCGAGGAACTGCGCCACCACATCGAACGCATGATCCAGCGCGGCCTGGCCGTGCTGTTGCCGCGCGCCAGCGGCCAACGCGAAGACCGCTACATGCACCTTCTCGGTGGACCGGTGGATGGGCAGGCGCTGGCCGAGCAGTACAAGTCGGCAGCGTCCAGCGGCGGCAGTGCCGTCGCGGGCAACCCGGCGCTGGAAGCGCGCGTGCAACAGCTGGAAGCCACCGTGGCCGAACTGCAGGAACAGCTGGCCGACCTGCGCGCGCAGTTGGGGGGGTAAAAGGCAGCCGAGCATGGCTCGGCTCTACCCATGGCCGACCGATGGTAGCGCCGAGCCATGCTCGGCTGCGCGGTAACAGGCACCGCGACCCTGCCGATGGTAGAGCCGAGCCATGCTCGGCTGCGCGATAACAGGTACCGCGACCCTGCCGATGGTAGAGCCGAGCCATGCTCGGCTGCGCGGTAACAGGCACCGCGACCCTGCCGATGGTAGAGCCGAGCCATGCTCGGCTACGCGGCAACAGGCACCGCAGCCCTGCCAATGGTAGAGCCGAGCCATGCTCGGCTGCGCGGTAACAGGCACCGCGACCCTGCCGATGGTAGAGCCGAGCCATGCTCGGCTGCGCGGTATCAAGGGGCAGGCGCACCCGGCGTGGCGAACAGCAGCACGACGTCCCCGCCGTGCGGCGGCGGCAACAGCAGGTCACCGCGGTCTTCCATGCCCAGCTTGCGCAGCAACGCGGCCGAGCGCAGGTTGTCCGGCGAGACGATGCCGTACAGGTCGGCATGACCCAGCACATCGCGTGCGTAGTGCATCACCCCGCGCGCGGCTTCGAACGCGTAGCCGTTGCCTTCGTACTCGGACAGCAACGCGTAGCCGATGTCCGGCGCCGGCAGTCCATCGCGGCGCACCAACCCGGCATTGCCCAGCCAGGCCCCGTCGCTGCGACGGATAATCGCGTACATGCCAAACCCATTGAGCGTGTAGCTGCCGAGCACACGCTCGGCGGTGTAGTCGCGCGCCTGGGCCAGGGTGCGCACACCACGGTCGGCGATGTTGCGGATGAAGCCCGGCGCGTTGAGCAGGGCCAGCATGTCGGCCGCATCGTGGTCGGGATCGATCAGGCGCAGGTGCAGGCGGTCGGTCTGGATCAGGGCGGACATGCGGATCACTGCAGAGGACGATGCCCCGATTGTGCAGTGCGCGCCGCGAACACGGTAGAGCCGACCGTTGGTCGGCTGCTCTTCGACCGGACATAGTGCAGTCGACGCGCCTCGGGAACGGCAGCCGACCAACGGTCGGCTCTACCGTGTGGTGGGTCAGTCGAACAATGCCTGGATCGCGGCCAACCCCGCACTCGCGCGCTCTTTCTTGCGCGCCGCGTCGGCGACGGGATCGGCGCCGTCGCGCTGCATTTCCTCGGCCGGGATCTCGTCGAAGAAACGACTGGGCTTGAGCCGCACGTGCTCGCCGAACTTGCGGGTGAGCTTGCTGTAACTCATCCACAGCTGCACCTTGGCGCGGGTGATGCCCACGTACAGCAGGCGGCGTTCTTCCTGCAGGTTGCCTTCATCCAGGCTGACCTGGTGCGGCAGCACGCCGTCCTCACAGCCGATGATGAACACGTAGGGGAATTCCAGGCCCTTGGAGGCGTGCATGGTCATCATCCGCACCTGGTTGCCGCCATCGTCCTTGTCGTTGCGCGACAGCAACGCCAGCTGCGCGGCCAGGTCGGCGGTGGTGGCGCCGCGTGGGCCGCCTTCAAACCACTGCGCCAGTTCTTCCAGGTTGCCCAGGCGACGCTGGTAGACCGACTCTTCCTTGCATGCGCTGCGCAGCTCGGAGACCAGCCCCGATTCCTTCACCAGCTTGCGCACCAGGTCGCCGGAACTGAGCTTGGGCATCTCCGCGCGCAGGTCGCGCAGGATGTCGGTGAAGCGGCTCAGTCCATTGGCCGCACGTGGCGGCAGCTGCGACAACGCACCGATCGCTTCGGCGGCATGCGCCATCGGCAGCTCTTTTTCAGACGCCAGCTCGGCCAGCTTGGCCAGCGTGCCGGCGCCGACTTCGCGCTTGGGCGACTGGACCGCACGCATGAACGCCGTATCGTCGTCGGGATTCACCAGCAGGCGCAGCCAGGACAGCGTGTCCTTGACTTCCTGGCGTTCCAGGAACGCGGTGCCGCCGGTGATGTGGTACGGCGCGCGCACCAGCTGCAGGGCCTTTTCCAGCGGCCGCGACTGGAAATTGCCGCGGAACAGGATGCAGAAATCGCTCCACGGGATCTTCTTGGAGGTGGCCAGGAACGAGATCTCCGCCGCCACCTTTTCTGCCTCGTGTTCGCTGTTTCGGCATTCCCACACGCGGATGCGCTCGCCGTCGGCCTGGTCGCTCCACAGCTTCTTCAGGTGTTCGTGCGGGTTGTTGGCGATCAGCGCATTGGCCGCGCGCAGCACACGGTTGGAGCAGCGGTAGTTCTGCTCCAGCTTGATGATTTCAAGCGCCGGGTAATCGCGCGCCATCTGCTGCAGGTTTTCCGGGTTGGCGCCACGCCAGGCGTAGATCGACTGATCGTCGTCGCCCACGCAGGTGAAGTTGCCCTTGCTGCCGGCCAGCTGCTTGAGCAGCCGGTACTGCGCATCGTTGGTGTCCTGGCATTCGTCGACCAACAGGTAGCCGATGCGCTCGCGCCAGGCGACCGCGATCTCCGGGTTTTCTTCCAGCACCTGCACGGGCAGGCGGATCAGGTCGTCGAAGTCGACCGCGTTGAAGGCGGTCAGGCGCAGCTGGTAGCGCTCGTAGACGCTGGCCGCTTCCTTCTCACGGTTGCTGCGCGCCGCGGCCATCGCCTGCTCTGGCGAGAGGCCGGCATTCTTGGCCCGCGAGATCAGGTTTTTCACGTCCTCGATGTCGTCCGGCTTGGCGCCGTACATCAGGTCCTTGACCTGCGAGGTGGCATCGTCCGCATCGAAAATCGAGAAGCCGCGCTTGAGCCCCACCGCCGCGTGTTCGATCTGCAGGAACTTCAGCCCGAGGGCATGGAAGGTGCAGATGGTGACGTCCTCGGCATCCCCGCCGTGCAGCCGCTTGGCTACGCGCTCGCGCATTTCCTTGGCGGACTTGTTGGTGAAGGTGATCGCCGCGATCCGCCGCGCCGGGTAGCGCTTGGTGGCGATCAACTGGGCGATTTTCTCCACGATCACGCGCGTCTTGCCGCTGCCGGCGCCCGCGAGCACCAGCAGGGGACCTTCGCAGTGCAGCACTGCCGCGCGTTGGGGGGGGTTGAGACCGTGCATGCCATCTCCGTGGGAGGGGCATTGTACCGGGCCGCCCGGGTAGCCGATCCGGTTGACGCCGACCCGGGCAGCGGGTATTGAGGACGTGTGTCGAGCGCAGGGAGGTGGCACGTGATCGGGCGTCTTACGGATCGACGATTGTGGGTGGCGGTGGTCGCGGCCATGGCCGTCTCGCCGGTGCTGGCACAGCCCCAGGTGGCCGACCTGCGCGCGCGGGAAGTACTGGGCAGTCCGGCCTTCCTGGCCAACCACCCGGACATGCGCTACCGCCAACTGGGTCACCAGGCACAGGTGGAGGGGCGCATGAGCGAGGCGCGCAGCCACTTCCAGGCCGCTGCGCGATACGCCGACAAACTCTCGCAGGCGGCCTTGGCCGAAATGTGGTGGACCGGCCAGGGCGGCGCGCTCGACCGGGGCATTGGGTATGCGTGGATGGATCTGGCCGCCGAACGCGGCACGCCGTTCCTGCTGGCCCAGCGCGAGCGCTACTGGGCTGCGCTGGATCCGGCCGAACGCCAGCGTGCGGTCAGTGAGGGGCGGACGCTGTATGCCGAGTTCGGCGACCCCGCCGCCCAGCCGCGCCTGGAGCGCGAGCTGCGCAGCGGGCTGCGCACGGTGACCGGCAGCCGCACCGGCGCCGTGACGGCCAAGATGGACATGTTCGTCCGCGACAAGCGTGGCGCGCGCGTGGTGGACCCGGACACGTTCTACCAGGACGCGTACTGGCAACCGACGCGGTACTGGCAATGGAAGGCGGAGGAACTGGCCCAGGCCGGGCGTCGCAACGGCACGGTCGATGTCGGTGCGCCCAAGACCGTGCCCGGCCCGGCCGACTGATCGGCCGGCAGCCTGTCCAGGCCACGGAGCGGATAAAATCCCGGCATGGCCAAGCTCTATTTCTATTATTCGGCGATGAACGCCGGCAAGACCACGACCCTGCTGCAGTCGGCGCACAACTACCACGAGCGGGGCATGCGCGTGGCCATCCTGACCCCCCGCCTGGACGACCGTGCCGGCCGTGGCGTGGTGGCCTCGCGGATCGGGCTGAAGGCCGATGGCGTGGCCTTCGACCGCGACACCGACCTGCAGAGGCTCATCGCCCAGGACCTGGAGGCCCACGGCAAGCTCGGCTGCGTGCTGGTGGATGAAGCCCAGTTCCTGACCCGCAGCCAGGTCTGGCAACTCAGTGAGGTGGTCGACCAGCTGCGCATTCCGGTGCTGTGCTACGGGCTGCGCACCGACTTCCGCGGCGAGCTGTTCGAAGGCAGCCAGTACCTGCTGGCCTGGGCCGACGAGATGCAGGAGATCAAGACCATCTGCCACAGCGGCAAGAAGGCCACCATGACCGTGCGGGTGGACGAGCACGGCCACGCCGTGCAGGACGGCCCGCAGGTGGAGATCGGCGGCAATGAGCGCTATGTGTCGGTCAGCCGGGCCGAGTTCAAGAAGATCACCCGCGGTGAAGGAAAAATCGACCCGGCGCAGGCCAAGCTGCCGATCTGATCGTCACCCGGCCGGTAGCGCCGAGCCATGCTCGGCGTGCCACGCAGCGCGTGGCGGATCGTCACCCGGCGGTAGCGCCGCGCCATGCTCGGCGTGCCACGCAGCGCGTGGCGGTGATTGCTGCGCCGAGAGCAGCCGAGCATGGCTCGGCTCTACCCTCCCTCCCATGGAGCGGCGTGCGGTGCCGGGGGCCGATCAATACAACGTGCGTTCCGGCGCGCCCTTCGGCGGCGGGCTGTACTGGTACAGCCAGGTTTCGGTCAGGGTCTTGCCGCCGCTGCGCAGGTACAGGCGGATGTCGATCTGGTCGGTGGAATCGTCCGGCGGGACCAGGTCGAACATGGCGCGGTAGCCCTTGATCTCGCGCAGCGGACGCGCCGAGACGATCTCCACGCGGCCACGGCTGGCCTGGACCATCGCTTCGACCTCGCCCTTGTCGATCAGCGCGGCCAGTTCGCCACCTTCGAAATCGACCGCGAAGCGCCACGAGAAGTACGCGCGCTTCTTGCCGATCACCCCGCCCAGGCCGGTGCGGCTGGCAACGCAGTGGGCCAGCGGCGGGCGCGCGGGCGGTTCGGCGCCCCAGTACAGGCGGTAGCCGAGCAGCAACTCCTGGCCGGGCTGCGGTTTGGCCTCGGGATTCCAGAACGCCACGATGTTGTCGAAGGTTTCATCGACGGTGGGGATCTCGACCAGCTGCACCGAGCCCTTGCCCCACTGCCCCTTCGGCTCCACCCACAGGCACGGGCGCTTCTCGTAGAAGACGCCGTCGTCCTGGTAATGGTCGAAGTTGCGGTCACGCTGGAGCAGACCGAAGCCGCGCGGGTTGTTGTCCACGAACATGTTGAAGCGCAGGTTGTGCGGGTTGCACAGCGGACGCCAGATCCACTCGCCGCCGCCGGTCCACATCGACAGGCCGTCGGTATCGTGGATTTCCGGGCGCCAGTCCCAGTCCATGCGGCGATCGTTCTCGCCGACCTGGTACATGCTGGTGCACGGGGCGATGCCGAGCCGCTCGATCGCCTTGCGCGGGTACAGCGCGCAGTCGATGTCCATCAGCAGCACATCGCCGTTGGTGATCGCGAAGCGGTAGGCGCCGGCCACGCTGGGCGAATCCAGCAGCGCATACACCACCAGGGTGTTGGAGTCTGCCGCCGGCTGTTCCAGGTAGTAGGCGATGAAGTCCGGGAATTCCTCCGGCTTGCCCATCCCGGTGTCGATCGCCAGGCCACGTGCGGACTGGCCGTACTGGCCTTCCTTGCCGACCGCACGGAAGTAGCTGGCGCCCAGGAACGCGGCGAAGTCGCGGTCGGTGTCCTGGCGGGTGTTGAGGCGGAAGCCGGCAAAGCCGAGGTCGGCCGGCAGGTGGCTGCCCGTCAATCCGCTCTTGCCGTAATTGAACGCCGCCGGATCGTAGGCCAGCTCCTGCGCGGTGCCATCGACCACGTCATACATGCGCACCGGCGAATGGAAGTACAGGCCCAGGTGGAAGAACTTGGCCTGGTACTTGCCGGGCTTGTCGGCCCACAAGGCGTGGTCCTGGCGATAGCTGATCGACTGGTACTGGTCCCAGTCCAGCGCTTCCAGCGGCCCGGGCAGGGTGCGCTTGTGGCTCTGGTAGGCGGCCTGCGACAGCGCGCGCGCCTGGCCCTTGAGGGTGGCGAAATCGAACGGCTGCGGCTGGCCGAGCCGGCGCAGCCCGAGCTGGTTGCCCTGTGCGGCACAGGCCGGCAACGCGGGGAAGCCGATCGCGGCCAGGGCCAGGGAGGCATTGCGGATGAAGTCGCGACGTTGCATGCAGGCAGCGCTGGCAGGAAAGGGCCGGCCATCATAGGCAGAGGAACGTTAATTCGCCGAGGTGGTCGCGGCGTGACGTTCAGCAAACCCGCCGCTCACCGCAGCGACGCCAGCGCCGGCGCAGCGCAGGCCCGGAGGGCCTGGTCGATACCGCGCAGCACGGCGCCGCCCTGCGGACGTTGCGCCTGCACCTCGGTCTGTAGCTGCAGCAGGGCCTCGCGGCCGCGCCACGGCGCCTGCGTGCAGTGCAGCGCGGCCAGGGTGGTGCGTGCCTGCCAGCGCAGTTCGATGCTGGCCGGATCGGGCGCGGTGCCATCGGCTACCTGCTGCAGCGCGCGCCGCGCTTCCACGTCCTGGCCCATGCGGACCAGGTTGCGGCCCCAGGCCAACTGCAGCGCCTGCTGCTGGGTGGCCGCTTCCGGCCCGCCCTGCGCGCTGCGCCGCATCAGCCGTGCCAACTGCTCACCGGCCTGGTGCGGGTCGCCGTACGCGCTGGTGACCTCGGCCATGAGCCGGTCGGCGCGCTGCACCGAAGGTGCATGGTCGCCGCGCTGCGCAGCCTGCCACTGGCGGCCCTCGTGCAACGCCGCGAGCGCGGCCTGCCAGCGCCCGGCCTGCGCCAGCGCGGTGCCGTAGTCGTACAGACCCTGCGGCAACAGGCCGATGCAGTCCGGTTGGCGCCAGATGGCCACGGCACGCTCGAAGTCGGCGACCGCTGCGCTGCTGTCGCCACGCTCCAGGGCGAGGCGGCCCAGCGCATGCCAGCTCAAGCCGGTGTCCCGGTGCTGCTCGCCCAAGGCGCGTCGGGTCAGCGTGTGCACCTGGTGCAGCAGCGCGGTGGACTGCTGCAGATCGCCGCGCTGCATCGCCAGCACCCCACGCAGGCGCCGGATCGACAGCGTCTCGGGATGGTCCGGACCATATAGGCTGACCGCGTCGGCCCAGGCGATATGCAGGTTCTGCTCAGCCGCGTCCAGGTTGCCCTGCACGGCGAGCGTCTCGCCGAGATGCCGACGCAGTGCGATCAACTGCGGCAGGCGCTCGCCGGCCCGCGCCTGCAGCAGCTGCAGGGCCTGCTGGTAGCCGGCCAATGCCGCCTGCGGGCGGCCGTCGTCGCTGTCCAGGGCAGCCAGATCGGCCAGGCTGTCGGCCGTGCCGGGAAGGTCGTGCAGGACCTCGCGACGCAGCGCCAGCGCCTGTTCAAAGCCTGCGCGCGCCGGGGCACGGTAGCCCAGCAGCTGCTGGCACCGGCCGAGCTGGGTGTGGTACTCGGCCACCTGGCTGGGCAGCGCCGTGCGCTGCTCGGCGGCCAGTGCCTGCATCGGGGTCATGTGGGTGACGCATTCGCGCGAGCGTCCCAGCATGCGCAGCGCCCGCCCGCGCTGGGTCACCGCTTCCAGTTGCAGCGGCGGCGGCACGTCGTCGACCTGTTGCAGCAGCGCGCGTTGGCGGTCCAGGGTCTGCAGCGCCAGCTGGTAATCGCCCATGCCGATCCGCAGCCGCCCGATCACCCCTTCCAGGTCGGCCAGCGACAGCGGCTGGTCGGCCAGTTCGGCCTCGCCCCGCTGCTGCCCGGTCGCCAGCAGCTGGCGCACGTCGAAGCTGCCATGGCGCACGCTGGCGGCACGGTCGAACAGGCTCACGGTGAAATCCTGCATGGCCTGTGCGCGGACGATCTCGCGCCGCGCCTGCTGCATCTGCCACAGCGCTACGCCCGCCAGGCCGAGCAGCGCCAGCGCGCATGACACGCCCAGCGCCACGCCCCAGCGATGCCGGCCCAGGTACTTGTGCAGGCGGTAGAGGGTGCGCTGCGGCCGCGCGTGGATCGGTCGGCCTTCCAGAAAGCGTCGCAGGTCCTGCGCCAGCGCTTCCACCGAGGCATAGCGCTGTGCCGGTGCCTTGTGCAGTGCCTTGAGCAGGACGGTGTCCAGATCACCGCGCAGGCGCCGGGCCAGTCGCCGCGCCGCCGTCGTGGGCGGTGCATCGGCGCTGCCGCGCAGCACTGCGGCCGAGGCCCGCGGCGCATCCACCTCCAGAATCGAGCGCTCCCATTCGGCATCGCTCTGTCGACGCAGCCGGTAGGGTTTGCGCCCGGTGATCACCTCGTACAACACAACACCGAGCGAATACACATCGGTGAGCGTGGTCACCGGTTCACCGCGCACCTGCTCGGGCGCGGCGTAGTGCAGGGTGAAGGCGCGCGCTTCGGTCGGCGGATGCTGTGCGGGGTCACGCCCGTCTTGATCATCAAGCAGCTTGGCGATGCCGAAATCGAGCAGTTTCACTTCGCCCTCGGCGGTGACCAGGATGTTGGAAGGCTTCAGGTCGCGGTGCACGATCAGGTTGGCGTGGGCGTGGCTGACCACCTCGCAGACCTGCAGCATCAACGGCAGGCGACGCTCCAGCGGCAGTTGCAGGCGCTGGCAGTAGTCGGTGATCGGTTCGCCTTCGACGTAGGCCAACGCCAGGTAGGGCTGGCCCTGCAGGTCCACGCCGGCGTCCAGCAGTTCGGCCAGGTGGGGGTGCTGCAGGCGGGCCAGGATCTCGCGCTCGCGGGCGAAGCGCTGGCGCAGGCCGGAGTCGGCGTAGCCGCTGCGCAGCAGTTTCAACGCGACCTGGCGCTGGTACAGGCCATCGGCACGCGCGGCCAGCCAGACCTCGCCCATGCCGCCCTCGCCCAGCAGCCGCAGCAGCCGGTAAGGGCCAACCAGGGTCCCGACGCGGCTGTCTTCCGGCGCGGCCGTCCACAGCGGCTGGGCCATGAACTCCTGGCTGTCGCGTTCGTGGGCGAGCAAGCGTTCCACGTCCCCGGCCAAGGTCGGATCGGCCGCGCGCAGCTGGGCCAGGCGCAGTTCGCGCTGGGCCGGGGGCAGTTCCAGCAATTGGTCCAGCAGCGTCGACAGCTGCCGCCAGCGCACCGCTTCCATCGATCCACTCCCCGAACGATGTACCGCCGCCCGCGCCGCCACGCAGGGCCTTCATGCCCCCTCGATCAGTCTTCGCGCACCGATGCCAGCAGGAACATGCGGGCCTTCTGCCAGTCGCGGCGGATGCTGCGTTCGGAGCGCTGGCAGAGGTCGGCGATTTCCTGCTCGGACAGCCCGGCGAAGTAACGCAGTTCCACCACCTTGGCCAGGTGCCCATCCACCGCCTGCAGCCGCGCCAGTGCCACGTCCAGTGCCAGCAGGTCCTCGTCCATGCGCACGCCGCTGCTGCTGTTTTCCGGTATTTCCGCCACCCGCTTGAGGTCGCCGCCGCGCTTGCGCGCCAGCCGGTTGCGCGCGTAGTCCACCACCACGCTGCGCATCGCCGAGGCGGCGTAGGCGAAGAAGTGCGCGCGGTCTTCGAAGCGGGCGGTACCGCGCGCGCCGAGCAGTTTCAGGTAGGACTCGTGGACCAGCGAGGTCGCATCCAGGGTGCGCCCCTGCTGCCCGGCCAGCTGGCGCCGGGCCATGCTGTGCAGCTCCTGGTAGAGCAGGGTCAGCACCCGGTCCAGCGCGGCGCGGTCGCCCGCACGGGCTGAATCCAGCCATACGGTGATATCCGGGCCCTCGTCCATCGCACACCCCCGCCGGTGACGTTGGCCGGACTATACCCCTGCCAAGGCGACAGGCATGCGAGGGTTCAACGCTGGCAGTGGCTGCACCAGACGCTGGCGCGCTGGCCGATGGTGGCGTGCCGCAGCAGCCGGCCGCACTGGCGGCAGGGCTCGCCTTCACGGCCGTAGACCAGCAGCTCCTGCTCGAAGTAACCCGGCGCCCCGTCCGGATTGATGAAGTCGCGCAGGGTGGTACCGCCGCGGGTGATGGCGTAGGCCAGGATCTGCTTCACTGCATCGGCCAGGCGCTGGTAGCGCTCGCGGGAGATCTTACCGGCCTCGCGCAGCGGGTTTATTCCGGCCATGAACAGGCTTTCGGCAGCGTAGATGTTGCCCACCCCGACCACGATGCCCTGGTCCATCAGGAAGGTCTTCACCGGCGCCTTGCGGCCCCGACTGCGCTGGAACAGGTAATCGCCGTTGAAGGCCTCCTCCAGCGGCTCCGGGCCCAGCCCGGCCAGCAGTTCGTGGGTTTCCCCGGCCGGTTGCCACAACAGGCTGCCGAACCGGCGCGGGTCGTTGAAGCGCAGCAGGCGACCGTTGTCCAGGCTGATGTCGACGTGATCGTGCGCACGCACGGGGGTATCACCGGGCAGCACGCGCAGGCTGCCGGACATGCCCAGGTGCAGCAGGGCGCTGCCGATGGCGGTATCGAGCAGCAGGTACTTGGCGCGGCGGCGCACGCCTTCAATCGCCTGGCCGGGGAGCAGGGCCCCGATCTCATCGGGAATCGGCCAGCGCAGGTCGGGGCGGCGCAGGATCACGCCGTGCACGCGGCGGCCTTCCAGGTGCGGTGCCAGGCCTCGGCGGGTGGTTTCTACTTCAGGGAGTTCGGGCATGGGGAGATTCTAGCGAGCCGGCGACAGACTGGGCGCGAGGCAATCAACGCGGCGGCGCGGCCAGTTCCTTGGCACTCAGATACCCGTCGCCAGTGGCATCCTGCTTATGGAACCGCTGGATCAGGGTCTGCCGCTGCTGTTCGCGGGTGATCGGGGGACCCTTGCCGCCGGGCAGTTCATCAGCGCTGAGCACGCCATCGCCGTTGCGGTCCATGCGCTGGAAGGCATACATCATCCACTGCACGTATTCCTCGACGCTGACACGGCCATCACCGTCGGTGTCCATGCGCTGCAGGTAGCTGCCGGTATCGGCGACCTGTGCCTGCACACCGGTGGCGGCGAGCAGCAGGGCCAGGCAGGAAAAACGCCGCACGCGGCGGCGTTTTTCACAGGCATCGGGTGCAGACCGGCGCACCGGTCAGTGCGCCGTCAGTGCATAGCCCTTCAGGCGTGCGGCATAGGCCTGCAGCGCGGCGATGCCGCTTGCCTCGGCTTCGTGGCACCAGGCCTGCAGCAGCTTGAGGCGTTCGGCGGCGTCGTTGCCGCGCGCTTCCAGCAGGGCCGCCAGGCGCGCGCGGTGCTCGACCAGCACGCGGATGCGCGGGCGCTGTTCCACCCAGGTGCTGAGCTGGGCGCGGCAATCGGGCTTGAGCCAGCGGCCATCGTTGACCAGGCCACGGCGCATGCGGCGCGGCAGCAGCTTGCGCAGCTTGGCGCCGGCCATCGACGCCTCTTCGCGCAGGGCCGGGACGAACACGTTGCGCTGGTAGTCGGTCATCGCCTGGAAGCGGTGCGACAACAGGGCCTTGAGGGTTTCAGCATCCGGCACGGTGATGTTAGGGCGCACGTCCATGGACGGTGCCACGCGCAGCACCTTGGCCAGGCGCAGCGCCTGCAGGCCGCGGATGGCGGCCCAGCCGATGTCGAACTCCCAGCGGCGCATGGAGAAACGCGCCGAGCTCGGGAAGGCATGGTGGTTGTTGTGCAGCTCTTCGCCGCCGATCCAGAACGCCCACGGGGTCAGGTTGGTCGAGGTATCGGCCGATTCGAAGTTGCGATAGCCCCACCAGTGGCCGAGCCCGTTGACCACACCGGCGGCCCAGAACGGGATCCACGCCATCTGGATCGCCCACAGGGCGACACCGGGCAGGCCGAACAGCAGGCTGTTGATGGCCAGCAACGCGACCGGGCCGAGGTTGGCGTGGGGGGTGTACAGGTGACGCTCGATCCAGTCGTCCGGGGCGCCACGGCCGTACTGCTCGATGTCCGCACGCATCGCGCGAGCTTCGCGGTACAGCTCCACGCCACGCCAGAACACCATGCCGATGCCCTTGGTGACCGGGCTGTGCGGGTCTTCGTCGGTTTCCACCTTGGCGTGGTGCTTGCGATGGATCGCCACCCACTCCTTGGTGATCATGGAGGTGGTGAGCCAAGTCCAGAAGCGGAAAAAGTGCGCGATGACCGGGTGGAAATCCACGCCACGGTGCGCCTGGCTGCGATGCAGGTACAGGGTGACGGCGAAGATGGTCAGCTGGGTGAACACCAGCAGCACCAGCGCCATGCCCCACCAGCCGAGGCCAACGAGGCCGCCGGTCAGGAAGTTGAGGAGCGTATCGAGCATCGCAGGACTCCGGGCCGCGGGCGGCCAGCAAGGAAACGGGTACACCTTCGGACATGATGGGGCCTGACGTTGCAAACTTCATCCATCTGATGCGATTTTTGCGCAGTCATTCAGTTGTTTCCCCTCTTCGTGAGCATGCCCCCGCATTCATGACAGTTGCAGCCTCCCTGGCGCCCGGCGCCACCCACGCCCCCCTGATCGAGCTGGACCGCGCCTGTGTGATCCGTGGCCAGGTCCGGGTTCTGCACGACCTCAGCCTGCGCATCGCCCAGGGCCAGCACACCGCGCTGCTGGGCCCCAACGGCTGTGGCAAGTCGTCCTTCATCAAGCTGATCACCCGCGAGCTGTACCCGCTGGCGCATGCCGACGGCAGCGTGGCGGTGCGCGTGCTCGGACAGAACCGCTGGCAGGTGGACCGCCTGCGCGCGCAGCTGGGCATCGTCACCGGCGACCTCAGCAGCAACCTGGCCGACATGCCGGGACTGACCGTGGAAGAAGCGGTGCTGTCGGGTTTCTTCGCCAGCTTCGTGGTGCCCGCCTTCCGCGACGTCACCGACGTCATGCGCGAACGGGTGCGTGAAACCCTGACGCTGACCGGCGCGCTACCGCTGCTGCAGCGCGGCTATGCCGAACTGTCGGCCGGTGAAACCCGGCGCGTGCTGATCGCCCGTGCGCTGGTCAACCGGCCGCAGGCGCTGCTGCTGGACGAGCCGTCGACCGGGCTGGACCTGATCGCCCGCCAGCACCTGATCGCCACCCTGCGAAGGCTGGCCGCCGAAGGCATCACCCTGGTGCTGGTGACCCACCACATCGAAGAGATCATCCCCGAGATCGAACGGGTGATTCTGCTGCGCGGCGGCAGGATCCTCGCCGACGGCAGCCGGCACGACCTGCTGCGCGACGCGCCGCTAACGGAGGTATTCGGCGGACCGATCCAGGTGATCGAACACGAAGGCAGGTTGAGCGCCTTCGCCGGATAAACGCCCGCACCCATGCGTGACTGGCAGGGTGCACGAACCCCGAACGGTAGAGCCACCCCATGCGTGGCTGGCGGGTGCACGGGCGCTGGACGCAAGGCAGCCACGCATGGCGTGGCTCTACCAAAGGCGACGGAGGCCATCGCCTCCGTCGCCCGCCTTGCCTAGAACTTCACCGCCACCGCGCGCGACTCGATCGGCGCCATCCGCCCCTGGTCCTGCAACTGCAGGTCACGCAGTTCGAACGGTGCCGCATACCCGCGTGGCAGTGCGACGCTGGCGAACGGCAACTGCAGCTGGGCACTGCCGACCTTGTCGAACCACGCCGCACTGTGCGCCTGCGCGACCGGGTGCAACTGGCCATCCGGACCGGTGGCATAGAGCGTGCCGCGTGCCTCGTACCGCCCCTGTGCACCGATCTGCAGCGGCAGCGACACCGCACGACGGGCACTGTCCACCGCGACCTGACCACTGAAGCGCGCGGTCGGCTGGGCCACGGCGAAGGCGACCTTGGCATCGCGTTGCACCCCGTTGGCGCTGACGAATGCCTGCAGTTCCCACAAGCCCTGCACCCGGCCGATGTCCTGCGGAATCGTCACGCGCGCGCGCAGGCCGTCCTTGCCGGCCACCAGCGGCACCGGCCAGCTGCGCCCGTCCGGCGCCACCAGCAATGCCTCGCCGCCGGCCGGCAGCGCGCGTGCGGCGGCCCGGCCGGTGGCCAGTGCGGCGCTGCCGCCGTCATCGAGCAACCGCGCGGTCAGCGCCACGCTGCCGCCGGCCAGCACCTGCTGGCGGTCGGCCTGCAGTTGCAGTGCAACCGTGCTGTTGGGTTCCAGCACCTGCACCACGTAGCGGCCCTGGGCCTGCGCGCTCTGCAACCGGTAGTTACCCACCGCCGCGCTGCTGCCAGTGCGCACCATCGCGCTGCCCTGCCCCACGCGCATGCCCGCGGCACGCAACTGCTGCGCGTCGACCACCTTGTCCACCGCCAGCACCCCGGCCGGATCGCGGACCTCCCACTGCTCCGGCGCCAGTGCGCGCGCGCCCTGTACCGGGCTGACCTGGATCACCGCATCGGGCGCGGTCAGCGGCAGGTCCAGGCCACGCTGCAACGTGGCGGCGTCCACCATCTCCCAGTAGCTGCGGCTGCTGGCCACGAACGGGGCGGGGGCGGCCAATGCCTGCGTCGGATCCAGCGCCCAGGCAAAGGTCACCGGCGCACGTTCGATGGCATCGCCGGAAAGCGGCGCGGTTTCCACGCGCGGTGCCACCTGGTCGCTGCTGCGCGCCGGCAGCAGCGGCTGTGCGGCCTGCAGGGGCAGTGCCACCATCGCCGCGGCGACGGCGGCGGCAATCATCAGTCTTGACGTCATGGTGTACTCCTCACAGGGTCAGGTCGTTGCGCAGGATCGTGCCCAGGCCGAAGCACTCGCGGCGGCTCTGGTTGTGGCTCAGCGGTTCGGCGCCCTTGGTGCGCGCCTTGTCGGTGAACCACAGGCTGCCGGCGGCCTTCTGGCTGCTGCATTCCAGGAACCCGTCGGAGCAGCTGTTCAACCAGTTCTGGGTGAACTCCAGGCCCACGTTCTGCGCGTAGCCACCGCAGTAGCTGTTGCTGTCCCACACCGCCGATTCCACGTCCGAGCCGACCACCACGCGGAAGGTCTTCGGCAACGCCGGCCGCCCGGCGGTGCCGTACAGATTCTGTGCGTTGTAGGTGGCCATGTGCCCCACCTGCTGCTGGCGCACGGCATCGCTCTTGTAGCCCAGCAGCCAGCCCACCGAGGTCTCGAAGGTGTTGCCGTTGAGCGCGGCATCGGCCAGCGGCGTGCCGGCCGAGGACGGCGCCAGCGCGGTGACCTTGCTGATGGTCTGGATCAGTTTTGGATAGCGGCTGTCGTAGGTGGGATTGGACAGGATCCAGCGCACCACGTTGCCGCCGTTGGAATGGGTGATCACCACCAGCTTGGTGATGCCCCGGGTGTTGATGAAGCTGGTCAATTGCCCGGCCAGGCAGCCGGCCGCCTCGGGCTTCCACATGTATTGTTCGAAATCGCAGTTCACCACCGTGTAGTTGCTGCTGTCAGGCAGCCCCTGGCGCACGGTGTCGATGATCGCCGGTTGCCAGTAGTCCGTGCGCGCATCGGTCTGTTTGCCGGTGCCGTGCACGAACGCCACCCCCACCACATCGGCCGCGTGCACGCTCCCGCACGCCAGCATCAAGCCCAGGGCGAGTCCACCGCCCGTCCTTCCCGCGTTGCTTCGCATCCGTTTTGCTCCCTTGCAGGTGATCCCCCTGATGACCGGCGCTACCGCGTTGCCATGTAGTGCATCTATCCATAGAGATATGACGAGTGATGGCGCCTTTGGCGAAGCTATGTCGCGCCTCCATTGAAAACCGTGAACCAGTAGCGGGTTTCCGTTATCCAAGCGCCGGCCGTGCCGGATCTGGCCACATGACCAACGGCCACTGTCGCGGCCAGGTGAAGCTGCGATCATGCGGCTCTCCCCTCTTCGAGACCTGCCGATGCCTTCGTCCCTGCGCGCTCCTGCACTTCTGCGCCCGCTGCTGGCCACCGCCCTGCTGGCGACCCTGGCAGGCTGTGCGACGACGGCTGCGCCCGGGGCGACGGCGGTGGAAGCTTCGGTGACCACCAAGGCGACCGGCTACCTGCCGTCGGATGCCGTGCCGGACAGCCTGGCACTGGTGCCCGCACCGCCGGCGGCCGGTTCGGCCGGCTTCGCGCTGGACGAACAGGTCAGTCGCCAAGCCCGAGCGCTGCGCGGCAGCCCGCGCTTCGCGCAGGCCCATCGCGACGCCGAACTGGGCTTCCCGGCCGGTGCCAACCAGTTCTCCTGCGCCATCGACGTGGACGTGGATGCAGTGAAGACCCCGGCGTTGTACCGCCTGCTCGAGCGCAGCCGGATCGATGCCAGTGCCGCCACCCGCACGGCCAAGAAGCACTACCAGCGCGCGCGTCCGTTCATGGTCAACAACGAGCCAACCTGCTCACCGGAAGACGAGAAGGACCTGCGCGGCAATGGCTCCTACCCGTCCGGCCACACGTCGATCGGCTGGACCTGGGCGCTGATCCTGTCCGAGATCGTCCCCGATCGCGCCGACGCCATCCAGGCGCGCGGCCGCAACTACGGCGAGAGCCGCCTGGTGTGCAACGTGCACTGGCAGAGCGACATCCTGGAGGGCCGCTTCATGGGCGCCGCCGCCGTGGCACGACTGCACGACAACGCCGCGTTCAACAAGGACCTGCTGGCCGCGCGCAAGGAGATCGCCGCCGCACGCAAGGCGGGGCTGCATTCCGCGCGGGATTGCGCTGCCGAAGAGGCGGTGTTGAAGGTGCGGCCGGCGAGCGCGCTGTGAGTCGACGCCTGCAGGGGACAGCGCGTTACCGGTAGAGCCGACCGTGGGTCGGCTCTACCGAAGCGGCGAAATGGCGGAGGCCATCAACGAAGAACGGCGCGGATCTCTCCGCGCCGTTCCTGGATTTTCACGACATGTGACGTTGCATCAGAACTTCGCGGTGAACTCCACGCCGAACGTGCGCGGCTCGTTGAGGAAGCCGGTGAGGTTGTTGAAGTCGATCGCGCCGACCACCCGGACCTGGTCGGTCAGGTTGCGGCCGTACACGGCCACGTCGTACTGGCCGTAATCCCAGTTGTAGCCCAGGCGCAGGCCACCTTCCAGCGACGAGCGGCCGCGGAACTCCGGCGACTCGTACAGGAAGAAGTTGACCTCGCTGCGGTAGGCCCAGTCGGTGTAGACGTACAGCTCGCTGGCATCGTTGAGCGGGAAGCCGGCACGCAGGGTCAGGTTGTGGATCCACTTCGGCGCCTGCGGCAACGGGTTGCCGTTGACCAGCGCGTAGGTGCCGCCATCGATGACCGTGGTCGGGTCGGTGATGGTGCAGCCGCCGCCGCAGATCGCCACGGCCAGGTTGCGGTCCTTGATCTCGGTGTCGTTGTAGCTGCTGCCCAAGGTGAGCAGGACGTGGTCGGTCAGGTAGGCTTCGACGTCCAGCTCCACGCCCTGGCCCAACGTCTTGTCGGCGTTGAGCAGGGTGGCGGTGTTGTTGCTGCCGCCCACCGCGATCAGCTGCTGGCCGTCGACGTTGTAGCGGAACACATTGAAGCCCAGGCGCGCGCGACGGTCGAACAGGTCGGCCTTGATGCCGGCCTCGTACGAAATCACCTTCTCCGAATCGGCCTGCGACACGCCACCGAAGGCCAACCGGCCCTGGATCGACGGTGCACGGAAGCCCTTGGCCACGCGCGCATACGCGTTGAGGTTGTCGGTGATCTTGTAGACGCCGCTCAGGTCCCAGCTGACATCGTCGACATCGGTCTTGGCGATGTACGGGCCGCTCACCGGCGTACCACCGGACACGGCCTGCAGCACGCTGGCGCTGAAGTCCTTCTTGTCCTGCGTGTAACGCACGCCACCGCGCAGCTTGAAGCGCTCGGTCACGTCGAAATCGCCGGAGGCGAACGCCGCCCAGGCCTTGTTGCGCTGCTGCTGCACTGCGTGGCCGGTCTGCGGATTGCCCGGAGTCAGCGAGTCGTAGTTGAAGCTGTCGATGGTGACGTCTTCATCGAAGTAGAACACGCCGGCCTGCCAGTCCAGACGGCCCCATTCGTTGGATTCCACGCGGAATTCCTGGGTCCACTGGCGGTGGTGCGGCAGACCATCGGCCGACTCGGACGGGAACGGGATGAAGCCCGGACCGTAGTTGCCCGCGCCAAGGAACGCCGCGCCGTAACCCCCGTCGATATCGCCATGGTTGAGCGACTCGGCGGTCTCATAACCGGTGATCGAGTGCAGGGTCACCCGGCCCAGGTCCCACTTCAGGCGCGCGCTGCCGCCCCAGGTTTCCAGGTCGGAGAAGTTCTGGCCATCGGTGGCCACTTCATCGCGGTCGAAGTTCTCGACCAGCTGGTTGGTGCCCGGCTTGATGATGTTGGCGCGGAACAGCCGTGCGGTGCCGTTGAGCTTGCGCTTGTGCAGGTTGAACAGCGCCTCCACGTCGTCGCCCTCGTACAGGAACTGCACGCGTGCGGCGGCCTCGTCATAGCCTTCAAAACCCTGCGCCGGTGCGTTGGCACGGGTGTTGGTGACCCAGTCGTCGCGGCGCTGGTACAGCGCCGACACACGCGCCGACCAGCGGTCGGTCAGCGGGCCACCGAAGGCGCCCTGCGTGTTCCAGGTGTTGTAGCTGCCGTAGGCCACCTTGATGTAACCGTCGGCGTCCTGCGACGGGCGCGCCGAATCGAACTTGACCACGCCGGCCGGCGTGTTGCGCCCGAAGAGCGTGCCCTGCGGGCCGCGCAGCACTTCCACGCCGGCCAGGTCGAACAGCGGGAAGCCCTTCAACAGCGGGCTTTCTTGCACTACGTCGTCATACACCAGCGACACCGGCTGCGAGGCATTCAGATCGAAATCGGTGTTGCCCAGGCCGCGGATGTAGAAGCGCGGGAAGGCACGACCGTAGGACGATTCGATGTTCAGGCTGGGCACGCGCGCGGCCAGGAAGCGGATGTCGTCGCCGGCCGAACCGAGCACATCGAGCTTCTCGCCCTGGATGGCCGAGATCGACACCGGCACGTCCTTGGCGTTTTCCACGCGGCGCTGGGCCGTCACCTGCAGGGTATCGAGGGCGACCGGATCCTTGGCGGCGGGTGCTTCCTGGGCTGCGGCCGTCAATGGCAGCAGGGCGGTCAGAGCGAGGACGAGCGGGTGCACGGACGGAAACCGGCCGTGGGCAGTGCGGTTCGGGAACATGGCGATTAGGCTGTGTTGGGAGGGGTGGTGGACCGGCGCTACCAGACAATTGTTGCAGTACAACAACAGCGTCGCAAATTGCGGTCATTCATTAGCAGGATTCGGCCATGTTGTGGTGGACGCGGTTCGCAGATTCCCTGATGGTTGCCAGAAGCGCACACGCGGCAGGCCTCCTCCGATGCGCGCCGTCGTCGCCTGGGCCAGCGCGGCGCTGAATAAGCGCTGCCGTGTCCTGCCCGGCCCGCCGTGGCTTCGGTATGCTGGCGCCCTCCGTTGCCTATTCACCTGCAGACCCCCGATGAAATCACTGCGCCGTACCCGCCTGACGCTGTCCGTTGCCCTGCTCGGCCTGCTGGCCGGCTGCGGCGGTGATCCGGTCCGCCCGACCCCGCCCCCGGTGGCCACGCCCGTGGCGCAGGCCAAGCCGGTCAAGATCGGCATCGCACTGGGTGGCGGTGCGGCCAAGGGTTTTGCGCATATCGGGGTGATCAAGATGCTTGAGGCTAATGGCTTCGAGCCGGTGGTGGTGTCGGGCACCAGTGCCGGCAGCGTGGTCGGTGCGCTGTATGCCAGCGGTATGGACGCGTTCCAGATGCAGTCCAAGGCAGTGGCCCTGGACGAGACCAGCATCCGCGATGTGCGCCTGTTCTCCGGCGGCCTGGTGCAGGGCCAGAAGCTGCAGGACTACGTCAACACCCAGGTCGGCAACCGCCCGATCGAGAAGTTCGCCAAGCCGTTCGCCGCGGTGGCCACCCAGCTGGAAACCGGCGACCGGGCGATCTTCGTGCGCGGCAACGCCGGCCAGGCGGTGCGCGCCTCCAGCAGTATCCCGGGCGTGTTCGAGCCGGTGAAGATCGGCAAGGGCAACTACATCGATGGCGGCGTGGTCAGCCCGGTGCCGGTGGATGCCGCGCGCCAGCTCGGCGCGGACATCGTGATCGCCGTGGACATCTCCAGCAAGGCCAGCGGCAAGGCGCCCACCGGCATGCTCGGCATCGTCAACCAGTCGATCTCGATCATGGGCCAGCGCCTGGGCGAGCAGGAACTGGCGCGCGCGGACATCATCATCCGGCCAAAGGTGCTGGACATTGGCGCGGCCGATTTCAGCCAGCGCAACAACGCGATCCTGGAGGGCGAGAAAGCGGCGATGGCGGTGATGCCGCAGATCCGCGCCAAGGTGCAGCAGTTGCAGCGCGCGCGCGCCGCCGCGCTCGCCCCGCCGCCGCCCAAGCCCAAGTGTGATGCACCCTCGCGCGTGGGCCGTCTGATGGGGCGCAAGGAGAAGTGCGAGGGCTGACGCCCCGCCGCCGGTGGAGCCGACCGTTGGTCGGCTGCTCCTGATGTTGGTTTCCGCGCAGTCGACCAACGGTCGACTCTACCGGGTTGGGGTGGTCGCACAGTCGACCAACGGTCGACTCTACCGGGTTGGGGTGGTCGCACAGTCGACCAACGGTCGGCTCTACCGCGTTGGGGTGGTCGCGCAGTCGACCAACGGTCTGCTCTACCGGGTTGGAATGATCGTGTAACCGACCGCCGGTCGGTTACACCACGTGATCGCGTTTGCGATCCGCATTACTCCAGCTGCGACAGCGGCAGCGCGCGGAAGTCCTTCACCGTGCGCAGCACGAAGCTGGAGTTGACGTCGGCAACGCCGGCCGCGTTGAGCAGCTTGTCGAGCAGGAAACTGGAGAAATGCTCCAGGTCGCGCACGTAGATGTGCAGCAGGTAGTCCATGTCGCCGGTGAGCGCATGGCAGGCCACCACTTCATCCCATTCCACGACGCTGTCGGCGAACACGCCGATGGCGTGCTGGTCGTGCTTCTCCAGCTGCACGCGGACGAAGGCCTGCAGGCCCAGGCCGATCAGGCGTGGCTCCAGCCGCGCACCGTAACCGGCAATCACCCCCTCGCTTTCCAGGCGCTGCACGCGGCGCAGGCAGGCCGACGGGGACAGGTTCACCCGGACGGCCAGCTCGGCGTTGGTGGCACGGCCGTGCTGCTGGATTTCTGCCAGTAGGCGAAGATCCGTGCGGTCGAACTGGGTATCTCCGGCCATTGCTGCTCCGCAACATGAGATGGACGCAATGATATTGCGCCAATCCGGCATATCCGCGCAACTTTGCAATCCTCTTGCGCGCCCCCTGCCCTAGCATCGTCATATGACGTCCCAGGAGACCACCACGATGGAAACCGCCACCACCCCACGCCGTGTCGAACACCAGCAGACCGACAAGGGATACGTGCCGGTCTATACCACCGCCGTGGTTGAACAGCCTTGGGACACTTACACCGCCGACGACCACGCGACCTGGAGCACCCTGTATCAGCGCCAGCGCGAGCTGCTCGACGGCCGCGCCAGCAAGGAGTTCCTGCACGCCCAGGACGAGATGGGCATGAGCGCGCACATGATCCCGCGCTTCGACCAGCTCAACGAAGTACTGGGCGCGGCCACCGGCTGGACCCTGGTCGGGGTGGAAGGGCTGCTGCCGGAGCTGGATTTCTTCGACCACCTGGCCAACCGTCGCTTCCCGGTGACCTGGTGGATCCGTCGCCCGGACCAGATCGATTACATCGCCGAGCCGGACATGTTCCATGACCTGTTCGGGCACGTGCCGCTGCTGATGAACCCGGTGTTCGCCGACTACATGGCCGCCTACGGGCGCGGCGGCGTCAAGGCGCATGCGATCGGCCCCGAAGCGCTGCAGCACCTCACCCGCCTGTACTGGTACACGGTGGAGTTCGGCCTGATCAACACCGACGAGGGCCTGCGCATCTACGGCGCCGGCATCGTCTCGTCCAAGGGCGAATCGCTGTACTCGCTGGAATCGGCGGCGCCGAACCGGATCGGCTTCGACCTGGAGCGGATCATGCGCACGCGCTACCGCATCGACACCTTCCAGAAGACCTACTTCGTCATCGACAGCTTCGAGCAGCTGATGCAGGCGACCGCGCCGGACTTCACCCCGATCTATGCGGCGCTGGAAGCCAAGGAACACCTGCCGGCCGGTGACGTGCAGGACGGCGACCGCGTGTTCCAGAAGGGCACAGGCGAAGGTTGGGAAGACGGCGGCGACGTCTGATCGGTAGAGCCGACCGTTGGTCGGCTGCCGTTCGCGCGATATTGCCGCGGGTGGTATGAATCTGGAGCAGCCGACCAACGGTCGGCTCTACCGGGGGATGGATTGAGCTCTGTTAAGGTCTTGGCCCTGCCCGTGCCGCTGTCCAACGCCATGCCTCTGCCCGCGTTCCGCATCCAATCCATCCACTTCGATGCCACCCACGTACACCTGCAGCTGGCCAGCGGCACGCAGGTGGCTGAGTTCCTCACGCGCAACCCGCGGCTGGAGAAGGCGTCGGCGAAGCAGCGTGCGCAGTGGGTGTTGACCGACGACGGCCTCGGCGCGAACTGGCCGGCGCTGTCGCCGGCGTCGGCCACCGGCATGGTCTACGTGCTGGACCTGCTGTGGGATGCGCGCTACGACCATGCCATGCAGCGGCTGCATGCGCTGGACTGGAGACTGGACGCGCTGTCAGCGCAGGACCAGCTGCTGGTGGCCTTGTGGCGGATGGAAGCGGACATCAACAACGGCGGCTTCATGCAGTTCCTGTGCAACTGGGGCGACCCCACCTGCCAACTGGCCCTGCAGGGGCTGCGTGCCATGGGTGCGGACCAGACCCATGCGGCGCTGGCCGGCATGCGCGGGCTGCTGGATCGTTTTGAGGATGATCCGGCGGTGACCGAGTTGAGCGATCTGTACGAGGCGATGACGCCTGCGGAGCAGGACGCGCTGGAGCAGTTTGAAGAGGCGTACTACGCACGCCCCGAGGACCTGGCCAGGCTCGGCGTGCTGCATTTCGGGTCGGAACCGGATGCCGGCCCGCAGCGGTGAGTACGGCCGGTGCCGACCAGCGGTCGGTACCTACCGGGGATAGGCCAGCAGCACCACCAGGTCATCGTCCCCCACCTGCTGCAGCGCGTGCAGACTACCGGTGCGGGTCAGCAGCGCGTCGCCTGCCGCCACGTCGTACTGCTTGCCATCCAGCACGTAGCTGCCACGCCCGCTGACGATGTAGTAGATCTCGTCCTTGTGCTGCGGGTGCAGGCCGATGCCCGCGCCCTTGTGCAGCACGCGCTTGCGCAGCACGAACGGCAGGTCATCCTCGGCGAAGAAGGGATAGGCGGTGGTCGGCCCCGCCCCACCATGCGGCCCCGGCTGGGTCACGGCGATATCGCGCTCGTGCACGACACGCGAGGGGCTGGCGGCATCACCGCCCTGCCCCGCACTGCGCACCTCGCAGTCGATATCACGCTTCAGCGCCGACTTGAGTTCAGGCTGCAGCGCCACCCAGTCGCGCACCACCAGGCAGGCCACCGCGTTGGCGCCGGCGACGCTGAAGTGGGTGCCATCGGCCTTGTTCTGTTCCGGGACGAACAGGAAGTACGGACGCGCGCCCTGCTCGCCCAGCGCGCGGATCCAGCGCGTGGAACTGTCGTTGAGATCGATCAACGCCACCTGCTCGCGCGTGGCCAGCTGTTTCATCGACTGCGTGTACAGCGCATGCGTGTCCAGCAGCGAGCCGAAGTCGTACAGCAACCGCGCCGCGGGGGTGATCAGCACCGGCGTTGCACCCTTGTCGCGGGCCAGCTGGACGTAGCGCATCAGGTACTGCGGGTAGGCCGTGGCGGGGTCGGTGTAGCGCGTGGGATCTTCGAACTTGGCGTCGTTGTGGCCGAACTGGATCAGCAGCACGTCCCCGCGCTGGAGCTCGCCGGCAATGGCGTCCAGGCGTTTTTCTTCGATGAAGCTGCGCGTGCTGCGCCCGCCCTTGGCGTGGTTGCGCACCTCCCACGCGGCGGGATCGAGGTGACTCTGCAGGGCCTGGCCCCAGCCGGCCTGCGGCGCGCGCTCGGGGCCGTACTCGGCGGCGGTGGAATCCCCGGCAATGAAGATGCGGTGCGGGGCGCACAGCGCGCTGGGGGCCGCCATCAACAGCGACAGGGACAGTAGCAAACGCAACATGGTCATGCTCCTGGGTGGAGAGCTGCCGGCCAGCGGCCGGCACTACCGGGCAGATGGGGTGTCCGAATGACAGATGGGCGCCCAAGGGCGCCCATCGTCTGCCCGCGTGGGCGTACCGTTCGATGGTGTCGCTTACCGAGCGAGCCAGCCGCCGTCGACCGGCAGCACCGCGCCGTTGACGTAATCCGATGCGCTGGAAGCCAGGAACACCGCCGTACCGCCGAGGTCTTCCGGGGTGCCCCAACGGGCCGCCGGGATGCGGTCGAGGATGGACTTGTTGCGGTCCTCGTCGGCGCGCAGCGCGGCGGTGTTGTCGGTGGCCATGTAGCCCGGCGCGATCGCGTTGACGTTGATGCCCTTGCTGGCCCACTCGTTGGCCAACAGGCGGGTGATGCCGGCGATACCGCTCTTGCTGGCAGTGTAGGACGGCACGCGGATGCCGCCCTGGAAGGACAGCATCGAGGCGATGTTGATGATCTTGCCGCGCCCTTGGGCGATGAAGTGCCTGCCGGCGGCCTGCGAGATGAAGAACGCGGACTTGATGTTGACGTTCATGACGTCATCCCAGTCCTGCTCGCTGAAATCCACGGCATCGGCGCGGCGGATCAGGCCGGCGTTGTTGACCAGGATATCCAGGCCGCCGAGGCCCTCGATGGTCTCGCGGATGACCCGCTCCACCGGCTCGATGCTGATCAGGTTCGCTTCGATCGCCAGGCAGCGGCGGCCGAGGGCGGTGATGGCGGCGATGGTCTCGGTGGGCGGCTGGATACCGGCGACGGCGACGTCGGCACCGGCGTGCGCCAATGCCACCGCGATGCCCTGCCCCAGGCCGGTATTGCCACCGGTGACCAGGGCGACCTTGCCTTCCAGACTGAACGGATTAGCCATTGCGTATGCGGTCCTTTTCCAATGCGGCACAAGCGCCGCCCGCACGCTGCGGGCGACGCATCGGGGTCACTTGAGCTGGCAGATGTCCAGCACGTGCATGTCGGTGTAATCCAGGTTTTCGCCGCCCATCGCCCAGATGAAGGCGTAGTTGCTGGTGCCGGCGCCCATGTGGATCGACCACGGCGGGGAGACCACCGCTTCGTTGTTCTGGATGACGATGTGGCGCTGCGCGTCCGGCTCGCCCATGAAGTGGTAAACGCGGTCGTTCTGGCCGAGGTCGAAGTAGAAATAGACCTCGCTGCGGCGGTCGTGCAGGTGCGGCGGCATGGTATTCCAGACGCTGCCCGGCTTGAGCACGGTCAGGCCCAGCAGCAGCTGCGAGGACTGGCAGGTCGCCGGCACGATGTACTGGTAGATGGTGCGCTCGTTGCTGGTTTCCAGCGCGCCGCGATCCAGCGCGACGGCGTCCTTGATCGACAGCTGCTTGGTCTCGAAGCGCGCATGCGCCGGGGTCGAGGCCAGGTAGAACTGCGCCGGCGTAGCCGCGTCATCGGACGCGAACACCACCTCGACGCTGCCCATCGCCACGTACAGGCCGTCCTTCGGGCCGAGCGTGAACACGGTGCCATCCACGGTGACGGTGCCGCTGCCGGCGCCGACGTTGATGATGCCCAGCTCGCGACGCTCCAGGAACGGGTGGCCGGCGGCGGAGGCCGGCTCGGTCTGCCTGGGCAGCGACAGCGGGCCATTGACCGGGGCGGCACCGCCGAGCACGAAGCGCTCGTAGTGGGTGTACTTCAGCGTCACCGCATCGGCATTGAACAGGCCGTCGAGCAGGTACAGCTCGCGCAGGTCGTCATTGCTGGCGCCCTTGATGGCGTCGGGATGGGTGGCGTAGTGGGTCTTGCAGTACATGGCGTCTCCAGAGCAGGGGTGGGCCGACGGGTCGGCCCCGGCGCGATTTCCGGTCATTCTAGCCAGATAGGAAACCGGTGTCATTTTGCAGCGCACGATAGGCCAGCGCGGGCCCGGCGTGGTGTCCATGTCAGAAAAGCCGTGCGATCGGCAACCGATTGCACGGGCGCGTGGCGACGCGTTCATCATTAACGCCCGTCGTTGCCATCGCGGCGCGGGTCAATCCTCGGGCGGCTGGCAGGAATCGCGCACGATCAGGTGCGGGCGCACGCTGGCGATCTGCAGCGCGGCCTGGCCGTCAGGCTGGATCAGCATGGCCGCAGCGGTGCGCCCGGTGTCGCGGGTGTGGCGACGCACCGAGGTCAGCGACGGCCACAGGCGCGAGGCCAGCGGGCTGTCGTCGTAGCCGATGATCGACAGCTGGCGCGGGATGTTGATGCCCGCGCGCAGCGCGACCTTGTAAATACCGGCGGCCATTTCATCGTTACCGGTGAAGATGGCGGTCGGGCGCTGCTTGCCGAGCAGCAGTTTTTCAGCAGCGGCCACGCCCGATTCGAAGGTGTAACCGGCTTCGACGATGCGTGCCGGCGGCAGTTCGATACCGCGCTTGGCCAGGGCATCGATGAAGCCGGCGGTGCGCTCGTGCGCCGAGCGGTACGCGCTCGGGCCGGTGACCAGCGCGATGTCGCGGTGGCCGAGCGAGAGCAGGTAATCGGCTGCTTCGGCGGCGCCGTCGCGGTCATGGGTGACCACCATCTGCGAGGTGTCATCCAGCGGCAGCGAGGCGATGCGGGTGAAGCGGCAGCCGATCTCGTCGAGCATGTCCACCAGCGCCTGGTCTTCGGACGCGCGCGGCACCAGGATCACACCGTGCAGCTTCTGCTGCTGCACGAAGCGACGCACGCCCTCGATGTAACCGGGGCTGCGCGAGTCGCACGGATGCACCACCAGTTCGAAGCTGGACCCGCGCAGCGCGTCGAGCGCGCCGTACTGCATGTCCACGATGTACTGCGCGGTGGGGTTGTCGTAGACCATGCCGATCAGGAACGAGCGCCGGAACGCCAGCCCGCGTGCGAGCGGGTCGGGCGCATAGCCCACTTCGCGCATCAGCGCCTCGACCTTGTCGCGGGTGTCTTTGCGCACCAGCGGCGAGTTGTTGATGATGCGCGAGACGGTCTTCTTGGATACCCCGGACAGGCGCGCGATGTCATTGATCGTAGCGGCCTTGCCCTTGGTCAATCCGTGCGGTGGCATCGGATCGGTTTTGCTGCGCAATGACATGTCGTTCAAACCGGGGATGAGTCAGGGGATTCTAGCGGGCCGTTCAATCCAGGGCCCGGTAGCGGAAATGGCGGAACCGCACCTTGCCGTCGCCGGCGGCATACAGGGCCGGCTTCAGGGCGAGGAACTTCCCGGCCACATTGTGATGGTAGCCGGAGACTTCCATCTGAACCGGGTACTTGTGCCAGGTTTGGCCGTCGTTGCTGGTGTGAAGGGTGACGATGTGGCGGTTGTTGGTCACCCGCAGCCACAGCCTGCCGCCCTTGGCACTGGGCGCCAGCCGGGTGGGGCGCTCCTCACCGTAGCGGTGCATGACGAGGGCCTCGCCGTTGCTACCCACGCCGGCGTACAGGCGGTCGCTGTAGAAGAGCAGGGCGCCGCCCACCGCACCGGGGGCGATCTCCATCTCGACCTCGAACTGGTAGGCCGGATCGCCGGCGATCGCGGTCAGCGGGGAGGCATCGCGCGGGGTCTGGCCCTTGCCCTGCAGCAGCAGGCCGTCACCGCTGAAGTCCAGGCGCCGGTACTCGTCCTGGGCCGGGTTGAAGAACGACCACTGCGCGCCAAGGGCCGGGCCCCTGAAATCATCCGACAACGCCATGCCATGCGCGCCCAACGAGGTGCCCGACGGTTTGCGCAGCGGTTGGCCCAGATCGCCGCCCCTGGCCACGAACCAGCCGTCGTCGGTCCATTCGATCGGTTCCAGCAACGCCTGCCGGCCCAGGGTCCAGTACCCGTTCTCGTAGCCGTGGTACATCATCCACCAGCGCCCGTCGGTGCCTTCGATGACCGTGGCGTGGCCGCGCGACCACCACGGTTCGGCCGCCGACTGCGTGCGCACGATCGGGTTGTTGGGCGCGTTCTGCCACGGCCCGTGGATCGAACGCGAGCGCGCGGTGATCACCATGTGCCCGGTCGGCGGACCGGCGGTACCGCCGACGGCGGTGGTCATGTAGTACCAGCCATCGCGGACATTGATCTTCGGCCCTTCCTGCGCATAGGCCTCCACGTCCCAGCTTTGCGGGTATTTCCAGCCGTCGTAGACATGCTTGGGGGTGCCGACCACGCTCAGGCCGTCATCAGCCAACTGCACGTAAGCGCCGCCGCTGAGGAAGAGGTAGCGCTTGCCGTCTTCGCCCACCGCGTGACCAGGATCGATATACCCGCCCAGCCCGATGTCGATCGGCTCGCTCCACGGGCCCTGGATGCTGTCGGCCCACACCACGAAGTTGCTGCGCGCCTCGGCGGTGCGCGCGGGGAAGTAGATGAAGTAGCGGCCCTGGTGCTTGACGATGTCCGGCGCCCAGATCGCCCCGACATTCTTCGTGATTGCATGGCCCAGCGGCTGCCAGTTGACCAGGTCACGCGAGTGCCAGATCGGCAGCCCCGGGTAGGCGTCGAACGAGGACAGGGTGAGGTAGTAGTCCTCGCCATCCTTGAGGACCGACGGGTCGGGGCGGTCGCCGGCGAACACCGGGTTGAGGAAGGTGCCGTCGCCGAGGTCGGCCTGCCGTTGCTTCTCGATGCCGCGCTTCCACGGCGTGGCCGGCGGCGGGGCGGCGTGTGCCGTCGTGGCCAGCAGCAGGCCGGCGGCGAGGCCGGCCAGGATCTTGCTCAGGTGCATTGACATCTCCGCGTTGCAGCGTGGGGACACGCACGTACGTGCCGCGTCCCGGCGAGGTCCTGGCTCAGGCGCGCAACAGCGCCGGCAGCCACAGCGACAGTTCGGGGAAGAAGGTGACGATCACCAGCACCCCCAGCGCGGCGAACCAGAACGGCCAGATCGAGCGCATGCTCTCGCCGACGCTGATCTTGCCGATCGCCGTGCCGATGAACAGCACCGAGCCCACCGGCGGGGTCACCAGCCCCAGGCCACCGGTCAGCACCAGCACCAGGCCGAAGTGGATCGGATCAATGCCGTACGCCTTGGCCACCGGCAGGAAGATCGGCGTGCAGATCAGGATCATCGGCGCCAGGTCCATGAAGGTGCCCAGCAACAGCAGCATCACCACGATCATCAGCAGCACCATGAACTTGCTGTGCGCGAAGGACTGCAGGAAGTCCACCGCCGCTGCGGGCACCTCCAGGTAGGCCAGCAGCCAGCCGAACACCGCCGCGGTGGCGATCACGAACAGGATCACCCCGGTGCTGCGTGCGGCATGGGTGACCGTGCCCAGGAACTCGCGCCAGTTGAGTTGGCGGTACAGCACGGTGGTGACCAGCAGTGCGTAGACCACGGCAATGGCGGCGCTTTCCACGGCGGTGAAAATGCCCGCGCGGATACCGATGAAGATCAGCGCGACCAGGCCCAGGCCGGGCAGGGCTGAAACCATGCGCAACAGCACCGCGCGCCAGCCCGGGAACACTTCCACGCCGTAGCCGCGACGGCGCGCGACCACGTAACCGGTGACCATCAGCGCCACCGTCATCAACAGCGCCGGCACGATACCGGCAGCGAACAGATCGGCGATCGACAACCCGCCACCGGCCGCAGCCGAGAACAGGATCAGGTTGTGCGACGGCGGCACCAGCAGCGCGACCAGCGCAGCGGTGATGCTGACATTGACCGCGAAATCACGGTCGTAGCCGCGCTTGACCATCTGCGGAATCATCGTGCCGCCCACCGCCGATACATCGGCGATGGCCGAGCCGGACACACCGCCGAAGAACAGCGAGGACAGGATCGAGACCTGGCCCAGGCCGCCGCGCATGCGTCCCACCAGCGAGGACGCCAGCGAGATCAGGCGTTCGGAGATGCCGCCGCGCATCATGATTTCGCCGGCGAAGATAAACAGTGGAATGGCGATCAGCGACGCCGACCCGGTGCCGGCGGAAATCTGCTGGACCAGCACCAGCGTGGGCAGGTCCAGGTACCACAGCGTGGCCAGGGCGGCCGCGGCCAGGGCAAAGGCGACCGGCACGCCAAGCAGCAGGAGTACCGCGAAAACAGTGAACAGGATCGTGATACCCATGACTCAACGGTCTCCTTCTGCAACAACGTCGGCCGGCTGTACCGCCTGCACCATCTGGTTCACCGCGAAGATCGCCATCAATGCGCCGCCGATGCACAGCGGCAGGTAGTTGATGCTCTGCGGCAGGCTGGCGCCGGCGGCCTTGATGTCCAGCCCGTCCAGCAGCAGCACCGCCGCCCACCAGGCGATGACCACGCCGAGCACGGCCACCACCAGCGCGGCGAACACATCCACCGCGCGGCGCAGGCCCGGGCCCATGTTCGCGGCCAGCAGGAAGAAGCCGAAGTGGCGGCGCGTATGCACGCCGGTGGCCGCGCCCAGGCTCATCGCGGTGGCCAGCAACAGCAGCGTGACCGGCTCGGTCCAGCTGGGCGAATCGTTGATGACGTAGCGGGCAAACACCTGCCAGCCCTGCACCAGCACCAGCCCGAGCAGGGCCAGGACGGCAATGTGGATCGCGCCGTCGGCGAGGGCATTGAGCACGCGTTGCGGCGCGCTGACGGTGACGGCGGTGGTTTCTGAACTCATGTCGGACATCGCGGCGGGCCTCAGGCGAAGTCGCGGATGCGACGGGTGAGCGCGGCGATCTCCGGCTGCTGCAGGTACTGCTGCAACAGCGGATCGGCGGCCTTGCGGAAAGCGGGCATGTCGACCGCGTTGAACTGGATGCCGGCGTCGGCCACGGCCTGGCGCGCGGCGTTTTCCGAGGCATCCCACTGCTGGCGCATCACGTCCACCGATTCGCGCGCGGTCTGCAGCAGCAGCTGGCGGTCGGCCGGGCTGAGCTGTTCGAGGCTGTCGCGCGACATCAGCAGCACGTCCGGTGCATAGGAGTGATCGCTCTGCGACCAGTAATGCGCGGCCTCGAAGTGACGGCTGGAGTGGAAGCTGCGCATGTTGTTTTCCGCACCGTCGATCATGTGCGTCTCCATGCCCGAGAACGTGTCGCCCAGCGACATCGGGGTTGGATTGGCACCGAGCAGGCGCATCAGCTGGATGAAGATGTCCGAGGACGCCACGCGCAACTTCAGCCCGTGCAGGTCCTTGGGTTCGACGATCGGGTGCTTGGTGTTGTAGAAGCAGCGCGCGCCGGAATCGTAGATGGCCAGGCCGACCAGGTCGCGGGTTTCAAAACCGCGCAGCACCGCATCGGCAATGCCGCCATCGAGGGCGCGGCGCATGTGCGCCACCGACTCGAACACGTAGGGCAGGCACAGCGCCTGGGTCATCGGGAACGCGTTGTTGAGCGCGCCGGAATAGACCCGGGTGATGTCGATGGCGCCGAAGCGCGCCATGTCGATCGCCTCGGACTCGCGACCAAGCTGGCCGGAGTGGTACTGGCGCAGCTTGAGGCGGCCGCCGGTCTTCTGCTCGAGCTGCTGGCCGATCCACTTCACCGCGGTCACGGTGGGGTAGTCGGCCACGTGCACGTCGGTGGCGGTCAGCAGGCGTGCGCCGGCGACCTCGGTGCCACCGGGACGCGAACAACCGGACAGCACGGGCACGCTCAGCGCGCCCAGACTGGTGGCAAGGAAATTTCTGCGAGTGAACATCTGCGCCCTCCCAAGCGGACTGTCCATGGCTGCACGGTTACCCGGCAGCGATGGCCCTGCAGGTAATGTCGCCGTAGCCGGCGAAACGGATCAGTGCCTGTTGGCCTACGGCGATATCGTGGATGCCGGTGGCGTTGCCGCTGGCGATCAGGTCGCCGGCCTTGAGCGGCCGCCCGCGCTGCGCCGAACGGGCCAGCGCGAACGCATAGGCGGTACGCAGTCCACCCGGCAGCAGGGTGGCGCCGCCGGTGCCGACCACCTCGCCTTCGATGCGGGTTTCCGCCCGCAGGTCGGCGTCGTCCAGGGCGGTCCAGTCGGGGATTTCCGCGCCGAGCACCAGACCGTTGTTATTGCCGAAATCGGACACCACCACGCGCGGGCCGAGCTTGTTGATGGTGGCCAGCGGGCTGCTGGCCACTTCCACGCCGTAGAACAGCTTGGCCGGCAGCGCCTCGGCTTCCTCGGCGGTCCAGTGCAGCTTGTCGGCCGGCGCGTCTTCCAGCAGCTGGATCACGAACTCCGCCTCGACCGCACCGAAGCCGCCGACGAACACCGGAATGTCCACTGTTCCACCGGTAGCATTCCAGAGCCGGCGTGCGAAAATCGGGCCCAGCAGGCGGTCATCCCCGGAGCTGTCGCGACGCTCGGCAGCGATATAACCGACCTTCCACCCGACCACCTGGTCGTCCCACAGTCCGATCGCCTGGTCCTGGACGCGATAGGCGGTCACCAGGTCCGGCGGGATCTCACCGGGGAATTCGGGCAGCGCGCGGCCCTCTTGGCGGGCGCCGACGAAGGCGTGGGCGATCTCGCCCAACCCCTGGTCTGGCAGGTCGTGTGTGCCGTGATCGTTGCTCAAGCGGGTCTCCCGGTGAATGGTGCACTGCCCATCGACAGCGCCTGGATGAGCTGTATATGGTAAACCGGTGTCATTGGCAATGTGCAGCGCGTCAGAAGGCTGCGGCTGGGGCACGATGACCGTTCCATCCGCCCACAAGGACACCTGCCGATGCCCCGCGCTGTTCTGTTGCCATTGCTGGCCTGGCTGCTGCTGGCCAGCTCCTCTTCGATGCTGCACGCCGCCGAGCGCAGCGTACCGGCGAGCGAGCCCGCCCCGGGCAGTCCGGACCGCATCGCGCTGTGGCCGGCCGGGCAGGTGCCGGGCGAAACCGGCGCGCCGCGCACCCCGCATGTCATCGAGCGCAGCGACGACCCGGCAGTGCCGGACCGTTACATCGACGATGTGGATGCCCCGTATCTGGTCGCCTACCGTCCCAGGCAGCCCAACGGCAGCGCCCTGCTGGTGATTCCCGGCGGCGGCTACCAGCGCATCGTGCTGGACAAGGAAGGCACCGCACTGGTGCCGGCCTTCGTCGAGCACGGCGGGGTGACCCTGTTCGTGCTGCGCTACCGGCTGCCAGCCGGGCGCAGCGATCGCCAGGCCGCGTTGGCCGACGCACAGCGCGCGCTGCGCCTGATTCGAGACGGCGCGAAACGCTGGCAGCTCGATCCGGGCCGCATCGGGGTGATCGGCTTCTCCGCCGGTGGCCACGTCGCGGCGCGGCTGAGCGCCGGCTTCGATCTGCCGGTGTACCCGGCGCGCGATGCAATCGACCGCCAGAGCGCGCGGCCGGACGTGGCGCTGCTGCTGTACCCGGTGATCGACATGGGGGCACACGCGCACACGGGCTCGCGCGTTCGCCTGCTCGGCGAGCATCCCGATGCGGCGCGGGTGGCGCAGTTCTCGATGCAGGACCACGTGCGCGCGGACATGCCGCCGACCTTCCTGGTGCACGCGCAGGACGACAAGGTGGTGGCGGTGCACAACAGCCTGGTCTACTACCAGGCGCTTACCCGGGCCGGCGTCGCCAGCGAAATGCACCTGTTCCCGCAGGGCGGGCACGGCTTCGGCGTGCGCATCCGCCCCGGGCTCACCACCGCGCAGTGGCCCACGCTGGCCCTGCAGTGGATGCAGGCGCAAGGCACGCAGGCCGCGGAGGCACGCCGATGAGCGATTCGCCCGCCGATCTGCAACGCCGCCGCTTCCTGCGCGACAGCGCGCGCTATGCGGTGATGCTCGCTGCGGGCAGCCTGCCGCTGCTGTCGGCGGCCGCGGCGGCAGCCCCCGGCCCACGCCGCGATGCCGCGCCGCTGGCGACGGTGCGCAGCGGACGCCTGCGCGGCCAGATCGAGCAGGGGGTAAACGTGTTCCGCGGCGTTGCCTACGGTGCCGATACGCGCAGCCGGCGCTTCCTGCCGGCGCTGCAGGAACTGCCGTGGCGCGGCGTGCGCGATGCCAGTGCGTACGGTCCTGCCGCGCCGCAGGGCAGCAGCGAGGGTCCGGGCAGCGAAGACTGCCTGTACCTCAACGTGTGGACGCCGGCGCTGCGCGATGGCGGCAAGCGCCCGATCCTGTTCTACATCCACGGCGGTGCCTACAACAACGGCTCGGGCAGCGATCCGCTGTACGACGGCGGCGCGTTGTGCCGGCGCGGCGATGTGGTGGTGGTGACGGTCAACCACCGGCTCAACGTGTTCGGCTATCTGTACCTGGGCGCCTTCGGCGACCCGGCCCTGGCCGGCTCGGGCAACGTCGGCCAGCTCGACCTGGTGCAGGCGCTGCAGTGGGTACGCCAGCACGCGCACGAATTCGGCGGCGATGCCGGCAACATCACCGTGTTCGGCCAGTCCGGGGGCGGTGCGAAGATCGCCACGCTGATGGCGATGCCCGCCGGGCGTGGGTTGTTCCGGCGCGCGTGGACCATGAGCGGCCAGCAGGTGACCGCCGCTGGTCCGCGTGCAGCCAGCCAACGCGCGCGGATTGCGATGCAGGCGGTGGGTGCGGCCGACGTGGCCGCGTTGCGCGCGTTGTCCACCGAGGCGCTGCTGGCAGCCACGCGGGCCCGCGATCCCTCGCGGGTGGAGGACACGGGCCTGTACTTCGGCCCGGTGCTGGATGGCGCAGTGTTGCCGGTACATCCGTTCTGGCCGGAGGCGGCCGCGCAGTCGGCCGGCATCCCGATGGTGATCGGCAACACCCACGATGAAACCCGCGCCTTCCTCGGCAACGACCCGGCCAACTTCTCCCTTACCTGGGAGACCTTGCCGGCCAAGCTGGAGAAGGAGCAGTACACCGACCTACTGCCTTCGACCGTGATCGCCGAGTACCGGCGCCTGTATCCGCACTACACGCCCTCGGACGTGTTCTTCGCGGCGACCACCGCCGGGCGCTCGTGGCGCGGTGCGGTGGAAGAACTGGAGGCGCGTGCACGCCAAGGCGCACCGACCTGGGCCTACCAGCTGGATTGGGGCTCACCACTGGACGGGGGGCGGTTCGGTGCCTTCCACACGCTGGACATTCCGCTGGTATTGGACACCACCGACCGACCGGGTTCGCGCACGGGCGATGGTGATGACGCCCGGCAGGTGGCCGCATTGATGAGCGAGGCGTTGATCGCGTTCGCGCGGCATGGCGATCCCCACCATGCGGGACTGCCACGGTGGGACAGGTACTCGCTTGATCGCCGCGAGACGATGCTGTTCGACCGGACCCCGCGCCAGGCCGACGATCCACGCGGGGGCGAGCGCGAGCTGTACCGGCAGGCGCCTTTCATCCAGCGCGGTACGTTCGGGTGATGGCATGCGGGCCGAATACGACATGGCGCGCGGTTCGTTTGATAGGCTTTAGGCACTTTTTCGTCGATTTTAATTGGCGTTACGCTTGATTCGACCCGATCTGTCGTGATTCCCGTCAAACATGACGTTCACCGTGATCGCCTAGACTGGGGACATGCACGATTTCCGCGACCCGTTTCCCCCCTTCCACGGACGTGATCGATTGATTGCCGCCGTCGATCACGCGGTACAGCACAATGATGCCCACCAGATCGCCGCCACGCTGCGCCACGCGCTGCGCGAGGCGATCGCCGACAGCCGCATCCAGCTGCCCGCCTGTGTGCACCACCCGATCGAAGACCACTACGCACGCCGCGAGCTGTACCGCAGCGCCGCGCACGGCTACAGCATCGTGGCGATGAGCTGGGGGCCGGGGCAGGGCACGCCACTGCACGACCACAGCGGCCTGTGGTGCGTGGAAGGGGTGTGGCTGGGCCAGCTGGAAATCACCCAGTACCAGCTGCTGGAGCGCGACGGCGAGCGCTTCCGCTTCCGCGCACAACCGGCCATCCTCGGCGACTGCGGCAGTGCCGGCAGCCTGATCCCGCCGCACGAGTACCACACCATCCGCAACACCAGCGCTGAGGATCTGGCGATCTCGGTCCACGTCTACCAGGGCGAAATGACCCGCAGCGCGGTGTTCGAGCCCGACGGCGGCGACTGGTACGCGCGCCGCGTGCAGGTGATGGAAACCGACGCGGCGTGATCGGTCGTGCCGGGCACTGCTCGGCAACGACGCAACCCGGGGCATCATGCGCCTCTTCGCGTGCCGGCCTGTCATCTCCTGCGAAGGGCAGCCGAGCGTGGCTCGGCTCTAACCAGGGCGGGCGTGGATAATCCGGTGGTGCTCCCGGAGGTCCCGATGTCCACCCATCCGTTCCAACAGGTCAACGTGTTCAGTGCCGATCCGCTGCTGGGCAATCCGCTCGCGGTGGTACTCGAGGCGGACGGCATCGATGACACGCGCATGGCCGCGTTCGCGCGCTGGACCAACCTCAGCGAAACCACCTTCGTGCTGCCGCCGACCGACCCGCGCGCGGACTACCGGGTGCGCATCTTTACCACGCTGGAAGAGTTGCCATTTGCCGGCCATCCCACCCTGGGCAGCTGCCACGCGTGGTTGGCGCAGGGCGGGGCGCCCCAGGGCGAGGAGATCGTGCAGGAATGCGGTATCGGCCTGGTGCGGATCCGCCGCAGCGACGCCGGGCTGGCGTTCCTGGCACCGCCGCTGCTGCGCGGCGGGCCGCTCGATGCCGCGCTGCGCGATCGCGTACACAGCGCCCTGGGGCTGGCTGCCGAGGACGTGCTGGAGGCGCGCTGGGTGGACAACGGCACCGGTTGGCTGGCACTGCGCCTGCGTGACCGCGCCACGGTGCTGGCGCTGCAGCCGGACTACACGCAGCTGGACGGTTTGAAGGTGGGGGTGTTCGGGCCGTGGCAGGCCGACGACGGCGACGCGGCACGGTTCGAGAGCCGCGCCTTCATCGCTGGCGACGGCGCGCCGGAGGATCCGGCCACTGGCAGCCTCAATGCAGGTATCGCGCGCTGGTTGCTCGAGGAAGGGCAGGTACCGGACCGCTACGTGATCAGTCAGGGCACCGTGCTGGGACGCGCCGGGCGGCTACAGGTAGAGCGGGTGGGCGATGCGCCGTGGATCGGCGGGGCCTGCGTGACCTGCATCGCGGGCACGGTGACGGTGTAACCGGGGATGGGGCGCGTGCTTCGTTCGGGGTCATGCCGACATCACCGGTTGCAGGTCCATCGGCAGTCGATCGGGATGCGGCCCTGGCGGCGCGCATCGCTGCGCGTTTGCGCGTGTGCAGCCTCATCAAGGCATGCAGGGCCTCCATACCGGCGTGTACGCTCGACCAGATCACCCGACATCACCGCCGCAGACCGGTACCCCTGACAGGCGTACGTAGCCTCGGCAGGGTCGCACCCCGAGCGACCGCCGGTAGTTCCCGGCGGCCCGGGAATGGCATGACCCCCACCGCGGGCTGCGCTGTTGCGCTGTTGCGCTGTTGCGCTGTTGCGCTGTTGCGCTGTTGCGCTGTTGCGCGCGTCAGTCCAACACGACCACATTGTTGCGCTGGGTCACCTCGGCGCCGCCATCGGCCAGCATCACCCGCACGCGCAGGCCGCTGTGCTTTCCCGACGGCAACGGCAGGCGCAGCGTATGGGTCTTCGGCACCAGGTCACTGGGCGCGGCCATTGTCGGCACCGCGCTGCGGGCGATCTCGCGCCCGTTGGCGTCTTCCAGCAGCACCGCGCCCGCGCCGGTGGCCACATGCCCCAGGCTGTGCACGGTCACCTGCACCTGGCCCGCATCGACACGCACATCGCCGCGACCGATGCCCAGGTCCGGGCGCTGCTCGACCGGCTGCCCGGCCTGCACCAGCTCGAACTCGAACATCTGGGCCTGGCCGGGGACAAAGCGCAGCCCCGTGGACGCGCTGCGCTCCAGCGTCAGCTCACGCACACTGGCCTTGCCGTCGATGCGGTCATCGCCATCGCGGTCAATGCCGCTGGTCATCCGCCACTGCCCGGCGGTGACATTCCAGGCGGTCATGTCCGCCTCCACCGCGCGTTTGCCCAGGTTGTAGGCGATCACCTTGAAGCGCGCCGGCGACGGCGCGTGCACCAGCAGCGCCACCTGTTCGGCGGCATCGGGCTGGGCGAAGCGCCAGCTCACGGTGTGCCCCGGCCAGCTCTGGTTGCGCTTGAGCGCGATGCCGCCCAGCCGTGCACGCTGGAGGAACTCGCTCGGCGCTTCGACCCGGTCGGACCACCAATGGCCCTCGGTATTCATGTACTCGCGCTGCGCCTTGGCCTGGATGCCGTCGGCGTGCAGGGCTTCAAGGTATTTCTTGTCGCCACTGGCCTGCCACGCCATCAGGCTGGAGAAGCCGGTAGTGCCCGCATCGGCATCGGCGATCAGGCGCGGGTTCCACTCCCCGCCCCGGCCGAGTACCTCCACGTAGTTCTCGCCCAGGTTGGATAACGCACCCGGGCCGCCGCGCTCGACGCGATAGTCCAGCGCCTTGAGGTACTTCGCATCGCCGCTCCAGCGCCACGCGGCCCAGAAGGTGTGCATGACATCGCCACCGCCGGAACCGTTGTTGAGCTCGCCGCCGCGGGTCTTGCCCGTGGCCCAGCTGATTTCGTTGGGCAGGGTCCAGCGGCCCTTGTCGTCGGTGTAGGCGTGGGCGAGGTAGCTGTTGGCCAGGCCGGTGACCAGCTTGCGGCTGGTGGCATCGGCGTTGTACTGGCCGATCAGGAACGCCGGATGCAGCGCCGGGAACGAGTACGGCTTCTGCCACTGCCAGTTCGGCTCGCGGTAGACCTTGTTGCCGCCGTACCAGTTGCTGGAGAACAGCAGCTGGCCCTGCGGGTTGGGCAGGATGATGCGTTCGTCGAAGGCCTTCACCGTCTCCATCAGCCGCTCGACGGTGAGCGGGTCGCCCCAGTTGAGGTAGAGCATGGCGCTGTTGGTGTTGATGCCTTCCTCGTAGGCATGCAGCTCGTCGGTTTCGATGGTGCTCAGGCCATTGCTGAACATGCCATTGCGGTACACCGCATCGGACAGCGCGGTGAGCGAGGCATTGAGCCGGTCCGGCTGCACGCCCATCAACGCCAACCCAGGCCACTGCTGGGTAAGGTCGGAATCATCGGAGATGCCGCCACCGAAGTCGCCGTAGGCGATCTGGCGGTTGTCGATCCACCAGTCCACGAAGCGACGTACGTATTTGAGGTCTTCGGTCTGCGCGAATGCCCACTGCGGCACGCCCTTGGGCGCTATCGGCGCGACGAAGGGTGGTTTGCCCTGGCTGTTGTAGCTGATGTAGTTCCAGTACAGCCGGCCGAGTTCGTGGTCCGGATCGACCCGCAGCAGATCGGTCAGGTCGGCATAGACGCGTGCATACAGGCGCTGGCGCTTGGAGGTGGTGTGCTCCTCGACGAGAAAGCCCCAGTTGTCGCGCGCCTGGTTGAAGCGGTCGGCCACGTGCTCCTGCTTGGCTTCTTCGCGGTCCTTGTAGACCATGCGGATCTCCGCACCGTCCAGCGAGGCGGCGTTGAAGCCCGGTGCGGCCGAGGCGATGGACAGCCACAGGCTGTCGGCGGTGAGGATGCGGTCGCGCAGGTCCAGCCACAGCGTGCGCTTTTCGCCCGGTTTGACCGATACCGACACATCGATCATGTCGCGCGCCGGCCAGATCGGGTCCTTGATGCGGAGGTTGAGCGGGATCAGGCCGTCGATCGTGGCGGGCAGGTCCAGCGCGGGCAGGTCGATGGCCACGCCGTCCAGGCCGTCATGCATGTTCTCCCAGCTGTAGGCCCAGCTGCGGATCAACGGCTGCGCGGCCGGCGCATCGGCCACCCCGGAAGGGATCAGCACGTGCACGATCGGCAGCGGCTGCGCGGGTAGGGTGTCGGCACTGCGGCGACGCGAACCGGCGCCCTTGGGCAAGGCCATCACCGTGCTGCGTTCGGCCGCCGGGAAACGGCCGTCGATGTACCGCCGCAGGCCGGCGATGTTGAGGTAGTCCGGCAGGGCCTGGCTGTCGATGACGTAGCGCTGCTTGACCGTGCCGGCGGGCTCGGGCGCCGCACTGACGTCGTAGGCCCAGATTTCCTGGATGGGGGTTTCCTGTTCGGTATTGCGGAAGTGCAGTACGCCGCCGGTCTGCGCGGGGATGTCATCGACGCTGCGCACCACGCCCTGGCGGCGCTGCAGCAGCGGCGTCGGCGACTGGCCGTCGTCGCCATGGCTGAGCGTGCCGAACGCGGCGCCGCGCACTTCGATGCGGTTGACGGTCTCACCCGGCGGCAGGGTCAGGTCAAGCTGCTTCCCGCCGTCGACGTAGGTGTTCCAGTCCGGCAGCTGGAAGTAGTCGTTGCGGCCGGGCAGTCGCGAACGGTTGTACACGCCGGGCCAGGTGGTCTCGGCGATGCCGTCAGTGGCCTTCCACATCCACTGCTTGTGGTCCTTGGTATCGGCGAACTCGACCTTGCGGATGCGCGTGGTCGGTGCAGTCAGCGCCGGTGGCGCCGCGCTGTCCCAGCCGAAGCGATGGCGCCAGGCACGCATTGGATCGGGCGCGGCCACGGCCGTGGTCGGTGCCGCATTGCGTGCCAGCGCGGCCATGCCAGCCGGATCGAGCAGGCGGTCGTAGACGCGGATCTCGTCCAGGTCGCTGCCACGCAGGAAGTTGTAGCGGCTCTGCACCTGGTAGGGCGCCATCACCCGCCCGGCCAAGCCGAGCTGGTCGAGCGCGGCGTCGTAATCGGCGGTGGTTTCCTGGCGGGCCACTTCCTTGCCATCGACGTACAGGCGTACGCCGTGGTCCTCGTCCCAACCGAAGGCGATGTGCTGCCACTGCTGCGGTGAGGGAGTGTGGTCGAGCGTGAAGGAAACCCGCGTGCGGGCCAGGTTGGCGTCGGTGACGAACGCGTCGAAGCCGTGGCCGTTCCAGTCGATGCGCAGCCAGGCCATGTCCCAGCTGCTGTGGTCGGCGTAGCCGACCCGGAAAATCACGAACGGCGCTTCACCCACCGCATAGCGGGGGCGCCAGAAGAAGCCGAGCGTGCCACGCTGGGCCTGGATGTTGCCGGGCGCGTTCCACGAGAGCACGCCGTCGTCTTCCCACTGGATCGCTGATCCGCGCGCGCCATCGGGCACGCGTTTGACCTTGTCCAGGAAATTGGGGACCGCATCGCCCTGCGCGGTGTCGGCGGTAAAGCCGTTGTCGGCCGAGACGTGGAACAGCAGCTGCGGTGCCGGCTGTGCCCAGGCGCCGGCGCTGCCTCCCAGCAGCATCCACAGCAGGCTGGCCGAAAGACGGGTGCGACGGGGCGAACGGACAGCGTGCAGCGGCATGGCAGGTTCCTTTCGACAGCTCAACGTTACGGCGGTGGCGCGGGGAGCTGGATCGAAGGCAGTGCCGGTGCGCTGCGTGCGGGCGCGCAGCCTCCCCGCCGCGTGTCCTGCACGCAACGCACGCTAGCAAAGCCGACGTTCCCCAACATCTTGCGACGCAACAGCGGCGGCGCGATCGCTCGCGCCGCCGCCGTCTGGTGTGGATCAGAACTTGTAACGCACGCCGAGCATGAACTGACGTCCGGTCTCGGTGTACTGCAGCGGCAGCTGGCCGGTGGACGGCGAGTAGACCCACTCGTCGCTGGCTTCGTTGGTCAGGTTCATGCCTTCCAGGCTCAGCTCCAGCTTCTCGTTGATCGCATAGCGGATCGACGCATCGATGAAGGTGGTGCCGGTCATGCCGTGATAGCCATCGAGGTTGAAGCCGGCTTCGGTACCGGTGACCTGGGTCAGGTAATCATCGCGGTTGGTCGCCGAGACGCGGCCGGAGAACACCTTGCCTTCGTAGAACAGCGTGGCATTCCACGAGTTGCGCGACAGGCCGGTCAGGTCGGCCTTCAGCACCGGCTGGCCGCTGGAATTGATGTACTGGATCTGCGAGTCCACCCAGGTGTAATTGAGCTGCACGCCCAGGTTGGACCACTTGCCCGGCAGGAAGGTGAACGGCTGGGTGTAGTTGACCTCCACGCCCTTGAGTTCACCGCCCGGGGTGTTCACCGGCTTGGTGTAGGTGAAGTCGCTGTCCGGGCTGGCGCCGGTCCCGATCAGCAGCGCGTCGGGCAGACCGCTGAAGCTGTACGGGTGGGTCTCGCGCGTGGTCTGGATGAAGGTCTCGATGTCCTTGTAGAACAGGCCGACACCGGCCATGGCGCCTTCGGCGAAGTACCACTCGAAGCCCAGGTCCACGTTGGTGGCGCGGATCGGGTCCAGGTCCGGGTTGCCGGTGGCGATGGTGCGCGCCGCGCCTGCGACGGCCACGGTGGAACCGGGGGTCAGGTTGCCCAGGCCCGGACGGCTCATCACCTTGGCCGCACCCAGGCGGATCAGGAAGTCCGGGGTGATTTCGGCCACCAGGTTGAACGAGGGCAGGGTGTCGTCGTAAGTGCGCTCGGCGGTGGTGGAGACCGTGGTGGTGGTCAACGTGGACAGACCCGTGGCGGTCTGCTTGGTGCGCACATAGCGCACGCCGAAATTGCCCGAGAACGGGATGCTGCCCAGTTCGGTGGAGAACTCGCCCATCAGGTAGCCGCCGCGATCCTCTTCGTCCACGCTGCGCACGTTGTTGGCGCGCGGGGCGACGGCGAAGATGCCGCTGTTGCTGTAGATGTCGAACTGGTCGGCGATCGCATCGAGGTTGGGCACCACCCAGTTGTTGGGGTTGCCGGTGATGCCCTTCAGGCCTTCCTGCTGGGTCATGTCCACCGGCACGATCTTGCTGCCGTTGGGGAAGTTGGGCACGGCCAGCTCGCTGGCGCGGCGCATCTCGACCGTCTTGAAGGTGTAGTTCTTGGCCAGGATGCCGCCCTTCAGGCGGAAGCTGGGGCTGATGTTCCAGTTGAAGTCAATCTGGCCGGTGTCGAAGTCATTGTCCACGTACTGCGGACGCAGGCGGATTTCGGCCAGTTCCCAGCCGGCCGGGTTGGTCGGGTCGATGCCGTAGTTCAGCGTCGGGAACCGGCTGTTGCCCCGGTAGTCGTAGCTGTAATTGTCGACGTCGTACTTGTCCATGATGATCGTGGTCTGGATCGGGTTCTCGTGCTTGGAGCGCGAGATGCCGACCTTGCCGGACAAGGTGAAGTCATCGCCGAAACGGTGCTGGCCGTTCAACGCGACCTGCTTGAACTCGGTGCTCCACTCGTCATGGCGGTTTTCGGTGCGGATGTCGACGTTGTCGAACTCACCGTAGACCAGCGCGTTGTTCTCGATCGCGCCGTTCTTGACGATCATCGCCGGCTTGCCGACCAGGCGCGGGTTGGTGCTGGTGCCGCGGCTGAAGGAAATCGCCTCGATGTAGTGCTCGTCGCGCTTGGCGTCGATCTTGGAATACAGGGTGTCCAGCGAGATTTCGGTCGCGTCGGTGGGCTTCCACTGCAGGGTGCCGGTCACGCCCAGGCGCTTCTGCTCGTGTTCCATCTGTACGTAGCGCGGGAAGCGCGGGTGGTACACGGCGGCGCTGCGGGCAGCGGCGAACGGCGAGGCCGCGTTGAAGTTGTTGTTGCTCGGGCCGTTGGCCCAGCGCCCGGTGTTGGAGCCTTCTTCCAGCGCCTGGCGCTCGGAATAGGCCACCGACAACAGCGCACCGAAGGTGCCATCGGCGAAGGTGTTGGAGATCAGTGCGGCCACGCGCGGATCGGCCTTTTCAGCCATGGCGTTGTAGCTGGCCTGGCCGCTGGCGGCAAACGTGAAGCCGTCGTAGTCGAACGGGCGCGCGGTGCGCAGGTCGACCGTGGCACCCAGCGAGCCCTCTTCCACGTCGGCCGAGGCGGTCTTGCGCACCAGCAGCTGTGAGAACAGGTCCGAGGCGAACACATTGAAGTCGAAGCCGCGGCCGCGGTTGGTGCCGCCGCTCTGGTCGCCGGCGCCGACGGTGGTCAGCGCTTCCATGCCGTTGATGCGCACCCGGGTGAAATCCGGGCCGAGGCCGCGCACGGAGATGTTGCGGCCTTCGCCGGCTTCACGGGTGATGACCACGCCCGGAATGCGCTGCAGCGATTCGGCCAGGTTGAGATCCGGGAACTTGCCGATGTCTTCGGCGACAATCGCATCGACCACGCCGGCTTCGCCGCGCTTGATGTCCAAGGCCTTTTCGACGCTGGCGCGGTAGCCGGTGACGGTCACGGTGTCCAGGTCGGTGGCCGTGCCGGTGGGCGTTTCCTGAGCCAGCGCGGTACCACTCAGCGCCAGGCAGATCGACAGGGCAAGCAAGGTAACCGGTGTCTTTTTCTGGATGTTTCGAGAATGCATGTTTTCCCTCTCCCAAGGTGCTACATGAAACAGCAATCCGGCGACATGTCAGTGCAATGACACCGCTGGTCAGGGCGGACGTTAACAGCCCGTTCCAGAAGGAGCATCTTGCAGCGCAACAGATTTTCGATGTCCCCTGGAGGCTTGCGGGACAAAGCTTTCGACATTTCCCAGGGTGGACGGCAGGCGCCGCAAGGCTAGAATGACACCGCTAGCCATTCTTCCTGGGCGACGTTCCACCGGCCCTCGCTTTCACAAGGATCCATGATCATGAGTCGCGTCGTCTGTTTTGGGGAGTTGTTGCTGCGCATGAGCGCACCGGGCCGCGAGCTGCTGCTGCAGAGTGCGCAGCTGGCGGTGCATCCGGGGGGCGCCGAAGCCAATGTCGGGGTGTCGTTGGCCCATCTGGGACATACGGTGGCGATGGTCAGCACGCTGCCGGCCAATCCGCTGGGCCAGTTCGTCGCCGGCGAGCTGCGCCGGCACGGCGTGGACACCGGCCATGTGCAGGTACGGCCGGGGCGCATGGGCCTGTACTTCCTCACCACCGGTGCGGTGCAGCGCGCCAGCGAAGTGGTCTACGACCGCGCCGATTCGGCGTTTGCCAGCAGCAGTGCCGCCGATTACGACTGGGACACGCTGCTGGCCAACGCCGACTGGCTGCACGTGTCCGGGGTCAGCCCGGCGCTCAATCCGGCGATGGCCGAGGCCACGCTGGTGGCGGCGCGCGCCGCCTGCGCGCGTGGGGTGAAGGTGTCTTTCGACGGCAATTTTCGTCCGTCGCTGTGGGCGCGCTGGCAGGGCGATGCGGCCGGGATCCTGCGCGAGCTGTTCGCCTGCGCCGACGTGCTGTTCGCCGACTACCGCGATATCGGCGTGGTACTCGGCGGGGAGTTCCCGCAGGCGCAGTTGGCCGAGCGCGTGGATGCGGCCGCCGCGCAGGCGTTCGCCGCGTTTCCGCGGCTGCAGTGGATGGCCTGCACCCAGCGCACCCCGCACAGCGTGGACAACCATGCGCTGGGGGCGATGCTGCTCGGTCGCGATGGGACCCGCGCGGTGGCGCCGACCCGCGACATGCTCGGCATCGTGGATCGCATCGGCGGCGGCGACGCCTTCGCTGCCGGCATCCTGCATGGCATGATGCGCGGCTTCGCGCCGGATGCGATCGTGCGCTTCGGCCTGGCTGCTGGCTGCCTGAAGCACTCGATCCCCGGCGATTTCAACCCTGTCAGCGAGGCTGACATCATGGCCCTCACGGGCGAGGAGCGATTCGATGTCCGGCGCTGATCCACGCGTACGCGCAGTCCTGAAGCTGGCCCCCGTGATTCCGGTGTTCACCCCGGAGAACGTCGACGACGCGGTCGAGGTGGCGCGCGCATTGTTCAACGGCGGCCTGCCGGTGATCGAAGTGACCTTGCGCACGCCGGTGGCGATGGACGCGATCAAGGCGATGGTCGAGGCCGTGCCCGATGCCGTGGTGGGTGCTGGCACCGTACTGAGTGCCGCGCAGATGGAACAGGTCAAGCAGGTGGGCGGACGTTTCGCGGTATCGCCGGGCGCCACCGCGCGCCTGTATGCGGCCGCGCACGATACCGACCTGCCGTTCCTGCCCGGCGTGGCGACGTCGTCCGAGCTGGTGCTCGGCCTGGAACACGGGCTGGATACCTTCAAGTTCTTCCCGGCGGTGCAGGCCGGCGGCGCGGCAATGCTGTCGGCGTGGAACGGGCCATTCGGCGACGTGCGCTTCTGCCCGACCGGTGGGATCACCGCGCAGACCGCGCGCGATTTCCTGCACCTGCCCAACGTGCTGTGCGTGGGCGGTTCCTGGCTGACCACGCGTGCGCTGCTGCAGGCGCGCGACTGGGCCGGGATCGAGCAGCTGGCCCGCGATTCGGCCGCGCTGGTCGGCTGACACCGGGCGCAGGCTCGGTGCCGGTGCGCGGCTTGGCCCAGAGGGCGTCGTTGAGGCCGACCGGCAGGGTCTGAGGCATGGCGTGCGTCCATAATGGGCGCACGTTCGTCGTCTCCGGAATCCCCATGTCCCCGCTGTCGCTTGCCAAGACCGTCGTGCTCTCCATCCTGTGCGTGGTCGTGGCAGTGTTCGTACTGGGCATGGTCAGCGGCGCCGCCGGCTGGATCGCACCGTGGATCGGGCTGGGCGAAGGCGGGCAGGCGCGGCTGGCGTGGGACCTGGCCTGGACGATCCTTGGCGGCGTGGCCGCCACGGCCTTCGCGGCGCGCTACGCGCCAAACGCGCCCTACGTGCACGGCGGGGTGGTCTGGGCGGTGATCGCCGCCGCGTCGGTCTATGCTGCCTGGGACCTGGGCAGCGATTTCCCGTTCTGGTTCGTCACCGTGCTGCTCATCGCGCTGCCGTTCCAGGCGGCCGGTATCTGGCTGGGCGCGCGCTACCGGCCGCGTTGACGGGAGCGTGCGACGAGGCGCGGCGGCATGCAGTGCGGGCCGGGCGGGCCGCGCAATGGCGATGAAGCGCCCCTGCGTCACGCGCCCGGCAGCACCTGCTTCACCGCATCGATTCCGTCCCACGGATCCTGCTTCAACCGCTGCGCCCGCTGCAGCGCCTTGGCCAACGGGAACGCGTCGGCAGCGGTCACCCGGCCCAGTTCTTCCCAGCGCAACGGCACTGCCACGCCCGCACCCGGGCGCGCCCGCAGCGACCAGGAGCACACACTGGTGGCACCGCGTGCGTTGCGCAGCCAGTCGATGAAGATCACGCCGGTACGCTTGGCCTTGCTCATGGTGGCCACGTAGCGCTCCGGCGCGTGCTCGGCCATGGCCTGCGCGAACGCCTCGCAGAAGTCCTTGGCCTGCGCCCAGTCGGCCCTGGGCTGCAGCGGCACCACCACATGCACGCCCTTGCCACCGGACAGCCGCACAAAGCTCTGCAGCCCGGTCTCCAGCAACCGGTCGCGCACATCGCGCGCGGCGGTCTTGACCTGCGCCCAGCTGACGCCCTCGCCGGGATCCAGATCAAACACCAGCCGGTCCGGGTGCTCGGGATCGGCCACCGTGGCACCCCACGGGTGCAGCTCGAGCGTGTTCATCTGCACCAGCTGCAGCAGGCCCGTTACGTCCTCGATGTAGAGGTAGTCTTCGCGCCCGCTCTTCTGTTCCAGCGGAATGGCCCCTACGGCCTCGCCCAAGCCCGTGCCATGGTGCTTCTGGAAGAAGCACGGCTTGTCCACGCCATCCGGACAACGCAGCAGCGACAGCGGCCGCCGGGCAACTTCGGGCAGCACCCAGCGCGCCATCTGCCGGTAGTAGTCGGCCACCTCGCCCTTGGTGATCTTCGCCTTGGCGAACACCACGCGTTCGGGGTGACTGATGTTCACGTCGCCAGCGTTTTCGGCGACAGCGCGCGTTTTGGCCGCAGCGCCTGCCTTCGTCGTGATCTTGCTGGCGGTGGTCTTTTTTTCCTTGGCTGGCACCTTCGCCGCACCGCCCAGATCCTTCGCGGCCTTGTCCTCGCGCAGCCGCTTGAAACTGGCTTGGCGCAGCAACCCTTCCTTGGCCCAGCCGCGGAAAGCAACCTCGGCCACCACCACCGGTTTCACCCAGTGCACGCTGCGCGCCGGGAAGGGCACATGCGCGGGCAGGGCGACCACCGCGTCTTTCACCGCCAGCGCGCTGAGCTGGCGGGTCAGCGCACGCAGCAACGCATCGTCGAAACCGGTGCCGACACGGCCCACATAGCGCAGGCCGCCCTTGTCCGGGGTGGCCATCAACAGCGATCCGAAGCCGGTGCGCGATCCCTTGGGTTCGGTGTAGCCGACGATCAGGAATTCATCGGTATTTTCATGCTTGATCTTGATCCAGGTCGGCGATCGCGTGTTGACGTAGACCGCATCCACCCGCTTGCTGATGATGCCCTCGTAGCCCGCATCGCCACTGGCGGCGAACACCTGCGGACCATGATCGAGCACGTGCTCGCTGTAGGCCACGGTGCCCGGCGCGGGGCCGATCAGGTCCTTGAGCAGCGCCTTGCGGGCCAGCAAGGGCGCGCGGCTGATGTCGACGCCGGCAATACCGGGCATGTCGAACACCACGTAGCGCAAGGGTTGTCTGGCCGTGCCATCAATCACCTTCTGCAACGCGGTGAAGTCGCTGCGGCCCTGCGCGTCCAGTACCACCAGCTCGCCATCCAGTCGCAGGTCGCGCACCGGCAGCGCGGCAATCGCCTGTACCACTTCGGGGAAGTCATCGGTCCAGTTCAGTCCACCGCGCGAGCGCAAAGACACCACACCGTCGCTGACCTCGGCCAGCAGACGGTAGCCGTCCCATTTGATCTCGTGCAACCAGCCATCGCCCTCCGGTGCGGTGGCACGGTGGTCGGTCAACTGTGGTTTGAAGCTCTGCGGATAAGGCGTGTCGCGTGCCTCCGGCAGCGCCAGCGCGCGCTTGTGCCAACGTGCGTCGGCCTTGCGTGCCGCCGGCGCCTTGGCGACCGTCTTCACTGCCTTGCCGGTGCCGGTGCGGGTTGTCGAGGCAGCAGTACGCTTGCCAGTCGTACGCCGAGCAGGCGCTGTATCGAGCATGTCATCGGCCTCCGCATCGCGTGCATCGTCATCGTCGCGCTTGATCAGCAGCCACTGGTGCTGCTTGCCTTTCATCGCGGTACGCACCAGCTTCCAGCCGCCCTTGAGCCGCTCGCCGTGCAGGACGAAGTCGAGCTTGCCGGCGGCGATCGCCTCGAGCGGATCGCCGTCGCACGCCCAGGTGCCGTGGTCGTACACATCCACATGTCCGGCGCCGTAATGGCCGCTAGGGATATCGCCTTCAAACGTCGCATAGGACAGCGGATGGTCTTCCACTTCCACCGCCAGGCGCTTCTCGCCCACGCGCAGCGACGGCCCCTTCGGCACCGCCCAGCTCTTGAGTACGCCATCGGCTTCCAGACGGAAATCGTAGTGACGGGAACTGGCGTGATGCAGCTGCACCACGAAGATCGGGCGTCGCGCCGGTGCACCGGTGCGCTCGGCATCGGGTTCGGGGGTGCCATCAAAGCGGCGTTTGCGGCGGTATTCCTGCAGTGACATCAGCGCTTACCCGGCCTTGCGCGTGGTGCTGCGCGTGGCGGTCTTCTTGGTCGCCTTCGTGGCTTTTTTGGCGGGTTTGGCTTTCTTCGCCGCCGACTTCTTCGGCGCCGCCGTCACGGCCGTCTTCTTCGGCGGCGTGCGCTTCTTCGCATCCAGGCTCTTCTGCAGCAGCGACATGAAGTCCACCACGTTGGTGGCATCGTCCTCGCGCGGCGCGGGTTCATCCTCCACCTTGGTGGTGCCCCCCTTGGACTTGATCCGCTTGGTCAGCAGCGTCTGCAGACGCTCGCGGAACTCGTCGTGGTAGTCATCCGGCTTCCACTCACCGGACATCGAATCGATCAGTTGTTCGGCCATGGCCGTTTCCTTGCTGCTGATGCGGTACTCGGCCAGGCTGCCGGCGGGCAGCTTGTAGTCTTCCGGATCGACCAGTTCCTGCGGGTAGCGCAGGATCATCAGCACCAACCCGTCGCCGTGCGGCATCACCGCGCACAGGTACTCGCGGGTCCGCACTACCACCCGCGCAATGCCGACCTTGCCGGTCTTGCGCAGGGTTTCGCGCAGGAGAACGTAGCCCTTCTCGGCCTTCTTGGCCGGTACCAGCAGGTAGGGCTTCTCGTAGTAACGCGGGTCGATGGTGGAGGCGTCGACGAAGGTCTCCACCTCCACCGCCTCATGGCTTTCCGGCGCGGCCGAGCGGATGTCGTCCTCTTCCAGCACCACGTAGCTGCCCTTGTCGTACTCGTAGGCCTTGACGATGTCTTTCCACGGCACTTCTTCGCCGGTATCGGCGTTGACCCGCTCGAAGCGGATCGGCTTGCGATCGCGCGAGTCGAGCATGCGGAACTGCAGGTCCACCTTGCGTTCGCCGGACATCAGCGACACCGGGACATTGAGCAACCCAAAGGACAAGGTTCCGGTCCAGATCGGTCGGGCCATGGCGGTGCTGCTCCAGCGTGGAAGAGAACGGCAAGCTGTACCCCCGCCCACGTGAAACGCCCGTGTCCGCCTCGTGCAGGCGCCCTTTACGCGTTACTGCAGCAACCCGTGCACGGCGGTCGGCGGCATGTGGTCCAGTGCCAGCCAAGCGTCCTCGACGATGCTGCGCGCCTGCGCCCAGCCCAGCCGCGACTGCCCGCGCATCTGCTCCCAGTGCTCGGCCAGCTCACCGGCGGTGTCTTCATCGTTGCCGCGTGGCCAATCGGCGTAATGGGTGGTCAGCGCGAAGGCATAGGCCGGGTACAGGTCGCGCCAACTGCGGTGGCCATGGCCGCGCCGCCGTTCGTAGTCGCTGCGCATGTACTGCAGGTAGTCCTGTGCGACCGCCTGGGCTTCCTCGGTGCGCTCGCGACGCACGCGGCGCGTGGTCCGGGGCGGCTGCGGGTAGGCGCTGAACAACGCGGGGGCGGCACGACGGTCCAGGCGGGGCATGACACGACTCCGGCGGTACTGGGGCAGGCAGGAATAGTCCCGCCCCCGTTAGCCAGCCGTGACAGATCCGTTCAGTGCTGCGGATTCGCAGCGACTTCACCGCCATCGCGCTGTAGTAGTGCTCCCGTTCCGGAGTTATTTCCATGCCACGCGATCCCCTGCGCGAAGCCAGCACCCCGGTGCCTGGCGAACAACACGCCAAACATGACAACCAGGATGCCGAAGACCGCGGCGCCGGCATGCCCGCGCCGCCCGAGCCGGACCATCTGCCGGTGGCGGTGGCCCCGGTAGCCCCCTCGCGCGACCGCAAGGACCTCACCCCCGGCAGCGAAGGTCCGGCCGGTCACCATCGCCGCGAAGACGAGCACCAGCGCCTGCAGCGCAAGCAGCACGCCAGCGACAACCAGGACCAGGCACTGGAAGAAACCTTCCCGGCCAGCGATCCGACCTCGCCGTTCGTCCCGGCCAAGGTGCCGAAGTAGGTGCCAACCGTCGGTTGGGACGGTTCAAACGGGCGCCTGAATGATCCTTACGGCGCCCACTGCCACTGCAGGCCCACGCTGACCCGGCGATCCGGGCCCGGCTCGAAATAACGCTGATTGCCGTCGTTGACGATCACCGAGCCGATGTAGCGCTGGTCCAGCACGTTGTCCAGGCGCGCGAAGGCCCGCAACGTGCCCTGGGCCAGCTGCCAGCGGCGCGCCGCCTCGAGGTTCAACAGTGCGTAGCCGGCCGCTTTGTCGGTGGCCAGGTCATTGACCACCGTGTCGCCGGAGGCCACCACCTCGGCCGCCCACTGCCACGCGCCCGGGCGGTACTGCAGGCGCGCGTTCCACTGGTGCTCCGGCACGCCGGGCAGCCTCGAACCGGCAACGACGGTCGCACCGGACAGCACGTAGGGGTCGCGCACGGTCGCTTCCAGGTAGGTGTATGCCAGCGCGAGTTCCATCTGCGCGCCCAGCGGCTGCACGTAGCTTGCCTCCAGGCCCTGGCGGCGGGTGCGGCCGATGTTGCGGTAGGTGGCACGGCCACCGGTGTTGCTGGCCACCGCCAGTTCGTCATCGGTGTCGGCGCGGAACAGCGCCGCCTCCAGCCTTGCCCCGGTCTGCGCGTGCCATTTGCTGCCTACTTCCAGGTTACGGCTGCGGGCCGCCGACAGGTCCAGCGCCAGCCCGGCCTGGCCATCGGCGCGGTAGCCCAGCTCGTTGAAGGTGGGGGTCTCGAAGCCGCGCCCGGCCGAGGCGTACAACCGCCAGGCATCGGTCGCGCGAAACACTATTCCGGCCACCGGCGTGGTGGCGTCGTAGCGGCGCGAGCCGCTGTCGTCGGGGTTGGTGGCGGTGATGAAGTGGTCGTTGGAGCGGAACCGTACCGTGCTGTGGCGCACGCCGAGCAGCAGCGACCAGCGCGGTGACCACTGCCACCAGGCTTGGGCAAACTGGTCCACGTTCTCGACACGGTCGGCCTGGTTGCGCCGCAGCCGGCCCTTGATGCCGACCTGATCGCCGACGAAATTCTCGTAACCCCGGCGATCCTGCGCCTGACGGTCGGCATTGGCGCCGATCACCAGATCCAGGGGTCGCCCGGCCCAGTCACCGTGCCAGCTCCAGCGCGCGTCCCCCCCGCCGTAGTCGCCGTCCAGGTCGATCACCCCGCCGGCATGCAGTGGGTTGGCCTGCGGCGTCGGCGGAATCGCCAGGTACTGCTCCACGCTGCGCTGCCCGGCATAGCCCATGGCCCGCCACGTGTGCGCCCCATAGGTACGGGTGAACACCAGCCCGGCTTGGGCCTGGCGAACGGATTTGCGCGTGTTGTACTGCTCGGCCACCGCCGTGGCCTGGCGCGGATCGGCATTGACCTGCGCGCGGCTCAGCCCGAGGGGATCCTGCGCATCGGGCGAGTCGAAGTAGTTCAGCACCAGATCAAGCTGGCCACCGCCCACGTCGGTCCCCAACCGCGCATTGACCGACTCGCGGCGCGCGGCGCTGTGCTCGCGCCAGCCATCGGTGCGGAAGTGGTTGGCGGCCACGTTGTAGCGGATCGGCCCCTGCTGGCCGCGCAGCTGCGCGCCGGCGCTGAGCGTGTTGTCGCTGCCGGTATCCAGTCGCAACCGCCAGGGATCGCCCGGCGCACCCTCGGCACTCCACACCTGCACCACGCCGCCGGAGGAATTGCCGTACAGCGCCGAGAACGGCCCGCGCAGCACGTCCACGCGCTGGGCTGAGAGCAGGCTCGCATGCGAGAGCTGGCCCTGGCCGTCGGGCATGGTCGCCGGCACGCCATCGACCAGCACCCGCACCCCGCGCACCCCGAAGGTCGAGCGCGCGCCAAAGCCGCGGATCGACAGCTGGGTGTCCTGTGCGTAGTTCTGGCGGTCGCGGGCGACCACGCCGGGGATGCCGCCCAGCGCCTCGGATACCTGCGCCAGGGCGCCGTTGGCCTCGTCGTCCAGCCACACCGTGCTGATCGAGGCCGGCAGGTCGGCATCGTCCACCTGTTGCACCCGCGCGGCCTGCACCTGAACCGTGGGCAGCCGCGCTACCTCGGGGGACTGATCGGGCGTGGATGCGGCCTGTGCCGGGTTCGGCAGCAACACTGCCGAAAGCAGCGCGCAGGACGGGACAAACGGGGATAAGCGGAACATGCGATCTGGGGTCCTCGGCGATGTGGGGCGCCGCACGCCATGGTACGGAAGCCAACGTGACGGTGGCCGCCGCGCCCTCGGCGTGGCTTTGTTACGATGGCCCGGTTGTGGCCGGACCGGCCGCACCGCGCGTCGCGACATCCTCCCCCCTTCCGTCATCCGAATGAGTACCGCCGTGTCCTTCTTTGCAAATGTGGAACTGGTCCCAGGCGACCCGATCCTGGGCCTGACCGAGGCATACAACGCCGACAGCCGCTCGACCAAGGTCAACCTGGGTGTGGGCATCTACTACGACGAGAGCGGCCGCATTCCGCTGCTTCGCGCCGTCAAGCAGATCGAACAGCAGTTGGCCAACGAAGCCAAACCGCGCGGCTACCTGCCGATCGACGGGCTGCCGGCCTACAACCAGGCCACCCGCGAACTGGTGTTCGGCAAGGATTCGCCGCTGCTGGCCGCCGGCCGCGTCGCCACCTCGCAGACCATCGGCGGCAGCGGCGCGCTGCGCGTGGGCGCGGACCTGCTGCACCGGCTGCTGCCGCACGCCACCATCGCCATCAGCAACCCGAGCTGGGAAAACCACCGCGCCGTATTCGGCGCCGCCGGTTTCGAGGTCGTCGAATACAGCTACTTCGACCCGGCCACCCACGGCGTGGACTTCGAGGCGATGCTCGCCGACCTGGGCAAGCTGCAGCCGGGCACGGTGGTGCTGCTGCACGCGTGCTGCCACAACCCGACCGGTGCCGACCTCACCGTCGCGCAGTGGAAGCAGGTGGCCGAACTGCTGAAGGACCGCCAGCTGTTCCCATTCATCGACATGGCCTACCAGGGCTTCGACAAGGGCATCAGCGAAGACGGCGCTGCGGTGCGCATCATCGCCGAGGCCGGCATCGACAGCTTCGTGGTCGCCAACTCGTACTCCAAGTCGTTCTCGCTGTATGGCGAGCGCATCGGCGCGCTGTCGGTGGTGGCCCCGGACGCGAATGCGGCCAAGGCCGTGCAGTCGCAGGTCAAGCGCATCATCCGCACCATCTACTCCAGCCCGTCCAACCACGGCGCGGCGCTGGTGGCCGGCGTGCTCAACAGCGTGGAACTGCGCCAGGTATGGGAAGCGGAACTGACCGAGATGCGCGAGCGCATCCACGCCCTGCGTCATGGCCTGGTGGACAAGCTGGTCGCCGCCGGCGCGCCGGAGTTCGCCTTCATCAACGACCAGGCCGGCATGTTCTCCTACTCCGGCCTGACCCGCCCGCAGGTGGACCGCCTGCGCGACGAGTTCGGCATCTACGCCGTCGGCACCGGCCGCATCTGCGTGGCCGCGCTCAACCAGGGCAACCTGGAATACGTGGCCAAGGCCGTGTCGACCGTCGCCAAGGGCTGACGCACGCGACAGTGCAATGAAGAACGGCCGCCTTGTGCGGCCGTTCTGCTGTTGGCGGCGTACCCATCGCGCTGCCGACGTCCTTCCTGTTGCCGCGGTGCCACCAGACCCCGGTAGAGCCGAGCCATGCTCGGCTGCTCGCCCCGCCGGAGACTGCGCCAAAGGCAGCCGAGCATCGCTCGGCTCTACCGGGTCTGGTGCGGTGTCCCCCGCCTGCCTCGTAATGCCATGGACGACCGGCGACAATATGGCCCCCAAACGTCTTTGGCAGCCACAGTCCATGTCCCGTTCGTCGCTTACCCGGTACCTGATCGAAGAGCAGCACGCAGGCCGCATCAATGCCGACCTGCGCCAGCTGATCGCCGTCGTCGCACGCGCCTGCACCAGCATCTCCATCGCCGTCAGCAAGGGTGCACTCGGTGGCGTGCTCGGCGAAGCCGGCACCGGCAACGTACAGGGCGAGGCCCAGAAGAAACTCGACGTCATCAGCAACGAGATCCTGCTCGAAGCGAACGCCTGGGGCGGTCACCTCGCCGCCTGCGCCTCGGAAGAAATGGACCACTGCCAGCCGGTCCCGGACACCTACCCGCGCGGCGATTTCCTGCTGCTGTTCGATCCCCTCGACGGCAGCTCCAACATCGACGTCAACGTGTCCGTCGGCACCATCTTCTCCGTGCTGCGTTGCCCGCCCGGCACCGAACAGCCCAACGACGACAGCTTCCTGCAACCCGGCACCAGCCAGGTCGCTGCCGGCTACTGCATCTACGGCCCCAGCACGCAGATGGTGCTCACCGTCGGCCACGGGACCCATGCCTTCACCCTGGACCGCGAGAAGGGCGAGTTCGTCCTGACCACCGCGGACATGCAGATCCCGGCCGAGACCCAGGAATTTGCGATCAACATGTCCAACCAGCGCCATTGGGAAACCCCGATGCAGGGCTACGTGCAGGACCTGCTGGCCGGCAAGGAAGGCGCGCGCGGCAAGAACTTCAACATGCGCTGGATCGCCAGCATGGTCGCCGACGTGCATCGCATCCTCACCCGCGGTGGCATCTTCATCTACCCGTGGGACCAGAAGGATCCGACCAAGGCCGGCAAGCTGCGCCTGATGTACGAAGCCAACCCGATGGGCCTGCTGGTCGAACAGGCGGGCGGCGCGGCCACCACCGGGCGCGAGCGCATCCTCGACATCCAGCCCGACCACCTGCACCAGCGCGTGCCGGTGTTCCTCGGCTCGCGCAATGAAGTGGCCGAAGCCACCCGCTACCACCGCGCGCACGACGACGCGCAGGGCTGAGGGCGCAGCACGGGGCCGGTGCGATACCGGTCCCGTTTTCGGCAGGGAAATGCCTACATGGCAACGGCGTGACATCGGCCAGCGCAGCGGTCACCATCGGGGTCAGATGCCCACGGATGACCCCATGACGGCCCACGCTCCGCCCGACTTCATCGAAGTAATCCACAACGCCATCCCCGCCGGGATGTGTGCCGCCATCCAGGCCAGGATGCGAACCAGTGCGCAGTTGCGGCCCGGTGAAGTAGGCAGCGGTGTGTTCCCGGAACTCAAGCACAGCAAGGATCTCCGCATCAGCGGCGATGCCGCGTGGCGCGATGTGGACATGCAGTTGCAGCAGGCGGTGTTTCGCGGCGTGATGAGTTATCTACGCCGTTATCCACAGGCACTGATCTCGCCGTTGATGTTGCAGATCCAGGACAGCGACGGTAGCCCACGTCGATTGGCCGCCGATGATTTCGTAGGCATGGACGATGCAACGCTGTCCGACCTGGCCCGCACCTGCCTGCGTCCCGGTGCCATCAATCTGCAATGGTATGCCGCAGGCGAGGGCGGTTATCCCTATTGGCATTGCGAACTGTACCCGCGCGATCCCGCCGCCGAGACCCTGCATCGCCACCTGCTGTGGACGCTCTACCTCAACGATGATTTCGAGCAGGGCGAAACCGAGTTCCTGTTCCAGGACCGCAAGATCGCCCCACGCACCGGCAGCCTGCTGATCGCGCCGACCGCGTTTACCCACACCCACCGCGGCAATCGTCCGCACGGCGGCGACAAGTTCATCGCCACCAGCTGGGTGCTGTTCCAGAACGCGCAGAAGCTGTTCGGCGGGAACTGAAGGCGGCGGCGGGCCATATCCAGCTGCTTGAACCGCGCCACGCACCCATTGGATAGACGACGCACGCCCCGGTAGTGCCGGCCGCTGGCCGGCTCCTGCCACACCTGGCTGAAGCCGGCCAACCTCAACGCGAGAATGTAATCGCCACGACAACGGCAACCGCAACCAACACCGGCACCATCGCCATTACGGCGATACGTCCACTCTTGGCCATCTTCTTCTCATACGTCAGCAGCGCATCGGCATCCAGATAGCTGAGTGCATCCCCGCTATCCTTGATGATGCCCTGCGCACGCAGCTGATCGAGCGTGGCCTGCAACGCAGGTTCCAACGCATCACGCGCGATCGCGCGCTCGGGCGAGAGCGCCTTGTGCGCGTTGAAGTGGGCCAGCACCCTGCGGCGCTGCTCGTTCATTACGACGAGGATCGTCGCGTTGGCCGCCGTGGTAACTGCCGCAACATTCACCCGCTTTCCCTACGTGCCTTCGGTGCTTCCGATAGTGGTCGGCATCGGGCCCATCGTCCAGTGGGGTCAGAACAGGCTGCCCTGCGGGGAATCCACCCGCGGCGGCAACGGTCGCAAAAATTTGTCGCAATCCAGCTTCGGCCAATGGCTGTTCTGCGCGTCGAATCCGAGCCGCTTGCGCGCCAGCTTGAAGCGGCTCGACAGCAGGTCGGCGTACACACCTTCGCCGCGCATGCGACTGCCGAATTCGCTGTTGTAGTCCTTGCCACCGCGCAGCTGGTTGATGGTGCTCATCACGTGCGTGGCGCGGTCCGGATGGTGGGTGTCCAGCCAGTCGCGGAACAGCGGCGCCACTTCCAGCGGCAGGCGCAGCAGCACGTAGCCGGCGGTGGATGCACCAGCATCGCGTGCGGCTTCCAGCACCGCTTCCAGCTCGGCATCGTTGATCCAGGGAATCACCGGCGCCACCATCACCCCGACCGGGATGCCGGCGTCATGCAGGCGGCGCATCGCGCGCAGGCGGGCGTGTGGTGCCGAGGCACGCGGTTCCAGTTTTGCCGACAGGTGCGGGTCCAGGGAGGTCACCGAGAAGTGCACGCTGACCAGGTTCTGCTCGGCAAGGGGCGCGAGCAGGTCGATGTCACGCTCGACCAATGCGTTCTTGGTGATCAGCGAGAACGGATGCCGGGTTTCCAGCATCACCTCGATCAGCTGGCGGGTCAGTTTGAGCTTGCGCTCTATCGGCTGGTAGGCATCGGTGTTGATGCCCAGCGCGATCGGCTGCGGCACGTAGCCCGGGCGCGAGAATTCCTTGCGCAGCAGCTGCGGCGCGTTGGTCTTGGCGAACAGCTTGGTCTCGAAGTCCAGGCCGGGCGACAGATTGAGGTAGGCATGGGAGGGGCGCGCGAAGCAGTACGAGCAGCCGTGTTCGCAGCCCCGGTACGGATTGACCGACTGACTGAAGCCCACGTCCGGCGACTTGTTGCGGCTGATGATGCTGCGCGCGGTCTCGGCACGCACTTCGGTACGCAGCCGCGGCGCGGCGAACTCCTCGCTCTCCTCGGCGTCCCAACCGTCGTACACGACTTCGCTGACGGTGGCCTCGAAACGGCCCGCCAGATGCGTGGTGGAACCTCGGCCTTTGATCGCGATACCCATGGTCAAAGGCTATCGCCGGGCGATCTCAGGGGTTGAGACGTACGGCCGATGCTTCCGGGAACAGTGGTTTGGACGGCGGGGAGCGGGGTGTTCATGGCAGGCGGGCCGCAGAGGTTAATCTTTGGTTAGCAGTATTACTAACCACAACCCCACTATATCCCGAAAGTCCCGCTACGACGGGCCTCTGGCGGTACAGGTACGAATTCGTCCCCAAACTTGTCCACAGGCCACACGGGCAGGACATCGTCGGTCATGGCGCCAGTCAACGGTCGGTGAGCGCCTTACAGTAACGCCAGATATCCCTTCACCGTGGCGTCCAGCCCGGCATACAAGGCCTCACTGATCAGCGCATGGCCGATCGAGACTTCCAGCACGTCCGGCACGGCCTGCAGGAAGTCGCGTAGGTTGTCCTGCGACAGGTCATGGCCGGCGTTCACGCCCAGCCCGGCGGCCTGGGCACGACGCGCGGCATCGGCGAACAGGGCCAGCATCGCGCTGGCGTCACCGGCGGCATGTGCTTCGGCATAGGGGCCGGTATAGAGCTCGACGCGATGGGCGCCGATCGCCGCGGCCTGGGCGATATCCGGGTTGCCGGCATCGACGAACAGGCTGACGCGGCAACCGTAGGACCGGAGCTCGGCGATCAGCGGGCGCAGCCGCTCCCCGTCGCGGGCGAAGTCGAACCCGTGGTCGGAGGTGAGCTGGCCGTCGCCGTCTGGCACCAGGGTGGCCTGGGCAGGCCGGGTCTGCGCGCACAGCGGCAGCAGGCCGGGGTAGCCCTCGCGTGGCGGCGCGAACGGGTTGCCTTCGATGTTGAACTCGACGCCACGCCGGGCGGTGAGCGACGACAGCGCGACAACGTCTTCGGCATGGATGTGCCGGCGGTCCGGGCGCGGATGCACGGTGATGCCGTGCGCGCCCGCGTCCAGGCAGGCCGTCGCGGCCTGCAGCACATCCGGGTCGGTGCCGCCGCGCGAATTGCGCAGCACGGCGATCTTGTTGACGTTGACGCTGAGCTGGGTCATGGCACTACGGGGTGTCGGTATCTTCGGTGGCGGCCTGGCGGCGGGCCTGGCCCAGTTCGCGCAGCCGGCGCAGTTCGGCGGGATCGATCACGCTGGAGATGTCGCGCTGCAGGTTGCCGAAACGCGCGACGTACAGCCCGCGCACCCAGACCAGCAGGAACACCAGCGTCCCCAGCAGGGACAGCAGCATCACCCCATCGTGGGGCGTCTTCAGCGCCAGCGCGAATGCGCCCAGCGCCAGCAGCAGGAACAGCCAATGCATCGTCATTCTCCCCGTTGACCGGGCAAGTGTAGCGCCGCCGGCCGCTGCGGTTCCACGTGGCCGGTCACAACAGCGGCGAGGCCAGCCGGGCGAACGCCTCGGGCACCCGGTGCCGCCACAGCGAGCGCTTGCGGTCGTTCTGCACGCGCACGGCGGCGTCGAACTCGGCGGCCAGAATGCGCTCCAGCGCGGCCACGCGATCGGCATCGACGAACATCATCGACAGCTCGAAGTTGAGCCGGAAGCTGCGGTGGTCGAAGTTGGCACTGCCGACGATGCACACGTCCTGGTCGGCGATGAAGGCCTTGGTGTGCAGCATGCGCGGGCCGTATTCGTAGATCTTCACCCCGGCCAGCAGCAGTTCGTCGAAGTAGGACCGCGCGGCCTGGGTGACGAACCAGGAATCGCTCATCTTGGGCACCAGCAGGCGCACGTCCAACCCGCCGAGCGCGGCCGAGGTGAGCGCCATGCGGGCCGCTTCGCCGGGGACGAAGTAGGGGGTCACCAGCCAGACCCGCTCACGCGCCTCGTGGATGGCCGCCACCTGCAGCCGGTGGATGGTTTCCCAGGCCGAGTCCGGCCCGGACACCAGCACCTGCGCGTCGATGCGCCCGTCCTGGCGGCTGGGCATGTCATGCGGCCAGAGCTGGGCGATGTTGAAGCGTGCCGGCTCCTGCCCGGTGGCATAGATCCAGTCCTCCACGAAGACCAACTGCAGGCTGCGCACCACGTGCCCGACCACGCGCATGTGCAGGTCGCGATAGGCGTCGGGACGACGGCTTTCGTCCTCCTCGTCGGTGATGTTGATGCCGCCGGTGAAGGCCATGCGGCCGTCGATCACCACCAGCTTGCGGTGGGTGCGCATGTTCAACCACGGCCGCTTGAACGGCTTGAGCAGCTGCCGCGGATGGAACCAGGCCACCTCGCCGCCGGCGTCCAGCAGCGGCTGCAGGAAGCGCTTGCGGATGCCCGAGGAACCCACTGCGTCCAGCAGCAGGCGCACGCGCACGCCGGCCTGGGCGCGCTCGACCAGCGCGTCGCGCAACGCGATACCGGCGTGGTCCGGGTTGAAGATGTAGTACTCCACGTGCAGGTGGTCCTGGGCAGTCGCCACCGCCGCCAGCAATGTGCGGTAAGTCGCCGCACCGTCGACCAGCCACTCCACCTCGGTGGCCGAGCTGGGCGCCAGCCCGGTAGTGGCCTGGGCGATCTTGGACAGCTCGGTGCAGTCCGCATCGGGCGGGCACACGCTGCTGTAGTGCTCCATGCCCGAGCGCGCGCGACCGCGACGCAGGCGCTGCCGCTTCACTTTCTGCGGGCCCAGCAGGTAATAGATGAACAACCCCAGGTAGGGCAGGGCGGCCATCGACAGGATCCAGCTAAGCGTGGCTACCGGCTCGCGCTTCTGCAGCATGATCCAGCCGGTCAGCCAGAGCAGGTAGAGGATGTAGGCCGCCACCAGCAACGGACGAAGGTGCGGGACGGCGTCGAGCCAGGCCGCGAGGGCAGGGTAGGTGGCGAGCATGCGCGGATGATAGCGGGCCGCGCGCGTCCCGTGGGCGCGCGGCGTTGGCCAGTGGCGGGTGACCCGTCCTGCCATAGGTTGACACCTATGGCGGATGTAGCGGCCGCCATCAGGCGGCCAAGGACGCCCGATGGACTGCATCGGGCGTCTGCATTTTAAGGGACAGGTGCGGTCGCTCGGCGTTATAGATCGCCACCGACTCGGCCACCATCTGCCGTGCCTGCGCCAGGTCCCGAGGGCGATGCAGCAGGAATTCGCCTTTCAAGATCCCATTTACCCGTTCTGCCAGCGCATTCTGGTAGCAATCGTAGCCGTCGGTCATCGAGCAGGTCACACCGTGCGTGGTGTGGATCTTCTGGTAATAATCCGAGCAGTATTGGATGCCTCGGTCGGAATGGTGGACCAGACGTTGGCGCGTTTTTCGTCCTTTCAGCGCCATCTGCAACGCCTGAGCGACCTGCTCTGTCTGCAACGTGTCATGCACGCTCCAGCCAACGATCTTGCGTGACCACGCATCGGTAATCAGGCTCAAGTACACGAACTTTCCCTGCGTCGGCAGATAGGTAATGTCGGCTACCCAAACCTGTTCGCTACCGGTAGGCACCACGCGCCCCTCGCCAGCCTTGAGCAGGTTGGGGTGCCGTCGGAAGCGGTGATGGCTGTCGGTGGTCTTGTGATATGCCCGCCGCATCGGAACCAGGAGCCGAGCATCACGAAGAACGCCAAACAGGCGGTCCCGCCCCATGGCGATCCCTGATGCCTGCAGTGCCGGCCTGATCAGACCGTGCAGCTTGCGAGTGCCGATGCGTGGCTGACGCGCCCGATAGCCACCCACTAAAGCGATCGCCCGCGCGCGCTCGGCCAACTGCCGTTGCTGGCGATAGCCACCTTGGTAGTACGCCTGCCGACTGATGCCGAAATGTCGGCAAGCCCTTGCCACGCTTACGCCTTGGAGGCGCCCTTGCGTGAGGACTTGCCGGAAGGCTTTTTTACGATGCGTACCCCGTAGTCCTCTTTGAGAACATCGACGATGGCTTCGAAAAGCTGCGCTTTCTCGTTGGCTTCCCGCAGTTGCACCTGCAAAGCCTTGATCTGCTGTTCCGGCGTCAGCGGCTTGGCCGCCGCGCTTTTGGGTGAAGTGGTCATGGGGGCAGATGATGCACCACCTGACCAGTCCTGCCGACCATGGCGGCGAAGCCAGCCAAGCACAGTGCTCCGTCCTTGGATCCCGTATCGCTCCTGGGCCTTTTTGTAGGTCAGTTCCCCGCGCTCGACCTGGTCGACCACCGACAATTTGAAGGCCAGCGAGTAATCCCGCTGGCTGCGCCTGAGTGTTGAATCCATTGAACATTCCTCTTCCTGTGGGAAAAGGTGTCAACCCAATTCAGGACGGGTCAGGGGCAAAAAAAAGGTTCTTCTCCCATCTGAGGGGAGAAGGCGCACGGCCGGCCAGCTAGATTGTGGT
>NZ_JALJRW010000007.1 GCF_024519465.1 Stenotrophomonas sp. Ste86 | reverse complement strand
CGCGTACTTCTTCCTGAAGATCCGGGCGGCCTTCCCCGGAGTTGGGTGAAGAACCTTTTTTTTGGGCTCTCCTCACACTGGAGGGGAGCGTCCTGTTCCATTGGACTTGGCAGATCGCGTCGCGCGATACGCGTGTGACCGTGTGGTCGTGTGGTCTTGGCACGGTGTGAATCCATGGGGGCTTCGTTCGGGCTGGTCGCGCGCGTGAGGGCCCCGTAGCGGCTGCGGTGCACAAGCGGGAGCCAGGCTTTTGTCGGTGGGTCGGGCGCTGGGGCCCCATGCCCTTGGAGGCGAAATAAAGGGGGAGGCCGCCCCGCGGCCGGAGGACATTCGCCGGAAAGGGCATGGGGCCCCAGCGCCCGACCCACCGACGGCGGCCGGCCCCCACCCAAACCGACCCACGCGCACCGATCACACCCGCAGCAGCAACCGCAGGTCCTCGCCCACCTGACGCTGATCCACCATGCGCAACCGGCGCTGCTGGTCCATCGCATGGATGCCCAGCCCAGACAGCAGCGGCAAGCCGTGCTCACCCAGCAGCGTGGGCGCCTGGTACAGCAGCACCTCATCGACCCAGCCACCGGCCAGCAACGCGCCGGCCAGGGTGGCACCGGTTTCGGTGTGCACTTCATTGATGCCACGCTCGGCGAGCAGGCGCAGTACTGCGCCCAGGTCCAGGCGGTCGTCGCGGCTGGGCACGCTGGCAAACTCGGCATCGGCGGCGTCCGGCGCGCTCACCGAGGCATCGTGCAGGTACAGCGTCGGCGCCCCACCCTCGCGCACGCGGGCGCATTCCAGCGAGCGCAACCGCGTATCGAGCACCACGCGCAGCGGCGGCAACACCTCGGTGTCGGCCAGCCGCACGGTCAGCATCGGGTCGTCGGCCAGAACCGTGTCGGCCCCGGTGAGGATGGCGCCGGCACGCGCGCGCCAGTGCTGCACATCCTCGCGCGCGGCCGCGCCGGTGATCCACTTGGAACGGCCGTCGGCCATCGCGGTACGCCCATCCAGGCTCGCGGCCAGCTTCACCCGAAGCCACGGCCGACCGCGCTCGATGCGCGACAGGAAGCCGCGATTGAGTTCGCGCGCCTGCACGCCCATCAGCCCTTCAACCACCGCGATGCCGGCTTCGCGCAGCAGCACGAAGCCGCCGCCATCCACCTTCGGAAACGGATCACGCATCGCCGCGACCACGCGGCTGACGCCGGCGTCGATCAACGCCAGCGCACACGGCGGGGTGCGGCCATGGTGCGCGCAGGGTTCCAGGGTGACGTAGGCAGTGGCGCCGCGGGCGCGTTCGCCGGCCTGGCGCAGGGCGAAGACTTCCGCATGCGGCCCGCCGGTGCGCTGGTGCCAGCCTTCGCCCACCACGTCCTGGCCCTGTGCGATCACGCAGCCGACCATCGGATTGGGCCGTGCGGTGTACGCGGCACGTTCGGCCAGACGCAGCGCGCGCGCCATGTGCAGGTGGTCGAGGGCGGAGAAGTCGGTCATGGCGGCAGTCATCGGCAGCAGGTGTTCAGCGCCGATGGTAGCCCAGCGATGCTGGCCGCGATGCGGCCGGGCTCAGCCCTTTTTCTTCTTGGTCAGCGCGATCACATCGCCGAGCAGCTGCAGCTGTTCGGTGCTGGAAGGAAGCTCACGTTCGAGCTTCTCGATTTCTTCGCGGAAATCGGCCACGTCTTCGAAGCTGCGGTACACCGAAGCAAAGCGCACGTAGCCGACATGGTCGAGCTTGCGCAGTTCGTTCATCACGAACTCGCCGACCTTGATCGAGGGGATTTCACGTTCGCCGCAGATCCGCGCCTGCTGCATCACCGCGCGCACCGCCAGCTCGATCTTGTCTTCAGGCACCGGCCGCTTCTGCAGCGCGCGGTCGAAGCCGCTGCGCACCTTGCGCGCATCGAACGCTTCACGGCTGCCGTCGCTCTTGACGATCGCCGGCAGCTTCAGTTCAATGGTTTCCAGGGTGCTGAAGCGTTCACTGCAGGCCTCGCACTCACGCCGACGCCGGATCGTCGCCCCGTCTTCAGAGACGCGCGAATCGATCACACGGGTATCGGCATGCTGGCAGAACGGACAGTACATGGAACGCCTTGCATCAGGAAAACGTCATGCCGTGGTCACGGCAGCGTCGCAACGGTACCTGAGAAGGCCTGCCGACAGCAAATATCAAGTGCTGGAGGCCCTGCCCTCGGCTGCAGCCTGCGCCTGGATCACGCCAGATGCGCCAGTCGCCGGTCTTCACACGTCGATCCACCGATCGCGTATCGAGGCTCCCTCACCGCAGAAATGTTCTCGGTGCATGCGCTCAGCGCATCTGCCCTCGTGCGAGCCACACCAGGTGCGCACTGGGAAAGAGCAGCAGCGGGCCGAACACCAGGTAACCGAGCACCTGCCACGGGCTGCCGTTGACGAGGGCGAATGCAATGAAACCGGCTACCCCGAGCGCGCCAAGCATGCCCAGGCCCAGACCAGCCCACGCCAGCGCGCCGGCATGCCGCAGACCGCTGCGCCCGCGCCGCAGGTACACGCCACTCAGCCATAGCCAGGCCAGCAGCCCGCACAGGCCAGCCACGCTCCAGATCAGCAGGAGCGGGCCTTCACTGGCCCCCATATAGGTGCGTCGGGTGAAAAACGCCCAGATCGCCAGGATCGCCAGCCCACCGCCGGCCAACACCGCGGGCACGCCCAACACCAGCGCTTGGGCAAGGTAGAGGCGTTGGTGGCGAACATCGTCGACGGTCGGCATCGGGGCCTCTTGGCTGTGAGCGTCAGTATCCAGCACGTGCCTGCAGCAGCAGGGTGACTGGCCACATCAGCGCCGGGCCAAACAACAGCAGGATGGCGCCGGTCGCGATCATGCCTGGTTCCCGATTCATCAGGCCACCAAGCACGAGCAGGCCCGACATCGCGAGCATGCAGCCTGCGGCGATCAGGCCCAGGATGAGCAGTGCCCACAGCGACCGGTCCCAGAACGGCCACCGACCCGCGCGCAGGCCCTCGCGACCTCGCCGCAGGTAGCGCCAGCTCAGCACGGCCCAAGCGATCAGGGCCAGCCAGCAGGCCAGCCCAAGCAGCGCAGGCCACCGCGCGCCTTCCCATGCGGCAGTGCCGACCAGCAGCGTTGCACCGGCGCCAGCGCAGCCAGCACCGGGAACACCCCATAGACCCGCCACCAGCGCGTATCGACGACGCTGGCGGCCCTCGTCCATCCTCAGCCGTAAACCGGGTACTTGCGGCACTGCGCGCTGACCGCGTCGCGGACGCGGGCAATCACCGCCGCATCGGCCGGGGCGTCGAGCACGTCGGCGATCCAGTTGGCCAGGTCCACGCAGTCCTGCTCGAGATAGCCACGGGTGGTGACGGCCGGGGTGCCCAGGCGCAGGCCCGAGGTCACGAACGGCGAGCGCGGGTCGTTGGGCACCGAGTTCTTGTTGACGGTGATGTGGGCCTGGCCGAGGGCAGCTTCCGCATCCTTGCCGGACACGTCCTTGCCGATCATGTCCACCAGCATCAGGTGATTCTGGGTGCCACCGGAGACGATCTTGTAGCCACGCGCGATGAGCGTGTTGGCCATCGCCTGGGCGTTCTTGACCACCTGCTGCTGGTAGGCCTTGAAGCCCGGCTCCAGCGCTTCCTTGAACGCCACGGCCTTGCCGGCGATGACGTGCATCAGCGGGCCGCCCTGGATGCCCGGGAACACGATCGACTGCAGCTTCTTCTGCAGCTCTTCGCTGGCACCCTTGGCGATGATGATGCCGCCCCGCGGACCGCGCAGGGTCTTGTGGGTGGTCGAGGTGACCACGTGGGCGTGCGGCAGCGGGCTCGGGTAGACGCCGGCGGCGACCAGGCCGGCCACGTGGGCCATGTCCACGAACAGGTAGGCACCGACCTTGTCGGCGATGGCGCGGAAGCGCGCCCAGTCCACCACCTGCGAATAGGCCGAGAAACCGGCGACAACCATCTTCGGCTTGTGCTCGACGGCCAGGCGCTCGACCTCGTCATAGTCGATCAGGCCGGCCTCGTCCACGCCGTACTGCACGGCGTTGAACAGCTTGCCCGAGGCATTGACCTTGGCACCGTGGGTGAGGTGACCGCCGTGGGCCAGCGACATGCCCAGGATGGTGTCGCCCGGCTGCAGCAGCGCGAAATACACCGCCTGGTTGGCCTGCGAACCGCTGTGCGGCTGGACGTTGGCGTAGTCGGCATCGAACAGCTGCTTGAGGCGGTCGATGGCCAGCTGCTCGGCGATGTCCACGTATTCGCAGCCACCGTAGTAGCGCTTGCCCGGATAGCCTTCGGCGTACTTGTTGGTCAGCTGGCTGCCCTGGGCTTCCATCACCGCCGGGCTGGTGTAGTTCTCGCTGGCGATCAGCTCGACGTGGTCTTCCTGGCGCTGGGTTTCGGCGGCGATGGCCTTGGCCAGTTCGGGATCGTAGGTTTCGATGCGGACGTCACGCGGGAACATCGGTTACTCCAGGCTGGATGAGAGAAACGACAAGCCGTTGATTGTAAGCCCGGTCGCCCATGACTGGCCCGTGCCGGTCGACCGGCCGCCTGACTGTCGGGCAGGTACAGGGCAAACACGGGATATGCGACGCCGTTCCTTGAATTATCCAGATTAATCGATTTCAAACCCTAAAGTCGTTCAGCCGACGGCCGATACCGCCGATTCAGATCAAAACAGGGGTTGGCTGTGAATCATGTTTACCGCGTGGTCTTCAACCACGCGCTCAAGTGCGTGCAGGTGGTATCCGAATTCGCCCGTGGCGGCGGCCGTGCAGGCGCGCGCAGTGCGCGCCGCGCGCCGCGCCTGGCACCGCTGGTCACCGGCATCGCGCTGGCCTGCATGGCCCCGGCCGCGCTGGCCGGCGTCAACGGCTGGAACGAGTGGCGCGCCTCGATCAACAACGACTGGGGCACGGGCGGCAACTGGGAATTCGGTGAACCCACCGCCGGCTCGGTGGCCGCCTATATCGACGGCAGCCGCACGGCGGTGGTGTCCCAGCCTGGCGAGGAAACCGACCACCTCCACGTCGGCTATGCCAGCCGGGGCGACCTGTCGGTCCTGGCCGGCGGCACGCTGACCTCGGGGACCATCTTCGTCGGCACCGGTGACGGCGGCACCGCCGCCACCGCCGACGGGCGGGTGCTGATCTCCGGTGCGGGGTCGACCTGGACCTCGCTCACCACCCTCGGCGTCGGCCATCTCGGCCGGGGCCTGGTCGACATCGACAACGGCGGCACGCTGTCGATCGGCCTGGATTCCTACATCGGCGCCGCCATCAGCGGCGTGGGCACGGTCAACGTCAGCGGCGCGCAGTCGCTGTTCCGCACCGATCGCAACCTGCTGCTGGGCAACCAGGGCAACGGCACGGTGCGCATCCTCGATGGGGCGCAGATGACCAGCCTCGCCGGCTACGTCGGCAACACCGATACCGGCGTGGGCCTGGCCGAGATCTCCGGCACCGGCAGCCGGTGGGTGAACACCGACGTGCTCTACATCGGCCAGCTCGGTAAAGGCACGGTGAAGGTCGAGGACGGTGCCAGCGTAGAAGTGCGCGGCGCGTTGTACATCGGCAACCAGGCGCGCTCGGCGAGCGACCGCTCGCGCGGCGACCTGCGGGTCTCCGGCACCGACGCGCGCTTTGTCCAGACCGGCAGCGTCGCGGTGATCGGCAACGCGGGCATCGGTGCGATCGACGTCTCCAACGGCGGCGCGGTCAGCCTGGACGCCACCACGTTCGGCCTGGCCGCCAGCGGCGTCGGCACCGCCTCGGTGACCGGCACGGGCTCGCGCCTGGACGCCGCGTCGCTGCGGATTGGCGTGAATGGCTGGGGACGCGTGGATATCGCCGATGGCGCCACGGCAACCGTGCGCGGCAACATCCTGCTGGGCAGCAACGCGTTGGGCGTCGGCACCCTGGTAGTCGGCCCGCAGGCGGTGCTCGCAGTCGGCGGCGCACTGCCGGCCAGCATCACCACCGGCAATGGCACCGGCACCCTCGAACTGGGCGGCGGCACGCTGCGTGCCAACAACGTGCTGCGCGTGGACAGCAACGTGCTGCTGGCAGCCGATTCGACCATGGAGACGGTCAACAATGTGCTCATGCAGCGTGCCGTCAGTGGCAACGGCCAGCTGCGCAAGACCGGGGCCGGCAGCCTCACCATGAGCGTGGACAGCAGTGGCTGGAGCGGCGGCACGGTGGTCGATGCGGGGACCCTGGCGGTCTATGGCAGCAAGGCGCTGGGCACCGGCCTGGTGACCCTGGACGATGCCACGCGACTGGAACTGGGTGATGCGGTGGCGCTGGACAACAGCGTGCAGCTGCGCGGCGAAGTGGCCGTGTCCGTCGGCACCGGCAGCCGTGCCACGTTGGCCGGCAACGTGCGTGCCAGCGCCGGTGGCGTGCTGGTCAAGACCGATGGCGGCGAGCTGGTGATGGCGGGCAGCGCCTACAGCGGCGCCACCCGCATTGACGACGGCCGCGTGCTGGCCACCGGCAATGCCCTGCCCACCGGCAACATCGCCATCGGCAGTGCCGGCACGTTCCAGATCGACACCACCCGCGTGCTGCAGTACGCCGGGCAACTGAGCGGCACCGGCACCTTCGCGCAGGGGCGCCATTGGCTGACCCTGAGCGGGGACAGCAGTGCCTTCGCCGGCACAACGGTGGTGGATGGCGGCCGCCTGATGGTGGACGGCGCGCTCGGCGGCCAGGTGAACCTGGACAACGCGGCGTACCTGGCCGGCAGTGGCCGGGTGGGCAACGTGCACCTGCGCTCGGGCAGCACGCTGGACCCGGGCCCGAACATGGGCGTGGGCCGGCTGACGGTTACCGGCGATCTGGTGTTCGACCCGAGCGCGACCTATCGCGTCGATGTCGCCGCCGACGGCAGCAGCGACCGCGTGGACGTGGCGGGCGTGGCCACGCTGGGTGGTGCGGGCACCGTGGCGGTGGCTGCGGCCGGCGACTGGAAGGTGTCCACACGCTACACCGTGTTGAGCGCCGGTGACGGCGTGCAGGGCACCTTCGCCGGGGTGAGCAGCAACTTCGCCTTCCTCGATCCGAGCTTGGCTTACGACGCCAACAACGTCTACCTGACGATGGCGCGCAACGACGTATCGATGCCGGACGTGCAGCTGACGTTCCCGGACGTGGTGGTCAACGACAACCAGAAGGCGGTGGCCGGCGCCGTGGAAGCGCTGGGTACCGGCAACGCGGTCTATGACGCAGTGGTGCGCCTGGAAGTGCCGCAGGTGGTGCCGGCCTTCGACAGCCTCAGCGGTGAAGTGCATGCGGCCAACCGCGGCACGCTGCTGCAGAACCGCTTCCTGCACGACGGCATCGACCGCCACCTGGATGGCCGCGCGATCAGCGGCGGCATCGCACCGGGCGTGCGCGTGTGGCTGGCCGGCAATGGCGGGCAACGGCGCACTGACGCCACTGCCGCCAATGTCGGCACGCGCGCGCAGCAGCACGGGCTGATGGCCGGTGCCGGTTGGCAGGTGGGCGAGTCGCTGGAGCTCGGCGTGGCCGCCGGCCAGCAGCAGCTGGACACCCGCCTGCGCGAGCGCGACGCACGCGCCGGGACCGATGCGACCGAGTACGGCGTCTACGCCGACTATGGCTGGCTGGGGCTGCGCCTGCGCGGCGGGGTGACCCGCGCGGACTACCGCACCGACAGCACCCGCACGGCCCAGATCGGCACGACGTTCGCCGAGACGCTGTCGGCCCGCGAAGATGCCACTGCCACTACTGCTTTCGTGCGTGCCGGTTGGACGTTCGGCGGACCGCGTTTGCAGCTGACGCCGGAAATCGAGCTGGCCCAGGTGCGTCTGGAAAGCGATGGCAGCCAGGAACACGGTGGCCATAGCGCGCTGCGGATCGCCTCTTCCGATAGCCGTTACCGTACCGGTCTGGCAGCGTTGAAGGCCGACTGGGACATCAGCGGTGGCCTGCAGGACAAGGCCGTGCTGACTGCACGCGTGGGCTGGCAGTACGCCGACGGCGACCGCCTGCCGACCGCGACCGCCCGCTTCGTGGCAGGCACGCAGGACTTCGCCATCACCGGTGCACCGCTGGCACGCAGCAGTGTGCTGGCCCAGCTCGGGGTGGCGGTCAGCCCGACCGCCAACAGCCGCGTGTCGCTGCAGGTGCAGGGGCGCGATGGGGATGGCCAGCGCGACATTGGTGCCCAGCTGGACTGGTCGGTCGGCTTCTGACGTGAGCGGGAAGCGGGTGTGCCGGCCAATGGCCGGCGCAGCCAGGGAAGGGCGCGCCTGCGGGCGCGCCTTTTTTTTGTTCTTTTTTTTAATGCAGGGAGTGTCGCGTTCCAGGGACCGCAGCCGAGGGTGCGCGGCTTTGGATGCTCCGGCAGTCCAGGCGCCCTGTGGATCTGGTGGCGTCTCCGATCGGGAGTGTCGCGCGCGTGAGGGCCCCGTAGCGGCCGGTAGGCCCCTGGCGCAAATGTCCCCGGCCGCGTTGCGGCCTCCTCCTTTATTTTGCCCAGGAGCCTAACGGCCGCTACGGGGCTCGGCTTGCGGTGCGCAGGTAGAGGCCAGGCTTATCTGGCGCTGTTCGGTGGGTCGGGCGCTGGGCCCCCATGCCCTTGGAGGAGGCCGGTAGTGCCGAGCCATGCTCGGCAAGTCGCAGGATGCCGAAGAAACAAAGGAGGAGGCGGCCGCAGGCCGACACCGGGGACATTCGCCGGAAAGGGCATGGGGGCCCAGCGCCCGACTCACCGACGGCCGCGTCTGAAAACGTTCAACGCACGCCACGCGCATGCACGCGCACGAAAAGCGCATCGAAGAAGAACCTTTTCCAAGCCATGCCACGCGATACCAGAACGACATACGGCGCCCCGAAGGGCGCCGCATGGGGTGCCAAAACCTGCCGGCTTATCGGCTGTTGATCACGTAGTCGGCGATGATGCCGGTAGCGATGGCGACCAGCAGCAGGTTGCCGCGGTCATCGCGGATCCAGTGGTGGCCATACGGCGGGCGACGGACCGAGTAGCGGTTGTAGTCGTTGACCACGTAGACCGGGCCACGGTAGTACTCGTTGTAGCGGTGACCGCGCGCCCACCCATAGCCGCGACCGGGTCCCGGACGATAGACCACGCGCGGCGGCGGCGGCGCCGGGCGGTAGTGGCCGCGGTTGTCGTAGTAGCGGCGATCATGCCGCGCCTCGCGGCGGTCATCGCGCCAGTCGCGGCGATCATGACGGTCATGACGGTCATGACGGTCGTAACGGCGATCGTCATGACGGTCGTGGCGGTCATGCCCACGGCCACGATGGTCGTCGTCGGCGAAGGCCGGGGCCACTGCACCCAGGGCAAGCAGCGAGGCGACGGCCCCGACCACAAATCGATTGATGCTCATGATTGGCCTCGCTTGGTGGATTGATGGCTCCATCATGCGCAGGTCATCTGAACGGTCTCCGGCTGGAAACGGTTTCCAGTTCATGCCGTTTGACCGCCCATTCAGGCGGCGGCAAGCCCCGCCCCATGGGGCCACCGGCGGCTGTCATCGCTTCCGGCTATAATCGGGGGTACCCCTTTTATCCATCTGTTCCTGTTCCGCTCGGAACGGGCGCAGGGTTGCGCCTTCGGAGACCTCATGTCCTCGCAATACATCTACACCATGAACCGCGTCAGCAAGGTGGTCCCGCCCAAGCGGCAGATCATCAAGGACATCTCGCTGTCGTTCTTCCCGGGTGCCAAGATCGGCCTGCTGGGCCTGAACGGCTCCGGCAAGTCCACGGTGCTGAAGATCATGGCCGGCGTGGACACCGACTTCGAGGGCGAAGCTCGCCCGCAGGCCGGCATCAAGGTCGGTTACCTGGCCCAGGAACCGGAGCTGGACCCGACCAAGACCGTGCGTGAAGCGGTCGAGGAAGGCGTCGGCGAAGTGCTGCAGGCCCAGGCCCAGCTGGACGCCGTCTACCTGGCCTATGCCGAGGAAGGCGCCGACTTCGACAAGCTGGCCAAGGAACAGGAGCGCCTGGAGGCGATCCTGGCCGCCGGCGATGCGCACACCCTGGAAAACCAGCTGGACGTGGCGGCCGATGCCCTGCGCCTGCCGCCGTGGGAGGCCGTCGTGGGCACCCTGTCCGGCGGTGAAAAGCGCCGCGTGGCGCTGTGCCGCCTGCTGCTGCAGAAGCCGGACATGCTGCTGCTCGACGAACCGACCAACCATCTGGACGCCGAGTCCGTGGAATGGCTGGAACAGTTCCTGGCGCGCTACACCGGCACCGTCGTGGCCGTCACCCATGATCGCTACTTCCTGGACAACGCCGCCGAGTGGATCCTGGAACTGGACCGCGGCCGCGGCATTCCGTGGAAGGGCAACTACACCGACTGGCTGACCCAGAAGGACGACCGCCTGCGACAGGAAGACAACCAGGAAAAGTCCCGCCAGAAGGCGATCCAGAAGGAACTGGAATGGTCGCGCCAGAATGCCAAGGGCGGCCGTACCAAGGGCAAGGCCCGTCTGGCCCGCCTGGAAGAACTGCAGTCGGTGGATTACCAGAAGCGCAACGAGACCAATGAAATCTTCATCCCGCCGGGCGAGCGCCTGGGCAATGCGGTGATGGAATTCAAGAACGTCTCCAAGAAGTTCGGCGATCGCCTGCTGTTCGACGACCTGAACTTCCTGGTGCCCGGTGGCGCGATCGTGGGCATCATCGGCCCCAACGGTGCCGGTAAGTCGACCCTGTTCAAGATGATCACCGGCCAGGAAAAGCCCGATACCGGCGAGATCGTGGTCGGCCCGACCGTGAAGCTGTCCTATGTGGACCAGAGCCGCGACGCGCTGGAGGGCAACCACAACGTCTTCCAGGAAATCGCCGGCGGCCTGGACATCCTCAACATCAATGGCGTGGAGATCCAGTCGCGCGCCTACATCGGCCGCTTCAACTTCAAGGGCCAGGACCAGCAGAAGCTGGTCGGTTCGCTGTCCGGTGGTGAGCGTGGCCGCCTGCACATGGCCAAGACCCTGCTGCAGGGTGGCAACGTGCTGCTGCTCGATGAACCGTCCAACGATCTGGACATCGAAACCCTGCGTGCGCTGGAAGATGCGCTGCTGGAGTTCCCGGGCAACACCTTCGTCATTTCGCATGACCGCTGGTTCCTGGATCGCATCGCGACCCACATCCTGGCCTTCGAAGGCGACTCGCACGTGGAGTTCTTCCAAGGCAACTACCGCGAGTACGAAGAAGACAAGCGCCGCCGCATGGGCGACGACGCCGCGCCCAAGCGCCTGCGCTTCAAGGCGCTGAAGTAACGGAACGAGAAACGGCCGCGCACTGCGCGGCCGTTTGCATTTGGGTAGGTCATGACCGTTGGTCATGACACAGGCGCGCACTGCGCGGCCGTTTGCTTTCCGGTAGGTCACGACCGTTGGTTATGACGCCTTATCGTCACGAGATTCCCCCATGTCCCTCCCCGAGCGCCTGTTCCAGCTGCAGCAGCACGGCACCACCGTGCGCACCGAACTGCTGGCCGGCCTGACCACCTTCCTGACGATGTCCTACATCGTCTTCGTCAACCCGGACATCCTGGCCACCACCGGCATGGATCCCGGTGCGGTGTTCGTCGCCACCTGTCTGGCCGCCGCGCTGGGCTCGCTGGTGATGGCGTTTGCCGCCAACTTCCCGGTCGGCATGGCCCCGGGCATGGGCTTGAATGCGTTCTTCGCCTTCACCGTCGTAGGTGCCGCCGGGCTGCCGTGGCAGCAGGCCTTGGCGGCGGTCTTCATTTCCGGACTGGTGTTCCTGCTGCTGTCGCTGACCGGCGTGCGCGCGTGGTTGGTGGCGGGCATTCCCGCCTCGCTGCGCGCGGCGATCGTGGCCGGTATCGGCCTGTTCCTGGCGATCATCGCGCTGCAGAAGTCCGGCGTGATCATCGCCAACACCGACACCCTGGTGGCACTCGGCCCGCTCAATACGGCACCCCCGCTGCTGGCGCTGGCCGGCTTCCTGCTGATCGCGATCCTGGAAGCACGCAAGGTGCGCGGTGCGATCCTGATCGGCATCCTGGCGGTGACCGGCGCGGCCTGGCTGCTCGGTGACGTGCAGTTCCACGGGCTGATCTCGCTGCCGCCGAGCCTGGCCCCGACCTTCCTGCAACTGGACCTGCCCGGCCTGCTGCATCACGACGGCGGCGCGCCCATCGCGGTGCTGCTGCAGGTGGTGCTGGTGTTCGTGCTGGTGGAAGTGTTCGATGCCACCGGCACGCTGTATGGCGTGGTGGGACGTGCGGGCCTGCTCAAGCTGCCGGGCGCGCAGAAGCGTTTCGGCCGCGCATTGCTGGCCGACAGCACCGCGATCGTGGCCGGCTCGCTGCTCGGCACCAGCAGCACCACCGCCTTTGCCGAAAGCGCCTCGGGCGTGCAGGCCGGTGGCCGCACCGGGCTGACCGCACTGGTGGTGGCCGCGCTCTTCCTGGCCGCGTTGCTGTTCTCGCCACTGGCGGCGATGGTGCCCGGTTACGCGACTGCCCCAGCCCTGTTGTTCGTGGCCGGGCTGATGCTGCGCGAGCTGGTCGACGTGGAATGGAACGACCTGACCGAATCGGTGCCGGCCGCCCTGTGTGCGCTGGCGATGCCGTTCACCTACTCCATCGCCAACGGCCTGGCCTTCGGCTTCATCGCCTATGCGGTGCTCAAGGCCGGCACCGGTCGCTGGCGCGAGGTGCATCCGGCGGTGTGGCTGGTAGCCGGGTTGTTCGTGCTGCGTTACGCACTGGAATGACTGCGGCGCCGCCGCGGCGCGCGGCGGTTCACCCCTCCGCAACGCGGCTCTGGGATGATGGGGCATGACCGATGCCCGCCTGCCTGCCGATCCGTGCTCGCCGTTGCGCCGCCGCCTGCTGCGTGCCGCACTGCTGGCCCCGGCGGTCGGCATGCTGGCCACCCTGCCCGGCTGCTCGATGCCCGCGCAGGTGGATGGCACCTTCCTGCAGCCCTGGCGCAGCCACCTGGACTGGACGATGGCCGACTGGCAGCGTTCGGTGCAGCTGGCAAAGCGGCTGGGCTGCAGACAGCTGGTGCTGCAATGGACCGGCATCCATGGCGCGCCCGAGGGCGATTGGCAGCTGCCCGATGCGAGCCTGCGGATGCTGTTCACCGCTGCGGGTGAAGCGGGCATCACCGTGCGGGTCGGCCTGCCGTTCGAGCAGTCGTGGTGGAAGGCGATCGGCGGCGATGACGCCACCCTGCAGGCGTTCTTCGCCGAGACCCTGACGCGCGCGCAGCAGTGGCTGGCACAGGCACCGTGGGCGCGTCTGCAGGCCTTCGGCGGCTGGTACCTGCCGTATGAAATCGAGCAATACCACTGGGCCGATCCAGCGCGCGTGCAATGGCTGGGGCAGTGGCTGCATGGACTGCAGCAGGCCGCGCACGCACAGGGTGGCGACTGCGCGGTGTCGACCTATTTCAGCCGGCTGCAGACCAGCGGACGGCTGGAAACGGTCTGGGCCAGTCTGCTCGACCAGGTGCCATTGCGGCCGATGGTGCAGGACGGGGTCGGCGTGGCCGGTGCGGGCAATGTGCAGGAACTGCGGCCGCTGCTGGCGATGCTGAAACAGCGCGGCGTGGCCTTCGATGCGATCGTGGAGCTGTTCCGCGAACTGCCCGGCGAGAACACCGACGGCACCCAGTTCAAGGGCGAAACCGCCGATGCCGCACGCATCGAACGGCAACTGGCCTGGGCCCGCGACAGCGGTGCCGAACACGTGCTGGTGTACGCGCTGGACCCGTGGCTGTCGCAGGACACGCCGCAGGCCAAGGCATTGCGCCGGCACTGGGGTCTGTAGGGCGTCCCCCGGTACCGACCAACAGTCGGTACCGGCAGGTTCGTGCCGTACGCGGGTTACAGCGTCCGGCCGATGATCTCGCGCAGGATCTCGCTGCTGCCACCGAAAATGCGCAGCGCGCGCGCGTCCGTCCAGGCGCGACCGATGCCGTACTCGCTGCTGTAGCCGTAGCCGCCATGCAGCTGCAACAGGTCATCGAGCACCGTGCCCTGCAGTTCGGTGGCGTTGAGCTTGGCCATCGCCGCCATCGTGGCATCCAGCCGCCCCTGCATCTGCTCGCCCAGGCACTGGTCGAGGAAACTGCGCAGCATCGCCAGTTTGGCGGCCGCATCGGCGAGGACGAAGCGGGTGTTCTGGTGGTCGATCAGGAAGCGCCCGAACGCCTTGCGCTGGCGCACGTAGGCCACCGTCTCGGCCAGCATGCCTTCGGCCGAGGCCGCCGCACGCAGCGCGATGGCCAGCCGCTCGGCCGCCAGCTGTTCACCCAGATAATCGAAGCCGCGCTGCGCTTCACCCAGCAGGTGCGACGCGGGCACCACCACGTTGTCGAAGAACAGCTCGCTGGTGTCCTGCGCGTGCTGTCCGATCTTGGGCATCGGCGCGCCACGGGTGACGCCGGGCCAGGAAGTGTCCACGCAGAACAGCGTCAACCCGCGCGCACCCAGCTCCGGCGCGACGGTCGCCACCACCACCACCACATCGGCATTGCTGCCGTTGGTGATCCAGGTCTTCTGGCCGTTCAACAGGTAATGATCGCCCTGGTGCTCGGCGCGGGTGCGGATCGCCTTGAGGTCGCTACCGGCGCCGGGTTCGGTCATGGCGATGGCGCCGATCGCCTCGCCACGCGCCATCGCCGGCAACCATGCATCACGCAGTGCGTCGCTGCCGTACTGCATCAGGTACGGCGCCACCATGTCCGAATGGATCGAAAAACCGATGCCCAGGTAATTGGCGCGCGCCAGTTCTTCGGTCACGCACGCGGCATGCCCGTAGTCGCCGCCCAGGCCGTAGGGCTCGGGCAGCTGGCAGTTGAGCAGGCCGGCCTCGCCCGCGGCGCGCCACAGCGACCGCGGGGTGATGCCATCGCGCTCCCACTGTGCGTAATGCGGCGCGATGTCGCTGTCGATGAAGCGACGCACCTGCGCGCGGAACAGGGCGTGGTCGTCGCGGAAAACGGAACGCTCGGACATGGGATCAGCGGCCCACCGCATCGGTGCCGCTCAGCTGGCCCTGCAGCACCGGGGCAGCGGCCGTGCCGGTCAGGAACAGGCTGTAGTGATCGCCAGGCTGCAGCGCCGGCAGCGCCAGCGGTGCGCTGTCCTTGCTGCCGCAGCCAGCGACCAGGCGCGCCTTGACCGGGTTGATGCCGCGCGCGCTGCTGCTGCCGGCCGCGACGGCCGGGAACACCACCGCGCCCTTGTCGACCATGGCCAGGCGGCCCTGTGTGCAGCCGCTGGCGAGGTTGTAGAACCGGATCTCGGCCTTGAGCGCGTCGCTGGTGCCGCCGCCATCGGCCAATACCGCCAGCGGTTTGGTCGGCGTGGACGCATCCAGCACCAGCGTAGTGAAGCTGCCGGCGGCGACCTGGGCCTGGCTGCGGGCCTTGCCGGCCACGCGCAGGTTGAACGGCTTGCCGCCTTCGACGATGGCGTAGCGGGTGGCGCGGGTGGCGGGGCCGATGCTCTGCTCGGCACCGTTGCCGACGGCGACCTTGAGCGCGGCGCTGCCCGGGTTGAGCACGCGGACGAAGGCCGAACCGGCCGGCGGCCGCGGCGCATACAGCTGCGCGAGACGGCCTTCCTGGCCCCCCTGCTGCGCGTGGGCGGCCAGCGGGGAAAGCGCGAACAAGGCGGCGGCGAGCGGGATCAGGGGGAGCTTCATGGTCTGGGTTCCTGGCTGCGGAGCGTGCGCGCCAAGGCATAGCGCTGCTCCAGTTGTCTGCGGTCGACCTTGTTGCTGTTGCCGGTGGGCAACGCATCCACGGCGATCAGTTCGGAGGGAATCATGTAGGGCGGAACGCGGCGGCCGAGCTGTTCCTTCCAGTCCTGCAGCGCGGCCGGCAGCGGCTGCACCAGGCCGTCGCCGGGCTGGGCCAGTTCGACGAAGCCGATCATCCGCACCAGGCTGCCGTCGGGGCGGCGCAGCACCCCCGCCGCACCCGCCACCACGCCGTCCAGCGTGGACAGGCAGGCGTCCACTTCGGCCAGCTCGATGCGGTAGCCGTTGAGCTTGATCTGGTCGTCCTTGCGGCCGCGGAAATACACCCGGCCCTGTTCGTCAAGATCGCCGAGGTCGCCACTGCGGTAGGCGCGCTTGCCGTGGTGGTCGAACAGCACGCCCTGGTCCAGGTCCGGACGATCCAGGTAGCCACGCATGACGTGGTCGCCGGCCATGCAGATTTCGCCATCGTCGATGAACACCTCCGCATAGGGCTTGGCCACGCCGATCGGGAACGGGTTGGGGGCGGCCGCGCGCAAGGCCGGATCGATCTCGACCCAGGTGGTCGAACAGGTCGCCTCGGTGGGGCCGTAGGAATTGATGATGCGCGCCTGCGGGAAGCGCGCCCACAATTCCTCTGCCACGCGCGGGGTCAACGATTCGGCGCCGAACACGAATACCTGCAACGACGGCAGATGCTCGGCATTGAAGCGCGGGTTGAGCATCTGCTGGCGCACGAACGAGGGCGTGGAGGCCCACACCGCCACCGCCGAGTGGCGCAGGTGGTCGACGAAACGCTCGCTGTCGGCGATCACCTCGCGCGGGCACAGCACGCAACTGCCGCCCAGGCCCAGCGCACCGCACAGGTCGAACAGCGAGAAGTCGAAACTGAAGAGCATCTGGTTGAGGAACGCCGGTGCCTGGCCCAGCTGCAGGCAGTCGCGGATCCAGCCGGTGAACAGCGCCACGCTGTCGCGGCCGATCTGCACGCCCTTGGGATCCCCGGTGCTGCCGGAGGTGAACATGATGTAGGCCAGGTCCGGCACGCGCAACGCGCGCGGTGCATCAGCGCCCGGCCCGAAGGTATCGGTGGCCGCATCGTAGACCGCACCGGCATGGGTCAGCTGGGTGATGCGCTGCAACCGCGCGGGCGGATTGATGGTGTCCACCGGCACGTAGGTGACGCCCATTTGCAGGCAGCCGAGCATGGCCACCACGAAGGCGGACTGCTTGTGCCCGGAGATCACCAGGGCAAACCCCGGCCGGACCCCCGCGACCTGCGCGCGCACGATCCAGTCCAGGGTGGCGCGATGCAGTGCGGCCCAGTCCAGCGTGCCGTCGGCATCGTGCAGCGCTGGCGCATGCGCGGCATGGTCCAGGTCGACGAAACGGCAGTGGTCGAAATCGAATCGCATGCGCGCAGCTCCTGCAGGGGGGATACGGCTCAGCGCTGGTGCGCGGCCACGTAGTCGGCCAGCACCTGCACCGAGTCGACCAGTGCATCGATCTCATCCACCGGCAGGGTCACGCCGAGGCGGTCTTTGACCTCAACCATCAGCTGCACCTTGGACATCGAGTCGAACAGCGACTCCATGTATTCGTCCGGCTGCACGCGGGTGCCGATCACCGCCTCGACGATGTCGATCAACTGGGTCTGGAGGGTCTGGATATCCATCGGGTTCACCTTGTCAGAACTGGAAATAGAGGAAACGGGATTCTTTGTGCAGGCTCAGCAGGCACAGCAGCAACATCAGCAGCATGACGCCCAGCCACGGCAGGTTCGGCTGCCAGCGCATCCACGCACGCGGCGCCGGGTTGGGCTTTGCCAGCGAGGGCGAGTACACGCCCATGATCTGCTGCGCGTTGGGCGTGGCCCAGACGATGACCAGCAGTACCACGATGTACACCAGCTGCAGATGATGACCCATCAGCAGCCGCCAGCCGTCGGCCAGGCCCATGCCGCCCAGGTAGCCCAGCTGCTCCACGCTTTCCCAGCCACGGACGCCGAACATGCCCTGCACCAGTTCCCAGGCATCGTGCACGCCATCGGCACGGAAGAACGCCTGGGCCACCAGCACCGCGCCGAAGGTCAGCAGCACGTAGCCGGCGTGCTGGTACCAGCGCAGCTGGCGCAATGCGGCCGGTTTGCGGCCGCCGACGAACACGCGCCAGGCGTGGTTGATGGAGAGGTAGCCGGCATGCAGCAGGCCGAAGATCAAGAACTGCAGCCCGGCGCCGTGCCAGATGCCGGCCAGGCCCATCGCCCACACCGTGGGCAGCACGATCATCGACAGGAAGCCGCCGGCCGAGGCCACTGCGGTCGGGCCGGTGGCGCGGCCATGGCGGGTGCGCCAGCGGGTCACGGCCATGGCCACCGGGTAGTACAGGTAGGCGGTGATGTAGCGGGTCAGGGTCATGTGCCAGCGCGCCCAGAAATCGATCACGCTGGTCGCCTTGTACGGCGAATTGAAGTTCAGCGGGAACCGGATGCCGAACATCCGCGCCAGCCCCAGTGCCATGTCCGAATAGCCGGAGAAATCGAAGTACAGCTGCAGCGCGTAACTCAGCGCGGTGGCCCACGCGCCCCAGAACTGGACATCGCCGGTGGACACGAAACCGGCATCGGCATACGGGGCGATGGTGTCGGCCAGCAGCACTTTCTTGGCCAGCCCGATCACGAACAGCATGCCGCCCACCGACAGGTTGTCGGCGTGGAAGCGGTAGGTTTCGCGCTTGCTGAACTGCGGCATCATCTCCTTGTGGTGGAGGATGGGCCCGGCGATCAGGTGCGGGAAGAAGGTCACAAACAGCACGTAGCTGAGCGGGCTGCGGTCGTTGACCACGCCGGCGCGGCAGTCGAGCAGGTAGCCGATCTGGGTGAAGGTGAAGAAGGAAATGCCCAGCGGCAGGATCAGCGCATCCATGGGGCCGACGTTGAAGCCCATCTCGCCGACGAAGTTCACCATCGCCGCGAAATACTTGTAGTGCACCAGCAGCAACAGGTCGGCGGCCACGCCCAGCGCGGTGGCCAGCAGCTGCAGCTTCGGTCGCTTGGCCAGTGACAGGATCACCAGGCTGATCAGGTAATTGAACACGATCGAGCCGGACAGCAGCACCACGAACTGCGGGTTCCACCAGCCGTAGAACACGATGGAGGCCACGCACAGCCACAGCGCGGCCAGGCGCGGCCGCACCGCACCCAAGGCGTAGTGCACGCCCAGCGCGATCGGCAGGAAGACCAGCAGGAACAGGAAGGAGTTGAAAAGCATCGTCCGTAGCGCTCAGTGGATCTCGGCCAGCGTTGCCTGCTCACCGTCGGTCAACGGCAAGGACAGGGCCATTTCAGAAAATTCCCAGACCACCAGCTTTACTGTCGGCGGCCACTGCGCGCGCTGCGGCCAGGCCGCCAGCAGCGCGCCGGAGAACTGGCCGCCATCCAGGCTCTGGTTCCACACTTCGCGCCCAAGCGCATGGCCCAGGCGTTCGGCGAACAGGCTGCGACGGCCATTGGAACTGCCCAGCAGCAGCACCTCCACCGGCGGGGTGTCATCGAGCAGGCCACCGCTGCGCAGTGGGGTGATCACCTGCTCCGGCTCGCGGTCCAGCGCCGGTCGCCATGCCGGTGGTGCGTGTTCCAGTCCGGCCAGCACGATCAGGTCGCCCATGCGCGGCTTGGCCGGACCCGGCGCGCCCACGTCGAAGGCCTGCCCGCCCTGCCCCCCCAGCAGCGGCAGCGCGGCGCCGGCCACGGCATCGGCGGCGCGCTGGGCGCCGATCCGGTTCATGTGCACGTCGGTGCGGAAGAACATCGGCGCCGTCCCGTCCTGCAGCACCGGCAGCAGATCGGTGGACGGCACCTGCGCAGCGCGCAGCGCCTGCTGCCACTGGCCCAGGCGCGCACGCATCGCGGTCGAGGTGCGCAGCCCGCAGGTGTGGGCCTGTTCAATCCGCGATTTGTCCGGCACCACCACCACCAGCAGCTGCACGCCCTGCGCCTTGAGCTGGCTCGACCAGTGCTGCATCAGCCGCACGCGCTGGGTGAACACGTCCGCGCCCGCGCCCGGTTGCGGACGCAGCCCATCGCGGTAGAACAGCCAGTCCGGGCAGCCCAGCGCCACCTGCGGTCCGAGGTCGCCGAGCAGGCGATAGCGCAGCGCGGCCGTGACCCGATCGGCCTGGGCCTGCACGGGCAGCTTGAGCGCATCGTTGATCGCGCGGCCCGCCGCGCCGTCGGCCCAGCGCGCCGGTGCCAGCGAGCCGGCCGGCAGCCTGGCATGGCCCAGCATCCAGCCGCCGGCAAGCAGGCCGATCAGCAGCAGCGCGATCACCACCACCGCGGTGGCGATGTGGGCACGGGCCGGCGCGGCCGGTGGCAGGGGCGCAGGCGCGCCGGGACGTGCACTCATCGCCTTACTGCCCCAGTGCCTTGTTCAAGCGCGCGGTCCACTGCTGCGGGGTCATGATCGAGGCGTTGTCCCACTGGCCGCGCGCCTCCGGACCCTGCACGTAGGACGGCTCGAACATCTGCCAGACCAGTACCTGGGGTTTGTGCTGGCGGAATTCGGGCGATTCCAGATACTCCAGCAGCATCACCCAGTGCCCGACGTTGCCCGGCTTCCAGTTCACCGACACCGGCCGGTCGAGCACGTTGGAGAGTTTCTGCGGGAAACCGAAATACGGCTGCACCATGCTGTGCCCGGTGACATGCACCGGTGCCGGCGCGTCGTCGAGCAGCGACTGCTGTTCGGCCTGGCGGCGCACGGTGAAGGTGTCCCGGCCAATGGCCTTGCGCTGGTCATCGGTGAGGAACAGCTCGGCCAGGTCGCCGAAGCGGCGTTCCTTGATCTCGCTGCCCAGTGCCATGCCGCTACCGGCCTGCCCCTCCAGCTGTGGCACCTGCTGGCGGACCTGCGCGGCCACCGCCACGGCGACCGCATCGGCGGCCGGCTGGGTCCAATGCTGGTCGCTGCGGTAGAACACGTCCTGGCCCCCCTGCTTGACCTGGCGCAGCACCTGCAGTGCATCCACCGCGGGGACATCGGCCTTCACCAGGCCGTCGTGGACCAGCGCATAGCGACCCCGCACGGCATCGCTCATGCGCTTGCCATCGGGCAGTTTGTCTTCGTAGAACAGCGCCTTGTCCGGCAGCACCAGTACTTCCAGCTTGACCCCCGCCGCGGCGAGCGCGGCGCGTGCCTGCGCGATCAGCTGGGTGTTGCGGTTGATCGCCGGGGCATCGACCTCGGTCAGGCTGCCCCAGGCCGGGAACAGCCAGCCGTCCTTGCCGATCATCACGATGGACGAATCCTGGCTGGCCGGGGCGGCAGCAGGCGCGGGTGCGGCCTGTGCCAGTGCCGACAGCGGCGCCGCGGCCAGCAGCGCGGTGCACAGTACGGCCCGCAGCAGCGGTCGGGCCGGGGGGGCGTTGCGACGGTCAAGGGTCATCGTCAATTCCTTCTGCATGATCAGTAGTAGAGCGTGGCCGTGGCGAACAGGCCCTTGGCACGCTGGGTATCGCCGCCGCCGATGGCAAAGCGGTACTGCACGCCCAGGTCCAGGTACGAACGCGCGGCGTTGTAATGGTCTTCGCGGAACCAGTAGCGCACGCCGATCCCCGGGCCGGCGCCGAGCGACCAGCTGCTGGCGGTATCGGACAGGTTGAAGGACTGCACGCCGATCAACGGGTACTCGATGCCGCGCACCTTGGAACGCTGGTCGATCCAGTCCGCGCCCACCACCAGGTAGGGATTGACTACCCAACGGGTCTGGTCTGCTCCAAAGCGGTAGCTGCGCCCCGCCCGCACTTCGGCCGCGCCGAACCATTGCTGGCGGCGCAGGTGACCGTCGGAGGCGAGGATGCGCTGGGCCGGATCGCCGTTGGCATCCAGACTGTCGATGGTGAAGTGCGCGTCGTTGTCGTCCCAGGTGTAGCCGGCCTGGGCGTAGCCACTGACGGTCCACCACTGGTTGACGTCCGTGCGGACCCCGGTGCCCTTGTAGAAGCCGTAGGTGAGATAGGACATCCAGCCGCCGGCGTTGCTGTCCAGCCGATAGCGGGCCAGCGTGTTGATCTGCAGCGGCCGGTTCGACTCGACCTGGATGCGGCACTGGATCGCCGCCGAATCGGGATAGATGCCGCCGTTGCGGGTGGCGGTACCGACGAACTGACGGCGCTCGATGCCGGCACTCAGGCCGGTCTGGCCGAACGCGTAGCGCACACCGAACGAGGCGATGGTGGACGGCCAGCCGGCGATCGAACGCGAACGGCTCAGGCGCTCGGCGCGTTCACGTGCATCGTCGGTCGCCACGCCCGTACACGGGTCCACGGCCTTGATCGATTCGAACGTGCCGCCACCGTCGTAGAGCGTGTTGGCGATGCGCGCATAGGCTTCCAGCGTGCCGTGCCGGGTGTTGGTCGCCGAGGGCCGCCAGAAGGCTTCCAGCGTGCCGAACACCGAATCGCCCGGCGTGCTGATCGCCGCACCGCCCAGGTTGGTGGCGGCCTGGCGTGCACCGCGATAGCCGGCCGAGGCGATGATGCCCCACTCGCGCGACAGGTTGGCGATGGAGCTGCGGGTGTTGTAGCGCTGCGCCTTGTCCAGCTTCAACGTACCGGCGTCGGCACTGTCGATGGCACCGCGCAACAGGGTGACCGCCTGGCGGTTGTCGCCGCTGGCGGCGCTGGCATAGGCCTGGTCCAGCAACACGGTTGGCGGCGCCTTGCCGGTGGCCTCGGCCGCGCGGAAATCGGCCAGGGCCTGTTCAGGCTCGCCGACCCGCTGGTTGAGGTAACCGCGCTGCATCAGCAGGCTGGCATCATTCGGTTTGGCGGCCAGGGCAGCATCCAGCCGCTGGCGCGCCTGCGCGGCCTGCGCGCGGTCGCCGGCCGACAGCGTGGTGGTGAGCAGCGCCTGCAGGGTGAGGTTGTCCGGATCATCGGTGAGCGCCTGCTGCGCCTGCCGGATGGCTTCCTGGTAGTCCTGGCGACCGAAGGCGGCATAGGCCCGCTGCGATGCGCCGCCCTCGCCCTGCAGATCGGCCGGCATCACTTCGCATTGGGTGCCGTAGGGCGTATCGCGGCACTGCTGGAACGGTGCCGGGTACGCGCTCAGGCTCAGGTCGGTGGCGGCATGCGGGTGGCGCAAGGCCTTGCCCCGCGCAACCACCGCCTGCTCGATCGCCTTGCGGCTGTCGGCATCCAGGTCGGCGTCGCTGTCCTGCTGCAGCGGCTGCAGCAGGCGTGCGGCACGCTCGTGGTCGCCGGCGGCAAGTGCCGCGTCCACGGCCAGCAGACGCACGTTGCGTTGCTGCTGCGCGTCCAGCCAGTCCTGCTTGAGCGCGGCATCGAAGTCTGCATTGGCCTGCGCGGATTTCATCTGCCGCTGGCGCAGGTAGGCGCGCATCACCAGTGCGACGGTGTCGTCGCTGTCGTTGTCCAGGGCCTGGTCGGCGGTAGCTTCGGCCGCCGGCAGCTGCTCATCGAGCATCTGCGCGGTCATCAGCAGCAGTCGGTGCGAGGCGACGTCGGGCGCACGCTCCACCGCCTGCCTGGCAAAGCCGGTTGCCGCGCCGAAATCCTGCGCGATGAGGGCCTGGTAGGCTTCCTGCGCCGGCTTGACCGCGCGTTGGCGGCCGAGCGCAACCCGCTTGGCCTGCAGGTCGCCCACGTTCGGTGCGCCCAGCTGGATCGCCGTCGCGGCGGCGGCATCGGCCTGCTCGAGTTGCTGCTGCGCTTCCAGTGACGCCACCCACAGCGTTGCCCACGCACCCTGCTGCGGTTGCTGGCGGAACGCCTGTTCGGCCTTGCTGGCCGCTTCGGTCATGCGGTCGTTGTTGTAGGCCTCGTAGGCCTGGGTGGCGAGCGCGAAAGCCCGTTGGTAGGCGAGCTCGGCAGCGGTGGGTCTGGCGGCGGTGGTGACACGCGCTGCGCCTGCCACGCCACTGCTCGTACGCGGCGCGCTCGCCAGCCCCGGCAACGCCGGGTCGTTGATGCCGTCGGCGATCGCGCGCTGGGCCAGCGCGCGTGCCTCGTCGTTGCGACCGAGCTTCTGCGCCGCGTAGATCTGCAGCAGGCGCAGCCGCGCCAGGTCCGGGCGCAGGCGCGCCGCTTCGGTGGCGTTGCGATAGGCCTGCGGGTAGTCGCCGCGCTCGTAGGCGCCGAAGGCCTGCTCGGCAATGCGGTAGGCATTGCCGGCCAGCGGCAGCGATTCCTGTGCGTGCACGCCGGCACTGCCCAGGCCGAACAGGCCCAGCGCGATCACGCTCGAAAGCAGGGTGGTCCTCATGCCTTCAGCTCTCCGTCTGCGCTGTACTGGGGTTGGCCGGAACGGCGGTGCTGCTCGCGTACCGCTTCGGCGATGGCCGCCTCGGTGGCCACGCCGTGCTTGACCAGGTAGTCGCCGATGCGGCCATCGCGCTGCGGCTTGTACTCGTCCAGCACGCGTTCGAACTGGTCGCGTGCGATCAAGCGCATTTCCACCAGCAGATCACCCAACAGCGGCACCGCATCGATGCGGTAGCTTTCGCCACTGATCAGGCGCAGGCCGGCATTGACTTCGCTTTCGCGCGCGATCGACTGCTCCAGCGCGGTGGCCTCCACATCCTGCAGCAGTTGCGCCTGCTCGGCCCCGTTCAGCGGGTTGGCCACGGCGATGGACAGGGTGCCGGGCGTGGTGCCCGGCAGCGGCAGCAGGCGCCACTGCACGCAGGCTTCCACCGACAACGGGAACACGCCGGCCCGCAGGTAGTCCACGTCGATCAACGCGCGCGGCAGATCACTTTGGAAGGCAATCGCCTCGGCCAGGGTCTCATCGTCGAGCCAGCCCTGCGACACCAGAATGCGGCCCAACGGCTGCTGGCGGCCGCCCTGCTGCTGTTGCAGTGCCTGTTCCAGCCGTTCCGGTTCGACCGCCTGCCAGGTGGTCAGCAGTTCGCCCAGCCGCTTGCGGGTCTGCACCAGCTGCGAGGCGCTGGGGAAATCATGCATGGTCTTGTCCCACACCATGCGCTTGCCGAACAGCAGGTACAGCAGGAACATCCGCCACGCGCGCGCGGTGGCCATGAAGTTGATCATGTTGCCGACCACCATGCGCGGGATCGACATCAACGCATGTTCCCACCCATACAGGAGATTGACGAAGTAGAAGCGCTGCACCACGCGGGAGGCCAGCGCGGCGGTGGTGATCAGGGCGATGTTCATCTGCCACGTGCCGGCCTGGAAGATGGTCGGAAACTGGGTATGCCACAGCCCGGTCATCTTCAGCACCCAGAACAGCAGCAGCTGCAGGAAGATGAAGTAGGCGAGGATGCTGACGAACGAGGTGATGATGCCCTTGCGATCGCGCGCCAGCAGGTACTTGGTCGCCAGCGAGCCGCGCCAACCCAGCGTCTCCCAGCTCTGCAGGCCGATACCCAGGACCCAGCGCGCCTTCTGCCGGTACGAGGCACGGAAGTTGTCGGGAAAATATTCGCGCACGCACAGCGCCATCGACTGGGTGCTCTCGCGCACCGGCCCCCAGCCGAACCACGACGGGCGGCGCACGCGGAACTGGACCGGGAAGCGGGCGAAGATCGACTGCATGCCCATCGCCGCCAGCCGCGCGCCGACGTCGTAATCTTCGGTCAGGCTGTCGTTGTTGAAGGGCTGGTTGTCGGTGGCCGCGCTCAGCGCCAGCAGCGCCTTGCGCGAGAAGCAGGTGCCCACGCCGGCCGACGGCACCATGCCGGACACGCTTTCGCGCACCACCAGGTCCTTGGCGTGCCACTCGGCGAACTCGTCCATGTAGACACCGGCGATCAGCTCGTACCACTCGCGGTCCAGCGAGGTCACCGGCAGCTGGATCATGTCCTTGCGCGGCAGCAGGTAGTTGAAGAAGCGCAGCTCCATCGGGTGCAGCACGTCTTCGCTGTCATGCAGGACCACCCCGGCGAATTCGATGTCGTGGCGTTTCTCGTAATCGAAGATCGACAGGATCAGCCAGTTCAGGCAGTCGGCCTTGCTGGTCGGCCCGGCATGCGGCACCTCGACCCGGCGCAGGCGTTTGTAACGGCGACGCATGCGCTCCACTTCGGCGATGGTCTCGGCATCGTTGGGATAGGTACCCACGAAAACGATGTACTCGCGGTAGTCGAGTACATCGATCATGTTTTCCACCATCTGCGCGATCACGTCGTACTCGGCCCACGCCGGCACCATGATCGCCAGCGGTTGCTCCGGCCGCTGCAGCAGATCCTGTTGGGTCAGCGGGCGGTAGTCGCGGCGTTTCTTGACGGTCAGGGTGCGCCAGCTTTCGCGGATCCAGTACCAGACGTCGATGAACAGGTCATCGAGGCTGGAGATCAGGATCAGCACCGCTACCACCGCCGCGGCTGTTTCCAGCGCGGCGTAGTAGTTGGCCAGGTGGATATCCCAGGGGAGACCGTTCACGGCCGATCAGTGCCCGCTGCTGCCGGACTTGCGGCGACGACGGATCTGCGCGACGCGTGCGGCCAGCAGCGCGAACACCACCAGCCCGACCAGCACCAGCAGCCACACCATGTGCTGCTGCCACACCGGCTGCGGGTTGCCGGCATCGGCCACGCGGGCACCATAGGGGTCCTTGCTGTCGAAATCGCTGACGACACCGCTGCCATCGAGCACGGCCAGGTCGCCGCGCAGCAGCCGGAACGGGGCCTCCAGCGACGGCCCCTGCTGGCCAAGGTCGTTGTAGAGCACGCCGATGTGGCCACCGCCGTCCACGACCTGCACAGCGGCGGCGTGGTCGAGTCCGGCCACGTCGAGCAGCGGCGCGTCGCCGCCATTGACCACCAGGCGACCGTCCTTGAGTCCGGCCGCCGTAATGCCGGACGGGGCCAGGGCGAAGGCCAGGTACGGCTGGCCCGGGCTGATCGCGCTGCCGGCCGCCACCACCTTCAGTTCCGCCGCCTGCGGCGACACGCCCACCGCGCTGGCGATGGCGATCACCTTGTCCAGCGACGTCGGGGCGTCCTGCAGCCAGGTCGCCGGGACGAACACCTCATTGGCGTGTGCGAGCTGGCCGGCGGCCCCGATGAAATCACTGTCGAGCGTGCGCTTGGCCAGGGTCAGGTGGCTGCTGGGCAGGATCGACACCGGGAACGCGGTGGCCGGGTCGTGGCAGTACGGCCGCGCCGGCTGGCGCAGGAAGCTGATCTTCACTTCATTGCGGGCCGCCAGTGCATAGGCGGGCACCTTGGCGGTCAGCCGTTGCGGCTTGCCGTCGGTGGCCAGCACCTTGGCACCGAGCAGGTAGTCGTTGAAATAGATGCTCGCCACCGCGCCCTGCCCGGCCGCGTTGGGGGCGGCCGAGACGTCGATCACCACCTGGTCGGGCAGTCGGCCATCGGCCGACAGCGCGCCCAGCTCGAAGGTGGCGCTGCGGTCGCCACGGGTCACGATATCCAGCGTACCGGCGATATTGCCCAGGCGGCTGAGCAGCACGGCATCCTGCTTGACCGGCGCCGGGCTGGCCTGGGCCACCTGCAGCTCGCGGCCCAGGGCGTAGTTGCGCCACTGCTCGCTGAGCAGGCCGGCAACCTTGCCGCCCGCCGCAGCGGCCACCACCAGGGTCGGACGCCCGGCCACGGCGGCCACGCTCACCGACGCGTTGCCCGGCCCTTTCTCCAGCGCGGCCATGTCGCTACCGCGCCAGGCACTGAACGCGGCGGCGGCATCGCTGCTGCTGGCGCCTACTTCGGTGGCCAGTGCATCCAGCGCGGCGCGCACGCCGGCGCGCAGCGGATCACTGCTGATCGCCACATCCACCGCCAGCGGACCGCTGTCGCGCAGCGACAGCAGCGCGCCCACTTCGGCCAGGCTGGCGATGCGATGCTGCGCGCCGCCGGCGGCCAGCGCGGCGTAGGCCGGCACGCCCTGCAGGCTGGCGGGGATGCTGATGCCGGTCAGGTCGACCGTGCTGCCCACTGCCGGCAGCGCTACCACCTCGACCTGTTTGCCGCCGTTGCGCAATGCCGCACCGACGCGCCAGGCGGCGTCATAGGCCGGTGCCTGCAGCGCCTTGCCATCGACCAGCAGCCGCACCCGTGCCGGCAATGCGCCCCAGGCCTTGGCGACGGTATTCACGGCACGGCCATCGAAGCGGTAGCTGAAACGCGAATCCGGCGACAGCCGCAGCACGTTGGCTGGCGCGCTCTGGTCGGCGCAGCGGTAGTCGGATACGACCGACCACCAGCCCACATTGACCCGCACGAAGCCGTTGTCGCGCGGCAGGCCGTCGATGGCCAGCAGCTGGCTGGCATCGCCCTGCGGATCGGTGATCGAGCGCGCGGCGACCGGGTCGCCATCCACCGACCACAGCCCCGAGCTGCGCCCGGTATGCCCGCGCACGTAGCGGCCATCGAGCTGCAGCTGCGCGTCGCGGGTCGGCACGCCTGCCGGTACCGGCAGGTAGATCTCGCGCTGGCTTTCCTGCCCGCTGAGCGTGATCGGCTGGCGGAAGCCCAGCTCGCGCAGGGTCATGCTGCGGGTCACCGTGGCATCGCCGGCCCACTCGCTGAACTGCCCGGCGGCGGTGTCGGCCGCCATCGCAGGGCTGAGTGGGAAGGCCAAGGCCAAGACCAGCGGTAATACCTTGGGGAAGCGTGCGGTACTACGGATGGTGTTGGTCATGGCGTCAGTTCTGAAAGGGAGGTGTGGGACATCGGGACGGCGTGGGCGGCCACAAACTCGTCGAACCGCTGACCACGCAATGCAGCAACGATCCGCGCCGAGGCCCGGCCATCGCCGTACGGACTGGCGTCGGCGATGAAGTGCGCCGCCACCTGCGGCGCATCGCAGGCGGCATGCACGGCCGCCACGATCCGCGCAGGATCGGTGCCGACCAGGCGGACAACGCCGGCCTGCACCGCTTCGGGCCGCTCGGTGACATCACGCATCACCAGCACCGGCCGGCCCAGCGCCGGGGCTTCTTCCTGCACCCCACCGGAGTCGGTCAGCACCACGTGCGCGCGCTGCATCAGGCGGACGAAGTTGAGGTAATCCTGCGGTGCGATCAGGTGCACGTTGTCCAGGCCGCCCAGGTGCGCATGCACCGGCCCCTGCACGTTCGGATTGAGATGCACCGGGTAGACGATCTGCAGGTCCGGACGCTGCGCCAGTTCGGCCAGCGCGCGACAGATGTTCTCGAAGCCGCCGCCGAAGTTTTCGCGGCGGTGGCCGGTGACCAGCAGCAGCTTGCGGTCGGCCTGCAGGAACGGGAACTGCGCATCGATCGATGCACGCAGCGCGGCATCCTGGTCGATGCGCTCCACGGTCTGCTTGAGCGCGTCGATGACGGTGTTGCCGGTCACGCTGATGCGCCCGGCCAGGTTTTCCTGTTCCAGGTTGTAGCGCGAGCTGTCGGTCGGGGCGAACAGATGGTCGGCGACCACGTCGATGACGCGGCGGTTCATTTCTTCCGGCCACGGCTGCTGCAGGTCGCCGGTACGCAGGCCGGCCTCGACATGCCCCACCGGGATGCGGCGCTGGAAAGCGGCCAATGCCGCGGTCATGGCCGTGCTGGTATCGCCGTGCACCAGCACCCGGTCCGGCTGTACCTGTTCGTAGAGGGCATCGAGTTTGGCGAACAGGCGCGAGCACAGCCCGTTGAGGGTCTGGTTGGCCACCATCACATCGAGGTCGTGATCGGGCTGGATGTCGAACAGCGACATCACCTGATCAAGCATCGCACGGTGTTGCCCGGTGATGCAGACAATGGACTCGATATCCGGCGCGGCGTGCAGCGCCCGGACCAGCGGTCCCATCTTGATCGCTTCAGGACGGGTACCGAAAACAGATAGAACCTTCACCGGACAGCTCCCTGTGATGACCAACGAGTGTGACTTCCATCACGCAAATCGTAGGCCAAGTGGCGAGAGCTAGCCAGTGCAACGTGATGTGGATCACATTTCCTAAGAAAAGTGACGCTGTGCGTCACTTATTGCCCCAAGGTGCACTTCATTGTTGCTTTTGTGCGCGTTTCACTCAGGTGAAAGTTCGAATACCTGGCGCAGATAGGCCAGGTAGCCGGGGTCGTCGCACATGCTCTTGCCCGGCGAATCGCTGAGTTTGGCCACCGGCTGGCCGTTGCAGCGGACCATCTTGATGACGATGTTGAGCGGGGTCGGGCCGAGGTCGTTGGTGAGGTGCGTGCCGACACCGAAAGCGACCTGGCAGCGGCCGCGGAAGTAGTCGAACAGCTGCATCACCTTCTCGATGTTCAAGCCATCGCTGAACACCAGCACCTTGCTGCGCGGATCCACGCGACGGTCCTGGAAGTGGGCCAGCATGCGGTCGCCCCAGGCGAAGGGATCGCCGGAATCGTGGCGCACACCATCGAACAGCTTGCAGAAATACATGTCGAAATCGCGCAGGAAGGCGTCCAGCCCGACCACGTCGGACAACGCGATGCCGAGGTCGCCGCGGTATTCGCGCGCCCACGATTCCAGCGCGGCCACCTGCGAATCGCGCAGCCGCGGCCCCAGCGCCTGGAACGCCTGCAGGTATTCGTGGGCCATGGTGCCGTGCGGGGTCATGCCGTACAGGCGGGCGAAATGCACGTTGCTGGTGCCCACGAACTGCGCACCCAGCGCTTCGCGCAGCATCGGCAGCATGCGCGCATGCCAGTCACGCGAGTAGCGGCGGCGGCTGCCGTAATCGGCGATGCGGCACAGCTCGAAGCCCGGGGTATCGCGCAGCAGCGCGGTCTTGGCCTGCAGGCGACGCTCGCCTTCGGCGAAGTCCGGCGTGGTGGTGTTGCGGAACCAGACCTCGTTGATGATCGCCAGCAGCGGCACTTCAAACAGGATGGTATGCAGCCACGGGCCGGTGATGTTCAGGTCGATCTCGCCGGGCACGCTGTCCGACGGGCGCAGATCGATGTACTTGCGGTCCAGGTGGAACAGACCGAGGAAATCGGCGAAGTCCGGTTTGACGAAACGCAGCCCGCGCATGTAGTCGAGCTCGTCGGCGCTGAAGCGCAGGCGGCACAGGTGATCGATCTCTTGGTTGATCTGATCGATGTAGGCGGCCAGGTCGATACCCGGGGTGCGGCACTTGAACCGGTACTGGACCTGGGCACCGGGATGCTGATGCAGCACCGCCTGCATCATGGTGAATTTGTACAGGTCGGTGTCGAGCAGGGACTGGATGATCATGCCCGGATTATGCGCCTGCCCGGATGTACCGACCAACGCCCGGCGGTCAGCGCGCGCGGAGCAGCCGCGGGATCTGCACGAGCGCGTGGGCCCAGATCGCGGCGAACACCGCGCCCTGCACCGGCAGACTGCGCTGGCCGGCTTCGAACTTGCGGAAATAGCGCCACAGGCCGCGATGCTTGTGCCACTCGACGAAGAACGGGCGCGAGCGACTGGAGACGCCACGCACGTGGACGACCTTCAGGTCATTGGCGATCGCCACCAGCGCACCGGCCTGGCGCACCCGGCGGCACAGGTCCAGGTCTTCGGCATGCAGGCGGTAGCCGGCATCCCAGCCGCCGATGCGGTCGAACAGCGTGCGTGGCATCAGCAGCAGCGCGCCGGACAGCGCCGGCACCGGCTGCAGCGACTGATTCGGATCAGCAGGGAGGGCCAGCTTCGCGCCCTGCCCGGGCGAGCGCAGCATCGCGCCGAAATCCGGATCGCGACGGCGCACCGCCGCATCGGGCTGGCCGTGCTCATCGACCTGTTCGACCCCCAGCAGGCAGTCACCGATGCCCCTCGCACGCTCGCACAGCTGCGCCAGGGTCTCGGCGTCGACCATCAGGTCCGGGTTGATGAAGGCCAGCCACGGTGCCTGGCTGGCGGCCACGCCCTGGTTGTTGGCGGCGGCAAAGCCGGGGTTGTCCGGATTAGCGATGAAACGCACGCGCGGGTCGGCGCTGGCGTGGCGCTGCATGATCTCCAGGGTGCCGTCGCTGGACCCGTTGTCCACCACCCGGATCTCGACCACGCCGCGGGCGGCGCGCAGCCGGGTCAGGCAGCTGTCCAGGGTGCTGGCACTCTGGTAGCTGACGATGATCGCGGCAATGGCAAGGCTCAAGCAGGTGACTCCGGTGGGGCGGCGGGCACGGCGAACAGATCGCCCTGGGACCGCGGCATTATCGCCTGCCGGTGCAGCTGCTGCAGTGTGTCGCGCATCTGGCGCAGAGGGTCGGTCATCAGGAACGCGGCCAGCCGCGGCTGCCAGCCGGGCCAGCGCGTGCCGAGCGCGTCCATGTCGCCATCGAACGCACGGCCTTCGCTGGCGCGGGCGACGAACGCGGTTTCGCACAGTGCATTGCGCCAGCCCAGGCCCGCCATGCGCAGGCTGAGGTCGACCAGCGCGGCGTTCCAGGACCCGTAGCTGTGCATGTCCAGTCCACCGGCCTTGCGCCGCGCGTTGGCGCGCAGCAGCACCGCGTGGGTCACGGCCGAGGGCAGTTCCGGGTGCATCGGCGGCAATGCTGCGCAGGCCTGGGCCATCGCCGCCAGGTCGGCCGGCACCGGGTCGATCTCGCCCAGGCGTGGCCATGCGGCGGTCTCACCGGCATTGCACCACGGGGTGGCCGAGCCGATCGAGGCATCGCGCGCGAAGCAGGCATCGAGCTGCTGCAGCCAACCCGGCGCGGGGATGGCGTCGGGCGCCAGCACCACCACATCCGCGCCTGCGCAGGCGCGCAGCATTTCATCCAGGTGGGCGACCTCGCCGATGCTGCTGGCGCGCCGGGTGTACTCGGCCTGCAACGGCGTGTGTGCCAGCCAGTGCGCGATCACCGCCTGCGCGCGTGGCCCGGCCTGGCCGTCATCGGCCAGCCACAGCGCGGTGTCGGCCGGGGTGCCGGCATCCAGCGCGCCCAGGCAGCGGTCCAGGGCGCTGTCATCGACCCCGATCGGCAGCAACACGATCGTCCCCATCGGTCCTCCTGTGCGCGGCGTACGGGAAGCGGCCGGTCACGATGACCGACGCCTGGCCGCAGCGTAGCAGGCGCGCCGGCTGCGGTGGCAGCGCGACGGCGGCTCAGTTCTTCTTCGGATGGCTCGGGAACGGCTCCATCGCGCGGAAGCGGCTGCTGTACTCGTCGGTGAGGTTGCGCGACTCCTGGGCGTTGCGCACGATCGTGGGGGTGAGCAGCACGATCACTTCGGTGCGGGCGCTTTTCTGGGTCTTCCGTCCGAACAGTGCGCCCACCACCGGGATCCTGCTCAAACCGGGGACACCGTTGGAGCCATCCTCGTTGGAGTCGGTGATCAGGCCGGCCAGCATGATGGTATCGCCACTCTGCACGGCGGCCTCGGTGGATATCTTGCGGGTGTTGATCGGCGGGTTGCAGGTGGTCTTGGTCGCATCGCAACCGTTCGGCGTCGCGCCCGCCGAGCTGACTTCCTGCACGATATCGAGGAACACCACGCCATCGCGGGTAATGCGCGGACGTACCTTGAGGATCACACCGGTGTCCAGATACTGCACCTGGCTGTAGGTATTGTCGCCCACGCCAGTGTTGACCGACACCGAGTTGATCGGAATCTTGGTGCCGACGTTGAGGGTGGCCTCGGCGTTGTTGCGCACGAACAGCGATGGGGTCTGCAGCAGACGCAGGTTGGTGACCTTGTCCAGTGCGCTGATTACCGCGGCCGCGTTCTTGCCCAGGAAGGTCCAGCCCACCCCGCTACTGCCAACCACACCGGAGGTGCTGCCCCAGATCGAGCGGCCGAGCGCGCTGGCCAATCCGGCCCCGCCACTTTCCACGGGCGCGTTGACCGCCTCCTCGAAGAACCAGTTCACGCCATAACTCAGGTCGCCGGTGAGCGCCACTTCAGCCACCTGCGCCTCGATGTGCACCTGCATCGGCATCACGTCGAGCTTCTCGATCACCTCGCGGATCGAGCGCCATGCCTGCGGCGTGGAGCGCACCAGCAGCGTGTTGGTTTCTTCCACCGCCGATACGCCGACGGTGTCGCCCTTCACTTCCAGGCTGAAACTGGCGTTGCCGGACTGCCGCTGCGGCAGGCTCATCGTGCCATCGCCCAGACCGCTGCCATTGCTGGACCCGGTGTTGCCCGTGGTGCTGTTGTTGAGCGCGTTGTCGCGGTTGCTGCCCAGCTCCATCTGGGTCGCGCCCGGGGCGAGCGAACTGCTGCTGCCCCGCCCGCTGCGCCCGTTCTCGTTGGCAAAGGCCTCGGCCAGGCGTTCGGCCAGGTCCTTGGCCTTGACGTAACGCAGCTCGTAGGAAAACAGCCGCGCGCTGCCACCGGCGCTGTCGATGCGTTCCAGCCACTGCTGGATCTGGTCCAGGTAACGCGCCTGCGGGGTGATCACCAGCACCGCGTTGGCGTTCTCCAGCGGCAGGAAGCGGAACATGCCGGCACTGGGGGTCTTGCTCTGCTCGCCGAACACTTTTTCCAGGTCGGCCGAGACCTGCTCGGCCTTGCCGGTCTGGATCGGGAACACGCCCACCGACATGCCCGACAGCCAGTCGACGTCGAAGATCTCCACCGTGCGCAGGTAGTTCTCCAACTCGCTGCGGGTGCCGCCAAGGGTGATCACATTGCGGCCGCTGTCCACGTTGACGATCGCATTGGGCCGCGCATACGGCTCCAGCACCTTCTTCATCTCGGTGGCCGAGATGTACTGCAGCGGCACCACCCGCACCTCGAACCCGCGCGCACTGGACGCCGGAGCGGTACTCGGCGCGACGGTGCCGGCCAGCGCCTGGTCGGCGGCAACGATGTTGTAACGGCCGCCGCTGTAGACCATGCGCGCGTTGTTCCAGCCCAGCACCATCTCCAGCAGGTTCAACGCCTGCGCCGAGGACACCGGCTTGGGCGTGGCCAGGGTCACGGTGCCCTGCACACCCGGGGCGATGACGTAGTTCTGGCCCAGCATGTCGCCGAGGATCGCCTTGACCACTGCGTGCACCGACTCGCCCTCGAAGTTGAAGGTGGCGGTGCCGTTGCCGGCCTGCGACAGCGATGGTGATGCGGCGGCGGCCGCGCTGCGGTTGATCATGGTGCCGGTGCCGCGACGGATCACCGCCTGCGGCGCGCCGTCGGCCAGCGCCTCGGCATCGACGCCCTCGCGCGAGCCATCACCGGCCACCACCTGATGCGTGCCATCGAGGTCTGCGTTGCGACGGACGTCCGGAGCCGGTACCGACGCACACCCGGCCAGCAGGGCCACGGCGAGGGACAGGCAGAAATGACGCGGGGAGAAAAGACGCAATGTCATGCTGTGCACTCTAGTTGTTCTGGCCGGAGCCGCCGGTGGGCGGCCGCTGCGACGGTTGCTGTTGTTGTTGCAGCTGCTGGCGGCGCGCCTGGATGCGCGCGCGGATGGCTTGCATCTGCGCGTCACTGGGGCCCTGTGCGGGCGCGTTATGCGCGGCAGGTGCCGGCGGCGGTGCGGGCGCCGGGCCCGGCACGTTGACGGTGGCCTGCGCCGGTCGTGCGGCCTGCGGCGCTGCCATCGGCAACGGCGTAACGCCGGCACCGGCCGGCGGCACGGCGCCGTTGACCGGATTGCCCAGCACCGTGGGCGGCTCGCCGCCCTGGCCGTTGAACACGGTCAGTTCCAGGGTCTGCGTACCGCCGGGGCCGCTGACCGTGGCGCTGCGCGGTTCCAGCGCCAGCAGCTGCCAGCCGTTCACCGGCTCGCCATTGAGGCGCAGCCGCAACGACTGCTTCTGGTCGGTGGTGAGGATGGCCATGCTGAAGTCAGCGGTGAGCAGCACACCGGTCAGGCTGACTGCGCTGGACGCCCCCAGTTCACTACCGCCGAGCAGGTAAGGGCGCGGCTTGCGATCCTCGGCGAACAACGGGCGCGCGCCGATCTGCGCATAGGCCTCGGCCGAGGCGATCCGCTCCGGCGCGGCTGCCGGCAACGCCGGCAGCGGCGACGCGCTGCGCTCACCGTCGGCAGCGGCGGGAATGCGCCCGCCCAGGCCGAACAGCGTGGCGATCCAGATCGCGACCGCCCACAGCATCGCGGTGGCCAGCCACCAGCTGCGCAGCGAAGACAGTTCAATCTTCATGGCTGTCCTCCCGGCCTTCGCCCGCGCGGCTCGCAGCGTCGGCCGCGTCGCTGGCCTGCTGCGTTGCTGCGTCGGCGGTCGCCTGGGGGTCATTCGGCACGGCCATCGCCGGCGCCGGGCTCAGCCCGGTGCCGTCGGAGAGGCCCGGCGCTGCCGCAGTGACCGGTGCGCTGGCGGGCGCCGCGCCCGCGGTCGCATCGGCCATCGCATCAGGCTTGAGGTAGCCGACCAGTTCGAAGGACACATCCAGCCCGGTGCCGGTTTCATTGGGCGACTGCTGGAAGCGCTGCGCGAGCAAATTGAGGTTGTTGATGAACAGCCGTGGGCTGCCCGTTTCCAGGGTGTACAACACCGCCGCCATTTCCGGGATGCCGCAGCGCAGGCGTACCTGCAGCGCAATACGCGGGAACTGCGCATCGCCGCTGGTGTCCTGCAACGGCGAACGGTTGCTGATGGTGCAGCTGCGGTTGCCGGGACTGGCCGAGGCCACCGCGTCCTGCAGGCGCGAGGACAACGCGGCGGCGGCGGATTCAGCGGTCGCCTCGCGCAGGAAGCCGGGGCGCCCGGCCAGCGCGGCCTGCGCCTGCTGCAGGCCGCGCGCGACCGCAGCGCGCTGCTGCAGCTGGGCCTGCACGCGCTGGTCGCGCTCCTGCAGGTCGCTGATATCGGTGTTGATCGCCAGCAGCGGCCGGGTGAACCAGGGGTGCACCAGCACCAGGTAGGCCGCCGCGATCACCGCCAGCAGCAGCGCCAGCGCCAGCCAGCGGTCACGGCGTGTGGTCGGCATTGCCATCGGCAACCTCCGCGGCGGGGGCGGCAGCGGCCGGCTTGGCGACGGCCCCGGGCAATGGCTGCAGTTCGGCGGTGAGGGTGAAGCGGTCGCGCCCTGCGGCGCCCCCGTCGGCCTGCAGCACGCCGGTGAGGTTGACCTTGCGCCACAGCGGCGAGTCCTGCAGCAGCGGTACCAGCTGCGAAGCTTCGCGGCTGAGCCCGATCAACTGCAGCGAATCGCCTTCCACCGACAGCTTTTCAAGATAGGTGCCATCGGGCAGCAACCGGGTCAGTTCATTCCACAGTTCCACGGTGCTGGCGTGCGCGGTGCGTTTCTGTTCCAGGAACGCCGCGCCTTCCACCAGCGTCTGCAACTGCTGGCGCTCGGCGGCGACCTGGCGTGCATCCCGCGCAGCGGCGTTGACCTGGTCGCGCAGCGCATCCGCCGCAGCCTGTCGGTTGTGCAGGATCTGCTGCCCGGCCAGTGCCAGCAGCACCAGCGTAGCCACCGCCAGCAGCAGGTTCCAGCGGCGCATCGGGTCACGCAGGGTCTGGCGCTGTTCCAGCGGCAGCAGGTTGACGCCCAGCGGCTGGCCATCGGCGTCGGCGACGTCGACGCCGGCCAATCCCTGCGCCCACGGCCCGACCTGCTGTGCCCACTGCTGTAGCGCCTGCTGCGGCATCACCACCAGTTCGACCTGCAGCTGGCCATCGTCCAAGGCGCCCAGCTCACGCACATCGAAGCTGACCTGCGCCGGTTCGAACGGGGTCTGGCGATCGATTTCAAAACGCACCACATCGCGCAGACGCGCGGCAGCGGCGGCCGGCAGGCGCAGCGGCCGGCGCAATGCGGCGCTGGCCGGCAGCAGCCAGTGCCGCGGCAGCGTGCGCAACCGCGCGTCCAGGCGCTGTTCCAGTGTGGCCGGGGATTGCGGCCAGGGCAGTTCGATCACGCTTTGCGTGTGTGCGCCGGTCTCGCGCAGCACCACCAGCTGATCGCCGTGCTGCTGCAGCAGCAGCCGCGAGCGCGACCAGCCCAGCGCCCATTGCCAGCGCTCGGGCAACCACGCCAGCAGCGAACGCCGCCACCAGCGCAGGCCATTGCCCACGCCCGGCGCCAGTTGCCCCTGCGCCCGCACCAGACTGTCCCGCCATGCCGTCATCGTGCTGCCATTCCCTGTTCCCAACGAAGTACTGTGTAAGTCGTTCCCGGCGTGCCTGCGTTCCCCATCCGCACCACCCCCTGCAGGACCGACACCCGGCCGCGATCATCCATTGCGCGGCTCTCGATACTATAGGTGCCGCTGCCGCTGGCAAGCGCTGCACCGCCCACTTTCTGTTCTTCACCCACCGCGGACTGCTCGCGCTGGGCCAGCAGATCCCGTGCATCCAGGCCCATGGCGGTCAGCACCGGCCCGGCGGCAAAACGCGGATCGGGACGGGACTGCCGACTGTACAGGGTCAGCATCGGCTCGAGTTGTTCATACAACGCGGCATCCATGCCGAGCACGCGCTGCAGTTCGCCCAGTGTCTCGAAGCGGTTGTTGCGCGGGCCGTACGGCAGGCCGGCGGCAACGTATTCGGGCAGCTCGGCACCGCCGGCAGGCTGCTTGAGGCTGTCGGCATCGCGCCAGTCGACGATCGCCCCGGCCAGTTGCTGGGCGCGCGCGGTGTCCACGCCCATCGCGCGCAGGAAAGCCTGCAGCAGCGTGGCGTCGGCCAGGTTGAGGTTGATCTTGCCGTTCTCATCGACGATGCGCAGGTCGATCCGGCGCTGGTCGAACTCCCAGCGGTAGCGGCGCCCGTCCGGCGTCCAGGCCGGGCGCATGGCGCTGGGCTGCAGCCGGTACAGCGCGTATTCCAGGCCGGCACGCGCATGTTCCTGCCCGATCGCATCGTCGCCCACCACGCGCTGCTGCAGATGCTCCACGCGCGCACTGAGCGCGAACGCACCCACCACGGCAGTGAGCAGCGCGATCAGCCACAGCACCAGCACCAGCGCGGCACCGCGCGCGCGCCTCACTGGCGTACCCCGCGCTGTTGGGCGAGCGCGGCCACCATCGGCGGCCAGGCCGGCCCTTGCCGGGGGGTGACGGTGATCGACACCAGCAGGGGCAGCCGCCGGGTATCTTCCCAGCGGTCCTGCCAGTCGCCGAGTTGGCCGTTGCGCGGGTCGATGCCGCGATAGCGGAACGCCACCGCGCGCAGTCCATCGGCGAGCACTTCCGGCGGACGCGGCGGCGTTTCTTCGATGCGCTCGCCGTTCTGCACCAGGGTGAGCGTGACTTCCAGCCGCTGCGCCTCGCCGCTGCCACGCACCTGCAGGTCATGCACGTACGGCCCACCGCGACCGAGGTATCCGGGCAGGTCGGAGACAAACAGCATGTGCTGCGCCTCGCCCAGGAAGTACACCGGCTCGCGGGTGGGATCCGGCGGCGTGGTCGCGGTCAGCATGGCCATCGACAGACGCCGGCGCAGGAAGCCTTCAACCGCGCGCATGCGTTCGTTCTGCGACACCATCTGCTCGCCGCGCTGGCTGATCGCCATCGCCGAACGCACCGTGGCGAAGGCCAGCGCCAGGCCGCCAACCAGCAAGGCCGTTGCGAGCAGGACTTCGATCAGGGTGAAACCGCGCTGTGCGCCGGTACGCGAGTGGCCGCTCATCGCGCCCCCCCCGGGTTGGCCGGCAGCAGGCGCAGGCTGCGCCATTGCAGGCGGTCGGCGTCGGCATCGCCCCAACGCACCTGCAGGGTCAGCTGCGCCAGCGTCGGCCCGGCCACCGGCTCGGCGACCGCCGCCGCCGCGCCGCGTGGCTCCGCATACGGCACCACGTCCAGTTCCCAGCGGTAGCGGCCGTCTTCCCACTGGCCGGCGCTGTGACCGGCCTGCAGCGGCGCCTCGATACCGGTCACGGCCAGCAGCGACTGCGCGTGCAGCACCGCGCGGCTGCGCAGGTCGGCCTGCCTGATCTGCCGCGAGGCGCCGGACAGGCTGCCCAGCAGCAGGGTCAACGCCAGCGCCAGCAATGCAAAGGCGACGATCACTTCCAGCAGCGAATACCCGCGTTGGCGCTTCATCGACGCTCCCGCGGCTGGCCCGAGCGCACTTCGCCGGTGATCCAGCCAACGTCGATCCGCCACACCGCACCGCGCACCTCCAGCTCGATGCTGCCGCCGCTGGAGGCACCATCGGGGTAGAACGCGATGGCGCCCTGCCCGGTCGCCGCGGCCACTTCACGCGCGCCGCGGAAGTGCACCTCCAGCGTTGCCGGCAAGCTGCCATGGCGGCCGTTGGCACCCTGCCAGGTGCGCGCCTGCGGGTCGATCAGGAAGCGCTGGCGTTCGCCCGTGGCGATGGCCTGGGTGCGGGTATAACGCAGCTGGGTGGCCAGCTCCTTGCCGGCATTGCGCAGGCGCATGCCGTCGATGCCGCCGTTCATCGCGGTGGCGGTGACCACGCCGACGATGGCGATCAGTGCGACCACCAGCAGCATCTCCAGCAACGACAGCCCCGCCGCCACGCGTGCAGGGCGCGGTGGACAACGGAGCGGTGCGTGGCGTGACGGGAGAATGGCCGGCAAGCAGGCTTACTCGTAATGGATGTCGGCGTCGTAACTGCTGCCACCGACCTTGCCGTCCTTGCCCAGGCTGATCAGGTCGAACGGCTGGCCTTCGCCGGGTGCGCGGTATTCCAGCGGGTTGCCCCACGGATCGTTGAGGTCGGCCGGCTTGGCATACGGTCCCAGCCAGCCGTTGCTGCCGCTCGGCTGGGTGACCAGCTCATCGAGCTTGGCCGGCAGCTTGCCGGTATCGAGCTGGAAGTTTTCGACCTTGCCGGCCACGGTCTGGATCTGGGCCTTGGCAATGTTGGCCTTGCCGCGATCGGCGCCGCCGAGCACGCGGCTGCCGACCAGGGTAAGCACCGCGCCGATCAGCACGATGACGATGATGATTTCCAGCAGGCTCATGCCCGACTGGTTGCGCGGCGAGGAAAAACGGATCAGGCGGCGTTGCATGCGGCAGGCTCCTTGCGGGGTGTCATGTGTGAGGGGTGCGCCATCGTCAGCCGATGGCGTTGGTGAGGTCGTACAGCGGCACCAGCACGGACACGATCACCAGGCCGACCACCGAGGCCAGCACCAGGGTGATCACTGGAACCATGGCCGACAGCAGCCGGTCGATCGCACGCGCGCTTTCCTGTTCGAAGGTGTCGGCGGTCTTGAGCAGCATGGTATCGAGCGCGCCCGACTCCTCGCCGACCTGGATCATCTGCAGCGCCAGGCGTGGAAAGCGCTTGCTGCGCGACAACGACAGCGACAGGCCGTTGCCGTTCTTGACCTCGTCGCTGGCGGTGTCCACGTCGGCGGCCAGCGCGCGGTTGCCCAGCACGTTGCGGGCGATGCCCAACCCGGCCAGCAGCGGCACGCCATTGCGCAGCAGCGTACCCAACGTGCGCGCCAGACGCGCGGTTTCCAGCTTGGCCAGCAGCGGGCCGATGCCCTTGCGCTGCAGCAGCCAGCCGTCCATCGCCAGGCGGAACGCCGGTTGCCGTAGCTTGCGTTCGATCACCAGCAGCGCCAGCGCCGGCACCACGATCATCGCCAGCCAGCCCTCGCGCACCACCAGACCGGCGGCCAGTACCCACTGGGTGAACCACGGCAGGGCCACGTCGAGGCTTTCGTACATGAGCGCGAACTGCGGCACCACGTAGCCCAGCAGGAACAGCAGCGCGCCGCCGACCACGGCCAGCAGGATGGCCGGGTAGATCAGCGCATTGATGACCCGACCCTTCAACTCGGCGCTGCGCTCAAGATAATCGGCCAGCCGCTGCAGGGTGTCGTGCAGGCTGCCACCGGCCTCACCGGCGCGGACCATGTTGACGTACAGCCGCGAGAACAGGCCATGCTGGCGTTCCAGTGCCGTCGACAGCGAAGCACCGCCGCGCACCACGTGGCGGATCTCGGTGATCACCCGGCGGCTGCGCTCGTCCTCGGGCAGTTCCAGCAGGATGGTCAGCGCGCGGTCCAGCGGCTGGCCGGCACCCAGCAGGGTGGCCAGCTGCTGGGTGAACTGGACCAGCGCGGCACCGTCGAACGGCTTGCGCCGCAACAAGGCCGCCCACGAGGAGGCGGTAGCCACCCCCTCGCTGGCCAGCCGCGCTTCCATCGGCAGGTGACCCTGGTCCTGCAGACGCAGCGCGACCTCGGCTTCGCTGGCCGCGTCCATCTGGCCATCGAACACCTCGCCATGGGCGTTGAGCGCCTTGTAGCGGTACTGCGCCATGCTCAGCCGCCCGCCCGCCGCCGCGTCCGTGTACGCATCAGGATTCCTCCGTCACGCGCAGCACTTCCTCGAGGGTGGTGTGGCCCGACAACGCCTTGGACAGACCATCCTCGTACATGGTGCGCATGCCGGCCGCGCGTGCGATCTTCTCGATCTCGCCCATGCCGGCGCGTTGCATCACCGCACGTCGCAGTTCGTCGTTCATCACCAGGAACTCCATGATGGTGGTACGGCCGAGATACCCGGTCGGTGCAATCGCCGAGGGCTGCGCGCGATACAGGAAGATTTCGCCGTCCGGTTGCAGGCGGCGCAGTTCGAACTTCTCGATCTGCTCGGGCGAGGCCAGGTAGCGCTGGGCGTGCTGCGGCTCCAGCCGGCGCACCAGGCGCTGGGCCAGGATGCCGTTGATGGTGGAGGTGAGCAGGTAGTCCTCCACGCCCATGTCGAGCAGGCGGGTGATGCCGCCGGCTGCGTTGTTGGTGTGCAGCGTGGACAGCACCAGGTGGCCGGTCAGGGCAGACTGGATCGCGATGCGCGCGGTTTCCAGATCGCGCATTTCGCCGATCATGATGATGTCCGGATCCTGGCGCACGATGCTGCGCAGCGCGTGGGCGAAATCCAGCCCGATCTGCGGCTTGGCCTGGATCTGGTTGATGCCTTCGATCTGGTATTCGACCGGGTCCTCGACGGTGATGATCTTCACATCGGAGGTGTTGAGCTGGCTCAACGCGGTGTACAACGTGGTGGTCTTGCCCGAACCGGTCGGGCCGGTCACCAGCAGGATGCCGTGCGGCTGTTCGAGCACCTTGCGGAACTGCGGCAGGAACGCATCGGTGAAACCCAGCCGGTGGAAATCGAACACCACCGTGTCGCGGTCGAGCAGTCGCATCACCACGCTTTCGCCATGCGCGGTAGGCACGGTGCTGACGCGCAGGTCCAGTTCCTTGCCCTGCACGCGCAACATGATGCGACCGTCCTGCGGCAGCCGGCGCTCGGCAATGTTGAGCCGGGCCATGATCTTGATGCGGCTGATCACCGCGGCGGTCAGGTTGGCCGGCGGGCTCTCGCCTTCGATCAGCACGCCATCGACGCGATAACGCACCTTGAGGCGGTTTTCGAACGGTTCGATATGGATGTCCGAGGCGCGCAGTTCGAATGCGCGCTGGATGACCAGGTTGACCAGCCGGATCACCGGTGCCTCGGACGCGAGATCGCGCAGGTGCTCGATATCATCGACCACGCTGCCCTCGCCATCGGCAGTCTCCACGATCGCCCCCATCGCGCTGCGGCCCTGGCCGTACCAGCGTTCGATCAGGTCATCGATCTCCGCGCGCAGCCCGACGTGCACGCGCACCGGCACGCCCATGGCCAGGCGCACCGCATCGGCGGCGTAAGGATCCTGCGGATCGCTCAACCACAGGTCGAGAACACCCTCCTGCAGCGCCAGGGGGCAGACATGGAATTGTTTGAGGAAGCGCAGCGACAGCGGCAGCGCGTCCAGCAGCGATTCGGGGGCGGCTTCGGGCACGGCGCGTGCCTCCAGCAGCGGCAGCTGCAGAACCTCGGCGCTGGTCTGGGCGTGGTCGCGCTCGGACACCAGGCCCAACCGCACCAGCAACTGCAACAAGCTGCCACCGGCTTCGCGGTGCAGCGGACGGGCCCGCGCGAGGTCGCCTTCCTTCAGGCGGCCATTGCGCAGCAACGCCTCGACGATGCGGTGTTCCGCACTGGAATCTGCAGTGGAATCGTGGGCAACCGCGTTCACAAAAGCTCTCCTGGCGACCGTGCGACTTTAGCAGTTCAACGCTGCCCTGCACCGCTTTGGAGGTACCCGGAGAAAAAGGATTGGCTGCTCACCTGGCGCCAACGATTGATCCCGCATGTGAGGCCAATGAAGTTCAACGGCCGCGGCTGTTCGCCTTCTACGCGCCTGGGCGGGGACCGGTGGAGAAACCCCCAAACAAAAAGCGGGCGCCCGTCACAAAGACGGACGCCCGCAAACCACACGCGGTTACTGGTTGGCGATGACGCTCACGCCGCTGAATGCGGACTCGCCGACCAACTTGATGTAGTACGTACCCGCCACCGGCGCGGTGAAGCGCACGGTTTCACTGTTGCCCGGACGGGTCGACTTGGCGTCGAACACGGTCGCGGTCGGCTCCTTGCCCTGGCTGACGTACACCGATACGTTGCCGCTGCCACCGTAGGTGAGCAGGCTCAGCACCTTGCCGGCCTGGGCGTCGAAGCTGTACAGCACTTCGCTGCCACCGGCGCCGCTGAGGCCGCCCACGGCCACCTTGTTGGTCAGCGGAATCGCGGTCGGACCGCAGTTCTCGGTGCACTCTTCTTCCAGCGCCTTTGCCAGCGCGGCCTTGGCGTCGACGATGCCGGTACCGATCGGGGTCGCCGCCGGGATGGTCACCGGGAACGTGCGCGCCGTTTCCTTCAGCAGCGTTTCCAGCTGGGCCGGGGTGAACGCGTCGCGGTTGTTGGCGATGCGGGCGCTCTGCACCAGCGCGGCGACCGCGGCCACGTGCGGGGAGGACATCGAGGTGCCGCCCTTGCCGCCGTAATCGGAGGTCCCCAGCTCAGGCGAGGTGGCACTGCTGGAAATCGCCTGCCAGATGTAGCCGCCCGGATTGCCATCCACGCTGCCACCGCCGCCCGGGGCCGACAGATCCACCGCCGCACCATAGTTGGAGTAGTAGGTGATGCCGCCGGTGATGCGCGTGGCACCCACCGCGACGACGTTGTTGCAGTTGGCCGGACGGGCGTTGGAGACATTGCCGCCAGCGTTGCCTGCCGCCACCACCACCAGCGTGCCGCGCGACACCGCACCGTTGATCGCGGCCTGGTAGACCGGATCGCAGGCGCCGCTGCCGCCCAGGCTCATGTTGATGATCTCGGCCGGATTGGCGTTGGCCGGGATCCCCGCGACCGTACCGCCCGAGGCCCAGGTGATGGCATCGGCGATATCCGACAGGCTGCCACCGCACTTGCCAAGCACGCGCACCGGCAGCACCTTGGCCTTGTAGGCGACGCCGGCCATGCCGACGCCGTTGTTGGTGGCCTCGGCGACCGTGCCGGCCACGTGGGTGCCGTGCCAGGAGCTGTCTTCGGCCAGCGAGCCGGTGTAGCACTCGTTGTCGTTCTCCACCCAGTCGCCGTAATCCAGCGCACCCGGGACGCGTGCGTCGGTCGGGCGGCGCGAGGTCTCCGCATCGCTGATGAAATCGTAGCCTTCCAGCAGGTTGCCGCTGAAGTCTTCATGGTTGGGCAGGATGCCGGTATCGATCACCGCCACCACCACGCCCTCGCCCTGCGAGACATCCCACGCCGACGGCGCATTGATGCCGCCGGTGGCATTACCGAAGTGCCACTGGTACTGCGCGTAATAAGGGTCGTTGGGCACCAGCTGCTTGGTCTCGGTGGGCTTGGCACGCAGGTCGGCGCGCTGCATGCGCACGTCGGCCACGGCGTATTCCACGGTCGGGTCGGCCTTCAGTTCGGCCAGTACCTTCTGCAGTTCCGCATCGCCCAGGCGGCTCTGCAGACGGATCAGGTCGGCGCCGACGCCGAGCTTGCGCACCACCTGCGGGCTGAGCGCGCCAGCACGTGCACTGCCACCGTTGAGGGTGGCGCGCGACAGCGCCGAGTTCACCACGGCCAGCTTCGCCGAGCGGTCCGAGGCAGGCGCGCTGCCTGCGCGGTACTTGACGATGATGCCGTTGCTGGTCTGCTGCGCGGCCGTCGCCGGGCGCTTGGGCTCTTCGGTGCGCGGGCTGGCGGCAAAGGCCGAGCCGGCGGAGATCGACAGCAGCGCGGCTGCCAGTACGTTGATGCGAAGGTTCTGCTTACTGGTCACGTTGAAATCCTCTTCAAGGTCATGATCGAACGACTGTTCAGGCCAACATTCCATGCGAGCTCCCTGGCCGGCCCTGGCCAGGGATCCCGTGACCCGCCCCCTCAGGCCTTGCATTGCTTGCGGCGTGGCCCACCCGGGCCACGCCCTGCAACATCCGCTTACCAGCCGAAGCCGGCACCCACACCGACGGAGCTGTCATCGCTGCTGAACGCACCGCCGATGGTGACCGTGGCGCGCTCGCTGAGCGCACGCTGGTACCCCAGCGACAGTGCCGACTCGCCGCCCTGGTAGCCGACGCCCACACCGACCCGGTTCTGGGTGCGCACACCGGCCGCACTGGTGGCCATGTTGAGCATCGCCGCGCTCATCGCTCCCTGGCGATCGATGCGACGATCCTGGTGACGCAGGCGCTCGTCGATCTCGCCCTTGTACATGTCGAAGCTGTCGGCCATCGCGCCGAAGCGCTGGTCGGTGTAGCTGTTGGCGGTGGCGATGCCCCCGTCCAGCTGGCCCTTGTTGACCGCGTCGGTTGCCTGCGAACCGGCGGCGACGTTGGTGACCTGGCGCTCATTGCCCACCGCACCGACAGAGACCGCGTTGGCACGGTCGGCGACCGAGCCCTGGCCGAGCGCGACCGAGTTGGCCGCCGTGGCCGTGGCGCCCTGACCGATCGCGGTGGCCGAGGCCCCGCTGGCCACCGCGCCATCGCCCATCACCACCGCATTGACCGGGGTCGGTGCGGCGGCGACCGGGGCACTGACCACCTGTGCCGTACCGGCACTGGCCGCGGTCGGCGTGCCCTGCACGCTTGCCGTGGTCACGCTGTCCTCCACGCTGGCCAGCGAAGCACCGGCCAGGCTTGCCGCCGCCGGTGCCGCGGCGCTGCGTGCACGCGGGTTGGCGCTGCCGCCGGCGACCCGCTGGTCGAGGTCGCTGACCTTGCGGTCCAGTGCGCCCAGTGCGTCGCCGACGTTGGTGTACGTCGCGCCCTGGATGACGTAGTTGGGCGCCACGAACACACCCTGCATGCCTACGCTGGCACCGCCGCCGAGGAAGCTGGCGGCGTCGGACAAGGACTGGAACAACTGGCCGCCGTTGATCGCCTGGCGGCTGCCCGAGGCGATCGCGCCGCTGCCGACGTTGTCCACCACGGTGCCCTGCACGCCTGACAAGGTGAGACGGTCGCGGCTGGCATCGTCATAGCTCAATGCATTGGCGGTGACGCTCTCGACCGAACCGATACGGTCGTCGATGTCGCCCACCCGGGTTTCCACCGCGCCCACGCGCTGGTTGGTGGTGTTGAGCTGGCCGCCGGTGACCGCGTCGGTGCTGCCCGCCGCGATGCGCCCGGCGCCGACGTTGACGATGCGGCGCGTGGCCGGACCGTCGGTGCCGTTGCCGCCGCCGACGGAGACCACGTTGGCCTCCACCGCACGTGCGCCGGAACCCAGCGCTACCGAACCGGCGCCGGAGACGCCTGCACCGGCACCGAGGGCGATGCTGCCCGCCCCATTGCTGGCGAAGGCGCCATTGCCGATCGCCACGCCGTTGACCGCATTGGTCGACGCCGAGCGGCCGAGCACGGTGCTGTTGTCGCCGCGTGCCGAAGCATCCGCGCCGACAGCAGTGGCACCGGTTGCCGAGGCAACCGCCGCACTGCCCAGCGCACTGCTGCGGTTGCCACTGGCCGCCGCGCCCGAGCCGGCGGCGAGCGCATCGCTGCCGCTGGCCGTGGCCACGCCGGTACCGCTGGCCTGGAAGTGCTTGCCGACCGCATCGGCGGTGGCCGCCACGGTATCCAGCTGCGCCTTGTTCACCGCATCGTTGGCGTTGACCGCCGCACCGACGTTGGTGATGCGGCGCGTGGACGGACCGGTGGTGCCGTTGCCGCCACCGACCGAGACCACATTGGCCTCGCTGGTACGCGCACCGGCGCCGAGCGCGACGCTGCCGGCACCGCTGGCCGAGGAACTCTTGCCCAGCGCAGTGGCATTGATGCCGCTGTAGGCGTAGCTGTCCTGGCCGATCGCGGTGGAGCCGGCCGAGGTGGCCCAGGCCAACTGGCCGACCGCCGTGGTCTGCGCTGCCGTGGCCCAGGCATTGGAGCCGGCGGCGATGCTGTTGGCACCGCTGGCCTGGGAGGCATAGCCGATCGCGTTGGCGTAGGCGCCCGACGCGGCACTGCCCCAGCCGAGTGCGGAGGCGTAGTCACCGCTGGCCTCGGCGCCGTAGCCCAGGGCGGTGGTCCGCACGCCGCTGGCGGCGCTGAAGGTACCGACGGCGGTGCTGTAGTCACTGCCCGCCTCGGCGCTATAGCCGAAGGCGGACGACTGCAGGCCGGCGGCGGTCGAACCGGCACCGCTGGCGGTGCTGAACACCCCGACCGCCTGCGCACCGGCGCCGAGTGCGGTGGCGCCGATGCCGCTGGCACTGGTGGCCTTGTCGAGCACTACGTTGCCGTTGGCGTCTTCGTAATACAACGCACCACCAATGGCAGTGGCCGAATCGGCCGTGGCCGACGCGTTGAAGCCCGAGGCCGAGGCATAGCGGCCGGACGCGTTCGCGCCGCTGCCGTATGCCGAGGCGCCCGTGCCGAACGCATTGGCCGCTTCACCCGCCGCCGTCGCATAAGCACCGTCGACATAGCTGCCGACGTCATCGCCGTTGCCGCTGCCGGAGGCCTTGAACTGGCGGTTGGTCTGCTCGGCGACGTCGGCGACGGCATCGAGCTGGTTGAGGTTGACCGCATCGGTGCCTTCGGTGCCGGCGGCGACGTTGGTGATCTGACGCTGCGCGGTGGCCGTGCCGACCGAGACCGTGTTGTCGCGGTCGGCGCTGGAACCGGCCCCCAGGGCGACGCTGTTGACGCCTTCTGCCGAGGCATTTGCACCCAGCGCGGTGGCGCTGGCGGCATCGGCCCAGGAGTTCCAGCCAGTCGCGGTGGCGTAGTCGTCGGTCGCCCATGCACCGGCGCCGAACGCCGCCGCACCGGTGCCACTGGCACGGGCCGGGATCAGACCGAAGAAGGTCGACCCACCGATGGCGACGCTTTCATCGCCGGTGGCTTCACTGGATTCACCGAGCGCGACCGCGCTGGCACCGGCGGCGGTCGCCGAGGTGCCAACCGCGGTGGCCAGGCTGTTGGACGCAATCGCGCCGTAACCCAGCGCGTTGGACAGACGACCACTGGCTTCACTGTAGCTGCCGAACGCAGAGGCGCCGGCATCGGAAGCGCTGCTGCGGAAGCCATTGGCGGTGGCCTGCTGGCCGCTTGCCACCGACTCGACGCCGTTGGCCGTGGCATAGGCGCCGCTGGCGACGGCACCGCTACCGACGGCGCTGGCACCGATCTCGCTGGCACTGGCGTTGCTGCCCAGGGCGACACTGTTCTCGCCAGTGGCCTGCGCATTGCTGCCCACTGCCGCCGCCCCATCGGCGCTGGCCAAGGCGCTGTCGCCCACGGCCGTGGCACGGGTGGCCAGCGCATTCGCGCCGGCACCCAGCGCGGTGGCGCCGTCGCCGGTCGCGGTGGCCGCTTCACCGGCGGCCAGCGCGTCATCGCCCTCGACGTAGGCACCGGCATCGCTGTTGTCGCTGCCGCTGGCCTTGAAGTACTTGCTGGTGGCTTCGCCCGCGGCAGCCACGGCGTTCAGCTGATTGACGTTGACCGCGTCGGTGCCTTCGGTGCCGGCGGCGACGTTGGTGACCTGACGCTCCGCCCCGGCGCTGCCCACCGAGACGGTGTTGTCGCGGTCGGCGATCGCGTCGGCACCGAGGGCGACGCTGTTCTCGCCACTGGAGGTTGCCGCATTACCCAATGCCGTGCTGTTCAGGCCCGGCGACCACGCACCACCACCGACGGCGGTGGAGTAGTTGCCCGACGCTTCGGTGGCCAGCAGGCCGAACAGCGAACCGCCGACGGCCACGCTGTTGGTGCCGGTGGCCAGGCTGCCCTGGCCGGTGGCGGTGCTGTACGCACCGGACGCCTCGGCATCGCCGCCGACGGCCACGCTGTTGGAACCGGTGGCCTGGGCGAAGCTGCCCAGCGCGGTGGCATTGAAGGCGCTGGCCACGGCCAGCCCGCCGATCGCGGTGGTGTAACCAGCAGTGGCTTCGGCGCCGAAGCCGTAACCGGCCGAGAGCGTACCGCTGACCACGCTTTCAGCGCCTACGGCGGTAGCGCCCTGGCCGCTGGCGGTGCTGTAGTAACCCAGCGCGACCGATTCCTCACCGGCCGCTTCAGATAGCGCGCCGCCGGCCAGGCTGCCGGCCCCGGAGGCGATGCTGGCGGCGCCGGTGGCAGTGCTCTGCTCGCCGGTGGCTTCGCTTTCGGCGCCGGTGGCGGTGGCGTATTCGCCGCTGGCCTGTGCGTTGGCGCCCACTGCGATGGCGTTGGCGCCGGTGGCCAGTGCATTGAAGCCGACCGCACTGGCATTGTCGGCCAGCGCGAACGCACCACTGCCCAACGCGGTGGCGCCGCTGCCCGCAGCGAAGCTGCTGGAGCCGACCGCCGTGGCGTAATCACCATCGGTGGCGGCGTTGGCGCCGGCCGCTACGCTTTCCTCACCGCCGGCCACGGCCACGCCGTCGCCGCTGGCCTGGAACTGCGCGGTGGCATCGGTGAGCTGGTCGACATTGACCGCATCGGTGCCTTCGGTACCGGCGGCGACGTTGGTGATCTGGCGCTGGCGTTCCGCGTTGCCAACCGAGACCGTGTAGGCGCGATCCGCGACCGCGCCGGCGCCCAGTGCCACCGTATTGGAGGCACTGGCACTGCTGCCGGCCCCGATGCCGATGGCGCTTTCACCGCCGGCCACCACATTGGTGCCGATGGCGATGCTGTTGATGCTGTTGCCCAGGGCCTGGAAACCGACTGCGACGCTGTTGTCGCCATAGCCGAACGCACCGCGCCCGAGCGCGGTGGCGCTACTGCCACGTGCCCAGCTGTTGTAGCCGATCGAGGTCGAGCCGGTGCCGCTGGCCCAGGCCGACTGGCCCACGGCGGTGGCATTGGCTTCGGTCGCCCACGCGCTGGCGCCGAAGGCGGTCGCACCGTCTTCGGTCGCCCATGCATAGGCGCCGGTGGCGGTGGTTTCCTCACCGCTGGCGAAGGCGTTGTCGCCCTGGGCGACGCTGTAGTCGCCGGTGGCGCGCGCCTTGTAACCGGCGGCCAGGCTGTTGCTGCCAGTGGCCTGTGCACCGCTGCCGAAGGCGTTGCTGGTGGTGCCGGTAGCGAGTGCACCGGCCCCCACCGCGACGGCATCCTGCGCCGCCGTAGTGCCCACCTTCACCGCATTGCCGTTGGCATCGACCAGCGGCTGGTTGAACGCGTCATAGGCCTGGCCGAGGCCGCCGATGGCGACGCTGCCATTGCCGTTGGCACTGACATTGCGGCCGACCGCGACGCTGTCATCGCCGAGTGCAGTGGCGCCGTTGCCAAGCGCGGCCGCGCCCGCACCCAGCGCATTGCTGGCCTCACCGGCGGCCAGCGCACCATCGCCGTCGGCGAACGCACCGACGTCGCTGTCCTCGGATGCATTCGCTTTGAAGCGACTGGCGGTGACATTGGCGACCTGCGCCACGCCGTCCAGCTGCGCCTTGTTGACTGCATCGGTGGCTTCGGCACCGGCGGCCACATGGGTGATCTGGCGTTCGTTGCCGACGTCGCCGACCGAGACGGTATTGGCGCGGGTGGCGGTCGAGTTGGCGCCGAGGGCGACGCTGTTTTCACCGCGCGCGGTGGCGTAGAAACCCACGGCGGTGCTGAGATCGCCGCTGGCCCAGGTTTCCGCGCCGAGCGCGGTGGCGCCCTCGCCCGGTGCATAGGCAAAGTAGCCCACGGCGGTGGCTTCGGTACCCGACGCTTCGGTCAGGGTGCCGTTGGCCACGGCGTAATCGCCGCTGGCGATCGCACCAGCACCCACCGCAGTGGCCGCTTCGCCGCTGGCCTGGGTCTGCACGAAGAAGCCCAGGCCCGGCAGCAGGTCGGCCGGGCCGCCGATGGCGGTGCTGCTGTTGCCGGTGGCCACGCTCTGGGTACCGACGGCGGTGGCGTAGTCACCGGTTGCATTGGCGACCGCGCCGAAGGCGGAGGACTGCGCGCCGCCGGCATAGGCACCCACGCCGTAGGAGGAAGCCGCAAAGCCGGAGGCTTCGGCACTGGCACCGACGGCGGTGCCGCCGACGCCGGCGCTGGTCGCACCGGTATCGACCGGCACGCCGCCGTTGGTGATCAGCGGGTTGCCATCGGCATCCACCGCCGCGCCGCCAACGGCCACGCTGCCTGGGCCAGTGGCCTGCGCGTTGTTGCCGAAGGCCGCGCTGTTCTGGCCGGTGGCCAGCGCATTGAAACCGACGGCGGTGGCGTTCTGCGCATAGGCGGCCGCACCGCCGCCCAGTGCGGTGGCACCGTTGCCGATGGCGTTGCTGGCCTCGCCGATGGCGGTGGCGTTGTCGCCTTCCACGTAGGCCCCCACATCGCTGTCGGTGCTGCCGCTGGCCTGGAAATACTTGCTGGTGGTGGCCGCAACCGCGCCCACGTCATCGAGCTGGGACTTGTTCACCGCATCGTTGGCCTCGGTCCCGTCGGCCACATTGGTGATCTGCCGACGCAGCCCGTTTTCACCATTGCCCACCGATACCGTATCCACGCGATCGGCGTAGGAGCCGGCGCCGAGCGCCACGCTGCCCACGGCCACGGCGGCGGAGTTGGAGCCGAGCGCGGCGCTGAAATCGGCGACCGCGACGCTGAACGCACCCACCGCGACCGAAGCTTCACCACCACTGCCCGCACCGCGACCCAGCGAGGTACTGCCGGCACCGATCGCCAGTGCACCGCCACCGATCGCGGTGGCGCCATCGGCGCTGGCTTCGGCCAGGCCACCAATCGCAGTGGCTGCACCGTTTTCGCTGGCGGCAAGTGCCGACGCACCGAGCGCCACGTCGCCCAGACCGAAGGCGCCGGCACTCTGGCCGACCGCAACGCTGGCATCGCCAAAGGCCAGCGCATTCTGGCCAAACGCACTGGCACCCAAGCCGGCGGCAATGGCCTGGCTGCCCGCTGCCGTGGTGGCGTTGGCCAGCGCCTGGCTGCCCTGCCCCAGCGCGGTGGCGCCGTCGCCGTCGGCGTTGGCACCGGCGCCGGCGGCAAGTGCGCCGTCACCGTCGATCTTCGCCGCGTCGCTGTTGTTGCCCGCGCCGTCGGCCTTGAAATAGCGGGTCGCGCCCTCGGCGGCGACCGCAACCTTGTCCAGCTGTGCCTTGTTCACCGCGTCGGTGGCGGCGGTGCCGGCGGCCACGTTGGTGACCTGGCGTTCCTTGCCGGCATCACCGACGGAGACGGTGTTGACGCGGTTGGCCTTCGAGCCTGCGCCGAGCGCAACGCTGTTATTGGCCGAGGCGGTGCTGTTGCTGCCGATCGCCACGGCATTGGTGCCGGACGCGGTGGCGTTGCCGTCGACCACGCAGCTGTCGATCACCGAGCTGTTGAGCACCACGCAGTTGGCATTGCCGCCCACTTCCACCGACTGCGCCTGCGCACCTGGCGCGAACCCGGCGATACCCGCTCCCAGCGTCAATGCGATGGCGGCCGACAGCAGCGACGGGCCGCGCGTGTCGGTGGATCGTCGCTGGTCGATGACCACGCCGGCGGACTGGCTGCTGGCCAATTCCGAGGCAACGACCATCTGCCCCAGTGCTTTGTTCCAGACCTTGCGATAAATCCGATTCATCGATGCGACTCCTGAGTGGGCTGGTTTTAGGCAAAGCGACGCCAACGCCGGACCGCATGGTCCAACGTCCCCTGGGGGCGTTTACTCGCTTGATTTAGTGCGTTGCGCCGAATGGCTCGCTACAGACGTACAGCCGACTCGCCATCCATGCGGTACTGCAGAACTGAATGCTTCCGAAATGAGCAATCAGTGTTAACGCACCGTGGCAAGAACGTCAACACTTTGACTCTCAAAAACTCATGACCGCCAAATCCGTCACAAAAACGGCGCAAAACACCGTTATTTCGTTAGTTTCATGTGAGTAATGGTCATAACGCGGTTTCACACTGAAACACGCTGTAACTCATTGCTGGGGATCATTTTCCGCTGCGCACAAAAAGAAACCGCCGGGAGTGCCGGCGGTTTCTTCACGCGGCTTTCACCGCATCGACAACAGGCGCGTGCGCAGTATCAGCCGCACCATACGCGTGCGTTCCGGAACATGCGCAGCCATGGGGAATCGCCCTGCCATTCGCTTGGACGCCAGCTCAGGTTGAGTGCGCGCGGGGTGCGTTCGGGATGCGGCATCATGATGGTGACCCGACCGTCGGTGTTGGTCAGGCCGGTGATGCCGTCCGGCGAACCGTTCGGATTGAGCGGGTACTGGGTGGCCACGTTGCCATCGCCATCCACGTAGCGCAATGCAACGCGCGCCGCGGCCTGGTCCACGGCCGTGGCGAATACCGCCTGGCCTTCACCGTGGGCCACGGCCACGGGCAAGCGCGAGCCGGCCATGCCGCGCAGCAGGATCGACGGCGATTCCACCACTTCCAGCAGCGCGGTACGGGCTTCGAACTGCTCGCTGCGGTTGCGGCGGAACTGCGGCCAGTGCTCGGCACCGGGGATGATGTCCTTGAGTTGGCTCATCATCTGGCAGCCGTTGCATACGCCCAGCGCGAAGCTGTCCTGGCGTGCGAAGAAGCCGGCGAAGGCATCGCGCAGCGCGCTGCGCTCCAGTACCGAGGTGGCCCAGCCACGACCGGCGCCGAGCACGTCGCCGTAACTGAAGCCGCCACAGGCAACCAGGCCGGTGAAGTCGGACAACGCGACGCGGCCTTCGATCAGGTCGCTCATGTGCACGTCATACGCGCTGAAACCGGCACGCTCGAAGATGTTGGCCATCTCGATCTGGCCGTTGACGCCCTGCTCGCGCAGCACCGCCACGCGCGGACGCGCGCCGGTGTTGATGAAGGGCGGTCGCCCCTGCGCATCCTGCGCCCGCGACACGGGTACATCCATGTACGGCGCTGCCACATCTTCATTGATGTCGAAGCTGAGTTTCGGCTTCAGGCCCGGCGCGTTGAAGTTGCGCGCGATCGCACGCTCCTGGTCGGCGCTGTCCGGGTTGTCGCGCAGCTTCTGCATGGCGTGGGTGACCGACCACCAGGCATCGAACAGCGCTTCCCAGCGCCACTCCACCAAGCTCTCGCCCTGCAGCGACACCCGCACCACCGGGGCGGTGGTCGGGCGCGCGATGCGCTGGGCGCATTCGGTCAGCGCATGCCGCTCGACCAGGTCGGCAAAGGCCGCGCGGTCTTCCCGGGCGATCTGCACCACCGCCCCCAGTTCTTCATTGAACAGGCTGCGGAACGGATCATCGCCCCAGGCATCCAAGGTGATGTCCAGGCCCAGGCGCGAGGCGAAGGCCATTTCGCACAGCGCGGCAAACGCGCCGCCATCGCTGCGGTCGTGGTAGGCCAGCAGCAGGCCGGACTGGCGCGCATCGCGGATCAGTTCGAAGAACGCACGCAGGCGCTGTGCATCGTCCAGGTCCGGCGCCGCCCCGGCGAAGGCCGGCAGGGCGCTGTGGTCGGCATGCACCTGGGCCAGGATCGAACCGCCCAGGCGCTGCTTGCCGGCGCCCAGGCCGATCAGCCACAACTCGCTGTCGGTGTCGCGGTCGAGCAGCGGGGTCAGCTGTGCGCTGGCGTCGGCGACAGGCGCAAAGGCGGTGATCACCAGCGACACCGGCGACACCGACTTGTGCGCCTGGCCATCGGCCTGCCACTGGGCCTGCATCGACAGCGAATCCTTGCCGACCGGAATGCTCAGGTCCAGCTGCGGGCACAGTTCCATGCCCACCGCGCGCACTGCGTCGTACAGCAGCGCGTCTTCGCCTTCGTGGCCGGCCGCCGCCATCCAGTTGGCCGACAGCTTCACCGTGTCCAGCGCGTCCACCGGGGCGGCGCACAGGTTGGTGATCGCTTCGCCCACCGCCATGCGCGCCGATGCGGCCGCATTGAGCAGGGCCAACGGAGTGCGCTCGCCGATCGCCATCGCCTCACCGGCGACGGTATCGAAACCAGCCAGGGTGATGGCCACATCGGCCAACGGCAGCTGCCATGGGCCGATCATCTGTTCGCGCGCGGTCAGCCCGCCAACGCTGCGGTCGCCGATGGTGACCAGGAAATTCTTGGACGCCACCGACGGGTGCGCGAGGACGCGCAGGCCGGCTTCATGCAGGTCCAGCCCGGCGGTCTTCAACGCCGGCCAGCGCGGTGCCGGCGGGTGCGTGGCATCGCGGTGCATCTTCGGTGCCTTGCCGAACAGCACGTCCATCGGCAGGTCGATCGGCGCATCGGCCGGCGTATTGCCCACGGTCGCGCCGTAGGCCACGACCAGGCGTTCTTCGGCGGTGGCCACGCCAACCGCGGCGAACGGGCAGCGCTCGCGCGCGCACAGCGCGGCAAATTCGGCCAGGCGCGCCTGCGGTACGCCGAGCACGTAGCGCTCCTGCGATTCGTTGCACCACAGCTGCATCGGCGACAGCGACGGATCGTCGGTGGGCACCTTGCCCAGGTCGATCACGCCGCCCACGCCGGAGTCGTGCAGCAGTTCCGGGATCGCGTTGGACAGGCCGCCGGCACCGACGTCATGGAACCAGCGGATCGGGTTGTCCAGGCCGAGCGCGACGCAGCGGTCGATCACTTCCTGGCAGCGACGCTCCATTTCCGGGTTGTCGCGCTGCACGCTGGCAAAATCGAGGTCTTCGGCGCTCTCACCCGACGCCACCGAGCTGGCGGCACCGCCGCCGAGGCCGATCAGCATCGCCGGGCCACCGAGCACGATCACCGCATCGCCCGGCTGCAGGCGCAGCTTCTCGACCTGGTTCTGGTCGATCGCACCGAGCCCACCGGCGAGCATGATCGGCTTGTCGTAGGCGCGGGTCAGGCCCTGCCCTTCGGGCAGCTCGAAGCTGCGGAAATAGCCGAGCAGGTTCGGGCGGCCGAATTCATTGTTGAACGCGGCGCCGCCGAGCGGGCCGTCCAGCATGATGTCCAGCGCCGGGGCCATGCGCGGGTTGAGCGCACGCGGCGCTTCCCACGGCTGCGGCAGCGTCGGGATGCGAAGGTGCGAGACCGAGAAGCCGGTCAGGCCGGCCTTGGGCTTGCCGCCGCGGCCGGTGGCGCCTTCGTCGCGGATCTCACCGCCCGCACCGGTGGCCGCACCCGGGAACGGGGCGATCGCGGTCGGGTGGTTGTGCGTTTCGACCTTGATGCAGAACGCCGAATCGACCACCGCTTCGCTGCGGTACTCGCCGCTGGCCGGGTCCGGGCGATAGCGTGACGCCGGGAAACCGGCGACCACCGCGGCGTTGTCGCTGTACGCGCTCAACGTGTGCTGCGGGGTCTGCTGGTGGGTGTTCTTGATCATCCGGAACAGCGAATGCGACTGGTCGGCGCCGTCGATGGTCCAGCTGGCATTGAAGATCTTGTGCCGGCAGTGCTCGGAATTGGCCTGCGCGAACATCATCAGTTCGACGTCCGACGGCGTGCGGCCCAACTCGCCGAAGCGCTGGCGCAGGTAGTCGATCTCGTCCTGGGCCATGGCCAGGCCGAGGCGGCGGTTGGCCGCTTCCAGGTCCTCCAGCGCGATCCGCTCCAGTTCGCCACGGGCCGGCGCGCTGAACAGCGCCTGCGCCTGTTCGGCCTGGGCCAGTACGGACTGGGTCATCGGGTCGTGCAGGGCGCGGATCACCGCTTCCTGCGCGGCGGCATCGGCCGGCCAGCCGGCCAGGTCGATGCGCAGGCCACGTTCGACCCGTCGGATCGGCTGCCCGGCACCACGCACCAGTTCGGTGGCCTTGCTCGACCACGGCGACAGCGTGCCCAGGCGCGGCACCACGAAGCGCGATACCGCGCCGTCTTCACGCCCCGCCAGGTCCGGCTGGGCCTCCAGGATCCGGCTCAGGATCACCGGGTCCGGGGCCGCATCGCCCTCGGTCTGGATGAAGTAGACATGCCAGGCACCGGTGATGCGCAGATCGGTGGCCAGGGACTGCAGGCGGGATTCAAGACGTTCGCGGCGGAACGGCGAAAGGGCGGATGCGCCCTCGAGGACCATCATGTCCGGGGAACCGTGGTTGGAAACGGGCCCACTATTGTACCCAAGTCCACCGCCGCGGCCGCCCCGACCGCTGACCGCCGCCCGTAGGCCTTCACGGCCGAACCATGCGCTGGTTCACGGATTGCTGGCGGAATGCATGACAACGTTATCACCACCTGGCTGGCCTGCTTTGCGGCCAGGTCCTCGTCCGCCCCCACTGCTGTTGCCGGCCTCTCCCCGGCGCCCGGACCTGCTGCACGCGGGCCGCCCCACCCGGCGGCCCGCGCCCATCACTAGATCGGAGTAAGACCATGCCTGACCCGATGATGCGCAGTGCGGTGACATCGATATCCTCCCTTGCGGCAGGCCGCCGCAAACGCTGGCTGCTGGCCCTGGCCCTGGCTGCAGCCGCCGCGACCACCACCCCCACCCTGGCGCTGGCCGCGAACTGTACCGGGGCCCCGGAATGGAACCCGGCGGTGATCTACCTGTCCGGCACCACCCTGCAGAAGGGCGGCGTGCTGTACCGGGCCAACCAGGACATCTGGAACGCCCCGCCCGACCACCCCGCTGGCGCGCCCTACTACACCAACCTGGGCGCCTGCGATGGCAGTGGCAGCAACCAGCCGCCCAGCGTCAGCCTGACCTCGCCCGCCGCGGGCGCCAGCTTCACCGCCGGCAGCAGCATCACCGTCAGTGCCAACGCCAGTGACACCGACGGCAGCGTCAGCAAGGTCGAGTTCTTCCGCGGCGGCACCTCGCTGGGCATCGACACCAGCGCGCCGTACAGCGTGACCTGGGCCAACGCGAGCGCCGGCAGCCACACCTTCAAGGCGGTGGCCACCGACAACAACAACGCGGTGACTTCCTCCACCACGGTCAGCGTGACCGTCACTGCCGCCAGCAACGACACCACCCCGCCGAGCGTGCCCGGTGGCCTGGCCTCGCCCTCCAAAACCGCCACCACGGTCAACCTGGCCTGGAGCGCGGCCACCGACAACAGCGGCGGCAGCGGCGTGGCCGGCTACGACGTGTACCGCAACGGCAGCCTGGTCGGCTCGCCCAGCGCCACCCAGTACACCGACGGCGGACTCACCGCCAGCACCGCCTACACCTACACCGTGCGCGCCCGCGACAACGCCGGCAACGCCTCGGCGCAGAGCGGCTCGATCAGTGTGACCACCGCGGCCGGCGGCGGCGGCGGCGGCAGCAAGCGGGTGATCGGGTACTTCACCCAGTGGGGCATCTACGGGCGCAATTACCGGGTCAAGAACATCGACACCAGCGGCTCGGCCGCGCGCCTGACCCACATCAACTACGCCTTCGGCAACGTGCGCAACAACCGCTGCGAAGTCGGCGTGACCCAGGCCTCGGACCCGAACACGGGGGTGGGCGGCGATGCCTTCGCCGATTACACCAAGGCCTTTGGTGCCGGCGAGAGCGTGAGCGGTGGCGCCGATACCTGGGACCAGCCGCTGCGCGGCAACTGGAACCAGCTCAAGCAGCTCAAGGCCAAGCACCCGAACGTAAAGGTGCTGATCTCGCTGGGCGGCTGGACCTGGTCGCGCGGGTTCTCCAGCGCGGCGCAGCCCGCCAACCGCCAGGCCTTCGTCGCCTCGTGCATCGATGCCTACATCAAGGGCAACCTGCCGGTCACCGACGGCGCCGGTGGCGTGGGCGCGGCGGCCGGTGTGTTCGATGGCATCGACATCGACTGGGAGTATCCGGTGGCCTGCGGGCTGAGCTGCGGCACCCCGGCCGACAACGCCAACTACACCGCGCTGCTGGCCGAGTTCCGCCGCCAGCTCGATGCGGTGCGCCCGGGGCTGTTGCTGACGGTGGCGGTGGGTGCGGGCATCGACAAGGTGCGCGTGACCGACCCGGCCGCGTACCACCCGTACCTGGACTTCATCAACGTGATGACTTACGACTTCCACGGTGCGTGGGATCCGCAGACCAACCATCACTCGGCGCTGTTCGACTCACCGGCCGATCCGTCCACCGGCGACCAGAAGCTCTACAACAGCAACGATGCGATGGAGGCCTTCCTCAGCCGCGGCGTGCCGGCGTCCAAGTTGAACCTGGGCATCGGCTACTACGGGCGCGGCTGGACCGGCGTGGCCAGCGGCAACAACGGCCTGTACAAGAGCGCCAGCGGCGCCGCGCCGGGCACGTATGAGGCCGGCATCGAAGACTGGAAGGTGCTCAAGAACCTGGCCTGGCCGGGCTACACCGACAGCGTCGCCAAGGCCACGTGGATCTCCAACGGCACCACGTTCTGGAGCTTCGACACTCCGGCGATGGTCACCGAGAAGATGGGCTACGTCAAAACCCAGGGACTGGGCGGCGCGTTCTTCTGGGAGTTCAGCGGGGATGACGCCCAGGGCACGTTGACCAAGGCGATCCGCGACGGGTTGAACTGACGGGGAACCGACCCACGGTCGGGCATGCCCCCTTGCAACAACGCCCCGGCGATGCCGGGGCGTTGTTTGTTTCAGCGGCTGCCGCCGGCGGTGATCCGCTCCAGCGCGGCCTTCAGCTGTGCCGGCGGCACGTAGCCGCCGAGCTGGGTGCCATCGGGCGCAAAGATCGCCGGGGTGCCGTTGACGCCCATCTGCTGGCCCAACGTGTACTGCATGGCCACCGGATTGGTGCAGTTCTTCGGCGTGACCGGCTTGCCGGTCTTGGCCGCGGTCAGCGCCTGCTTGCGATCGGCCGCGCACCACACCGAGATCATGTCGGTGTAGTCCTGGCTGCCCAGGCCCATGCGCGGGAAGGCGAGGTATTCCACGCTGATGCCGTTGCGGTTGAGCTCGGCGATGTCCTGGTGCAGCTTGCGGCAGTAGCCGCACTCAATATCGGTGAACACACTGATGGTGTACTTGGCGTTGGGCGCGGCGAACACGATGCGCTCGCTCTGCGGCACCTTCGCCAGCAGCTTCTGGCGGTAGCTGAGCAGGCCGGCGCTGCTGACCGGCGCCTTGTTCTGGATGTCGTACGGCTGGGACTGCATCAGGTAGCGGCCGTCGTCGGTCACATACAGCACCTGCCCGCCCACCAGCACCTCGCGGAAGCCCGGGAACGGCGCCGCGCCGATGTAGTCCGGGGTGAACTTGGGGTCCAGCTGCTGCAGCGCCTTGCGCACGCGCTGGTCGGCGTTGCCGTCGGCCGGGGCCGCCGCACTGGCCGGGGCCGACGCGCCCTTGCTGGCGGCCGGAGCGGAGGGCTGCTGCGCGCAGGCAGTCAGGCTGAGCGCGCCGAGGAGCGCGGCAATGGCAACACGGAGCATCGAGCGATCCGGGGACAAAGAAGATGGCGCTGATTCTCGCACAGCCGCCCACACCCGCAGCTGGACCGCAGTGGAACAGTGACCGGCGTCAGCTGCCGCGCCGCCACCACCTCAGCCGCGCGGATGGTGCCTGGCGTGCAGTTTCTGCAGGTGTTCGCGCGCCACCAGGGTGTAGATCTGGGTGGTGGACAGCGAACTGTGGCCCAGCAGCATCTGCAGCGCGCGCAGGTCCGCGCCCCGGTTGAGCAGGTGGGTGGCAAAGCTATGGCGCAGCCCGTGCGGGCTGATCCGGACCGGATCGATCCCGGCCAGCACCGCGTACTTCTTCACCAGTGCCCAGAACTGCTGGCGGCTGAGCGGCTGCAGCGAGGGGGCCACGAACATCGGCACCGACCCGTCCGCACCGCCTGGCACCGTGCGCTTGCCGGCCAGCTGCGGGCGCGATTCGGCCAGGTAGCGCTCCAGCCAGTGCTGGGATTCCTCGCCCAGCGGCACCAGGCGCTCCTTGCTGCCCTTGCCGGTCACCCGCAGCACGCCCTGCCGCAGGTTGACCGCGTTGGCCGGCAGTTCCACCAGCTCGCTCACGCGCAGCCCGGCGGCGTACATCAGCTCCAGCATCGCCCGGTCGCGCAGGCCCAGCGGGGAGGCGATATCCGGCGCATCCAGCAGCGCGTCGATCTGGTTTTCGGCCAGCGCCTTGGGCAGCAGCCGCGGCAACCGCGGCGGGTCCAGCAGCGCGCTGGGGTCCTCGCTGCGCTGACCGCGCCGCAGCGCATCGGCGAAGAACGCGCGCAAGGCAGACAGCAGCCGCGCGTTGCTGCGTGGCGACCAGCCGTGCCGCGCGCGCCAGGCCAGGTAATCGAACAAGCCGGCCCGATCGATCGCGGCCAGCCCGCCGCCGGCCCCGTCACGCCAGCGCGCCAGCCCTTCCAGGTCGCGCCGGTAGCTGTCCAGGCTGGCGCGCGCCAGCCCCTGCTCGGCCCAGATCGCATCGAGGAAGCGCTGGATCAGCAGGTTGTCGTCGTCGCGCAAGGGCGGCAGCTGCTGGACCAACTGACGGCGCAGCGCGGGGGTAGTGGCATCGGACATGTCACCAGCATACGGAGCCGGGCGCATCGCAGCCATCGAACCGACGCCAGCGCGCAGGTATGCTCGGCCCATGGCCACCACCGTCCCCAGCGCAACCGCCGACCGCCCCGCCACGCTGCTGCTGTGGCGCCTGCTGGCCCTGCTCTACGACCTGTTTCCCGCGCTCGCGCTGTGGATGCTGGTCGGCACCGTGTTCACCGTGGCCTACACCCTGACCGGCCATGCCGAGCGCGAGAACATCCCGGCCTTCAGCGCCCTGCAATGGCTGCTCTGGCTGTGCTGCTGGATCATCACCGGCCTGTACGCCACGTTGAGCTGGCGTCGCGGTGGCCAGACCCTGGGCATGCGCCCATGGCGGCTGCAGGTGACCACGCCCGCTGGAACGCCCCCCACCCGCCGCCAGTTGTGGCTGCGTTACAGCGTCGGCACCGTGTCGCTGCTGCTCGGCGGCCTGGGTTTGTGGTGGACGTTGATCGACCGCCAACGCCTGAGCTGGCACGACCGTGCCAGCGGCACTCGGGTGCGACGCCTGCCGAAGCGGTGAAACCACGCAACGCGTGGAGGCTGACTGTTGGGTCGGCATGGGGGACATTGGCATTTGATTGACGCGCGAAGGGCAGCCACGCATGGCGTGGCTCTACCGGCCGTTCTGCGATCGCGTCGTTCCGTGCCGGCAGGCCTGGTGCTGGTCGGGGGCGTATACGGCGCGCTGGGGCGACGCTCTTCCTCCCCGCACACGACAAACCGTGCAGAGAGGGTCAGGCAGCCCCCTCCAGGACCGTGCACGGCATGGATGCCGTGAACGAGCCCCCAGGGATGGGTTTACGGCGTGTCCTGGATGGGGCTACCTGGCCCTCTCCCGCGATAACAGGGAGGCGCCAGCCATGAACCATCAGGATCACGCAAAACTCCAGCCGCTCAATTACCCCGACTTGCGCCGGAACAGCATCCCCGACACGGCCAGCATCACGATCGGCGGCAGCGCGTAGGCGATGCGGTAGTCGAACTTCAACGCACCGGCCATGCGGCCGAAGAACAACTGCAGCAACCAGAAGCCCAGCGCGAACAGGATGCCCAGGAACAGCCGCTTGCCCATGCCGCCACTGCGCAGCGACCCGAACGCGAACGGCACCGCTGCCAGACACAACGCCAGCACGTTCACCGGATAGAACCACCGGCTCCAGTAGATGTCTTCGTAATCGCGCGAATCCAGCCCGTTGCGCTTGCGGTACTCGATGCTGGTGCGCAGATCCATCGCCGTCAGGTTGCGCGGCTTGGAAATACCGCTGGCCAAGGCCGCCGCATCCAGGCGCGAATTCCACGGTTCGGATTCCACCGTCTCACGCGTCGCCGAGCGCTCGCCGAACGTATCCCGGCGCACTTTCTTCAGCACCCAGCCGTCCTTGTCATGCTCGGCCGAACCGGCATAGGTCAACGAGGCCAACCGCCCGTCCTCGCCAATCTTGTACAGCCGTACATCGCGCAGCACCAGCTTGGTGCCACCGCCGGGCAGCAACTGCTCATCGCCCGCGCCGGCATTGAGGAACGTATCGCCCTCGCGCGCCCACACGCCCGAATAGCGCGCCACGGCCATGCTGTTGCCCCACTTGGCGCTCATCTTGATGTCGTCGGCCCGGCTCTGCGCCCACGGCGCCAGCGTCTCGCCGCTGAACACCATCACCGCCGTCAGCAACGACAGCGCGATCGCCACCGAGGCACTCAGGCGTTTGCGCGACAGGCCAAGCGCACGCAGCGCGGTCAGCTCCGAGGTTGCCGCCAGCTGGCCCAGGCCCATCAGCGAGCCGATCACCGCCGCCGTCGGGAAGAACGTGTAGGCCCGGCGCGGCACCGTATACAACACCCACGCCGCCGCATGGCCCAGCGTATAGCTGCCCTTGCCGACGTCCTTGAACTCGCCGGAGAACGCCATCACCACGTCCAGGCCCACCAGCACTGCCCAGGTCAGCAGCACGGTGCTGAAGACCGCCCGGCCGAGATAGAGATCAAACCGCATCGGGTGAAGCTTCATGCGGTCCTCCGCGGGCGCGACAGCTTGCCATCACGCAGGTACATCCAGATCGCCAGCGCCAGCAGCGGCAGGCTCAGCCACCACAAGCCGACACTGCCGGACAATTTTCCATCGGCGATCCAGCGCGTGCCGATGAACATCAGGTTCATGCCCACCATGTAGGCCAGGAACGCCAGCATCATCCGCCCGTAGCGCTGCTGGCGCGGCGAACTGCGCGCCAGCGGCAGCGTCATCAACGCAAAGGCCAGCGCGATCAGCGGCGGGGTGATGCGCGAATGCAGCTGCGCCTGCGCGGCCGGGCGCGCATCGCCGAACAGCTGCCCGGTCGGCAGCAGCTCCGGGTCGTCCTTGTCGCGGGTGTCGGCGCCGTCGGGCATGGCCACATCGTTGCGCGCGAAGGTCATCAGCTTGTAGTCCAGGGCGCCGTTGGCCGGGCCTTCGACCTGGTGGCCGTCTTCCAGCTCCAGGTAGCGCTGGCGGGCGCCCTCGAAGAACATCCGGCCGCGATCGGCCGACACCACCTCGATGCGGTCTTCCTTCTGCCGCTGCATGAACACCTTGCCCAGCTGGGTGCCATCGGGCGATACCGAGGACAGGTAGACCACCCCGCCGTTGGGCAGGGTAGTGAATTTGCCCGACTCCAGGCCGGCCATCACCACACTGCGGTTGGCCTCCTCGATCATGGTCTCGCCGGTGCGGTCGGCCCACGGGCCCAGCCACAGCGAACACAGGGCGATCAGCCCCACCACCGGCAGCACCAGCATCAGCACCGGGCGCAGCAGCCGCTTCGGGCCCACCCCGATCGCAGTCAGCACCGCCATTTCCGAGTCGCGGTAGAGCCGTGCGGTGGCCAGCATCAGCCCCAGCATCAGCGCCAGCGGCAGGATCAGCGGCATGTAGACGATGAACTGCAGGCCCAGCTGGGAGAACAGCAGGCGGGCGGGCAGGCGGCCGTCGGCGATGTTGCCGAGGATGTCCACCAGGACACCGCCGACACTCACCACCAGCAGAACGATGAGGGTGGCCAGGAAACTCTGGACGAAATCACGCAGGAGATAGCGATCGAGCTTCGACATGGGGCGGTGGTTTAAACTCTCGGATTCGTTCGCGATGCTGCCCAGTCTACCGACGGGACGTAAACAGCTCGCGATTGTACGGATTTGCCAACGGAATCTGATCAATGGCCCTGGAATTCACCCTGAACCACGCAACGCCGGCCTCGGCCGCGTTCGATTGCGTCATCGTCGGCGCCTATGCCGACCAGACCCTGAGCCCGGCGGCACAGGCCCTGGACACCGCCTCCGGTGGTCGCCTGTCGGCCCTGGTGGCCCGCGGCGATGTCGGCGGCAAGACCGGCGTCACCACCCTGCTGCACGACCTGCCCGGCGTCAACGCGCCGCGCGTGCTGGTGGTCGGGCTGGGCGAACCGGCCAAGTTCGGCGTCCCGCAGTACCTCAAGGCGGTGGGCGATGCCAGCCGCGCGTTGAAGAGCGGGGTCAACCACCACGCGCTGCTGACCCTGACCGAGATCGAGGTCAAGGGCCGCGATGCCGCCTGGAACATCCGCCAGGCCATCATCACCGCCGACCACGCGGCCTACCGCTACAGCGCCACGCTGGGCAAGAAGAAGGTCGAAGCGCCGGGCCTGACCCAGCTGGCCATCGCCGGCACCGACACCCAGGCGCTGGTCCAGGGCCAGGCCATCGCCGCCGGCGTGCAGTACGCCCGCGAGCTGGGCAACCTGCCGCCGAACTTCTGCACCCCGGCCTACCTGGCCGAGTCCTCGGTGACGTTCGCCCAGGCCCACGAGGGTGCCGAAGCGGAGATCCTGGACGAGCACCAGATGGAAGCGCTGGGCATGGGCTCGCTGCTGGCCGTGGCCCGTGGCTCGGCCAACCGCCCGCGCCTGGTGGTGCTGAAGTGGAGCAACGGCGGCGACGCCAAGCCCTACGTGCTGGTCGGCAAGGGCATCACCTTCGATACCGGTGGCGTCAACCTGAAGACCCAGGGCGGCATCGAAGAGATGAAGTACGACATGTGCGGCGGTGCCAACGTCATCGGCACCTTCGTCGCGGCGGTCACCGCCAAACTGCCGCTGAACCTGGTGGTGGTGGTGCCGGCGGTGGAAAACGCCATCGACGGCAACGCCTACCGCCCGTCGGACGTGATCACCTCGATGTCGGGCAAGACCATCGAAGTGGGCAATACCGACGCCGAAGGCCGCCTGATCCTGTGCGACGCCCTCACCTACGCCCAGCGCTTCGAGCCGGCCGCGCTGGTCGACGTGGCCACCCTCACCGGCGCCTGCCTGGTCGCGCTGGGCCACCAGACCGCCGGCCTGATGACCAAGCATGACGACCTGGCCAACGAACTGCTGGCCGCCGGCGAGCACGTGTTCGACCGCGCCTGGCGCCTGCCGCTGTGGGACGAATACCAGCCGATGCTGGATTCCAGCTTTGCCGACGTCTACAACATCGGCGGCCGCTGGGCCGGTGCGATCACCGCCGGCTGCTTCCTGTCGCGCTTCACCGACGGCCAGCGCTGGGCCCACCTGGACATCGCCGGCGTGGCCAGCGACGAAGGCAAGCGCGGCATGGCCACCGGTCGTCCGGTCGGCCTGCTGAGCCAGTGGCTGCTGGACCAGGTCGCCCGCGCCTGATGCCCTGCCCGATCGCGGCCGCCTGGCGGTGGCCGCGATCCCGCCCGGCCTGGCGCCGGGTTCTCCCTCCGCTCCAGGCCCTGCCATGTCCCGTGCTGATTTCTACCTGATCGCCAAGCCCCGCTTCCTGACCGAGCCCTTGCGCCTGGTCTGCGAACTGGCCCGCAAGGCCAACGACGCCGGGCTGTTCACCCTGGTGCTGGCACGCGACCAGGCCCAGGCCGAGGAGCTGGACGAGCTGCTGTGGGCGTTCGACAACGACGCCTACATCCCGCATCAGATCGCCGGCGAAGACATGGACGAGGAAGAAGCGCTGGTGCTGATCGCCGTGCCCGGCACGCCAGCCCCGGCGCGCCCGCTGGTGATCAACCTGCGCGATGACCCCTACCTGGCCGAGTGCGACCGCGTGCTGGAAGTGGTGCCGGCCGACTCGGAAGCGCGCGAGCCGCTGCGCGAGCGCTGGCGCCAGTACAAGGCGCTGGGCTTTGACCTGAACAAGTACGACATGTAACCCGCGCGGCGCCCCTCGGGCCGCCGCCGCACCCGGAGCCTCTTGATGCGCCTGTTGATCGCCCTGATCTTCCCCTGGTTCGCCTTCTTCACCATCGGCCGCCCGATCGCAGGCATCCTCTGCCTGATCCTGCAAATCACGCTGATCGGCTGGCTGCCCGCCGCGATCTGGGCCGCCTACGCGGTCTCGCAGTTCCATACCGACCAGAAGATCCGTCGCGCCCTCGGGCGCTGAACTTCCGGCACCCCACCTTTCGTCTTCGATCCTGGTTCCCGCATGACCCAACTCGCCCCCAGCTACGACCCCAAATCCTTTGAAACCGAGTTGTACGACTCGTGGGAGAAGGCCGGCCATTTCAAGCCGTCCGGCAAGGGCGAGCCGTACACCATCCTGCTGCCGCCGCCGAACGTGACCGGCACGCTGCACATGGGCCATGCCTTCCAGCAGACCCTGATGGACGCGCTGGTGCGCTATCACCGCATGCGCGGCTACGACACGTTGTGGCAGGTGGGAACCGACCACGCCGGCATTGCCACCGAGATGGTGGTCAGCCGCAACCTGGCGCTGGCCGGCCAGGGCGAGACCCGCGATTCGCTGGGCCGCGAGGGTTTCATCGAGAAGGTGTGGGAATGGAAGGCGCAGTCCGGTGACACCATCGAGCGCCAGATGCGCCGCCTGGGCACCTCCAGCGACTGGTCGCGCAGCACCTTCACCATGGACCCGCAGCCGTCCGAGGCAGTGATCGAAGCCTTCGTGCGCTGGCACGAGCAGGGCCTGATCTACCGTGGGCAGCGCCTGGTCAACTGGGACCCGGTGCTGAAGACGGCCATTTCCGACCTGGAAGTGGAAAGCGTGGAAGAAGACGGTTTCCTGTGGTCGATCAGCTACCCGCTGGCCGATGGCAGCGGCACCCTGACCGTGGCCACCACGCGTCCGGAAACCATGCTGGGCGACACCGCGGTCATGGTGCACCCCGAAGACGAACGCTATGCGCACCTGATCGGCAAGATGGTGAAGCTGCCGCTGACCGACCGCGAGATTCCGGTGATCGCCGATGACTATGTCGACCGTGCGTTCGGCACCGGCGTGGTCAAGGTCACCCCGGCGCACGACTTCAACGATTACCAGGTCGGCGTGCGCCACAACCTGCCGATGATCAACCTGTTCACCCCGACGGCGGCGATCAACGACAACGCCCCGGAAAAATATCGCGGGCTGGACCGTTACGAAGCGCGCAAGGTGATTCTGGCCGAGCTCGAAGACCTCGGCATCCTGGTCGAAACCAAGGCGCACAAGCTGCAGGTGCCGCGGGGCGATCGTACCCAGCAGGTGATCGAGCCGTACCTGACCGACCAGTGGTTCGTGAAGATGGACGTGCTGGCCAAGCGCGGCCTGGAGCTGGTGGAGAACGGGTCGATCCAGTTCGTGCCGGCCAACTGGATCAACACCTACCGCCACTGGATGGAGAACATCCAGGACTGGTGCATCAGCCGCCAGCTGTGGTGGGGCCATCGCATCCCGGCGTGGTTCGACGAGGCGGGCAACTGCTATGTCGGCCGCGACGAAGCCGAGGCACGCGCGAAGAACAACCTTGCCGCCGATGTCGCCCTGCACCAGGACAGCGACGTGCTGGAGACCTGGTTCTCCTCGCAGCTGTGGCCGTTCTCCACCCTGGGCTGGCCGAACGAGCAGGCGATGGACGCGCGCGGTTTCGAGCGCTACCTGCCCTCGGCGGTGCTGGTCACCGGCTTTGACATCATCTTCTTCTGGGTGGCCCGCATGATCATGGCCACCGACAGCTTCACCGGGAAGATTCCGTTCAAGGACATCTACATGACCGGCCTGATCCGCGATGCGCAGGGTCAGAAGATGTCCAAGTCCAAGGGCAACGTGCTCGATCCGTTGGACATCATCGACGGCATCTCGCTCGAGGACCTGATCGCCAAGCGCACCACCGGGCTGATGAAGCCCAAGGACGCGCCGAAGATCGAGAAGGCCACCCGCCGCGAATTCCCCGAGGGCATCATCGCCCACGGTGCCGATGCGCTGCGCTTCACCATCGCCGCCCTGGCCACCCACGGCCGCGACATCAAGTTCGACATGAGCCGCGCCGAGGGCTACAAGAACTTCTGCAACAAGCTGTGGAACGCCAGCCGCTTCACCCTGATGAACACCGAGGGCAGCAGCTTCACCGGCGTGCCGCAGCCGCGCACCGATGCCGAGCGCTGGATCCTGTCGCGGCTGGCGGCGGTGTCGACCGAGGCGCAGACGCACTACGCCAACTACCGCTTCGACCTGCTCGCGCAGTGCCTGTACGAGTTCGCCTGGAACGAGTTCTGCGACTGGTTCCTGGAACTGACCAAGCCGGCGCTCAACGGTGCCGATGCCGACGATGCCAACAGCACCCGCCACACCCTGCTGTACGTGCTCGAAGCGCTGCTGCGCCTGCTGCACCCGCTGACCCCGTTCGTCACCGAGCAGCTGTGGCGCCAGGTCGCTCCGCGCCTGGGCATCACCGAGGACACCCTCTCGCTGCGTCCGTACCCGACCGCCGAGGAGTTCGCCGGGGATTTCGCCCGCGCCGAGGCCGACGTGGAATGGGTGAAGTCGATGGTCAACGCGCTGCGCCGCGTGCGCAGCGAATTGAACGTGCCGCCGTCCAAGCAGGTCAGCCTGCTGCTGCAGGGGGGCAACGACGACGACCGCGCGCGCATGACCCGCTTCACCTCCTCGCTGTCCTTCCTGCTCAAGCTGGAGCGCATCGAGTGGCTGGCCAACGGCAGTGACACCCCGCCGGCCGCAGCCGCGATCGTGGGCGATCTGACCTTGCTGGTGCCACTGGAGGGCTTGGTCGACCTGGGCGCCGAACGCGCACGCCTGGACAAGGAAATCGCCCGGGTGGAGTCGGAGAAGGAAAAGAGCGAGACCAAGCTGGCCAAGTTCACCGACAAGGTACCGGCGGCCGTGGTCGAACAGGAGCGTGTGCGCCTGGTCGAATGGACCGCCCAGCTGGACGGCCTGCGCGGACAGCGCGCGAAGCTGTAATCGCCGGGAAGCCACCCGGATACCGGAACACGGCGTGGGTTGGAGGTAGAGCCACCCCATGGGTGGCTGCTCTCCGTGGCGGGTTACGTGCAGCCACCCGTGGGGTGGCTCTACCCGGGTTACGTGCAGCCACCCGTGGGGTGGCTCTACCCGGGTTACGTGCAGCCACCCGTGGGGTGGCTCTACCCGGGTTACGTGCAGCCACCCATGGGGTGGCTCTACCCGGGTTACGTGCAGTCACCCGTGGGGTGGCTCTACCGCGGCGATGTTGGGCGCCACCGCGCATCTGCGGCATCATGCGGGTTCGTCCACGCAATGATTGCCTGCCGACACGATGTCGCTCTCCATCTTCTGCATCGTGCTGTTCGCCGCGCTGCTGCATGCCAGCTGGAACGCCATCGTCAAACGCGGCGCCGACACGCTGCTGACCACGATCCTGGTCACCGGCTCGGCGGCGATCCTCGCTGCGATCGGCCTGCCGTTCCTGCCCGCCCCCGCAGCGCAGAGTTGGCCGTGGCTTGCCGCGTCCACCGCGTTGCAGGTCATCTACTACGTACTGGTCGCCCGCACTTACCGGCTGACCGACATGAGCGCGTCCTACCCGCTGATGCGAGGCTGCGCGCCGATCCTGGTCGCGGTGGTGGGCACGTTGTTTATCGACGAGCGTCTGGCATGGATCGCCTGGGCCGGCATCGCGCTTATCTGCGCCGGCATCCTGTGCATGACGCGTGGCATCTCACGCCAGCACCTGTGGCTGCCACTGCTCAACGCCGGCGTCATTGCCACCTACACCCTGGTGGATGCCTGGGGCGCGCGTCACTCCGGTGCGGCGCTGAGCTACACGCTGTGGCTGTTCCTGTTGTCGGGCCTCCCGTTGCCGATCTGGGCGCTGTGCACGCGTGCCGCGGCGCTGCGCACGTATGCGCGTGCCAACTGGCAGTACGGAGTGGTCGGCGGCGTCGGCACTCTCACCTCCTACGCGCTGGCGCTATGGGCGATGACGGTCGCCCCGGTGGCGATGATTTCCGCCCTGCGCGAAACCTCGATCCTGTTCGGCATCCTGATCTCGGCGTTCATCCTGCATGAGCGGGTCACCCGGCAGCGCTGGATCGCGGCGGGCTTGATCGTGCTGGGTGCGGCGGTGTTGCGGCTCGCTTGACGCACACGATGCACCCACGGCCCAGCGCCAGACGCAGAGGTGGCCAGGGAAGGCAATGATGGTAGAGCCGAGCCATGCTCGGCTGCCGCAGCGCAGCTGCGGCAAACCGGTCGAGTGGATCACGGCGGACCGAGTGGGTCACGGGGGAGCAGCCGAGCATGGCTCGGCTCTACCGGGTTCGTGTCGGCCTCCGATGTCCGTACCGTTACAGCGGCGGCATCGTCTGGATATCGTCGTCCACCAGTTCCATCGCCATCACCAGCGCGTCCTCGCGTCCTTCGCGGGCCGGGTAATAGCGCGGGCGGCGGCCGATTTCGTTGAAGCCTTCGCTGTGGTACAGCGCCACCGCCGGCGTATTGGAGGGTCGCACTTCGAGGAACACGCGCTGCGCGCCCTGGTCGCGGGCCAGCTTGACCAGCGCGCGGAACAGATAGCGCCCCAGGCCGCGCGACTGATTCTGCGTGTCGACACAGACGTTGAGCACGTGCGCCTCGTCGGCGGCGATGCTCAGTACGCCATAGCCGACCAGCACGCCGTCGTCTTCCAGTGCCAGCGCCGGGTAGCCGGCGCGCAGGCAGTCCACGAAGATGCCGCGGGTCCACGGGAAGGGATAGCCGCGCAGCTCGATCGGCATCACCGCATCGATGTCCGCCTCGCGCAGCGCGCGCAGGGACAGCGGACGGGGTGAGCTGACCGCGCTCACGCACGGCCCCGCTTGCGCAGGGCCCGCAAGTGCGGCCACAGCGCGCGCTTGGCAGCGGCATTGCCGCGCAGTTCCTCCAGGTTCCAGCCGGCCATCAACACCTGCGTTTCCGGTTCGGACGGATTGCAGCCGGATGCCCTCAGCAGCGCGATCTGCAGCCGGTCGGGCATGCGCACTGCCGGACGGCGTCCGGCTGGCGCGCGCTCGCGTACCGGGCCGGCCACCGGTGCGGGCGCGTCGACCCGGGTCGGGGCGCTGCGCCGCGGCGGCGGCGCCACCTCGGCCGGTGCCTGCGCGGCATCCGGGGCCGGCGCGGCGACACGTGCCGCTGGCGGGACCGGGGCAGCGGCGACCACGCTCAATTCAACCGGTGCCGCGGGCACGTCTTCGATCTGCCCGTCGACAAACACCGTGTAGCCCATCGCCTGCAGCCACGACTGCTGCGCCGGGGACCACAGTGGCGGCAGGCCGATATCGCTCACGCGCGCGGCTCGGCCGTCTTGCGGGCGCGCTGCCACAGCCAGTAACCCGGCCCGGACAAGGCGTAGACAATGCCCACCGCGAACAGCACGCGCGGCAGGTCGATGACCATGATGGCGATGGCGATCGGCACCAGGGCCAGCGCCAGGAACGGCACGCGGTCCGAGCGCGGCCCCTTCTCGCCGCTGCCCTTGAAGCTCCAGAAGCGGATCCGGCTGACCATCAGCAGGGCGGCCACCAGGGTCACCCCCAGCGCGACATAGCGCAGCTGGTTGCCGTCCCAGCCCAGGTTGCCATCGGCGAACGCCCAGACGAAGGACATCATCAACCCGGCGGCCGCCGGGCTGGCCAGTCCGATGAACCAGCGCTTGTCGACCACGCTGACCTGGGTGTTGAAGCGGGCCAGGCGCAGCGCGGCGCAGGCCGCATACAGGAACGCCACTGCCCAGCCGACCCGGCCCAGCACCGGGTCGTCGAATTTCAGCCACGACAGCGACCAGTGGTACATCACCAGCGCCGGGGCCATGCCGAAACTGACCAGGTCGGCCAGCGAGTCGTACTGCACGCCGAATTCACTGCTGGTGCCGGTCAGGCGGGCGACGCGGCCGTCCAGGCCGTCCATGACCGCCGCCACGAACACGGCGATGGCGGCATTGACGAAGTCGCCGTTGGCCGCCGCGATGATCGCGTAGAAGCCGGCAAACAGGCCGGCGGTGGTGAACAGGTTGGGCAGCAGGTAAATACTGCGCGAGCGCGGCGGGGGTTTCATCTGATCCATACCGGCCAGTTTAGTGGGTGTGGCGGGCTTTGGGGCGGCCCGGCCGCCGGCCGCCCCGGCGACCGCTGCCACCGCCCGGCCTCCCGCCTGTCGCCGCCGGCTTGCCAGCGCCGGGCCAGGATGCTGCAATCGGCGCCCTGACCTTGATGCCGGAGTTGCCATGCGTGCCCTGCCCTCTGTGTGCTGCCTGCTGCTGCTCGCCAGTGCCTCGGCCAGTGCCGGGACCGTCTACAAGTGGAAGGATGCCAACGGCGTCACCCAGTATTCGGAGAAGGCCCCGACCGGGCAGAAGTACGAATCGCGCCAGGTCGAGGGCCGTGATCCGGTCGCCCGCGCGGCCCCGGCGGCGGCGGCGCCGGCCGAATCCAGCGAGTGCATTACCGCGCGCAGCAACCTGACCCTGCTCAACGGCAAGGGCGCGGTCATGCAGGACACCAACGGCGACGGCAAGGCCGACACCGCCCTCACCGACGAACAGCGCGGCGCGCAGAAGAACCTGGCGGACGCGGCCATCAAGGCGTACTGCAAGCCGGCCGGCTGAGTCACGCCAACCCCGGCTCGGCGGGCCCCTGCGGCCTACGCCGCAGCCGTGATGGGCAGGGGAGCGGCTGGGCTGGCAGAATATCGACTTCTGCCGTTCAGCGAAGCCGACGATGCGCCTCTCCCAGTTCCACCTGCACACCACCAAGGAAACCCCCAGCGACGCGGAGCTCACCAGCCACCGCTTGATGCTGCGCGCGGGCATGATCCGCAAGCTGGCCTCGGGGCTGTACACCTGGTCGCCGCTGGGCCTGCGCGTGCTGCGCAAGGTCGAGCGCATCGTGCGCGAGGAAATGGAACGGGCCGGCGCGATCGAATTCCAGATCCCGACCATCCAGCCCAAGGAACTGTGGGAAGCCACCGGGCGTTGGGAGAAGTTCGGTCCGCAGCTGCTGAAGATCAAGGACCGCAAGGAGCAGGTGTTCTGCTACAGCCCCACCGCCGAAGAGGCTGCGGCCGATTTCGCGCGCCAGGAGCTGTCCAGCTACAAGCAGCTGCCGGTCAATTTCTTCCAGATCCAGACCAAGTTCCGCGATGAAATCCGACCGCGCTTCGGGGTGATGCGTTCGCGCGAGTTCCTGATGAAGGACGCCTACTCCTTCCACCTGCACGATGACTGCCTGGTGCGCGAGTACGAGAACATGAAGGCGGCCTACAGCCGCATCTTCACCCGCCTGGGCCTGGACTTCCGCATGGTGCAGGCCGACTCGGGCGCGATCGGTGGCGATGCCTCGCAGGAATTCCACGTGATCGCCGATTCCGGCGAAGACGCGCTGGTGTTCTCCACCGGCTCGGAATACGCAGCCAACATGGAAGCGGCGATCGCCGCCGCCCCCGGCGCGCGTCCGGCGGCCAGCGAAGCACAGCGCAAGGTTGAAACGCCCACCCAGAAGACCTGCGAAGCTGTTGCGGCGCTGCTTGGGCTGGGCCTGGAGCGCACCGTGAAATCGATCGCGATCATGAGCGAAGGCGGTTTCGTGCTGGCGCTGGTGCGCGGCGACCATGAGGTCAACGAAATCAAGCTGGGCAAGGTCGCCGGTCTGCAGGGCTACCGCATGGCGGGCGAGGCGGAGATCGCGGCGCACCTGGGCAGCGAGCCGGGCTTCCTGGGCCCGCTCAACCCGGCCCAGCCGATCCGCATCGTCGCCGACCGCGATGTCGCGGCGCTGGCCGACTTCGTGATCGGCGCCAACGAGACCGGCTTCCACATCGCCGGCGTCAACTGGGGCCGCGACCTGCCCGAGCCGGAAGTGGCCGATATCCGCAATGCGAAGGAAGGCGACCGCGCCGCCGACGGCGGTGAGCTGAAAATCGCACGCGGCATCGAAGTGGGCCACGTGTTCCAGCTCGGCCGTCAGTATGCACAGGCGCTCAAGGCCACCGTGCTGGATGAGAACGGCAAGGCGGCGGTGATGGCGATGGGCTGCTACGGCATCGGCATCTCGCGCATCGTCGCGGCCGCGATCGAGCAGAACCACGACGAGGCCGGCATCATCTGGCCGGCGGCGATGGCACCGTGGCAGGTGGTGGTGTGCATCATCAACCCCAAGCAGGACGAAGCGGTGGCCACCGCCGCAGCCGAGCTGCTGGCGCAGTTGCAGGCCGCCGGGCTGGATGCGGCGCTGGACGACCGCGGCCTGCGTCCGGGGCAGATGTTTGCGGACATGGAACTGATCGGCGTGCCGCACCGGGTGGTGGTATCCGAACGCGGCCTGGCTGCCGGCACCTACGAGTACGGGTCGCGCAGCGCAAGCGAGGCCGAGAGCCTGGACCGCGATGCCCTGCTCGCGCGCCTGACGGGTTGATCGAAAACAGCAGCACAAAGAGAGCCGGGGGAATATCCCGGCTTTTCTTTTTGCCCGGACGATTGAATATGCCGGTTAACTCTGTGCAGCATCCCGCCGGATATGTATGCTGTCGCGCAAGCCAAGGACTGGCCGACCCCGTCCTTAATTAGATTCCGGAGCAGTTGATGAGCATTGACCTGAGTGGCCTGTCCGCCAAAGAGCTGGGCGCCCTGATCAAGAACGCCAAGAAACAACAGACCATCGTGGCCAAGCGCCCGGCGGTGACCAAGGTGCGTACCCAGCTGACCAAGCTGGCCAAGGCGCACGGTTATTCGATCGAGGAAGTGTTCGGTGGCGCCGCCCCGGCCCGCGGCCGCGCCGCCAAGGCGACCAAGGCCCCGGCCAAGAAGGCCGTGCGCAAGCTGGGCAAGGTGGCACCGAAATACCGCAACCCGGCCAACCCGAAGGAAACCTGGACCGGCCGTGGCAAGCAGCCGCGCTGGCTGGCCGCGCTGACCACCAAGGGCAAGAAGGTCGAAGAGTTCCTGATCAAGAAGTAATGGTTTCCGGTTTCATCGGAAACTGAAACGGAAAACGCCGGCTGCGATGCCGGCGTTTTTTTTGGGCTGCGCGAACGACAGTTGCCAGAGCATTGCAGGATCAACGACTGGCGCGTGCTTTCCCCTGCCGGCTTGGGCGGGTACGGGTGGGTTGGCGGGACACGCCGTAAATACGTCCGTGTAGGCTCCCAAGCCGCATCCATGCGGCTTGAGGGTCCCGCCAACCCACCCGCACCCACACTTTGACAGTGTGCTGGTGCGCAACGAAAAGCGGCCACCAAGCGCTTTTTCGCCCCTGTCTTTTCCATGGCCCCCGACCCACTGTGGAGGGCGGGGATGTGTGGGTTTGCGGGACCGTGTGCGGCAGGGATGCCGTACACGAGCGCCCATGGATGGGTTTACGGCGCGTCCCGCGAACCTGCACATCCCCGCCCAGCCAAGGGACAAGCGGCACTGCGCTTTGACGCTTCTGCAAGAAACGCCAAACGCCACTACCCCTCAGAGATTCTTCCGCGCCGGAATCAACAGATTGCCAAACAGCAACCCGGCCACCAGCGCCATCACCACGTTGAGCACGGTCATCAACACCGTCTGCCCGGCACTCATGTCCTGCTGCTGCACGAGCGTGAGCACCCCGCGCAGACTGGTGCTGCCGGGCACCAGCATGATGATGCCCGGCAGGCGGATGATTGCGCCCGGGCGCTGTGCCAGACGACCGAACAGATTGCCCGCAGCAGTCATCAACATCGCCGACATGAAAATGCCCGCCGGCAGCCCCCACGCCTGACCGGCGAATTTGGAAATCGCATACCCGGCCACCGAGGCCGCCATCACCCACGGATAATCACGGCGGTTGGCCTTGAACAGCATCGCGAAGGCGAACGCGGCCACCAGCAACGCGCTCCATTCCACCCAGTCGGCCTGCGGCCGCGACGCCCGCACGTGCGGCTCCAGCCCGATGATCCCCGACAGCGTCACCGCGATCACCGCGCCCACCGTCAGTTTCAGGATCGTGGTGATCGCCCCGGCAAACCGCGCCGTTCCCGACACCCAGTGCTGGCTCGCCAGCTCATTGACCGCATTGGTCAGCGACATCCCCGGCAGCATCACCACCAGCGAGGCGATGATGACCGTATTGAGATTCAGTGGCCCCAGGAACGAGGCCACCAGCGCCGCCACCGTACCGGCCACCAGTGCCGCCAGCGCCTCGCTGGCCTCGCGGCTGGCCGGGCGACGATCGGTATACAGCGTCATGACCCCGATCAGCAGCCCGATCATCCCGGCCGTGGCGATATCCAGCCACGGCAGTTTCCACAGCCCGGCCACGCCAGCCGCGCCCAGGCTGTAGGACAGGATCATGCGGATCTTGCCGCGCCGGCCCGGATCCTTGTCCAGCGGCCGCAACGCCGTATGGCCCTGGGCAATGCTCATGGTGCCGTTGGCCACCGCATCGGTGATCTGGTCGGCGATGCTGAGTTTATGCAGGTCGTTTTCACCCGGCGCCAGGCGGATCACGCGGGTGATATCCGACGAGCCGATCGCCTTGGTCGGATCGCTGAAACTCAGGATCAGCCCGGTCGGGTTCGACCACGGCTCGCAGTCCAGGTCCAGCCGCTGCGCCAGCGCGACCACCGCTGCCTCCAGCCGCTGCGCGGTGGTGCCGTAACTGTGCAGGCGCCCGGCCATCTCGCACACGAACGCAACGCGCTGCGCATAGGTGGCCTGGGGGGTGGGAAGGGGGGCGGTATCGGCAGACATGCTTCGTAGTATTACCCGAAGGCCGCCCCGGCTGAACAATCATGTCGCAGCGCACACACTTGGTGTGGACACGGACAAGGTATGCTGCGCGCAGGACGCCCCATGACGCCAAGCCAAGCCCCCCATCTCGAACAGGACGCGCAGGATCCCGGACTTGTCCGGCTCTCCGGCCACTGGACCCTGCACACCGCGCTGGACGCGGCCGAAGTGCTGCGCGGCATTCCCGACGGGCTGACCGGCATCGATGCCAGTGGCATCACCGTGCTCGACTCCGCCGGGGTATTGCAATTGCTGCGGGTGGCCCGTCGCGCCGACCTTGGCGAGCATGCGGTCAGCTTCCGCGACGAACACCGCGCACTGGTCTCCACCATCGAAGAAGTCGCCGATGACCGTCCGCGCGCCAAACGCGATTTCGGCGTACTGGCCGCGCTCGAGCGGTTGGGCGTCAGCGTGCATGGGATGGGCCACAACATCGTGGCGCTGGCCAGTTTCCTCGGCGAGAACCTGGTCAAGGGCGCGCGCCTGATCAAGGAACCGCGCCGTTTCCGTCTCACCGCCACGGTGGCGCAGATGGAACAGGTCGGGCTGGACGCGGTGCCGCTGGTGGCGCTGCTGTCGTATCTGGTCGGTGCGGTGATCGCCTTCCTCGGCTCGACCATCCTGCGCGACTTCGGCGCGGAAATTTATGTAGTTGAGCTGGTCAACATCGCCTTCCTGCGCGAGTTCGCCGTGCTGCTGACCGCCATCGTGCTGGCCGGGCGCACCGCCAGCGCCTTCACCGCGCAGATCGGTGCGATGAAGGCGCGCGAGGAAATCGACGCGATGCGCACCCTCGGCCTGGACCCGATCGACCTGCTGGTGTTGCCGCGCCTGGTTGCGCTGTTGATCACCCTGCCGCTGCTGACCTTCATTGCGATGGTGGCCGGCCTGGCCGGTGGCATCACCGTGGGTGCGTTCGACCTGGGCATCCCGCCGCAGATGTACATCGCGCGGATGCACGAGACCATGGAAGTGCGCAACATGTTGGTGGGGCTGTCCAAGGCGCCGGTGTTCGCACTGGTGATCGGCCTGATCGGCTGCCTGGAAGGCCTGAAGGTCGAAGGCACCGCGCAGTCGGTCGGTGAGCGCACCACCTCCAGCGTGGTGCAGGCCATTTCGCTGGTGATCATCCTCGACGCGTTCGCCGCGTTGTGGTTCATGAAGATGGGCTGGTAAGCGATGGCCACCGATACCGCCGCCCTGGCCACGACCGACGACACCACCGGCGACGACGCGGGTCTGGCCATCCGCGTGCGCGGGCTGACCAACCGCTTCGGCGCGCAGACCGTGCATGACAACCTCGACCTGGACGTGCGCCGCGGCGAAATTCTCGGCGTGGTCGGTGGCTCGGGTACCGGCAAGTCGGTGCTGATGCGCAGCATCCTGGGCCTGCGCGTTCCCGATGCGGGCCAGATCGAGGTGCTGGGCGTGGATGCGCGCTCGGACAATCCGGACAACCGCCTGCATATCGAACGCAACACCGGCGTGCTGTTCCAGGATGGCGCGCTGTTCTCCTCGCTGACCGTAGGCGAGAACGTGCAGGTGCCGCTGAAGGAACACCACCGCGAACTGCCCGAGCGCTGGCATTACGAGCTGGCCCTGCTCAAGGTGAAACTGGCCGGGCTGCCCGCCGATGCGATCAACAAGCTGCCCTCGCAGCTGTCCGGCGGCATGCGCAAGCGCGCCGGCCTGGCCCGTGCGCTGGCGCTGGACCCGCCGCTGCTGTTCCTGGACGAGCCCACCGCCGGCCTTGACCCGATTGGCGCGGCCGCCTTCGACCGGCTGATCAAGACCCTGCAGGAAGCGCTGGGGCTGACCGTGCTGCTGATCACACACGATCTGGACACGCTGTATGCGATCTGTGACCGGGTGGCGGTGCTGGCCGACCAGAAGGTGATCGCCAATGCCCCGTTGCACGAGATCGAACAACTGGACCACCCGTGGATCCAGGAATATTTCCACGGACCACGCGCGCGCGCTGCGCGCGATGCAAAGCACGAGAGCGAGTAAGCCATGGAAACCAAAGCCAATTACGTTCTGATCGGCGCGTTCACCCTGGTGGTGGGACTGGCGCTGCTGGCCTTCGGCCTGTGGGCCGCCAAGTACTCCTCCGACCGCACCTGGACCGAGTACCGGGTGGTGTTCCGCGAGGCGGTCACCGGCCTGTCGGTCGGCAGCCCGGTGCAGTACAACGGCATCGCGGTCGGCTCGATCACCGAACTGAACCTGGTGCCGGACGATCCGCGCCAGGTGGTCGCGCGGATCCGCCTGAACTCCAATACCCCGGTCAAGACCGACACCCGCGCCAAGCTGGCCATCACCAGCCTGACCGGGCCGTCGATCATCCAGCTCAGCGGCGGCACGCCCCAGTCCGCCGCGCTGACCGCGGTGAACAAGGACCCGGCCCCGATCATCCCGACCACCCCGTCGGCGCTGCAGAACATCACCGACGTGGCCAACCGCATCGTCGAGCGCATGGACCAGGTGCTCAGCGACCGCAACGTGGCCAGCATCAACGCCACGTTGGCCAACCTTGAGACCATCAGCGGCGGCCTGGCCGACCGCGACCAGGGCACCCAGGCGCTGCTGCTCAGCGCGCGCGATGCCGCGCGCAGCCTGGATGTCACCCTGAAAAGCACCAACGGCACCATCCAGCGCCTGGACAAGAACCTGGTGCAGCAGCTGCCGCCGATCCTGGACAAGCTGGAAACCACCCTGTCCAAGCTGGATTCTGCCGCTGGCAACGCCGATTCGATCCTCGGCGAGAACCGCGCGGCGATCAACAGCTTCGCCAATGACGGCCTGGCCCAGCTGGGCCCGACCCTGACCGAGCTGCGCGGGCTGATCCGCGACCTGCGCCGGGTCAGCGACCGCCTCGACAACAACCCGGCACGCTATCTGCTGGGCCGTGACGCGCCCAAGGAGTTCGAACCCAAATGAGCCGCCCGACCCTTCCCCGATTCCTCCTGCCGGTCGCCCTGATCGCCGCCCTGGGTGGCTGCTCGCTGCTGGGCAGCAATGAACGCAGCGCGGTGACCATCTATTCGCCGATCGTGCGCATCCAGGCCGATCCCGGCTGGCCGAAGGTCGACTGGCAGCTGATCGTGGTCAAGCCCAGTGCCGCGCGCGTGGTCGACAGCCCGCGCATCAACGTCCGCCCCTCGCCGTCCGAGCTGGAGGTGTACAAGGGCGTGAGCTGGGCGCAGCCGGCCACCGACATGCTCGATGACGCGCTGGTGCGCGGTTTCGAGGATTCCGGCCGCATCGCCGGCGTCGCCCGGGCCACCACCGGCATCCGCGCCGACTACAAGCTGGCCCTGGACGTACGTCGTTTCGAGGCCGATTACCGCGGCCAGGCCACGCCGGCCGCGCTGATCGAGGTCAACGCCAAACTGATCCATGTGGTCGACCAGAGGGTGGTGGCCGACCGCACGTTCCGCCAGGAGCAGCCGGTGCCGAGCACCGCCACCGCCGATGTCGCGCGCGCGTTCGAACAGAGCCTGCAGACCCTGACCACCGAGCTGGTCGGCTGGACGCTGGTGACCGGCCAGGCCGACTACCAGCAGGCGCAGGTCATGCCGACCCGGCTGCGTCAATCCAGCGGAAGGTGAGGTTGAGGCGCTCGGCCAGCGGCCGCGCGCTTTTCGGCAGGGCATGCTGGTAATGGCGTTGGGTCTGCCCGCCCATCAGCAGCAGGTCGCCGTGCCCCAGCGTCACCTCGGCCTTGCGCGCATGGTCCTCGCGCCGCCGCAGCAGGAAACGACGCTCGGCGCCCAGGCTCAGTGAGGCGATCAGGGGCGTCGGCCCGAGTTCGGGCTCGTTGTCACTGTGCCAGCCCATGCCATCGTCGCCATCGCGGTAGCGGTTGAGCAGCACGCTGTTGAAAGCCGTGCCGCAGAACGCTGCCAGCCGCTCGCGCAGCGGCAGCAACGCCGGATGCCACGGCGCTGGCACGAAGTCGGTGCCCGAATAGCGATAGCGCGCGGCCGGGTCGCCCATCCAGCAGCTCAGCCGCGGCGAATCGACCTGGCGCCCGAACATGCGGATGCGGTGGATCTCCCACGGCACGTCCTCGCGCAGGGTGCGCTGCAGGGCGTCGGCGTCGGTGGCGGGGAGCCAGTGGCGGTGCCAGTGGACCTGGGCGTCGGGAAGGTGGAGATCCATCGGCGAACGCTAGCACGCCCGCATTTGCCGGTGCGCGGGCAAAGCCCGAGAATGGCCCACCCGTTGTAGTGTTGGAGCCTGCATGCCTGCTGTCGTTTTCCCTTGGGCCCAGGCCCGTTGCGCGTGACCACGCTCAAGGCCAGGCTGCGTCAGGCGGTCTTCGTCGCGCTGCGCGCCGGATTCCGGGCCCTGCCGCTGTCCGATGGGCAGCGTGATCGGCTTCGCGCCCGCTTCCTGCGCGACCATGGCGACTGGGTGCCGCCACCGCCACGCGGCCGCATCGATGCCGCCGCCGGGCAGGTGCATCGCCCCGTGCTGCGCGCCGATGAAGCCGCGATCGGCTACGTGTCCCATCGCGTCGATACCCTTCCCGCGCCGCTGCCCGCCACGCTGGTGGCGTTCTACCTGCCCCAGTTCCACCCCTTCACCGAGAACGATGCGTGGTGGGGCAAGGGCTTCACCGAGTGGCGTAACGTGACCCGCGCCCTGCCCCAGTTCGAGGGGCACATCCAGCCGCGCCTGCCCGCCGACCTGGGCTTCTACGACCTGCGCAACCCGCAGGTGATGCGCGACCAGGCGCAGCTGGCCCGCGAATACGGCGTCGGCGCGTTCTGCTTCTATTACTACTGGTTCAGCGGCACCACGCTGATGGAGGCGCCGCTGCGCCAGTGGCTGGCCGACGACAGCATCGATCTTCCGTTCTGCCTGTGCTGGGCCAATGAAAACTGGGCACGGCGCTGGGACGGCCGCGACGAAGACATCCTGATCGGCCAGCAGCACAGTGCCGAGGACGACCTGGCCTTCATCGCCCATGTCGCCGACTACCTGCGCGATCGCCGCGCCTTGAAGGTGGACGGCAAGCCGATGCTGCTGGTCTACCGCCCGCACCTGCTGCCCGATGCACGCGCCACCGCCCAGCGTTGGCGGCAGTGGTGCCTGGACAACGGCATCGGCGAGATCCACCTGGCCTACGTGCAGGGCTTCGAGCGTCCGGATCCGCGCGACATCGGCTTCGACGCCGCCGTCGAGTTCCCGCCGAACATGAGCAACCCGCGCGCGTTGACTGCCGACCAGTTCCTGATCAATCCCGAGTTCCACGGCGATGTTCGCGACTGGCGCGAACTGGCAGCTGAGATCGCCGCACGACCGCTGCCGTCCTACACGCTATACCCCGGGGTAAATCCAGGCTGGGACAACGAAGCGCGCCGCTCCGGCAAGGGCCGCGTCTACCTGCACGCCTCGCCGCGTGGGTATGGCGATTGGCTGTCGACCACCGTGCACACGCGCCTGGCCGCCGCGCCGGCCAACCAGCGCCTGGTGTTCATCAACGCCTGGAACGAGTGGGCCGAAGGCGCAGTGCTGGAGCCGGATGCACGGCTGGGGCATGCGTATCTGGAGGCGACGCGGAAGGCGCTGCAGGCGCCGACGGCCGGCACGGCCGCGGTGCGACCGTGCGTGGTGATTCACGCCTGGCACATGCCGGAATTGGCGACACTTCTCGATCAGCTCAAGACGAGCACGTTGGCGTGCCGCCTGGTCATCACCACCGCACCGGAGCATCGCACCGCGGTGGACGCCGCGCTGCGGCAGGCCGAGCTGCGCGGGGAGGTGCTGGTCTACCCCAACCATGGCCGCGACATCCTGCCCTTCCTCCAGGTCGCCGAGCTGCTGGTTGGGCAGGGCGAGGACGTGGTGCTCAAACTGCATACCAAGCGCTCCACGCACATGCAGCAAGGCGCGCAGTGGCGCGATGAAATGCTGCGGCAGCTGCTGCTCGATGGCCACGCCGCACAGGCCGTGGAGGCCTTCGGCCACGACCCGTCGCTGGGCCTGCTGGCACCGCGAGGCCACCTGCTGCCGGTCCGCGACTTCATCGGTGCCAACGCACCGGCGCTGGCTCGATTGCAGGCCAGGCTTGGCCTGTCAGTGGCGCCCCTGGACGCGCCCTTCAGCGCTGGCAGCATGTTCTGGGTACGGCTGGCGGCACTGCGCCCGCTGTTGGACGCGCACCTGTACCGCAGCATGTTCGAACCCGAGCAAGCACAGATCGACGGCACGGCGGCGCATGCGATCGAGCGCCTGCTGGGTGCGGTGTGCATGCATGCCGGCTTTACGTTGGACAGCCTTGGCAAGGGCGAATCGGACGCAGGCCGGTACGCCTACGCCAAGCGCGGGTGAGGTGCCGCCCCGGCTGGCCGGGGCGACGCCATCCCCCTCAGGCGGCAGCGAACGCCACGCCGGTCTTTTCCTTCAGCTCATCCACGCCCACGCCCGGTGCAGCCTCCACCAGCACCAGCCCGGCGTCGGTGACGTCGAACACGGCCAGGTCGGTGATGATGCGGTCGACCACGCCCACGCCGGTCAGCGGCAGCGTGCACTCGGGCAGGATCTTGTGCTCGCCGTTCTTGGCGGTGTGCTCCATCAGCACCACCACGCGCTGCACGCCGGCGACCAGATCCATCGCCCCGCCCATGCCCTTGACCATCTTGCCCGGCACCATCCAGTTGGCCAGGTCGCCCTTGTCGGTGACCTGCATCGCGCCGAGGATGGCCAGGTTGATGTGCCCGCCGCGGATCATCGCGAAGCTGTCGTGGCTGCCGAAGTAGCTCGCGCCCGGGCGTGCGGTCACGGTCTGCTTGCCGGCATTGATCAGGTCGGCATCGACCTCGGCCTCGGTCGGGAACGGGCCGATGCCGAGCAGGCCGTTCTCGGACTGCAGCCACACATCCACGCCATCGGGGATGTGGTTGGCCACCAGCGTCGGCAGGCCGATGCCCAGGTTCACGTAAGCACCGTCGGTCAGTTCGCGCGCGGCGCGCGCGGCCATTTCATCGCGGGTCCACGCCATGTCAGTTGCCCTCCGCACGCACGGTGCGTTGTTCGATTCGCTTTTCAGGATGCGCGTTGTGCACGATGCGGTGCACGTAGATGCCCGGCAGGTGCACTTGGTCCGGGTCGATGCTGCCGACCGGCACCACCTCTTCCACCTCGACGATGCACAGCTTGCCGGCCATCGCGCAGGCCGGGTTGAAGTTGCGTGCGGTCTTGCGGAATACCAGGTTGCCCGATGCGTCGGCCTTCCATGCCTTGACCAGCGCGACGTCGGCACGCAGCGCGGTTTCCATCACGTAGTGCTTGCCGTCGAATTCGCGGATTTCCTTGCCCTCGGCCACCACCGTGCCGTAGCCGGTGGCGGTGAAGAATGCCGGAATACCCGCACCGCCGGCGCGCAGGCGCTCGGCCAGGGTGCCCTGCGGATTGAACTCCAACTGCAGTTCACCGGCCAGGTACTGACGCTCGAATTCCTTGTTCTCGCCCACGTAGGACGAAATCATCTTCTGGATCTGCCGGGTTTCCAGCAGCTGGCCCAGGCCGAAACCATCCACCCCGGCATTGTTGGAGATCACGGTCAGGCCCTTGACCCCCGTGTCGCGCAATGCGGCGATCAGCGCCTCGGGGATGCCGCACAGGCCGAACCCGCCGACCGCCAGGGTGTGGCCATCGGCGACCACACCGTCCAGGGCTTCGGCGGCGCTGGCGTACTGCTTGCCACGCCGTCCGGCATTGTCTGGGGACTTGCTCATCTACGCCCTCACCTCGTTGATGTAAGCGGGCATTGTAGCGAGTACGCAGGGCATTCCCGGCCCGCCTGGAGAAGCGTCCACCCACGGCCCGGCATGAAAACGATTCCCATACATGGCTGCGGCTACACTAATCCACTGACTGTCAGAAGGACTGGAATACATGACGCTCCCCGCATTCAAGGCATACGACATCCGCGGCCGCGTGCCGGACGAACTGAACGAAGACCTGGCCCGCCGCATCGGCGTGGCGCTGGACGCGCAGCTCGCCCCCGGCACCGTGGTGGTCGGCCATGACATCCGCCTGACCAGCCCGGCCCTGCAGGACGCGTTGGCCGCCGGCCTGCGCGGCGCCGGGCGCGACGTGCTGGACATCGGCCTGTGCGGGACCGAGGAGGTCTATTTCCAGGTCGACCACCTCAAGGCGGCCGGCGGGGTGATGGTCACCGCCAGCCACAACCCGATGGACTACAACGGGATGAAGCTGGTCAAGGAGCAGGCCCGTCCCATCAGTTCGGACACCGGCCTGCTGGCGATCTCCGACGCCGTCGAAGCCGATACCGCCGCGCCGGTCGATGCCACGGGCAGCCTGCAGACGCATCCGGACAAGAGTGCTTACATCGACCATCTGCTCAGCTACGTCGATCGCACCGCCCTCAAGCCGCTCAAGCTGGTGGTCAATGCCGGCAACGGCGGCGCCGGCCCGATCGTCGACCTGCTGGCCCCGCACCTGCCGTTCGAGTTCATCCGCATCTGCCACGAGCCCGATGGCAGTTTCCCCAACGGCATTCCCAATCCGCTGCTGCCGGAAAACCGTGCGTTGACCGCGCAGGCCGTGCGCGAGCACGGTGCGGATTTCGGCATTGCCTGGGACGGCGACTTCGACCGCTGCTTCTTCTTCGACCACAACGGCCGTTTCATTGAAGGCTATTACCTGGTCGGCCTGCTGGCCAAGGCGATCCTGGCACGCCAGCCGGGCGGCAAGATCGTGCACGACCCGCGCCTGACTTGGAACACCGTGGAGATGGTCGAAGACGCGGGCGGGCAGCCGGTGCTGTGCAAGAGCGGGCACGCCTTCATCAAGGAAAAGATGCGCAGCGAAAACGCCGTGTATGGCGGTGAGATGAGCGCGCACCATTATTTCCGCGAGTTCGCCTACGCCGACTCGGGCATGATCCCGTGGCTGCTGATTGCCGCGCTCGTCTCCGAATCCGGCCGCTCGCTGGCCGATCTGGTGGAAGCGCGCATGGCCAAGTTCCCGTGCAGTGGTGAGATCAACTTCAAGGTCGCCGACGCCAAGGCCGCAGTTGCCCGGGTGATGGACCATTACGCCGCGCAGTCGCCGGCACTGGACCACACCGACGGCATCAGCGCCGACTTCGGCCAGTGGCGCTTCAACCTGCGCAGCTCCAACACCGAACCGCTGCTGCGCCTGAACATCGAAACGCGTGGCGATGCCGCCCTGCTGCAGCAGCGCACCGATGAAATCTCCCAGCTGCTCACGGCCTCCTGAGGCACCGCCCCGATGAACGATCTGCTCCCCGTCATCCTGTCCGGTGGCTCCGGTACCCGGCTGTGGCCGCTCTCGCGCGAGGCCTACCCCAAGCAGTTCCTGGCCCTGGCCGGGGACCTGACGATGCTGCAGGCCACCTGGCAGCGGGTTGCACCGATTGCCGGCCACGCGCCGCTGGTGGTGGCCAACGAAGAGCATCGTTTCGTGGCCGCCGAACAGCTGCAGCAGCTGGGCGTGCAGCCGCTGGCGATCCTGCTCGAGCCGGTGGGCCGCAACACCGCCCCGGCGATCGCGGTGGCGGCGCTGGAAGCCACCCGTGACGGCGAGGACGCGGTGCTGCTGGTGCTGCCCTCGGACCACGTGATTGCCGATGAAGCGGCCTTCCGCGCCGCCGTGCTGCGTGCACTGCCCGCCGCGCGCGACGGCAAGCTGGTCACCTTCGGAATCGTGCCGACCGGGCCGGAAACCGGCTATGGCTACATCAAGGCCGCCTCGGGCGGCGAGGTGCGCGTGGTGGATCGCTTCGTCGAGAAGCCCGACGCCGAGACCGCCCGGCAATACGTCGGTTCGGGCGAGTATTTCTGGAACAGCGGCATGTTCCTGTTCAAGGCATCGCGTTACCTGGCCGAGCTGGAGAAATTCAATCCGGCCATGCTGTCGGCCAGCCGCACCGCCTGGGAACAGGCACGGCGCGATGCAGACTTTACCCGGCTGGGCAAAGAGGCATTCACGGCGGTGCCGTCTGATTCCATCGACTACGCGGTGATGGAAAAGACCGCCGATGCGGTGGTGGTGCCGCTGGATGCCGGTTGGAACGATGTCGGCTCGTGGACCGCGCTGCGCGATGTATCGGCGCAGGACAGCGACGGCAACGCCCATCATGGCGATGTGATCGCCATCGACTGCCGCAACACCTATGCCTACGGCGAGCGCCTGATTGCGCTGGTCGGGCTGGATGATGTGATCGTGGTCGAAACCGATGACGCGGTGATGGTCGGCAGGAGCGACCGCATGCAGGAGATCAAGCAGGTGGTGGCGCGCCTGAAGGCCGACGCCCGTCCCGAAGCGACCTGGCACCGCAAGGTGTATCGCCCGTGGGGGGCCTACGACTCGATCGACCATGGCGAGCGTTTCCAGGTCAAGCGCATCACCGTCAAACCGGGCGCCACGCTGAGCCTGCAGATGCACCACCATCGTGCCGAGCACTGGATCGTGGTCAGCGGTACCGCTGAAGTGACCCGCGGCGAGGAAGTGCTGCTGCTCACCGAAAACCAGAGCACCTATATTCCGCTGGGTGTGACGCACCGGTTGAAGAACCCGGGCAAGTTGCCGCTGGAGCTGATTGAAGTGCAGTCCGGCAGCTACCTGGGCGAGGACGATATCGTGCGGTTCGAGGATACCTACGGTCGTACCTGATCGATGGGCACCGCAGAGACAAAAAAACCCGGCCAAGGCCGGGTTTTTCATTGTCCGGTAGAGCCATGCCATGCATGGCTGACGCGGTGCGGGCGATCCGCAGTGCAGCTTCAGAGCGCTGCGATCACCTGCTTCAAACCATCCTGCCAACTGGGCAGCGCAATGCCGAAATCCGACTCGAGCTTGCTCACGTCCAGGTGCGAATACGCCGGGCGCTTGGCCGGCGTCGGGTAGTCGGCGGTGGTGATCGCCTCCACCTTCGGCGCGCGCGCCAGCTTTCCGGCTGATACCGCCTCGGCAAAGATGGCCTCGGCGAAACCATGCCAGCTGGTTTCGCCATTGGCGGTCAGGTGCCAGGTGCCCGACAGGCCACCGGCATGCTGCAACGCCTGCGCGGTGACATCGGCGATCAGCGCCGCCGGGGTCGGCGTGCCGATCTGGTCGGCGACCACGCGCAGCACGTCGCGGTCAGCGCCCACCCGCAGCATGGTGCGCAGGAAGTTGGCGCTGTGCGGGGCATACACCCATGCGGTGCGGAAGATCAGATGACGGCCGCCGGCCGCGCGGATGTCTTCTTCACCGGCCAGCTTGCTGGCGCCGTACACGCCCAGCGGCGCAGTGGCATCGTCTTCGCGGTACGGGCGGGTGCCCTGCCCGTCGAACACGTAATCGGTGGAGTAATGCACCAGCGGCACACCGGCAGCGGCGCACCAGCGCGCGATGACGCCCGGCGCTTCGGCGTTGGCGCGCCAGGCCGCATCGCGCTCTTCTTCTGCGCGGTCCACCGCCGTATAGGCGGCCGCATTGACCACCACGTCCGGACGAACGCGATCCAGCAGCGCAACCAGCGACGCGGGCTCGTTGAAGTCGGCCGTTTCGCAGGCACTGCCATCGGGCAGCGCGCCACTACGGGTGGTCGCTACGATCGTGCCCAGCGGCGCCAGCGCGCGCTGCAGTTCCCGGCCCAACTGGCCATTGCCGCCGAACAGCAGCACCGTCACGGCTGGTAGACCGGCAGGCGGTCTTCGGCGATGTCCTTCAGGAACGGCGCGGCCTCATCCTTGGCCGACAGCGTCGGGCCACTGATCGGCCAGTCCACGGCGATGTCGGCATCATTCCAGCGCACGCCGGCATCGAAGTCCTTCAGATACACCTCGGTGCACAGGTAGCTGAAGACCGCACGCTCGGACAGCACCGCAAAGCCATGCGCGAAGCCTTCCGGGATCCAGAACTGCTTCTTGTTCTCCGCACTCAGCACCACCGCTTCCCACTGGCCGAAGGTCGGCGAGCCGCGACGGATATCCACCGCCACGTCGTACACCTCACCTTCGAGCACGCTGACCAGCTTGCCCTGCGGCCGCGGCCACTGGTAATGCAGGCCGCGCAGCACGCCCTTGGCCGAGGTGGAGACGTTGCTCTGCACGAACTTGGTCGGCAGACCGTGCTGGCCGAAACGCTCGGCATTCCAGGTCTCGAAGAAGAAGCCGCGCTCGTCGCCGAACACCGCCGGCTCGATCACCACGCAGCCCGGCAGTTTGGTCTCAATTACTTTCACGGCACCACTCCTCGTACAGCCAGTTTATGCAGGTATTGGCCGTAGCCGTTCTTGATCAGCGGGGCGGCCAGCGCCTCCAGTTGCTCGGCGTTGATCCAGCCCTGGCCGAAGGCGATTTCTTCCGGGCAGCAGACCTGCAGGCCCTGTCGGGTCTGGATGGTCTCGATGAAGTTGGACGCCTCCAGCAGCGACTGGTGGGTGCCGGTATCCAGCCACGCGTAGCCGCGACCCAGCGCCTCCAGATGCAGGTTGCCTTCGCGCAGATAGCGCTGGTTGAGATCGGTGATCTCCAGCTCGCCGCGCGGCGACGGCTTCAGCTCGGCCGCGTGGTGGCTGGCGTTGCCGTCGTAGAAATACAGGCCGGTCACCGCGTAGTTGGAACGCGGATTGGCCGGCTTCTCGACCAGGTCGATGACCTTGCCGGCCTTGTCGAACTCGGCCACGCCGTAGCGCTCCGGATCGTTGACCCAATAGCCGAACACGGTCGCGCCGTGATCGCGCTCGTCGGCATTGCGCAGCACTTCCCGCAGGCCATGGCCGTGGAAGATGTTGTCGCCCAGTACCAGGCAGCTCGGTTTACCGTCGACGAAGTCACGACCAATGAGATAAGCCTGCGCCAGCCCGTCCGGACTCGGCTGCACGGCGTACTGGATGTTCATGCCCCACTGCGAGCCGTCGCCCAGCAGGGTCTGGAACAGCGCCTGCTCGTGCGGCGTGTTGATGATCAGCACGTCGCGGATCCCCGCCAGCATCAGCACGCTGAGCGGGTAATAGATCATCGGCTTGTCGTACACCGGCAGCAGCTGCTTGCTGACGCCCTTGGTGATCGGGTACAGGCGTGTGCCCGAACCGCCCGCGAGGATGATGCCCTTGCGTTGAGTCATGCGAATTTCCTCTTTACTGGTGATCACCGCCCTCAGGCGGTGGTGCCGATGCGCTGCAGGCGGTAGCTGCCGTCGAGCACGCCGTTGACCCATTCCTGGTTGTCCAGGTACCAGTCCACGGTGAAGCCGATGCCTTGCTCGAAGGTGTACTTCGGCTCCCAACCCAGCTGGTCCTTCAACTTGCTGGCGTCGATCGCATAGCGGCGGTCATGGCCGGGGCGGTCGGTAACGTAGGTGATCTGGCTGCTGCGCGGCTGGCCATCGTCGCGCGGGCGGCGTGCATCGAGCAGCGCGCAGATCGCGTGCACCACTTCGATATTCTGCTTTTCCGAGTTGCCGCCGACGTTGTAGGTCTCGCCGACCTGACCCTTGGCCAGCACGGTGCGGATCGCTTCGCAGTGGTCGCTCACGAACAGCCAGTCGCGTACCTGCTTGCCGTCGCCATAGACTGGCAGCGGCTCGCCGGCCAGCGCCTTGGCGATCACCAGCGGAATGAGCTTCTCCGGGAAGTGGTACGGGCCGTAGTTGTTCGAGCAGTTGGTGGTCAGCACCGGCAACCCGTAGGTGTGGTGGAACGCACGCACCAGGTGGTCGGAGGCCGCCTTGGACGCCGAATACGGCGAATTGGGCGCGAACGGGGTGGTTTCGGTGAACTTGCCGGTCTCGCCTAGGGTGCCGTAGACCTCGTCGGTGGACACGTGCAGGAAGCGGAAGGCCGCGCCCTTGTCGGCCGGCAGCGCCTTCCAATAGTCGCGCACGGTCTCGAGCAGGGCCAAGGTGCCGACCACGTTGGTCTGGATGAACGCACCCGGGCCATCGATGGAGCGATCCACATGGCTTTCGGCGGCGAAGTTCAGCACCGCGTCGGGCTGGTGCTCGGCCAGCAGGCGCGCCACCAGGGAATGATCACCGATGTCGCCGTGCACGAACACGTGATCCGGGTTGCCGTCCAGCGGCGCCAGCGTCTTCAGGTTGCCGGCGTAGGTCAGCGCATCGAGGTTGACCACTTTGACGCCCTTGGCGACCGCTTCGAGTACAAAGTTACCGCCAATGAATCCGGCTCCGCCGGTGACAAGCCATGTGGGCACTACCCGTTCTCCTGTTCGGTTCTAAAGTCTCCGGCCGCCAATGCAGCGCTCCGGATGCAGCGCTACAGGATACAGGTGGGCGGTCTTCACGACTGCCTGCCGGACGTGAACGAAACCGCTGGGATGCGCATTTTGTGCCGCGCCGCAACATAACCATACGCATTCGCATGGTTGCCTTCGGCCAGTTAGAATCGCGGTCCCACCCCCGAACCGGTTGCTGTCTACAGAACCGAACGTTCCCCCGTTATTGAAGGATCCAGCACCAGATGAAAATCCTCGTCGCGTACAAGCGCGTGGTGGACTACAACGTCCGCATTCAGGTCAAGCCGGACGGTTCCGGCGTGGTCACCGACGGCGTCAAGCTGTCCCCCAACCCGTTCGATGAGATCGCGCTGGAAGAAGCGCTGCGTCTGCGCGACCAGGGCATCGCCACCGAAGTCGTGGTGGCCACCATTGCCCCCGCCGACGCCCAGGCCCACCTGCGCAACGGCCTGGCCATGGGCGCCAACCGCGCCATCCACGTGGTCACCGACCAGGCCATCCAGCCGCTGACCGCTGCGCGCACCCTGCTCAAGCTGGTGGAGAAGGAACAGCCGGACCTGGTCATCCTCGGCAAGCAGGCCATCGACGACGACGCCAACCAGACCGGCCAGATGCTGGCCACGCTGTGGGGCCGCCCGCAGGCGACCTTCGCCAGCAAGCTGCAGATCGACGGCGGCAAGGCCACGGTCACCCGTGAAGTCGATGCCGGCCTGGAAACGCTGGAAGTGGACCTGCCGGCCGTGGTCACCACCGACCTGCGCCTCAATGAGCCGCGCTTCATCAAGCTGCCGGACATCATGAAGGCCAAGGCCAAGCCGATGGAAACCCTGCAGCTGGCCGACCTGGGCGTGGACGCCGCCGATACCTTCAAAACCACCCAGTACGCCGCGCCGGTCAAGCGCAGCAAGGGCGTGATGGTCAAGGACGCGGCCGAACTGGTCGCCGCACTCAAGCAGAAGGGGTTGCTGTAATGACCAAGATCCTCGTTGTCGCCGAGCACCACGACGGCAAGCTCAACGCCGCCACCGCCAAGACCGTCAGTGCCGCCGCCGCCATCAGCGGTGCCAGCATCGACGTGCTGGTGCTGGCCGCCGACCCGGCTGGCGCGGCCGCTGAAGCCGCCCAGCTGGCTGGCGTGACCAAGGTGCTGACCGTGGCCAACCCCGCCAACGCGCAGGCGCTGGCCCAAGTGCTGGCCCCGCAGATCGCGCAGCTTGCCAAGGGCTACACCCATGTGTTCGGCCCCTCGACCACCTTCGGCAAGGACCTCATGCCCTGCGTGGCCGCCCTGCTGGGCGTCAACCAGGTCTCGGACCTGATGACCGTTGAAGGCAGCCACAGCTTCAAGCGCCCGATCTACGCGGGCAACGCGATCATCACCGTCGACGTGCCGGCCGACCAGATCGTGGTCGCCACGGTGCGTGCCGCGTCCTGGCCGGAAGCGGCCAAGGGCGGCAGCGCCGCGATTGAAGCGGCCAATGTCGACGCGGCCCTGCCGACCCACACCCGCTTCGTCGGCCTGGCCGCCGGTGCCACCGACCGCCCCGACCTGCAGAGCGCCAAGCGCGTGGTCTCCGGCGGCCGTGGCGTGGGCTCGGAAGAGAACTTCAAGGTGATCTTCCAGCTGGCCGACAAGCTCGGCGCCGCCGTCGGTGCCTCGCGCGCCGCCGTGGATGCCGGCTACGTGCCGAGCGACCTGCAGGTCGGCCAGACCGGCAAGATCATCTCGCCGGAGCTGTATGTGGCCGTGGGCATCAGCGGTGCGATCCAGCATCTGACCGGGATCAAGGACGCCGGCACGATCGTGGCGATCAACAAGGATCCGGATTCGCCGATCTTCGAGATCGCCGATATTGGGTTGGTGGGTGATCTGTTCACGTTGTTGCCGGAGCTGGAAGCGGCGTTGTAAGGCAAACGCGCCAGCGCGGCATTTGAAGGCCGGAATCCCCAGTGGATTCCGGCTTTTTTCATTTGGCCACGCCGGTTGTCGCGTATCAGCATCGGACGAGGTGCGTGCCGGGGATACGTTGGGGTGCGCTTGATTTGCTATCGACCACACAGAACGTGGCGGAAAGATCGATCAGTATTTCAGTCCCATGGCACACCCCGTATGATGCTGCCCATCACGCGGACTTAACTTGGGCCGCAGGGAAAGCAGGGCCTTACAGGGAGCGTTGCAGGGAAGATCCGACTGGATCGTCCGTTCAGATAATGAAGATCTCAGATTCGACCCTCCTCCGGCGGCTTCCCGCGTGGGGAACGTGCGTCGCAGGACTCTCGACCCTTGTCCTGCTGTTCCGAATGCTGCGCTTCCAGGCAGCTACGGACCTCGCTGTGTTTGCCGCAAGCTGCGCGCTCGAGCTTGTGCTGCTGGATTTGGCAACGCGGCTGACGCTGCGCTTGCGCTTCGTGCCGTTGCGCATCCTGATGCTTGTGCTGCCCGCGCTTGCTGGTTGCATCTACATGGCCCAGCTCTATTCGATCTGGATTTCCGGCGGCCTCATTCCTCCGATCGCATTCGCCAACCAGGAAGTGGTCGGGTTGATCGCATTCGATGGCATCTATGCGCTGTTGGCCGTATTCCTGACAGCGTTCATCGGACATGCCTGCGTGGTCCGCACCACATACAAGCCACTATCGCGTCGCATCACCGCGGTTGTCATTCTGGTGCTGGGTACAGGCTATGCCACGCTGTTGGCCATTCAGCCACTGGCCCGTGGCATCGTGGTCGCGCGCGGGGAAGCACCGATCTCTTCTTTCCTTCGCTCGGCCGCCACGTCGGCCGGCATGAGTGGCCAGGTCCAGCTCAGCGCAGCCGAACTGATCGAGGCGCGCGCCGAGTTCTCGCGGCGCACCGTCTATCAGCAGGGTTTCCCGGAGGCGTTTACCCACGCGCTACCCGAGCGGCCGAACGTCATTGTGATCTTCACCGAGGGCATGTCGGCCCGGTGGATGGATACCTACGGCAGCCGGCACCCGGGCGTAACGCCCAATCTGGACCGCCTTGCTGGTGGCTCGCTTGTGTTCAGCAACTACTACAACCACACCGCCGCCACCTTCCGCGGGTTGCGCGGGCAGTTGACCTCGGGCCACCAGGAGGTGGATGGCTACAACCAGGAAGGCACCGGAATCGGACAGCGCGATGTCTCCGACGATATCACCGCGATCTCGCGGATCAGCATTCCCGAGGTCCTGCGCGCGCAGGGGTACCGCAGCATGTTCTTCCTGTCCCAGCAGGAGTATCTGAACAAGATGGTCGAAACGCTGGGCTTCGACCGCGTGCTGGGGCGTGATTATCTATATGACCACTACCTGAGCGGTGGTGGCGAAGGCGAGCGTCCCAAGTATCTCTCCGACAGCGCGTTGTTCGACACCATGCTGACCGAACTTGAGTCGCAGCCCCACGACCAGCCCTTCTTCGCCGCTGCCTACAACTTTCAGACGCACGCGTTTCTGGATGGCGAGTACGCCTATGCGGGCGGCGACAACCCGCTGCTCAACCGCTTCCATACCTACGACCGCGATCTCGGCCGGTTCATTGACCGTTTCATGGCAAGCCGCCTGCATGAGAACACGCTGCTGGTGTTCACCGCCGACCACTCCACCTTCCCCGGACCCAACGCGGTCCGGGCAGATGACCGCGTTCACGGGTACTTCGTCGATACCATCCCGTTGCTGATGTACTGGAAAGGTGCCGAGCACCGGATGATCGACGTGGCCGGCAAGAATTCGCTGGACCTGGCGCCATCGCTGATCAGCCTGCTCGGGGTGAAGAAGGCCCACAACCTGTTTCTCGGCTGCACATTTTTCGAAAAGTGCGCAGTGGACAAGGTCTCCAACCTCGGCGCCGAATACATCCTGACCGATGGCGACGGCTCCTATTCGGAGTACTACGTCCCGCCGTCGCAGAAGACCTACTACGAAGAGAGCAAGCGAGTCATCGAACGCTACAAGTCGATGGATATGGTCATCGACGTCGACTGAGTTGCCGACATCGCCCGATTCGGCCGGCTTCCGCTGGATACGACGGATGCCAGGGATCTGAAGCAGTGAGGCGCCCCTTCCAGCCCATCTGTTTCAAAAACGACACCCGATTTTGGTACAATTTGCGGTTCGACCAGCAGCTGCCAGAAAGCGGAGCTCCGACCCATGCGCCCGCTTCACGATAGCCCCCTCGCACCCGATCCGGACACCAAGCGGAAGCGCTCGGTAGCTTTTCTGCTGGTTATCGGTGCCGGCTATCTGGGGCTTTTGGTGTATCTGGACCGCGGCACCGGGATCCTGTCGAGGCTGGCGGACCTGTCGGGCCCTCTTGCCGTATGCGCGGTACTGGTGCTGCTCAGCTTCGCGATTCGCTACCAGCGCTGGCATACCGCGCTGTCCGCCCAAGGACATCGCGCGTTTCCGTGGTGGGCGGGCCTACGCGCGTACCTGGCCGGCTTCGCCTTTACCGCATCCCCTGGCAAGGCCGGGGAGCTGCTGCGGATCCGCTATTTCGGGATGTTCCAGGTGCCACCCAGGACGGTGCTAGGCACCTTCATCTACGAGCGTGGGCTCGATCTGCTGGTCATAGTCTTCCTTGGACTCGGCGCGGCCACGCTGATCCCGGCTTTTGGCCTGCTGGTCGGCGTCGTGCTGGGATTCCTTCTGGCGCTGTGCCTGGCCGTCGCTTGGCCGTGGCTGCAGGCCACCCTGGACAGCGTCGCCGCCCGACTGCCGGGCAAACGGGTTCGTCAGCTCGCCAACTTCCTGCTCAGTGGCGCCAGGGATGCCGGACCGCTGCTGCACCTGCGCACCCTCGGCCCAGGAATCGCCCTGGGTGCGCTCGCCTGGTCCCTCACCGCAGCCGCATTCGCCTACCTGTGCCACGCGATGGGCATCCCCCTGGCCTGGCAGCATGCGCTGGGCATCTATCCGGTCGCGATGCTTGCAGGTGCGGTATCGTTCGTGCCGGGCGGCGTGGGCACCACCGAGGCGGCCATCGTGGTGATGTTGGGCGCATTGGGAACCTCGCTCGATGTCGCACTGGCCGCTGCCGTCGGTATCCGCCTGGTCAGCCTCTGGATGGCCGTCGCAGTGGGGATGCTGGCCATGCTCAGCCTCGAACTGCCGTCCAGCCGCCACGGGATGCGCTGAGTGGACCACCGCGCTGCAAGCTTGATTTCCTTGGACGAGAACACTGCTTTTTCCATGCACAACGTGCCCACAACCGCCGGAGTCCTGAATCTTGGCCATTGAACATCGTGCCCTCTGCGTGGACCTGGACGGCACGCTGCTGCGCAGCGACATCCTCTATGAATCGCTCCTCGCCCTGCTCGCCCGCAACCCGCTGTATCTGTTCCTGATCCCGTTCTGGCTGCTCGGCGGCAAGGCGGCGGTCAAGCGCCAGCTGGCATCCCGCGTGCAGCTGCCTGCCGAGACCCTGCCCTACGACGAGCGCGTGCTGGAGATTCTGCGGACCACCACGCAGCGACCGCGCGTGCTGTGCACCGCGTCGGACCAGATGCTGGTGCAGCCGATCGCCGACCATCTGGGCCTGTTCGAAGAGGTGATGGCCAGCGATGGCCACACCAACCTGTCCGGCCACAACAAGGGCAAGGCGCTGGCCGAGCGCTTCGGCGAACGCGGCTTCGACTACATGGGCAATGGCCGGGTCGACCTGCAGGTCTGGGCGCACGCCGGCGGCGCCATCGTGGTCAACAACGGTGAGGGCCTGGCCCGCGAAGCGGCCAAGCGCACCGAGGTGCTGGCGCACCTGCCCGCGCAGAATGGGGGCCTGCTGACCTGGATCAAGGCGCTGCGCATCTATCAGTGGTTGAAGAACCTGCTGGTGTTGGTGCCGCTGCTGACCGCGCACCGCTTCCTGGACCCCACCGCACTGGTGGATGCCGGCACGGCGTTCCTGGCCTTTGGTCTGTGCGCCTCGGGCGTGTATCTGCTCAACGACCTGCTCGACCTCACCCCCGACCGGATGCACCCGCGCAAGCGCAAACGTCCGTTCGCGGCCGGTACGCTGCCGCTGCTGCACGGTCTGCTGGTCGCGCCGCTGTTGACCCTGGCCGGGTTCGCATTGGCGTTGCTGTGCAGCCCGTCGTTCGCGTTGGTATTGCTGTGCTACTACGTTATGACGTTGGGCTACTCGCTGCAGCTCAAGCGCATCGTCATGATCGATGTGGTGCTGCTGGCCGCGCTGTATACCGTGCGCATCATCGGCGGCACCGTGGCGATCGGCTCGGAACTGTCGTTCTGGCTGCTGGCGTTCTCGATGTTCGTCTTCCTCAGCCTGGCGATGCTCAAACGCTACACCGAGCTGGCTTCGGCCCTGGCCAATGGCAAAGATCTGGCGATCGGACGCGGCTACTCGGTCGCCGACCTCCCCTTGGTGCAGTCGCTCGGCGCGGCAGCCGGTTACATCGGCGTGCTGGTGTTCGCGCTGTACATCAACAGCCCCGAGAGCATGGAGCTGTACCGCCATCCCAAGGTGCTGTGGCTGCTGTGTCCGATCCTGCTGTACTGGATCAGTCGCATGTGGATCGTGTCCCATCGCGGCGACATGCACGATGACCCGATTGTATTCGCCGCCACCGACCGTGGCAGCCAGATGGTCATCGCGCTGGGCGTGGTGATCGTGCTGGCCGCGATATGAGGTCTGCCGGCGGCCAGTCCTGGGGGCGTTACCCCCGGGCGACACAGCAGCTGGCGCCGGTCACCGACCGTGCTGCCCTGCTGCCGGCCGTCGATGGCCTGATGCTGCCCCATGGCAATGGGCGCAGCTATGGCGACAGTTGTCTCAACCCGGGCGGCACGCTGTTGATGGCGCGGTCGCTGGACAGGTTCATCGCGTTCGACCCCGCAACCGGCATCGTGCGTTGCGAGGCCGGCGTGACGCTGGCCGAGATCATCGAGGTGGCGCTGCCGCAGGGCTGGTTCCTGCCGGTCACGCCCGGCACCCGCTACGCCACGGTGGGCGGGGCGATCGCCAACGATGTGCACGGCAAAAACCATCATCGGGCCGGCAGTTTCGGCCACCACCTGCGGGGTTTTGAGCTGCTGCGCAGCGACGGCCAACGGATCGCACTGGGTGCCGATGACGCCACCGGGCTGTTTGTCGCCACCATCGGCGGCTTGGGCCTGACCGGCTTGATCACCTGGGCCGAACTGCAGTTGCGGCGCGTGCCTGGGCCGTGGATCGAAACCGAGTCCATCCGTTTCGACTCGCTGGACGAGTTCTTCACGCTCTCGCGCGACTCGGCCGCGGGCTTCGAATACACCGTGGCGTGGATCGACTGCCTGGCCACCGGCAAGCAGCTCGGGCGCGGCCACTTCCTGCGCGGCGACCATGCCCGGGGCGACCCGCGGGCGGCCACGCCCAGCGCGATGCCCCGCCGCAGCATCCCGTTCGTGCCGCCGGTCTCGATGGTCAACGGCCTGACCCTGCGCCCGTTCAATACCCTGTACTACTGGCGCCAGCCCGGCCGCCGCACGCGCCACCTGTCGCACTACCAGAGCTACTTCTACCCGCTGGATGGCATCAACGACTGGAACCGGATGTACGGCCCGGCCGGCTTCCTGCAGCACCAGTGCGTGCTGCCGCCGGCAACCGCGCGCGACGCCACCGCCGCCCTGCTGTCGGAGATCTCGCGCAGCGGGCGCGGCTCGTTCCTGGCGGTCCTGAAGGAATTCGGGGATGCCCCGGCACCGGGTATGCTTTCCTTCCCGCGCCCGGGCACGACACTGGCGCTGGACTTCCCGAATACCGGGCCTGACCTGTTCAGGATGCTGGAGCGGCTCGACCGCATCGTCGCCGAGGCGGGCGGGGCGGTGTACCCGGCCAAGGATGCGCGCATGTCCGGCGCCCTGTTCCGCCAGGCCTTCCCGGCCTGGGAGGCCTTCTCCCACCATATCGATCCCCGTTTTTCGTCCGGCTTCTGGCGCCGGGTCATGGAGTAAGCATGCAAAAGGTTCTGATCATCGGCGCCACCTCCGCCATCGCTGAAGCGGTGGCCCGGCTGTATGCCGCCCGCGCCAGCACGATTTTCCTGGTCGGCCGCAATGCGAACCGCCTGGACGCCATCGCCGCCGACCTGCGCGTGCGCGGTGCCCACCAGGTGGACGCCTATGCGCTTGACGTCAACGACCTGGCCGGTCACGCCGCCATGCTCGACGCCGCCTGGGCGGCCAGCGGTGGTATCGATACGGTGCTGATCGCCCACGGCACCCTGCCCGACCAGGCCGCCTGCGACCAGTCGGTCGATCTGGCGATGCGTGAGTTCATCACCAACGGCACCTCCACCATCGCGCTGTGCACGGCACTGGCCCAGCGCCTGTCGGCCGGCAGCAACCTGGCGGTGATCTCCTCGGTCGCCGGTGACCGCGGCCGTGCCAGCAACTACCTGTACGGCAGCGCCAAGGCGGCGGTCACCGCGTTCCTGAGCGGGCAAGGCCAGCGCCTGGGCAAGCTGGGCATCAACGTGCTGACCATCAAGCCCGGCTTCGTCGATACCCCGATGACGCAGGCCTTCAAGAAGGGCGCGTTGTGGGCCTCGGCCGACAAGGTCGCGCAGGGCATCGTGCGCGCCTCCGACCGGCGGCGCGCGGTGGCCTACCTGCCGGGTTTCTGGTGGGCGATCATGATGGTGATCAAGAACATTCCTGAGTTTGTCTTCCGCAAGATCTCGCTCTGACATGACTGCACTGCACAACAGGGGAGGCACCGGCGCGGCCGCCGATGCCGATGGACGTGGCGTGTCGCGGGCCAGGATCAAAAATATGCTCGGCGCGCGCTGCCTGGCCCTGCTGATCTGCGTATTGATGCTGGCCGGCTGCAACACACCGACGGATCCTGCGCGGGCGATGCAGGGTGGCTGCTCGCCATCGACCTTCCCCTTTTTGCCAGTTGATGCGTCCGTCGAAGGACGCATCACCCGCTGCGATGGTGGCGATGACTGGACCGGCAGGATCCAGACCCAGCCTTATCCTGCCGGTACCCGGCATATCGACGTGATGCTCACCGGCTACCCGTCTGTCCACGGCATCAACCTGAGCGCGGTCGGTCAATCCGGCAGAACCGCCCCCATCCTGTCGCTGCCCACTCCTCGGGAAAGCTGGCAGCGCGTGAATCTCACCATCCCCGAGGACGTGTCACGGGAAGCATTCAGCGTGGTGCTTGAGGATCACGCAACCGGCATGTACGGATGGGCCGGGTTGGGGGCATCCACCGTCACGCTCGCAGACACGTTCAAGCAGGGCCTGCTTCCGTTGCTGCTGGCGGTACTGTTGGGCAATGCGTGGCTGACCGTGTTGTCGTTCTGCCTGCCGCGCGTCGGCACACCTCGCGAACGGGCGCTCACGGGGCTGCTTGCCGCAGGGTGCATCTGGCTGCTGGTGTTCATCGCCTTCGTCGGATCGGCCGCGCTCGGCAGTGTGGTATCCGCCGTGGCAGTGCTACTTCCGTTTGCATGGGCCCTGCGGACCGGACGGCGCCCTGGCCGCACGTTCGGCGAGCTTGCAGGGATCCAGAAGGAACTGCTGCCGGTGTTGCTGCTGGCGCTGCTGGTGCTGTGGATCGGCCTGTTCCCGTTCCATGGCAATGGCATGCCAAACGCAGAAGGCGCCAGCCGATGGCGCCCGCTCCCGATCGACGCGTGGCTGCCCATGCTGTTTGGCGACATGCTCGCGCAGGGCCGGCTCGATGTTCCGATGATCGGCGACTGGCTGAGCAGCGACCGCCCCCCGCTGCAGGCCGGCCTGTACCTGATGGTGCGCGACACCTGGCCCCAGGCCCATGGCTTGGTCTACCAGGGTATCTCGACCTGGGCGCAGACCCTGTTCCTGCTTCCGCTGGCGGCCCTGCTGGATCGTTTCGCCGGCAGATCGGTTCGAACGCTCACCCTGTTTGCGCTGTGCCTGTCCGCACTGGTACTGGTCAACGCCTTGTTTGTCTGGCCCAAACTGCTCGCAGCGGCGTTCTGCCTCATCTACTACGGCGCCCTTTTCCCAGCTGGTGGGATGCCGCGACGCTGGGGCCAGGCCGGTATCGCGGCTGCAATGGCGATGCTGTCCCACGGGGGCGCCCTGTTCTTCCTCGCCGGCGCCTCGCTGATGCAACTGGCATGGTACCGACGCGCGGGCCTGGTCATGCTGACCCGCACCGGTGCTGTCGCCCTGGCAGGTTATCTGCCCTGGATCGCCTACCAGCGTTTCATCGATCCTCCCGGTGATCGTCTCATCAAATGGCATTTCGCCGGCAAGGTGCCACCCGGCACCGAAAGCGCGCTGCACGCGCTGGTCGATGCCTACTCACACCTGACGCCTTCGCAGTGGCTGCATGCGCGGCTGCAGGACATCATGATCATCACCCGTGGCGCGCTCAGTGCACCCGTGGATGCGCTCTCAGTCATGGTGAACAACAGCGCGTCCGCCACTGCATCGTTCATCGAAGTCAGCTTCTTCCACCTGTTCTATTCGATGTGGTTCGCCTCGCCCTTGCTGCTTCCGCCCTGCCTGGCAGTGCTGTATTGGCGCAGCCGGGCACGCGGGGTGCGCGATCCTGCCCTCACTGAACTGCTGAAGATCCTCGCCACGGTGCTACTGGTCCTGGTGTTCTGGATGGTGGCGATGTTTGACGCCGGGGCCACCTCCATCCATCAAGGTGCCTATGCCGGCGGACTGCTGATGCAGGCCGCGATCCTGGTCGCCCTCGCACGCACCAGCAAGGTGTTGTTCTACGTCGTTGGGCTGGCCAGCATTGCCGTGGCACTGAGGGCCTATGCCCTGGATCGGGCGTTCCTGCCAGGCATGCAGATCGGCTATCTCGTAGGGACGGTGGCATTGTGCGGCGGGCTGCTGGCGGCCCTCTGGCGCACGGCCAGCCCATACAGCCCGCCCTTGCACGCACCACACACCGCCGCCGAGGTCGAGCGCCCGCCGCGCAGTCTGCACGCCCAGACAGGCACAGAACTGGAACACGCTGGAACCTGATCGACCGCCGCGCTGGAGCTGAAATGTGCTGCAGCGCCGAACAAACAGCAACGAACGGACATGACCTCAATGAGCAAATTCGCCATCATCGGTAGTGGCCCCATGGGCCTCATGGCAGCCTTGGAGCTGCTCAAGCGCGGCCACCAGGTCGACATCTTCGAGCGCGACGACCGCATTGGCGGCATGTCCGCGGATTTCGATTTCGACGGCCTGCGCATCGAGCGCTATTACCACTTCATCTGCAAGACCGACTATCCGTTGTTCAAGCTGCTGGATGAAATGCAGCTGTCCGACCGCCTGCACTGGACGGACACCAAGATGGGCTATTACTACGACGGCAAGCTGCACAAGTGGGGTACCCCGTTCGCGTTGCTCGGCTTCCCGCACCTGGGCCTGATCGACAAGGTCCGCTATGCCCTGCACGTGATGCATACCAAGGGCATCCAGGACTGGACCGCGCTGGACAAGGAAAACGCGCGCGACTGGATCACCCGCTGGATCGGGCCAAAGGCCTACAAGGTGATGTGGGAGAAGGCCTTCGCGCTGAAGTTCTTCGAGTACCAGAACGACCTGTCGGCCTCCTGGATTGGTACCCGCATCAAGCGCGTGGCCCTGTCGCGGCGCAATCTTTTCAATGAAAGCATGGGCTACCTGGACGGTGGTTCGGCCGTGCTGCTGCAGAAGATGGCGGCGCACGTGCAGAAACTCGGCGGCCGGATTCTGCTGTCCCAACCCATCGAGGAAGTCGCCTCGACCGACGGCAAGGTCACCGGCATCGTCACCCGGGACGGACACATCGCGTACGACCGCGTGGTGTCGACCGCGCCGATCCAGTATGTGCCCAAGCTCGTTCCGGGCCTGCCGGCCGCGTTTGCCGCACAGGTCGGCGCGATCGAGAACATCCCGGTGGCCTGCGTCATCCTCAAGCTCTCCAAGCCGGTGAGTGAGAACTTCTGGATGAACATCAGCGATGAGCGGATCACCATCCCGGGGCTGATCGAGTACAGCAACCTCAACCCGGGCAATGGGCCGGGCGAGCACATCGTCTATGCCCCGTACTACATGCCCAAAACCCACCCCAAGTGGCAGTGGAGCAACCAGCAGCTTATCGACGAGGTGATCAGCTACCTGCCGATGATCAACCCGGCGTTCAAGCCGGAATGGATCCGGGCCACCCATTGCCACCGTTATGAGTACGCCCAGACCATCTGCCCGCCGGGGTTCCAGGACATGCTGCCGCCCATGAAGACGCCAGTGGAAGGCTTCTTCATGGCCGACACGGCCTACTACTACCCAGAGGACCGTTCCATCAACGAGAGCATCGCGGTCGGCACCCGGTTGGCGGAAGTGGCCAGCGCCTGATCGAACCCCCATTCATTTTGGGGCGGGGGACGCACTGCGTCAGCCCGTCCTCTTGACCTACCATGCTCTCCAAAGGGCTGACAAAACGCATACGGAAGATGCACGCGCGCACAGCCGTTACCGCCCCGTGGCGGGCCGGATGCGCCAGGGTGCCTGCATCCAGAGCGCTTCGCTCCAGCTTGATGTGGACTTGATCCGCTTTTCCTTTCGCCTTCCCCCTTCCCAGGAACATGTCCGATGCCCGATATCGACCAGGATCTCGACGTCCTCTACCGCCACCGGTTCTCGCCCCAGGAACTTGCGAGCAAGAACCGCATCTGGCAGGTGCTGTGCGGTCAGTATTTCAGCCGCTTCGTCAGTCCTAATGAGACCGTGGTCGACATCGGTGCCGGCTATTGCGAGTTCATCAACAACATTCCGGCCGCGCATAAGATTGCCGTGGACCTGAATCCGGACGTGCGCAAGTTCGCTGCCGACGGTATCCGCATCATCAACGAATCCTGCACGGCGGTGAGCTCCATCCCCAGCGGCAGCGTCGATGCGGTGTTCATGAGCAACTTCCTTGAACACCTGCCAAGCAAGGACCTGGTCCTGCAGACGCTGCGCGAGAGCGCACGCATGCTTCGCCCTGGCGGCCGCGTGATCATTCTGCAGCCGAACATCCGCTTCCTGTACGACGAGTACTGGGACTACTTCGATCACCACACCGCGCTCAGCGATCGCAGCCTGGTCGAAGGCGTCCTGATGGCCGGGTTGGATCCCAAGGTCGTCGTACCCAGGTTCCTTCCCTACACCACCAAGAGCCGGCTGCCGCAGGCGCCGTGGCTGGTGTCGCTGTACCTGCGTATCCCATTGGCGTGGCGCTTCCTCGGCAAACAGGCCCTGGTCGTGGCGTACAAGCGCTGATCCCGTTCTCCCAACATTTCCAGAGTTCGTCCATGGCAAACAAGAGTGACAAGATCGTCTTGACCGGCGCCGCAGGCCTGGTGGGGCAGAACCTCATCGTCGAATTGAAGCAGCAGGGGTATTCCCAGCTGGTGGCGATCGACAAACATGAGCACAACCTCGCGATCCTGCGCCGCCTGCATCCGGACGTGACAACCATCCTGGCTGACTTGGCCGAACCGGGCGAGTGGGCCGACGCCTTTGCCGGCGCCCGCGTGGTGGTGCAGTTGCATGCCCAGATCACCGGCAAATTCCGCGCCCTGTTCGATCGCAACAACCTGCAGGCGACCGAACGCGTGCTTGCCGCGTGCGACCAGCACCAGGTGCCGTTCATGGTTCATATCAGTTCTTCGGTGGTCAACTCGGTGGCCACCGACGACTACACCGAAACCAAGAGGTTGCAGGAAGCCCAAGTACGCGCCAGCAGCATCGCGCACTGCGTGCTTCGCCCCACCCTGATGTTCGGCTGGTTCGATCCCAAGCACCTGGGCTGGTTGTCGCGTTTCATGGCCCGCACGCCCGTCTTCCCGATCCCGGGCGACGGCCGCTTCATGCGCCAGCCGCTGTACGAGCGCGACTTCTGCCGTTGTATCGCCCAGTGCATCGCGCGCGAGCCTACCGGCGAAACCTACGACATCGTCGGCGCCACCCGGGTGGACTATGTGGACATCATCCGCACCATCAAGAAGGTCAAGAACCTGCGGACGGTGATCGTGCACATCCCCATCGGCTTCTTTGCCTTCCTGCTGCGGGTGTACAGCGTCTTCAGCAGCAAGCCTCCGTTTACCGCCGACCAGCTCAAGGCGCTGTCGGCCGGGGACGACTTCAAGGGGGTCGATACCGAGGCCATCTTCGGCGTGGCCCAGACGCCGTTTGAAGAAGCGATCCGTGAGAGCTACTGCGACCCGCGCTACAGCTCCATCGTCCTCAAGCGCTGAGCCTTCACGCACCCTTGAGGGGGTGTCTGCCTGGTGGGGCGTCCATCTCATCCATGTAATGCACGAAACCAACACGAATGAACAACATGCGAGTCGAACGTCTGGCCGCTGCGCTTGGCAGCAATCAAACCGCCGTCGTCCGGCTTCTGCTGCTGCTGGCTGCGATCGTCGTCGCCAGCATAGGACTGGCGGACGATGGCTATCGCGGCAGCATCACTGGTGGGTGTTCGCAGGCCTACTCCCACTTCCTGAAGCAATCCACGTCCGCCTCGCCCAGGGCCATCACATTCTGCGACCAGCAGAATGCCGATCTGGCCGACCTCGTCGTCGGGCCGATAACGCCCGGCACGCGATCGGTGACGGTGGACATCGCCGGCTACGGTGATACTCCCGGGATCAGCGCCGCATTGATTGGGGCGGACGGGCACCGCGAGGCGGTCGTACTGCCACGAGCCGGCGATCGATGGGTGCGCTGGACCATCGACGTGCCTGCGACACTGCAGGCGCAGGAAAGCCGATTGGTCGTCAGCGACCAGACCAAAGAGGGTTTCGGCTGGATCGGCGTGGGCATTGCCGGCGGATTCGGTGGATGGCCTCCGGTGAGCATCACGCTGGTACTGCTGGCGATCCTCTACCCGTGGCTCTCTCGGCTTGGCGGCTCGGTAGCGCCGGGGACCGAACGGGAAGTTCGCAGTCGTAGACGATCGGTCCTGACAGCAATCTGCATCTCGGTTGCGACGCTTGCGGCGATGATGCTGCGAAGACCATCACAGTGGAGCCATCCCTACGTGTGGGTCGAAGACGGCAAGGAGCTGTTGCCGCACTTCCTTGAGTACGGCTGGGCGACATTCTTCCACCCGGTGGCCGGCTACATCCTGATTCCCAACAAGCTGATCAACGCGCTTGCGGTGACGATTTCCTTCCGGTGGCTGCCGGAGATCAGCCTTGGCCTGGCTGCGCTGGTTACCGTCGCAGTTATGGTCATCCTTGCCGTTGCACCGATGCGTCTGCGCGGCGCGTGGGCATGCGCGCTGGCGGTGCTGGCCGTCCCGACAGACCCTGAAGTGTTCACGACCTCGGCCTACGTGCTGTGGTGGGCAGCATTCCTCGTTGTAATCCCGTTGTTCTGGGATGAACGTAGTGCGCCCTCCCTGCGCTGGCGCATGCCGATGTTGGTGATCGGCGCATTTTCCTCGCCGCTGATCGTCATGATGGCACCGCTGTATGGTCTGCGCGCGCTGCTGCTTCGCCAACGCAACGAGTGGTGGATGCTGCTGGCGGCCGGGACTTCGGCAGCGGTGCAGGCCGCGTTGGTGCTGTACAACCCGATTGCGTCGGAAGCTCATCGGACCCTGCCGGGCATCCAGCCCCTGCTTGAGCGGTTCATGGGGCATTTCCTCTACTGGCATCCGGAAAACAGCCAGCCGGCGCTATTTGCAGGACTCGGGGCGGCCCTTGCTCTGGTCATCGCCCTGGCTGCCTGGGCGCAGAGGCGGCAGGGGTCGGATGTGCTGGCCGGCCTTGTCGCCTGCTTCGTCCTGTCCGTGGCGGCCGCCGCGGCCCGGGTACCCATCGATCCGCTGGACCCCTTCACTGCCGGACCGCGTTACTTCTTCTACCCCTATGTATTCCTCGCCTGGATACTGATCCAATTGGCGTTCAATGCACGCGGGCCGGGACGTGTGCTGTTCGTGCTGCTTCTGCTGGCGCCCTTGCACCAGACCGTGCTCTACGGCCGTCTCACGCACGCCCCGCTGGACTGGCGCGCGGAAATTCGACGCTGCACGTCCGGCCAGGCCAGCGAGGGACCCGCCGTGCATTGGACGGGCAGGATGGAGAACCTCTGGTATGCGCCCTTGTCGGCGTCCCAGTGCCGACATCTGGTCGAGAAGAGCCTTTTCGACAACCGCCTGACACCGGCAGATCTACCCGCGCAGCCGCACACGCCCGATGCCCCCCCAACATCCACGGAGAACTCCCGATGACCTTTCCTGAACACGGCGACGCCACGCCATGATCGATCGGCGTTTCATGTTGTTCGTTGTCGCCAGCGGCCTTGCGGCGGTGGCGAACTTCGGTTCGCGCATTGCCTTCAGCCATGTGATGGGCTACGCCTGGTCCATCGTGCTTGCCTACCTCGTCGGCATGGCCACGGCCTTCGCGCTCAATCGTGCATTCGTCTTCAAGGACGCAGACAGGCCCTTGGGCCATCAGGTGTTCTGGTTCGTAGCGGTGAACATGCTCGCCCTGCTGCAGACGTTGCTGATCAGCCTGCTGTTCACCCACTACGTCTTCCCCTGGCTGGGCATGACCTTCCACCCTGAGACGATCGCGCATGCGCTGGGCATCGCGGCGCCGGCGATCGTGAGCTACTTCGGCCACAAGCACCTCACCTTCAAGAAGACCAAGGAACCACGTCAATGACGACGTCACCGTCTGCCGCTTCCCGACGCGGCGTGCTCGGCTACCTCGCGGACAATCCCGCGTTCTGTGCAGGCCTCGCACTCGCGCTGGCCTTTGCGGTGCTTGGCATTATCGCCGGTGCGCGTGCGCATAGTCCCGTGCCGTTCTGGGACATGTGGGATGGCTCGCTGGGCTTCTACATGCATCAGCAGATCGATGCATCGGCATGGTGGGCACAGCACAACGAGCATCGCATCGTGCTGGCCCGTGCATTGTTCTTCCTGGACCTCAAGTATTTTGGGGGCCAGGCGGTCTTCCTGTTGATCGTCAATTACCTGCTGGCTGCGGTGGTGTTCGGCCTGTTGGCTTGGTGCGCATCGCGCATTGCCACGCCAGTCACCACCAGCATGAAGATCACCATGGCGGTGATCCTGGGCCTGGCTTTTCTCTGGACCCAGGAGAACAACCTCACCTGGGGCTTCCAGAGCCAGTTCTTCCTTGCCCAGCTGTTGCCGCTGGTGGGCCTGGTGTTGCTATGGAAGTCCAGTCTCCCTGGCCAACGGCGGCACTGGTGGTTTGCCGCAAGCCTGGGCGTGGGCGTGCTCGCCGCCGGCAGCATGGCCAATGGCGTCGTCGCCTCCTGGCTGATCTTCGCCGGCTGCGTGATAGGCCGTCAGGGCTGGCGCCGCAGCGGCCTGGCCCTACTGGTCGCCATCGCCGTTTGCGCACTCTATTTCCATGGCTACGTGTCGCCGAGCAAGGACTCGTTGGCGGTCACCCTGGGCCGCCAGCCGCGCGGCGTGCTGTGGTTCCTGTTTGCCTACCTGGGCAGCCCGTTCGCACACCTGGTGCCCGACGCGGCGCCCAATGTCCGTCTGGCCGCTGCATGTGGCGGCCTGATCACGGTACTGGCCGCGTTGCTTGGCGGGGCCGCGTTGCTGCGGCGCCGCGTCTCGGTGGATATGGAACTGGTCATCGGGCTGTTCCTGGCCTACCTCGGGGCCTCGGCATTCGCGGTCGCCACCAGCCGGATCGTTTTCGGGCTGGAGAGTGCCGTTGCCAGCCGCTACACGACGCCGGCCCTGCTCATCATCGGCTGCGTGCTGGCGCTGGGCGTGGCCCGCCTGTCGACGCGCTTTGCCTGGGCGCGCGGTCACTGGGCCAGCGTGCTGCTCATCATTCCGTTGGTCTTCGTGCCCTTGCAATGGAACGCGCTCAAGCACAATCCACTCGCTGATTTCGAGCGGGTCGTCGCCGCGATGGCGCTGGAGATGGGAGCCCGCGATGACGAACAGCTGATGTGGACGTATCCCGATTCACCACGCGTGCTGCAGATCGCGCACGAGGCGGCCGCACAGGACCTGTCCATCTTCGCCAGTCCTTGGATCCACGATGCCTCCGAGAGCATTGGCACGGTCTACGCTGATGCGCCTGCGGCAGGCTGCGGCGTGGTGCCCCCGGTCACCACGGACCTGCCTCAGTCCCAAGGGTGGACACGCCTGCAGGGCGGCCTGGTGGACGAACGACTGGGACACAGCCTGAGCACGCTGTACCTGCTGGACGCACAGGACCGGATCATCGGCCGCGGTATCCTGGCAGTCCCCGAGAGGGGCGCCGACAGCAAGGACTACGGCGCGCCCTTCAAACTCTATGCGCCGCGCTCGGCGCTGGCGCCGGGCCCGATGAAGATCGTGCTTCCCGGCATCTGCAGCGGCGCCTTCAACTACCAGTAGGGGAGGCGCCACGACGGATCGGGTCAGTGGGTGCAATCAACGGCACCCACTCCGCATCGGCCGAAGGGGCGTAGCCCCTTCGGGGCCGGTACGACTCAGCGCAGCGGAATGAGCGATCCGTGCAAAGCACGGCGTGGCACGGCGGCGATGTCATAGCCGATGAAGGCCAGCAGGAACTGCAGGCCGCTGACCAGCGCAATTGCCGGCAGGACAACCGTCCCCACTGGCGAGGGCAGGTCCTGCGAAGCCGCCTGCCACCAGTGCCAGCCGCCGTAGGCGGCGCCGCCGACCAACAGGATGGCGGCGGCGACCAGTTCAAATGAGGCGATCGACAGGTCACGCAGGTAATAGTTGTAGGCAATGCGCTTGAGCAGATTGCGCAGGTGCTTGACCGCGAACTCGCCCAGCACCTTGCCGATGCTCAGGTTGCTTTGTTCGTCGCCATAACGCGCGTCCATCGGCACGTCGGCCACCACCGCACGCATGGTGTTGAGCCGGAACAGCACATCGGTTTCGAAGAAATAGCGTTTGCTGATGACCTCCACCGGCAGCCGCTCGGCCACGCGCGCGTGGATGGCGGTGTAGCCGTTGGTCGGATCGAAAGTGTCCCAGTAGCCGGTCGAGGCTTTGGCCAGGAACGACAGACCGAGATTACCCACCCGTCGGATCCAGGGCATTTGTCGGATCTGGGTGAGATCCCAGAAGCGGTTGCCCTTGGTGTAATCGGCGTCGCCGCGAAGGATGGGATTGACGAAGTGCGGCAGCAGCAGCGGATCCATCTGGCCATCGCCGTCGATCTTGACCATGACATCCATGCCATCGGCCACCGCCTGCGCATAGCCGCTGAGCACAGCCGCGCCCACGCCCCCGTTTTCGGCCCGGCGAACCACCCGCACCCGCGCGTCGGTGTTCTGGCGCTCAATCAGGTCTGCGGACGACTCCGGGCATGCGTCATCGACGCAGTAGATGGCGGTTACTTCCGGTCCGATTGCCGCGATCACCCCGAGGATGTGCCGGGTCACTTTGTAGCAAGGAATGACCACGGCGACGCGCGGCGGATGGACGGAAGTAACTGGCAGGGAACTCATCGGCGTGTCTCGGCGGATCATCGGTCAGGGCAGGATACGGTAGAACACGATGCCATCCGGGCCCTCGGACACCTCACTGCCCCAGATGCCCAGGTCGCGATAGCTCAGCGAACAGTACTCCCGGTCGAACAGCGGTGCGCGGGCGCTGCCGCGGGTGGCAATGATGTGGGTAATGCCCTGCCGACGCAGCAGCGCGCGCGCGTCGGCACGCGATGCGTGGCAGAACGCGGCGTCCAGGTCATGGGCCTGCAAGGAGTAGCCACTGCCCAGGCGCACGTTGAATAGGTAGTCGCGCGCGCCAAACGGCAGGTAGGAGGCGATTTCACCCGCCGGCAGCACCCAGTCTTCGCGGCCGTTGAGCACTTTGCTGTAGGCAGGCGCCAGGACCACGGCGTCCTTGGGCAGCCGAGCCTCGGCAGCTCGGAACTGACGCACCTTCTTCTCGGTGACCGGCAGCGTCCAGCCCATGCTCTTCGGTGGCGGGCCCTGGACATCGATCTTGCGGAAGGCGAACGTGCAGGCGAGCAGGACCAGTAATACCGCCCAACCCGCCCAACGCGGCGCCGCGTCGGCCGCAGCCGGCGCGCCGCGCAGGGAGCGCAGCGCATCCCAGCCGAGCACGGCGGTGGCGCACAGCAGCAGCCAGTGGATCGGCACGCTGTACATGGCCAGCAGGTCCACGTAGCGCTGGGTATAGGTGCTGAGCAGACTGGCCTGCAAGGTCTCGTGGCCCAGCACAAGCGAGATGATGTTGGACGAGCGCAGCGCGATCACCACGGCCAGCAACGCACCTACCTGCAACACGAACAGCAGCACGAAGCCATTACGCTGTGGCTGTCTGCGCGGCAACAGCACCATGAAGGCCAGGCTGAGCAGCAGCGATAGGACCGCAGCCACACGCGTCGCCCAGAGCAGCTTTGCACTGAATATCTGTGCGGCCGCAGGCAATCCCTGGTCCCATAGCGCCGGCTGCGGACCGTACCAGAGTTCCCAGCGCAGCACTTCCCACACGCGCGCGAGGCCGCCACTGGCCGAGCTGATGTCGTGCGAGGTCTCCAGCACGCGCAAGCCGAGGGTGTTCTCGACAAACTGATGAACAGTAGGACTTACTTCAGCGAGCAGTTGGAGGTAGTACGGATCGCATGCCAGCAACAGGCCGCCCAGCAGGCCGCCGGCAAGCACCCCAAGCGCCGGCCGCCCCAGCCGCCCGCCTACGCTGCCGGTTTTCCACCACGGCACCAGCATCACCACCGCAAACAGCGGCACGGCATAACTGGCATAGCCGATGACCAGTGACGGATTGAGTTTTGCCGCCATCGCACCGGCAAACGCAAACAACGTCCATGCCAACAGCTGGGTCGCGCGTGCAGGTACCAGCCAGCACAGCACGGCGCACAAGGTCGGCGCGAGCAACACGCCGAATGCTGCCAGCCGCCCGGTACTGTTGAGGTCCGGCATTGGATACAGGTACGACGTGCCGCGCACCATTACGTAGCACCACAGCAACGACACCAACGCTGCGAAGGCGGTCTGCAACCGCAGATCGACCAGGCTCCGGCGCAACCAGCACCCGGTCAGCTCGAACAGTGCAAACAGCGCCAGCGTCGCCTGCAGCACCGGCTGCACCTTCAGGAACGGTCCCATGTGGTGGCCCAGCCCAGGCCACGCCCACAAGGAGGTGAGCAGGTGCAACATCTTCGGGTACTTTTCCACCCAGTCCGTACTGCCCGCGCTGAGCTTGGGATAGCCGGCGCGGAACAGGTCAAGGCTGAAAGCGATGTGCTGGTGCGTATCCAGCCCCAGGCTGCCGGCACGCATGGAGTAATACGCAGCCAGCTTCAGACAGACCAGCCCGCCCAGCACTGCCGGGACCCATGCCAATGCCGATCCTGGCGCAACGTTGCCGCCCGACAGGCCGCGCCCTCTGTCCTTGAGTAAGCTCCACGTTGCCGCGCCGGCCACGCCCATCACGAGCAACGGAAGGGCCCATGGCAGGCCCAGGCCCTGCGTCCACGCATAGGTCAGCGGGCTGCACAACAACCACGCCACGATCAGTACGAACTGGCCCAGCAACGCCTTGAAAAATAGCAGCGGTGCACCCGGCTGCGGCACTATCCCCAGCCAGGTGAGCAGCCGGTGTCCGATCAGCGACATCGTGAGCAGCGACACCGTAAGCAGCAGCATGAATTCGAACTGCCAACGGGTTCTGGCAAACAGCGCCACCACCACCAGGTACAGCAGGAACAGCCAGCGCTTGCTGCGCATGCGTGTTTTCAACACATCCAATGTACGTCCCCTGTCCAATCCCTGTGCACCGGCGCCCATCGATGTGGTTACGCCAGAGCCTGCGCCACGCCAGCGGCGATCCGGTCGAAACTGCCCTGCGCCATCAATGGGTGGTCTCCCGAGGCCACCGGCGCGGCCATCATGCCACGCGCTTCGCACGCGTCGACCAGTGCGCTCAGCCCCGCGCAGATAGCCTCGGGCGTCATAGTCGCCAGCGAATGGACATTGGCCACGGTCTCGTCCAACCGCTTGTTGTCGTAGCGGTTGGTCAGCACCGACATGCCGAACGCCGCCATCTCCAGCGGCGGATAGCTCGGATGCGGGGACACCATCAGCGACAGCCCAATCGACGACGTCGATAGCAGCGCGGCGTACGCATCGATGTCCAGCTTGCCCAGCGCCTTGAGCTTGAACGGCCCCAGGTCCAGGTCGTCTTCAATCTCGCCCGGGGCGGCCACCTGCCATTGGGCCGATCGCGGATCCTTCCAGCCCCACAGGCGCAGGCCTTCGCAGATCAGCTCGAACGCGTTGCGCGGGGTCCCCGGGCGCGCATAGACGACGATCCGCCGCTCGCGCGCGGTGTTGGCATTGCGCGCCTCGGCCAAGGCAGTACGCAGGCCGTCATGCAGCACCGGCTCGAATACGCTGGCAGTTGCATACCGCATGCCGTGATGGGCGAAGAAGTCGGCGAGCAGGCCGGTATTGAAGATCGCGATGTCACGGTCGCACCGGTAGGTGCTGAGCGACAGCGCGTACTGGCTGGACCATGCATAGAAGCCAGGCTCGAAATCCTGGATCAGGTAGACCATTGGACGGTCGATCCCGCCGTTGGCGCCCTGCCAAGCCGACAGCCGCTGCGCGGCATATGCCGTCCACCACGCGGTGGCTACCCAGATGTCCTCGCCCGCAACCGGCAAGGTTTTGCCATAGCGGTCACTGAACGGAACGATCTGGCGCTGTGCATCGGACGTGGTGCCGGCGGACACCAGGGTATGGTCGGCGAAGCGCGACAGCGCCTCCTTATCTGGCTCGCTGTCCACCAGGATGATGCGCGAGGCGGGGAAGAACCGGCACAGCTCCCGATAGATCAACACTGCAGTATGGATGCCGCCAAAATAGTGCCGGCGGTTGATCGAGGGCAGCACCAGGTTCAGCCGCCTGCCCTGCCACGGGTCGTGGCGCGCATCACAAGGCGTTATTTCCCCGACGCTGGTGGCCGGGGCCACACTGGCCGGGCCACCGGCCTCGAGACGACCGGCGACACGTCGCAGGAGCGAAGCCAGACGACTCATGCCTCGCTCCGCTTCAGGCGCGGTGAGGACGCCATGTAATCCAGGTTGGGGCTGTAGAACGGATCGCCTTCTTCGCGGTACGGCGAATAAGCCTGCGCCGAACGCACGAAATCGCTCTCCGGGATGGCGCGCGGATCGCGCGTCTTGGATTCATGGTGAATCATCGAAGACTCGGCCACGTAGACCGTATGGAAGCCGGCGGCATAGGCACGCAGGCACAATTCGACATCACTGCCACACACGATGAACGATTCGTCGAAGCCACCGACCTGCTCGAATTTGTCGCGGGCAATGACCATGCAGGCGCCGGTGACGGCCAGCACCTGACGCTGCAGCACCGGCGACACGAACAGGTTCTGGTTGTGCTGGGGCACCTCGCCCTTGAAGACATGGTCGGCCCAGCCGCCCATGCCGATCACAACGCCGGCATGCTGGATGGTCCGGTCTCCGTACAGCAGAAGTGGACCGCAGACACCGACATCGCGGCGCAACGCATTCTCCACCAGGCGCTGAAGCCAGTCGCCCTTGATGACCTCGGTATCGTTGTTCAGGAACACCAGCACGTCGCCACGTGCCTGGGCGGCAGCCAGGTTGTTCAGCGCCGACCAGTTGAATGGCACGTCGGCGTCGATGACCCGGAAATCACCGCGCTGCGACATCACCTGCAACCACGCCAGCGTCTCGGGCTGGGTAGAGCCGTTGTCGACCACGATGATCTCGTAGGCCGGGTAGTCGGTCATTGCCAGCAGCGATTCGACGCAGGTGCGCAGCAGGTCCAGTCCGTCGCGGGTCGGGATGATGATGCTGGCCATCGGCGCAGGCGCGAGGATCGGGTAGCGGACGTCGTAGCAGAAAAGCTGCTTGCCATCGTCCACCTGGGCACCCGGGTAGAGCACATCGACATGACGCTGGATCGCGCGTTTGCCGGCATCGTGCGCGTAGGGCTTGGAACCGGCATTGGCGGCCGTCGAGCCGGCATGGGCGCGCCAGTGGTACAACACGCGCGGCACGTGGGCTACACGCGCACCGTCAGCCACGCAGCGCAGGACCAGGTCGTAATCCTGCGAACCATCGCAGCTGCTGTCCAGACCGCCGTGGCGCTGGATCAAGTTGCGCTCGAAGCTGACCAAATGACCCAGATACATCTGCGCCATGAACAGGTCATGGTTCCAGTCCGGCTTGAAATACGGGTGACGAAGGCGTCCATCATCACCCAGCACGTCATGGTCGGAGTACACGATATCGGCGTTGGTACGGACATGGCATTCGACGACCGAGGCCAACGCGTCGGGTTCGAGCAGGTCGTCATGATCCAGGAACGTCACCCAACGACCGCTGGCCTGCGCGAGCGCCGCGTTGGTGGTCGCTGCAATGCCACTGCGCTGCGCCGAACGGGTCACCCGTAACCTGGGGATCTCGCGCTGCAGTTCGGCGAGGATCGAGGCGACATGCGGTTGGTCGGAAGCATCGTCGTGAATGCAGATTTCCCAGTTCCGGTAGGTCTGCTGCTGCACGCTGGCAATGGCCTCGCGCAAGAAATTCTCCGGCGTGTTGCAGACCGGCATCACCACACTGATCAGGCCGGCGTCGGCCGGTACCGGCACCGGTCGCTGGGCGGCCAGCCACTGCGCATACGCATCAGGCGCAAGCGGGTTCGGCGGGGTCTGCGGCCCATTGGCATAGGCAAGGATCGCCCGCACCAATTGTCGCGGCCCCTTGCGCGAGGCACGCGCAAGCGCAGAGAAGATGCTTCCTGCGGAAACACCTTGGCCCTGTGCACGGCGGACGCTCCAGTAGATCGCCTTGAGCACGTTGCTCAGTTTGGACAGCATCAGATAACTCCCTTTTTATTCGGTGCCTGGGCACGCACGTAGACAGGCCGACTCACAACGTGACCCATGCGGCGGCGTAGCCGGCCAGCAGTCCGCCGACCCCCAGTGCCAGCATCACCAGCTTCCATTTCCTGCGCGACCGTGTGTAGGCGGCCGCATCGTCCGCCCGCTGGCTTTCCAGCCTGCGGCGCGCCTGATCCTGCTGCTCGCGCTCCTGCAGCAGACGCTGCTCGGCCTGCGCGAGTTGCTCGTCGCGCTGGGAGACGGTCTGCACCATTGCGTGGAGCTCTTCCCGGGCGTGCTGAAGGGCCGTCTGGCTCTCGACGTCACGGGCCAGCCAACCTGCATCGCTTTCGTCTTTGGCTGCCTGCAACTGCTGGGCGTAGTTGGCAGCAGCGCCCCATTCGCGCTTGGCTACCGCCAAGTCTGCGATGTAGGCGTCCAGCATCCGGGCCGTGGATTCCCATTCGCGCTCCGCGTTGTTGGCACGGAGCCCCAGAGCGCGCAGGCCCTTGGCCAACCCGCTCAGCAGGGCAGTCGCTTCCGCGTCCGACCCGGCCTGGAAGGGAGGATTGGCCCGCAGGCGCGCGGCATCGGTGTCACGGCGCACGGCAACGTAGTACTCGCGGTACGGCTCATCGCTATGGTCGCCGGCAAAAACCCGGCTGTTGTACAGGCGATCGGCCGCTTCCACCAAGGGTTCCAGCTCGGGGAACTTGACCTTGATGAAATGCGTGCCCATCAAGCTTGCCCACAAAGTGGCATTGCCTTGGCCAAAGCGCAGTACTTCCATGCCGGCGGCTTCGAAGGTCTGCACGACCTCGGCCGTCTGCACCAGGCCGAACTCCTTGTGCTCCTGCAGCCACACGTAATCTTCACCGAACAACTCATGCCAACGCCCGTTGGCCTCCACCTCGGCCTGCTCCACCCAGGGCCGCTCGGGCGGAAAACCGACGATCACGGCGCGACCTGCAACACGCGCCATTTCTGCGATGGCGCGCGTGCGCAGATCGGCGGGAATATGCTCAAGCACGTCCAGGGACACCACCGCATCGAACTGCTGGTCGGTAAACGGCAGCGCGGTTGCATCGGCGACAACGAAGTCCTTCTCGTCACCCTCAACGTGAAGGTCGGTGTACAGGAAGGTCGCCTGCGGAAGGAACTGGCCCAGCAGGCGTTGCCGATTGGCCCCTACCTCCAGCACGCTCGGCGCGTCGAGCCCCAGGGTCTGGAGCAGGTGTGCGGCCGCAGCGTAACGCTGGTAATGGTCGAACGGGATATCAAGAAGCGTCGACGTCATGGACCTTCCACTCATGGGGGATATAGACCACGCCTTCGCTGAAATAGGGCGCAGCCACGGTGAATACGCTGGCTTCGGACAGGTAGTCCAGGCAGACCAGGCCCTTGTCGGTGAACAGGCCCACATCGACACGGTACGTGCCGGTGAGCAGGGTCATCGAAGGAATGTGATAGGTGACGCGGTGCGACCCACGCGAGGTCGGGATCTGCACGCGCTCCAGATAGGTATTTGGACCGAAGATGTGCAAACCATCCATGCCCTTGATCGCCACGCCGAGCAACAGACCCTGCACCGCGTCGTCGACCACGGTATAGCTGATGTCCACGCTCAACGGCTCGAATGGCGCGAGCATGTCCGTGCTCAACGCAACCGTCTCCAGGTGCGCGGGGATGCTATCCGGGCGTGGCGCACGACACGTCTCGGCCGCCGCCTCACTTGCCTGCTCGCGCCCCAGTTCATAGTCGCGGAATCGATCGGCGACGAAACTGGCCTCGCCATGCAGCTTGACCTTGCCGCCTTCCAGCCACAGGGCGGTCTGGCAGAAGCGCTTTACCTGCTCCAGCGAATGCGAGACGAACAGGATGGTGGCGCCGCGCGCGCGGATCTGCTCGATCCGGGCAAGGCATTTCATCTGGAAGCGGATGTCACCCACCGACAGCGCTTCGTCGATGATCAGCACGTCCGGCTCGGTATGGATGGCCACCGAGAACGCGAGGCGCACGTACATGCCGCTTGAGTACGTTTTTACGGGCCGATCGAAGAAATCGCCGATGTCGGCGAAGGCGATGATCGACTCAAGCTTGTCGTCTACTTCCTTGCGGCTCAGACCCAGCAGCGAGGCACTCAGGTAGACGTTGTCGCGCCCTGAGAAATCCGGATTGAAGCCCGCGCCGAGTTCGAGCAGCGCCGCGAAACGGCCATGGATGTTCACCGACCCGGAGGTCGGGCGGACCGTCCCGCAGAGGATCTGCAGCAAGGTGGACTTGCCTGCCCCGTTGCGGCCGATGATGCCAACGGTCTCGCCGCGGGGCACGACCAGGTTGACCCCATCCAGAGCACGGAAGGTACGGCTGGCGCGATCACCGGACGGCCGCAGCAGGGACATCAGGCGATCGCGCGGGCTGGCGTAGACCGGATAGTCCTTGGTGACATTCAGGACTTCGATCGCCGCGTCGGCAAGGGTTGCCGTTTCAGCGGGAAGTGGGCTGTTCATAGGACGTCCGAGAATCCGCGCGAAAGGCGACGGAAGAGAGCGTAGGAGACAAGCGCGAAGATCACCGACAGCGTGAAGTGGGGCAGCAGCACAGCCAGGTCAGGCGCCGCATTCTGGACCGTCACCGCGCGCAGCTGTTCGATCGGGGTCACCAGTGGATTGAAGTGGATCAGCCCGGCCACGGCTGGAGGCATCGCCTTGGCCGGGAAGAAGATCGGGCTCAGGAACAGCAGCACGCTGCTCAGGATGCCGACGAACTGGCCGATGTCGCGCAGATAGACACCCAGCGCGGACAACGACCAGGCGATCGCCAGCAGCATCGGGGTCATTTCCAGCAGAATCAGCGGCGCGGTGAGCGCCCAGGCCGAGGGCAGGCCGGATTGCCAGGTTTGCGCGACGAGCAGGATCAGCAAGCCGATCCCAGCGGTCGTCAGCGCGGCCGCCACCTTCACCATGGACAGCACCGGCAGCGGGAACACTACCTTCTTCACGAAGTTGGGCTGCCCAGCGATGATCCCCGGAGCGGTAACCAGCACCTCGGACAACAGCGTGAACGGCACCAGCCCGGCGAACAGCATCAGGGCGAAGTCACCGGTCGATTCGGCCCCTGCCCAGCGTGCCTTGAAGACGCCGCTGAAGACCAGGGTGTAAACGCAGAGCATGAGCACCGGCTGCAGCACCAGCCACAGGACGCCCAACGTGGTAGTGCGATAACGGGCGGCCAGCTCACGCCCCAGCAGCTGGCGGAACAGGAACAGCAGGTTGGCGTGCTTCTGCATCGATCAGGAGTTCCCAGCCAACAGCGCCTGCTCCAGATCCACCTGCAGATCCCCCAACTCCTCAACCCCCACGCTCAGCCGCACCAGCGCATCACTGATCCCCAGCTGCTCCCGGCGCTCCACCGGGATCGACGCATGCGTCATCACCGCCGGATGATTCACCAGGCTTTCCACCCCGCCCAGCGACTCGGCCAGGGTGAACAACTCGGTCTTCTCGCAGAAGCGCTTGGCCGCCGCGAATCCGCCCTTGAGCACGATCGAGACGATGCCGCCGTAGCCGTTCATCTGGCGCGTGGCCAGTTCATGCTGCGGGTGCGAGGTCAGGCCGGGGTAGATCACCTTCTCCACCGCCGGGTGGGTCTCCAGCCACTGGGCCAGGGCCAGCGCGTTGGCGCAATGAGCCTTCATGCGCAGCGGCAGGGTCTTCAGGCCGCGCAGGGCCAGGAAGCTGTCGAACGGGCCCTGCACGCCCCCGATGGAGTTCTGCAGGAAGGCCATCTGCTCGGCCAGCTCGGCGTTGTCGCCGACCACCACCATGCCGCCGACCATGTCCGAGTGCCCGTTGAGGTACTTGGTGGCCGAGTGCAGGACCAGGTCCGCGCCCAGTTCCAGCGGGCGCTGCAGCATCGGCGAGGCGAAGGTGTTGTCGACCACCACGATCAGGCCATGGCGCTTGGCGATGGCGGCCACCGCGGCGATGTCCACGATCTTCAGCATCGGGTTGGTCGGGGTTTCGATCCAGACCATCTTCGTCTGCGCGGTGATCGAGGCCTCGAAGGCGGCCAGGTCGGTCAGGTCCACGAAGCTGAACTTCAGGTTGGCGGTGCGCTTACGCACGCGCTCGAACAGGCGGAAGGTGCCGCCGTAGATGTCGTCCATCGCCACCACGTGGCTGCCGGCGTCCAGCAGCTCCATCACCGTGGAGCTGGCGGCCATGCCCGAGGCGAACGCGAAGCCGCGGCTGCCGCCTTCCAGGGAGGCCACACAGCGCTCGTAGGCGAAGCGGGTGGGATTGTGGGTGCGCGAGTACTCAAAGCCCTGGTGTTCGCCGGGGCTGGACTGGGCGTAGGTGGAGGTCGCGTAGATCGGCGGCATCACCGCGCCGGTGCTCGGATCGGGCGACTGTCCGCCGTGGATGGCCAGGGTAGCCAGGGCAAGCGCACGGTTGCCGTGCCCGGAGGAAGCGTGGTCGGACATGTTGTTTCCCAGCAATGGAGAGCCCCCCGTAGGGGCTCCCGCAAAAGGAGCGGAAGTCTATCAGCGGCGGCTTAATTGACCGTTGACGCGGATAAACGCTGATTCAGAGCAGCTGCGGCCGGCGCGGGGCGGTTTACTGGACCCGGCGGCGCAGGTAGTTCAGCAGGTCGATGCGGGTGATCAGGCCCAGGAAGGCGGTGCCGTCCATGACGATGGCGACCTGGCCGCGGTCGAACACCGGCAGCAGGGCCTCGATCGGCGATTTCACGTCCAGCCGGTCCAGCTTGCTGACCATCGCCGTGGCGACCGGGTCGCGGAAGCGGGCTTCGTCGCCGTAGACATGCAACAGCACGTCGCTTTCGTCCACGATGCCCACCAGCTGGTCGCCGTCCATCACCGGCAACTGCGACACGTCGTACAGCTTCATGCGCTGGTAGGCGGTGGTCAGCAGGTCCTTCGGCCCGATCACCACGGTGTCGCGCTGGCCGTACGGGCGCAGGATCAGGTCGCGCAGGTCGCCCGACTGCGGGCGCTCCAGGAAGCCGTTGTCCAGCATCCAGTAGTCGTTGTACATCTTGGACAGGTACTTGTTGCCGGTGTCGCAGACCAGCACCAGCACCTTCTTCGGGGTGGTCTGCTCCTTGCAGTACTTCAGCGCGGCAGCCAGCAGGGTGCCGGTGGAGGAGCCGCCGAGGATGCCTTCCTTGCCCAGCAGCTCGCGCGCGGTATGGAAGCTCTCGGCATCACTGATCGCATAGGCCTTGGTGACGCGGCTGAAGTCGGCGATCGAGGGCAGGAAGTCCTCGCCGATGCCTTCCACCAGCCAGCTGCCGGACTTGTCGTTGAGCACGCCGTCGTTGATGTACTCGGCCAGGATCGAGCCGACCGGATCGGCCAGCACCAGTTCGGTCTTCGGCGATGCGGTGGCGAACGCGCGCGACAGGCCGGTCATGGTGCCCGAGCTGCCGCAACCGAACACGATCGCGTCCAGGTCGCCGTCCATCTGTGCCAGGATCTCCGGACCGGTGCCGAACTCATGCGCCGCCGGGTTGTCCGGGTTGCCGAACTGGTTGATGAAGTACGCGCCCGGGGTTTCCTCGGCCACGCGCTGGGCCATGTCCTGGTAGTACTCCGGATGGCCCTTGGCCACATCCGACCGGGTCAGGCGCACTTCGGCGCCCATCGCCTTGAGGTTGAAGATCTTCTCGCGGCTCATCTTGTCGGGTACGACCAGGATCAGCTTGTAGCCCTTCTGCTGGGCGACCAGCGCCAGCCCCAGGCCGGTGTTGCCGGCGGTGCCCTCGACCAGGGTCGCGCCCGGCTTGAGGTCACCGCGTTTTTCAGCGGCTTCGATCATCGACAGGCCGATGCGATCCTTGATCGATCCTCCGGGATTGGCGCTTTCGAGCTTGAGATAAAGCTCGCAGACGCCGGTGCCCAGGCGCTGGGCCTTGACGATCGGGGTCTGGCCAATGAGTTCAAGTACGGAGGAATGGATTGCCATCGGTTCACATCGATTCGCGCCGCAATGCGGCCGGACCGGTGATTATCCGACGGTTGGCGGAGAAAGTCAGGTTGCCGCGATCTACGGCGGTCGGCGGCCGACGAAGGGCCTGCTGCACAAGGCCCTGCACAGAACGACGCGGACGGCGTCCCCCGACGAGGAGACGGACGCCGCCCGCGGCGACGGGGGAAGGTACCGACCGTAGGCCGGTACCCAAAGGGCTCAATGCATGGGGGAGTCGTACATCCGTTCCAGCTTCTGCTTGGCCAGCAGCTTCTCACGCTTCATCCGGCCCAGGGTCAGATCGTCTATCGGCAACACACCCAGCTGGGCATCCATGCACTTTTTGTTCAACTTCTGGTGCCGCTCGTACAGTGCCTTGAATTCCGGGTCACGCTTGCGGCGTGCATCGATCTCGCTCTGGGGCTGACCTTCGAACATGATGAACCTCCTATCGCTTCTTGCAGAAACAAGAACGCCCCGGCCTCACGGCACGGGGCGTTGCTTTTGGGTGGAACGCCGGACACGAACCGCGACCGAACCTGCACGTGCAACCGGGACTGCCCGGACTGCAGACTGCTGTGGTTCAAGCCCTCGGTTCATCGGCCCGGCCCTCCAATCGTCCGGGTCGCGGAAGGCCACCCGGACAACTGACCCTACGCCTGCTCCGGAGGGTCTTCAAGCGTTTCATCTGAAATTTTCGACGTGGCCCAGCAGAGGTTCAGGCTGAACACGCGAAACAACGAAAATTAAACGAAAACAAGCAGTTGCATCACAACCAACGGTCGCGGTCGACCACCAACCTGTCCTCAGGGCGCGATGATCACCTCGGCCGAACGCGCCTTGGTCGCCGCCGCCTTCTTGCCGCTCACCTGCAGCCGGCTGGCGCTGACGCCCGCGGCCACCAGCGCGTCGCGCAGGGCTTGGGCACGCTGATCGCCCACCCCGGCGGCGGCGTCATAGGCCTCGATCCGCACCCGACCCTTCTTGCCGATGTTGAGGTACTCGGCCAGCGCCTTGGCCTGGCCCTTGGCCCCGGCCGACAAAGCACCCTTGCCGGCGGCGAAGGCATCACCGTTGAAGGTGAAGACCTCGCCGCGGGTGTCGAACTTCGACCCCGGCAGCTTGTTGCCCGAGACCAGTTCGGCCTCTTCGCGGGCCAGCTTGGCCGCGCTCTGCTGGGCTGCGCTCAGGCGCGCGGTCTGCTTGCCGGCCACGCTGGTCAGCGCGGTTTCGGCATCCTGGCGGGCCAGGGCTTCCTGTTCGGCGGCCACGCGCAGGCGCTCGCTCTCCTCGGCCTGGATCTGCGCCTGCACGCGCAGGCGTTCGGCCTCCTGGCGGGCGCGCTGGGCATCGCGGCGGCTGGCTTCGATCAGCAGCTCGCTGCGGGTGCGTTCGAGCTGGTCGACCTCGCGCTGGGCCAGCGCGGCACGCACGCTGGTTTCGGCGATCTCGACCCGGCGCTCGGCCAGGTAACGGGCCTGGTCCACATCACGGCGCTTGGCCTTGGCCAGCTCCGCGACCGCCTGCTGGGCCTGCAGCCGCTCGAAGGCGCCCAATTGGGCCGCATCGGGGTTGGCCTGGATGGCCATCAGCCGCTGGCTCAACTGGGCCACGGCCGGGTCTTCGGCCGCCCGGGCCAGCAGCGGCAGCGCCAGGCTGGCGGCCAGCAGCAGGGTGGAGGCACGCAACGTCGGGGACTTCATCGGCGCGACCTTCATCAACGGTTCTCCCCGGTGGCGAGCTGGCGTTGCAGCTGGGTCACCTCATTGCGGCGCAGCTGCAGCTGGGCGGTGGCCGTGGCCTCCTCGCTGCGGGCGCGGGCCAGGTCGGCATCGACCGTGGCGCGAACGGCCAGGGCCGGGGCGTTCTTGCGCTCGCGGCGGTCGCCGGCCGCGCGCTGGGCCTGTTCAAGCCCTTGTCGGGCCACGGCGATCAGGTCCGGGGCGTACTGGTCGGCATCGGCCTGGGTGGCCTTGTCGACCGCCTGCCGGGCCTGCATCAGCTCCAGCGCGCCGTCCTGCGCCTGGGCGGCGCCTGCGAACGCGAGTGTGCACACCGTCACGCATATCAGCAGCGTCCGGTACGGGACACGTCGTATTTGTGCGAAGCTAGGATTCATTGGGGGTGCCGTCGCCAGAAGTAGGAGCGCGGCCATTGTCGGAAGCCTGCGGCGTGCTTGCAATGGCACGCGGCCGATTGTTGGGGAAACATTTCGCATGGATATCGGCTATTTCCTGAAGCTGATGACCGAAAAGAACGCTTCGGACATGTTCTTGACGACCGGAGCACCGGTATACATCAAGATCGAGGGCAAGTTGTACCCGCTGGGCAATACCGGCCTGCCGCCGGGAATGGTCAAGAAGATCGCCTACTCGCTGATGGACGAGGGCCAGGTGCCCGAGTTCGAGCGCGAGCTGGAGCTCAACATGGCCATCGCCCTGGCCGAGGCCGGACGCTTCCGCGTCAACGTGTTCAAGCAGCGCGGTGAGGTGGGCATGGTGATCCGTGCCATCCGCAGCAAGATTCCCAGCATCGAAGAGCTCAACCTGCCGCAGGTGCTCAAGGACGTCATCATGACCCCGCGCGGGCTGGTGCTGGTGGTCGGCTCGACCGGTTCGGGCAAGTCGACCTCGCTGGCCTCGATGATCGACCACCGCAACAGCACCACGACCGGGCACATCCTCACCATCGAGGACCCGATCGAGTACCTGCACAAGCACAAGATGTCCATCGTCAACCAGCGCGAGGTCGGGCTGGATACGCACGCCTTCCACAACGCGCTGAAGAACGCGATGCGTGAAGCGCCGGACGTGATCCTGATCGGCGAGATCCTGGATGCCGAAACCATGGAGGCGGCCATCGCCTTCGCCGAAACCGGGCACCTGTGCCTGGCCACGCTGCACTCCAACAACGCCGACCAGACCATCGAGCGCATCCTCAACTTCTTCCCGGAAAGCGCCCACCGCAACGTGCTGATGAACCTGTCGCTGAACCTGCGCGCGGTGGTGTCCCAGCGCCTGGTGAAGGGCAAGGACGGGCGTCGCCTGCCGGCCACCGAGGTGTTGATCAACACCCCGATGATCCGCGACCTGCTACGCCGCGGCCAGGTGCATGAGATCAAGGCTGCGATGGAAGCCTCGCTGGAAGAAGGCATGGAGAGCTTCGACCAGTGCCTGTTCCGGATGGCCAAGAACGGCATCATCGAGCAGGAGGAAGCGCTGCGCGCGGCCGACTCGCGCGATGGCCTGGCGTTGAAGTTCCGGCTGTCCGAAGGTGGCAGTGGCGAGCACGATCCTTACGCGGATTTCTCGGCCAACAGTGCGCCGGCGGCGATCACGCACGGGTTCTGAGGGGTGATCGGGGAGCCACGCATGGCGTGGCTCTACCGGTGCGGTTTCGATCCAGTCTGTTGAGGAGCCGGCCAACGGCCGGCACTACCCTGCGCGTTACCGCCGGTCAGGCGGCGTCGGGCTGGTTTTCCGGGCGCGCCGTGTCGAAGGCCGGCAAGGCCAGGCACGCCGCATCGATCCGGGCCAGGGTCGGGTACGGCTCCAGGTCCAGGTTGAAGCGGCGCGCGTTGTACAGCTGCGGCACCAGGCAGCAGTCGGCCAGGCTCGGGCTGTCGCCATGGCAGAAACGGCCGGTATCGACCGATTCGACCAGCATCCGCTCCATCGCGTCGAACCCCACCCGCATCCAGTGCCGGGTCCAGTCATCGCGCTCGACCTGCGGCACGTTCCAGGTGTCGCTGAAGAACTGCATCACCCGCAGGTTGTTGAGCGGATGCACATCGCACGCCACCAACTGTGCCAGACCGCGCACCCGCGCACGCCCGGCCGCATCGTCGGGCAGCAGCGCCGGCAGCGGGAACAGCTCGTCCAAGTATTCCAGGATCGCCATCGACTGCTGCAGCACCTGCCCGTCATGGCACAACGTGGGCACCAGTTCCTGCGGGTTGAGCGCGGCGTAGGCCGCGCTGTGCTGCTGTCCACCATCGCGCACCAGGTGCACCGGGGTGATCCGGTGCGGCAGCTGCTTGAGATTCAACCCGATCCGCACGCGATACGCCGCGCTGGACCGCCAGTAGCTGAACAGTTCGATGGCGCTCTCGTCGGTGGCGGTGGCCGCGTTCAGGGCTTGGCGGCCTGTTCGATGCGCTGCTCGATCGCCCCGAAGATGCTCTCGCCGGCCGCGTCTAGCATCTCGATCCGGACCACGTCGCCGAAGGACATGAACGGCGTGCTCGGCTTGCCGTCGCGCAGGGTTTCCACCGTGCGCTGTTCGGCGAAGCAGGAGGCGCCCTTGCTGGTGTCCTCGTTGGCGATGGTGCCCGAGCCGACGATCGCACCGGCGCCCAACGGACGGGTCTTGGCCGCGTGCGCAACCAGCTGGGCGAAGTTGAACTGCATGTCCACGCCGGCTTCCGGCGCGCCGAACCATTCGCCATTGATATGGGTGAGCAGCGGCAGGTGGACCTTGCTGTCCTGCCAGGCCTCACCCAGCTCATCGGGGGTGACGAACACCGGCGACAGCGCCGAGCGCGGCTTGGACTGCAGGAACCCGAAGCCCTTGGCCAGCTCACCGGGAATCAAATTGCGCAGCGAGACGTCGTTGACCAGCCCGACCAGCTGGATGTGGCCGGCGGCCTGTTCCGGGGTCACGGCCATCGGCACGTCGTCGGTGATCACCACGATCTCCGCCTCCAGGTCGATGCCGTAGTCCTCGCTGACCACCTTGACCGCGTCGCGCGGGCCGTAGAAGCCGGCGCTGGTGGCCTGGTACATCAACGGATCGGTGTAGAAGCTCTCCGGCACTTCGGCGCCCCGCGCACGGCGCACCCGCGCCACGTGCGGCAGGTAGGCGCTGCCATCGACGAATTCATAGGCGCGCGGCAGGGGCGCGGCCAGCGCCTGCAGGTCGATGTCGAACACGCCGTCGGCGCTGCCGTCGTTGAGCGATTCGTACAGCGCGTTCAGGCGCGGCGCCAAGTGCGACCAGTCTTCCAGCGCCTGCTGCAGCGTGGTGGCGATGCCGGTGGCGCGCACGCCGTGGCGCAGGTCGCGAGAGACCACGATCAGGGTGCCGTCGCGGCCGCCTTCCTTCAAAGAACCAAGCTTCATGGGTGGGTATCCGGAATCGCGAAAATAGGTTTCAAGTGTAATCAAATGCGCGGTCAATCCAAGTCGCACTGCGCCAGAACGACGATAGCCCATGCGAATGATGCTGGGGTGGTCGCCCGCGAAGGTCGCCCGGCCAACGGCCGGTCGCTACGGATTGCGACGGGCGCCGGGTAGCTCCGGATACTTCGGCGCTGGCGTCTCCAAGCTGAACAGGGGGATTTGGTACGGAACTCAACTATCCGCTAGACTATGCCGGTCTGCAGCGGCCGTCCGTTTCCCTTCGGGATCGCCGGCGATATGGATCATCGATCCGTCGCCCGCCCCCACTCCGACGCCATTCGTCATGCATACCAGTCTGCGCACCGCGCTGGCTGCACCCAATTCTCGCAGCGCGGTTTACGGGAACGCTCCGAGTCAGCCGATCACTCTGATCTGCCTCGCGTCCGGCCATTCGGCCTGGCGTTACTTTGTCTTTGGAGCTTCCACCCGATGTCTTTTGAATCCTTGGGCCTTGCCCCGTTCCTGCTGCGCGCGTTGGCCGAGCAGGGCTACGACACCCCCACTCCGATCCAGGAGCAGGCCATCCCGCTCGCCCTGGAAGGCCGCGACCTGCTGGCCGGCGCACAGACCGGTACCGGCAAAACCGCCGCGTTCGGCCTGCCGCTGCTGCAGCACCTGGGCACCAATCCGCAGGCCGTTGATGGCCCGCGCCGTCCGCGTGCACTGGTGCTGGCCCCGACCCGCGAGCTGGCCACCCAGGTGCATGACAGCCTGCGCGGCTACAGCAAGTACCTGCGCATCCCGAGCGCCTGCATCTACGGCGGCGTCGGCATGGGCAACCAGTTCGACGTGCTGCGCCGTGGCGTGGACCTGCTGGTCGCCTGCCCGGGCCGCCTGATCGATCACATCGAGCGTCGCAGCGTCGACCTCTCCGGCATCGAAATCCTGGTGCTGGACGAAGCCGACCGCATGCTCGACATGGGCTTCCTGCCGTCGATCAAGAAGATCCTCGCCAAGCTGCCGCGCCAGAACCGCCAGACCCTGCTGTTCTCGGCGACCTTTGAAGAGAGCATCAAGCAGCTGGCGCTGGAGTTCATGCGCAACCCGGAGCAGATCCAGGTCACGCCGAAGAACACCGTTGCCGAGAACATCAGCCATCGCGTGCACCCGGTCGATGGCCCGCGCAAGCGCGAGCTGCTGCTGCACCTTCTGGCCCAGGACAGCCGTGAGCAGACCCTGGTGTTCGGCCGTACCAAGCATGGCTGCGACAAGCTGGCCATGTTCCTGGACAAGTCCGGCATCAAGACCGCGGCGATCCACGGCAACAAGAGCCAGGGCCAGCGCCTGCGCGCACTGGGCGACTTCAAGGCTGGCCGCGTGACCGTGCTGGTGGCGACCGACATCGCCGCGCGCGGCATCGACATCAACGAGCTGCCGAAGGTCATCAACTATGACCTGCCGATGGTGGCCGAGGATTACGTGCACCGCATCGGCCGTACCGGCCGCAACGGTGCGACCGGCCAGGCGATCTCGCTGGTGGCCCAGGACGAAGCCAAGCTGCTGCGCCAGATCGTGCGCCTGCTGGACAAGGACATGGACATCCGCGATGTGCCGGGCTTCGAGCCGCAGACCCCGATCCGCTGGGGCAACAGCGCGCCGGGCAAGGCCGAGCTGCCGGGTGGCGATCGCTCGCCGCGCAAGCACGCACGTCGCCCGCACGCCGAGGCCCCGCGCCACGCCCATGCCGGCCCGAAGAAGGCCGGCGGCGCTCAGCGTGATGGCGCCGGCCGCGGTGCACCGCGCGGTGGCCAGCCGCAGGGCCAGCGCCGTGGCGGTGGCAATGCCGCTGGCGGCCGCAGCCAGGGCGGCGGTGGCGGTCGCGCCAGCTGATCCGTTCGCGGACCGGTTGAATTGAAAAGGGCGACGCTTCATGCGTCGCCCTTTTTTTGGTTTGCATCCGGGCCGTAGAGCCGACCGTTGGTCGGCTGCTCTTCGTTCGGGTGTCCTGATAGCCGACCAACGGTCGGCTCTACGTGGGATCGCGATGGCCGACCGTTGGTCGGCTGCTCTTCGTTCGGGTGTCCTGATAGCCGACCAACGGTCGGCTCTACGGGTGGCCGCCGTTGCCTTGCGATGGCGGCGTTGCGTTACCCGCGCGGCTTGCTCGGGTTGAGCTGGTTGCCGAAGAAGATCGCGTTCAACAGCAGGCGCTCGGTGCCGTGCCAGTACTTGCGGTGGGCCGGATCATCGGCGAACAGCACCACGTTGCCCTGTCCCTGCGGGGACACCAGCAGCCACGCGGCACCGGCGACGCGGCTGCGGTTGCGCTCGGAAAGGTAGCCGTTGACCTTGGGCGCCTCGTCGATGCGCACCACGGTGGAGAACGGATTGCGGCTGGGCTGGAAGCTCAGGCCGTTTTCCTTGTTCACCGCAAGCTGCCGACGCGGCACGCCGAAGCCCAGCGGATGCGTGTTGTCCACGTCCGCGCTGAGGATGTTGCCGCTCACCCGCTCGATGGCTGCGATGTCGCGCTGGTCGCCGAACGCACGTCGGGCGCCTTCCGGCTCCTTCTCCTCCGGCCCCAGCACTTCGTCGCTGAGCTTCTGCTCGATCGCCCAGCGCGCGGCCGTGCCGTAGGTGATCAGCGAGCCACCGGCGTTGATCCAGCGCTTGAGCGCCGCCACTGCGGTGGCGTCCACGCCGGCATAGGTACCGCCGGCCAGGACAATGGTGGTGTAGCGGTCCAGCGTGATCTTGCCCAGCTGGGCCGGATCGATCTTGCTGGCCGGCAACTGCAGGTGCTGATCAAGCAGGAACCATGCCGAGCCGATCTCGGTGGCGCTTACGCCCTCGCCCATCACCAGCGCCACCGCCGGCTTGCGCAGCGCCTTGACGCTGTCACTGCCCAGATCGATGCCGCCACGGCTCTGCCCGCTGGACAGCGCCTGGATGTGCACGCCACTGCTGCGTGCGACCGCATCGACCGCGGCAAGCAGCTCGGCACCGGCCAGCGGCTGGCCCGCGACCGGCACCACCACGCTGCCATAGCCGAATGACTGCTCACCCTGCGCGGTGGCCGCGGTGAACGGCTGGAAGGCCGCGCGGGTCACCACGCCCTTGGCCTGCAGCGCATACAGCGCGCGGCTGGCGTTGTAATCGCGCCAATCGAACACGTAGGCGTAGCCCGCCTGACCGCCGACCACGCCACCGTTGGCGGCCGGTACGCTGGCCACGCGCTCGCCACCGGCAATGCGGCTGCGGCTCGCGGCGAAGGCGATGCCGTAGGCCGGCGCGATCGCATAGGAGGTGCTGCCGTAGAACACATCGCCCTTGATCGGCGGGGTGTCGGCGAAGATCGAATGCACGAGGCGGAACTGCGGTTGCGCGGCCTGGACGACGTACGCGCTGCCCGGCTCGAAGCGCTGCCCCTCCACGGTGACCGGGGCGCTCAACGCCTGCACCGTGATCTGGTGCTGCAGCAGCAGATCCAGCAGCCGCTGGGTCAGGCCCGGATCGGCCGCGTCGCCGAACACGAAGGACTTCACCGGCTGCTGGTTGGCCTGCTTCAGTGCGGACTGGAAGAAGTCCTTCTGCAGCTTCAGCAGCCCATCGCGCTCGGTCACTGCGCCGCGCACCGTGCCCAGTCCGGTCGCCACCTGGTTGCGGATGGTGAAGCCGAAGGTCAGCAGCCCGTTGGCCGATTCCTGCACGCGGCCGCGCGAGCTGGCCTGCTCCACGGTCACGCCGACCGCACCATGGAAATCCGGATAGGTGGAGCCGTACACCGGCGAGAAATTGTCGAAGTTCTCGCCCGTGTAATACAGCGAGCCCAGTGCATCCAGTGCCTGCGCGTGGTACTTGGCCAGGGTCTTGTTGAACTCGTACGACGATGCCGGAATCAGCGGGCTGTGCATGCTCGCCGGTGACGGCTCGAAGTAGTAGGTGCTGTCCTTGCCCATCTCGTGGAAGTCGATCTGGACGTTGGGGTACCACTGGTGGAAATAGGCGATCTTCGGTCGCGTGTCCTGCTGGGTGAGGGCCAGCCAGTCGCGGTTGAGGTCGGTGAAGTAGTGGTTGGTGCGGCCCTGCGGGAACGGCTCGACGTGCTCCTTGTCGGCCGGATCGGGCGAGGCCGGCGAGGACGCATAGGCGTTGTGCCAGCTCGCCGCGCGGTCGCGCCCGTCCGGGTTCTGCGCCGGATCGAACAGCACCACCGCCTGCTGCAGCCACTGCGCGGTCTCCGCGCTGCGGTTGGCGACCAGGTAGTAGGCGGTGAGCATCGCCGCTTCGCCGCTGGAGGTTTCATTGCCGTGCACGCTGTAGCCCAGCCACACCACCACCGGGCCGCTGCCGGCGGCCGAGAGCGGCTGCGCCGGATCGGCCAGGGTGACGTGCTGGCGACGCAGCGCGTCCAGGTTCTGCAGGTTCTGCGCCGAGGTCACCGTGGCGATCAGCAGCGGGCGGCCCTCGTAGCTGCGGCCGATTTCTTCAACCTTGATCTTGTCCGAGTGCTTGGCCAGTGCGTTGAAGTAGGCCACCAGCTGATCGTGCCGCGTGTAACGGCTGCCGATCTCATAGCCGAGAAACTGCTGGGGCGTGGGCACGGCCGGATCGAAATCACCGCCGGCCGGGAAGAAGTACGCGCTCTGCGCGGAGGCAGGCGCAGCGAGCACAGACAGCACCAGCGCCACCCAGGCGATGGGAGAGAACAGACGACGTTGCAAAGACACAGCGATTCCCCGAAAGACGGGCCGGTTCCTTCCGGCCCTGTGGATACGCACGCTCCGGTGCGCTGGATGAGGTCAGAAGCGGTAGTCGAAGCCGACGGTGAAGTAGCGGCCGCGCAGGTCGTACTGGCTGAAGTCGTACGGCGCGCGGATGCCCGGGAAGGACGCGTCGTACGGCGGTTCCTCGTCGGCCAGGTTCTGGATCTTGGCGTACAGGGTCAGCTTGTCGATGCCGGTGTAGCCCAGGTACAGATCGAACTGGCTGTAGGCGTCCACGCGGTCCTGCACGGCGGTGGCCGCTGCGCTGGCCTTCTGGTCATAGCCGCTGGTGTAGTACCAGGTGAGCGCGGTGCGGAAATCGCCGTAGCTCCAGTCGAAGGTGGAGGTCGCCTTGTTCTTGGGCAGGGTCGCGCCGAGGTTGCTGCCGGCGTAATCCACCAGCGGGCCACCGACCACGGTCGGGCGGCTGTAGTTGCGCACGTGGGTGAAGGCGGTGCCCAGGCCGAAGTCGCCGGCCTGCGTGGTCGGGAAGCGTTGGCGCAGTTCGACATCGAAGCCGGAGGTCTTCAGCTCACTCAGGTTCTGGTAGCGGTTGAACACCGCCAGCAGCTTGCCGCGCTCATCGCGGCTGACCGCACCCGGCACGTTGTCGGTGACCAGGGTCTGGGTGTTGTTGGTGCCCACCAGGTTTTCCAGCTCGATGCGGTAGTAATCCACGCTCAGGCTGGTGTTGGACCACGGCGAGAGCACGATGCCGGCATTGAAGCTCTTGGTGCGCTCGGGCTTGAGATCGTTGTTGCCGACAGTGAAGAAGGTCGGGTTCTGCCGCGAGCCCGGCACGTCCGGGTCGCGCGGATCGATCACGCTGCCGTAGGCGATGCTGGTGCTGTTGGAATTCTCCGAGAGCGACGGCGCACGGAAGCCCTTGGAAGCGGCCGCACGCACCAGCAGGATGTCCCACGGCTGCCAGCGCAGGCTCAGCTTGGGCGAGAACGCATCGCCGAAATCGCTGTAGTGGTCGGCACGCGCGGCCGCCTGCAGTTCCAGGCGCTCGGCCAGCGGCACGTTGACTTCGGCATAGGCGGCGGTGACCTTGCGCTCGCCGTGCACCTCGGCGATCGCCGGGCGGATCTGCAGGCCGGCATCGATCTGCCAGGGGTTGTTGGAGTCCAGTTTCTCGCGACGCCACTCGGCCCCGGCGGCGAAGCCGATCTCGCCAGCCCAGGTGTGGCCCAGCGCGCCGGAGATTTTGGCGTCCACGCCCTGCAGCACCGATTCGGCCGGGCGCAGCGTGCTGATGTTGATCGCATTGAGAACCTCCGGCGACGTCGCGGCCGGATTGAGCAGGTTGTAGCTGCCGCTGGCCAGCGCATCGGCCAGTGCGTAGCGGTTGGCGAAGCCGCCGGACACGGTTTCGCGCTCGCTGCTGCGCGCACCGAACGCGCCCACTTCCCAGTCCCAGTTCTGCAGGCTGCCACGCAGCCCGACCAGGCCGCGGTAGGCCTGCGAGCGGTTGGTCTTGATGGTCGCGCCGAGGTTGAAGAAGGTGTACTCGATCGGCACCGCGCGGCCGTACGGGTTGTACGGGCTGCTGGCCGGCAGGTTGGAGGAGACCGGTTCGGCCAGGCCGGTATCGGCGTTGAGCGCGAAACGGCCGCTTTCCAGGGTGAAGAACGGGCTGCTGCCGAACCAGGACACGCCCTTGATGTCGCTGTAGAGCACTTCACCGAAGGCCTCGACGTTGTCGTTCACCCGGAAGGTGCCGTTGACGTAGGCCTGGTAGCGCTTGGTCGAGGGAATCAGCGTGGTGTACGGCGCCTGGTTGAAGCCGCAGGTGTTGCCGGCCAGGCCGTCGATCGGCGCGCTGGCCACCAGCGTGGTGCCCTGCGGGCAGTTGCCGCTGGCATCGAGCATCGGCACCGACGTGCCATTGACCAGGTAGCGCGCGCCCTTGGCCGACCAGCCGTTCCAGCGCCCGCCAGGCTTGTCGGTGTAGATGCCGGATTTGGTGAGGTCGCGCTGGTCCTGGTCCAGGCGCTCGCGGTTGTAGCCTTCCAGGCTGACCAGGATGTTGTAGCCGTCGGTATCCAGGTCACCGATGCCGCCGACGAACTTCAGGTTCTGCTCGTCCAGCCCGCCCTGGTCGGCGGTGCCGAGGCTGCCACCGAGTTCGGCGCCCTGGAAATTCTGCCGGGTGATGATGTTGACCACGCCGGCCACCGCGTCGGAGCCGTAGACGGCCGAGGCGCCGTCCTTGAGCACTTCGATGCGTTCCACGGCCACCAGCGGCAGCGCGTTGAGGTTGACGAAGGTGTCCGACAGGCCGCCGGCCGGGAAGCCGTAATTGGCCAGACGCCGACCGTTGAGCAGCACCAGCGTGTTCTTCTGCGACAGCCCGCGCAGGCCGATGCCGGCCGAACCGGAGGCCCAGCCGTTGTTGGTGGTTTCGTTGTTGGCGTTGCCGGTGTTGGCCGAGATCGAGCGCAGCAGGTCGGCGACGGTGGCCTTGCCGGTCTCTTCCAGCTGCTGGCGGCCGATCACCTGGACCGGGTTGGCCGACTCGGTATCGGTACGTTTGATGTTGGAACCGGTGACCCGCACGGCGGCAAGGGTCTTGCTGTCGCCGGCGGCATCGGCGGTTGCATCGGGGGCGGCATCGGCGAACGCGGGCAAAGGCGTAGCCAGAGCGGCGGAAAGCGCCGCTACAAGAAGGGTGTGCTTGGGCATGGACTTCAGTGGGGTGGTGGACGACGAGTTCCGCAGTAATCCATGCCTGGCGATGAACCGGCCAATAACATCTCTTCATACGGATATAAGAGAACCTAACATCTCTTCATCCGGATGGAAATGTTTCCGTGAAGGAGCGATGGGCTGTTGCCGTCACCGCCCGGCAGGTCCACCGGTACAATGCGCCAATGGAAATCTTCAAAGTCTTTACCCTCGAGGCTGCCCACCTCCTCCCCAACGTGCCGCCGGGCCACAAGTGCGCGCGCCTGCACGGGCACTCGTTCCGGGTGGAGCTGAAAGTCGAAGGCGAGCCGGGCGAGCACAGCGGCTGGATCATGGATTTCGGCGACGTCAAAACGGCCTTCCAGCCGATCTACGACCGCCTGGACCACCACTACCTCAACGACATCCCCGGCCTGGAGAATCCGACCAGCGAACGGCTGGCGATCTGGATCTGGAAAGAGCTCAAGCCGGCCCTGCCGCAGCTGAGCGAAGTCACCGTGCACGAGACCTGTACCTCCGGCTGCCGCTACCGCGGCTGATCGCACCACGGTAGTGCCGGCCGCTGGCCGGCTCCCAGCGCAACGAGCGCCCTCGGCGCGTTTAAGCAACCCCTTGATGTAAAAGCGGTTTGACTGAAACAAGACCAAACTGGCAACAAGTTGTTGCAATGCAATATATTTGGCGTATGCTGCAGTGCATCAACGTTCTCGAGCCGTCCTGCCATGACGTCCGCGTTCACCGATTCCTTCAGCGCCTACACCCGCCAGCTGGCCGCCACGGCCACGCGTGCCAATCGGCTCGCCCTGGAAAATGCCGAAAGCATGTTCGGGGTGCAGTTGAAGACGCTGGAGAAGAACATCACCGCCACCAGTGGGTTCTTCGGTGACATCGTGCAGTCACGGCAACCGGATACGCTGCTGCCCAAGGGTGCGAAGTTGGCCCGCGACAATCTCGAGCGCTGGACCCATGCCAACCAGGAAGTACTGGGGCTTGGGTTGAAGGCCTCCGAGGCCTTCGGCGAACTCGCCCGGCAGCCGTTCGCGGCCGCCACGCCCGACGCAGGCAAGACGCGCGGCTGAGCAGACACAGCATCGAATTTGCGTGGGTCCCTCCCCCCACGCAATCCCAGACCCGACAGAACCCTCCCTCTGTCGGGTCTTTTTTTGGGCGCGCGTCAGCGCCTCGGTTGTTGTCGCTGACCTGCCCACGATCGCCTTGCCGTTTCCCGCCTGCGGGGAGGAACGCGCCACGTTGTTTGGCGGGTAGTGCCGGCCGCTGGCCGGCTCCACGTAAACCACACGCAGGCTGCGCGTGCAGCCGACCAACGGTCGGCTCTACCAGCGCGCGCGGGCCGTCGACGCAATGTCCCCGCCCCGGGCATCAGCGTGCGGCAGTTGGCAGGGTGAACACGAACAGCGCGCCTTCGCGGCTTTCCATCAGGCGGATGTCGCGGTGGTGAAGTTGCAGGATGCGGTGGACGATCAACAGGCCGAGCCCGCCGCTGTCGGGGCGCGCACTGCCCAGCGCCGGGGGCGTATGGAACAACCCGGCGCGGCGCTCGGGCGCGATGCCCGGTCCGGTGTCGGCGATGGCGACCTGCACCTCGCCGTCCTGCGCGCGTAGCACCACCTCGATGCGGCCGCCTTCAGGGGTGTGGCGGATGGCGTTGTCGAGCAGGTTAGTCAGCACGCGCTCGATCAATGGCAGATCCGCCACGACCGCCGGCAGCCCGGGCGGTATGTCCGCGCTGAGCGTCTGCCGGCGTGCCTGCGCGGCCAGTTCGAATTTCTGGAACACATCCTGGACCAGGTCCGGCAGCGAGAACGCCTGCAGGTCCAGGCTGACCGCGCCGTGTTCCAGCCGCGCCAGTTCGAACAACGCCTGGGCCAGCGCACCGACCTTGCGGCTCTGCGCCAGCGCGATGCCAAGGTAGCGCTGGCGCTCGTCGGCGCTGAGCGTGGCGTCCTTCAGGGCCAGGGTTTCCAGGTAGCCGTGCAGCGAGGACAGCGGCGTGCGCAGGTCGTGGGAAATGTTGGCCACCAGCTCGCGGCGCTGCAGGTCCTGTTCGCGCAACTGCTGCCATTGCTCGCCCAGGCGCTGGCCCATGTGCCCGAAGCTGTGCTGCAGGATCGCCAGTTCGTCGCGCTCACCGGGACGCAGCGGGGTCGGTGGCAGCGGCGTGCCGGCACCGGCGGCGTCCACGTCGAAGGCCTGGATGCGGCGGGTCAGCTGGCGCAGCGGCCGGGTGACCCAACGGAACGCGACCACGCCGGCCAACAGCCCGACCGCGGCCAGGATCGCCAACGACCACAACGTCGTGCGCAGGGTCGCGTTGGCGGCGATGTTGGCGGCCAGCGCCTCGCGCTGCTCGCCCACCAACACCACGTAGATGTAGCCGGCCTGGCGTCCCTGCACCCACAGCGGGGCGGCGTTGAACACCTTGCGGCCGGTGGCGCTGCGCGGGTCGTCGCCGAGGATCGGCAACGGTTCGTCGCGCAGCAGGGCGCGTACCGGCGCCAGGTCCACGCGGTCGCGCTTGAGGTGGCCGTCGGGCGCGTCATGGCCGAGGATGCGGCCCGCGTCGTCGAGCAGGTACACCTCGACGCTGGGATTGACCGCCATCAGCTTGCCGAACAGCGCGCGCACTTCGCCGCCGCGCATGCCGCGCGCGTCCATCAATTCACCACTGCGCGCGATATGTTCGGCCAGCCCGCGCGACAGCCGCTGCACGGTCTCCTGCTCGTGCATGGCGGTGCTGCGCATCTGGATCCACATCAACGCGCCGCAGCACACCAACAACAATGCGCAGAAGACCACCGACAGGCGCTGGGACAAGGTCAGGCGGATCACGCCGCTGCTCCTTCATCGCCGACCAGCTTGTAGCCACGACCCCACACCGTCTGGATGCGCTGCGGGCTGGCCGGGTCGCGTTCGATCTTGTTGCGCAGCCGGTTGATGTGGGTGTTGACGGTGTGTTCGTAGCCGTCGTGCTGATAGCCCCAGACCTGGTTGAGCAGGTCCATGCGCGAGTACACCTGGCCGGGATGGCGGGCGAAGAAGTAGAGCAGGTCGAACTCACGCGGGGTGAGTTCCAGCGCCCGTCCGTCAACCTGCGCGTTGCGCGCGACCGGATCGATGCGGATGCCGGCCACGTCCAGTTCGCCGGCATCGATGCGCGCGTTCTGCGCCATTGCTTCCACCCGGCGCAGCAGGGCTTTGACCCGCGCCACCAGCTCCAGCATCGAGAACGGTTTGGCCAGGTAGTCGTCCGCGCCCAGCTCCAGGCCGAGGATGCGATGCACTTCGCTGGCACGCGCACTGGTGATGATGATCGGGGTGTAGCGCGTCATCGCGCGGGCGCGCTTGCAGATCTCCAGGCCGTCCACGCCGGGCAGCATCAGGTCCAGCACCAGTGCGCTCCACGGCTGCGCCTCGAGCAGGGCCAGCCCCTCGTCGCCGGTGGCGGCGTGGGTGACCTCGTAGCCCTCGTCGCGCAGGTGCATGCGCAGCAGGGTGGCGATGTGGACATCGTCTTCGACGATCAGGACACGCTTGGCGCTGCTCATCGGTGCGGGCGGGCCGGCCAGGAAGGGATGCCCGCATTGTCGGTCGATCCGGGCCTGAATGTGTCACGGAAAATTTAACCCTGCGTGAGGATTCGTTGACCGGCCCGGGCGCAGCATGGCCCCATCGTTCCCGGACCTGGAGATCGGCCATGCGTTACTCCCGTCGCAATGTACTCGGCATGGGCGCCATGACGGCCGCTGCCGGCGTATTTGGTCTGACCGCCTGCAGCGGCCCGGCACCGGCTGCCACCGCCGCCCCGACCCGTCGTTTCGATGTGATGCGCACCGATGCGCAGTGGCGTGAACAGCTCAGCCCGGCGCAGTACGCGGTGCTGCGCCGGCAGAGCACGGAGCGGCCCTTCAGCAGCCCGCTCAACAAGGAGCATCGGCGCGGCACGTTCAACTGCGCCGGCTGCGCGCTGCCGCTGTTCTCTTCGTCGACCAAGTTCGACAGCGGCACCGGCTGGCCCAGTTTCTGGGCACCGCTGCATGACGCCGTCGCCGAAGACCGCGACACCACCTTGGGCATGATCCGCATCGAGGCGCATTGCCGGCGCTGCGGCGGCCATCTCGGCCACGTGTTCGACGATGGTCCACGCCCGACCGGGCTGCGCTACTGCATGAACGGCGTGGCGATGACCTTCACCGCGGCCTGAGCGCCGTTTCTCCCTGCATCCTGGAAGGATCTGTCCATGTTCCTGCTTGTCCTGGCCTACCTCGGCGGCGTACTCACCATCCTCAGCCCGTGCATCCTGCCGGTGCTGCCCTTCGTGTTCGCGCGCTCGGACCGTCCCTTCCTGCGCAGTGGCCTGCCGCTGCTGGTGGGCATGACCCTGATGTTCGCGGTGGTCGCCAGCCTGGCGGCGGTCGGCAGCCAGTGGGTGGCGCAGGCCAACCAGATCGGGCGCTGGGTCGCGCTGGTGGTGATGGCGCTGTTTGCGCTGGCGCTGCTGTGGCCCTCGCTGGCCAACCGCCTGCTCTCGCCGTTCCAACGCCTTGGCGCACGCCTGAGCGCCTCGGCCGATGCGGCCAGCGACGCCGGACGCGGCGGAATCGGTACCTCGTTGTTGATCGGCATCGCCACCGGCCTGCTGTGGGCGCCGTGCGCCGGGCCGATCCTGGGCCTGATCCTCACCGGCGCGGCGCTGCAGGGCGCCAGCGTGGGTACCAGTGGCCTGCTGCTGGCCTATGCACTGGGCGCAGCGACGTCGCTGGCGCTGGCGATCTGGATCGGCGGCCGGGTGTTCGCCGCACTCAAGCAGCGCCTGGGCATGGGCGAATGGATCCGTCGCGCGCTCGGCGTGGCCGCGCTGCTGGCGGTGGTGGCGATCGCGATGGGCTGGGACACCGGCGTGTTGACGCGCTTGTCCACGGTAAGCACGGCCAAACTCGAACAGGGCCTGCTGGATACGCTGCCCGGGCAGCCGCCGGCCGCGGGTGCGGCAATGTCGACGGCCAGCGGCCAGCCGAACGGCGAACTGCCGGTGGAAGGCACCCTGCCCTCCCTCGCCGGGGCCACCGGGTGGCTCAACAGCCCGCCGTTGAGCGCTGAAGGCCTGCGCGGCAAGGTCGTCCTGGTCGATTTCTGGACCTACTCCTGCATCAACTGCCTGCGGGCCCTGCCGTATGTGCGTGAATGGGCCGAACGCTACCGCGACCACGGTCTGGTGGTGATCGGTGTGCATGCGCCGGAGTTCGCCTTCGAACGCAGCCTGGGCAACGTGCAGGGCGCGGTGAAAGACCTGAAGGTCACCTACCCGGTGGCGATCGACAATGATTTCGCGATCTGGCGCGGCTTCAACAACCGCTACTGGCCGGCGCACTACTTCATTGATGCCCAAGGCCGTATCCGCGCGCACCACTTTGGCGAAGGCAATTACGCCCAGTCCGAGCAGATCATCCGCCAGCTGCTGCGCGAAGCAGGCAACACGCTGCCCGACGAACCGGCGCAGGCGATGGCGATGGCCCCGGCGGCACCGCGCGATGGCGTGGAGCAGCAGGCCGACATGCGCAACCTGAAATCGCCGGAGACCTACCTGGGCCATGCGCGCGCGGAGAACTTCGCCTCGCCTGGCGGGCAGCAGCCGGACCGCGCCGCCGACTACACCGTGCCGGCCACGCTGGCCCTGAACCAGTGGGCGCTCGGCGGTCGCTGGACAGTGGGCAATGAGGAAGCAGCGTTGGACGCGGCCGGTGGCCGGATCGCGTTCCGCTTCCATGCGCGCGACCTGCACCTGGTGCTGGCGCCGGCGGTCGATGGCAGGCCGGTGCGTTACCGCGTGCGCATCGACGGCCAGCCGCCGGGCGCGGCGGCCGGTGGCGATGTGTCGGCCGATGGCGACGGCCAGGTCGGCGGGCACCGTCTGTACCAGTTGATCCGCCAATCCGGCGATGTGCGCGAGCGGACCTTCGAGATCGAGTTCCTCGATCCGGGTGTGCACGCCTACGCCTTTACGTTCGGTTGAGCCCTGGAGGCCTTCGATGAAGATCGCAATGGACAAACTGGTTGCCGGCAGCATCGCCGCGGTGATCGCCGCACTGACGGTCACGGCGGTGCTCAGCCTGGACGGCCCGGTGCATGCCGCGCCGGCGCAGGCCCTGGTCACCGTGCCTGCACCGGGCGGCAGTGCCGATTTCAAACAACCCGGCAGGACGCGTGCGCAGGTGGTGTTCGCCGGCGGTTGTTTCTGGGGGGTGCAGGGGGTGTTCCAGCACATCAATGGCGTGGACAACGCGGTGTCCGGCTACATCGGCGGTAGCGGCGCCGACGCCAGCTATCCGCGCGTGGGCAGTGGCGGCACCGGCCATGCCGAGGCGGTGCAGGTGACCTACGATCCGTCGAAGGTCAGCTACGGGCAATTGATGCAGGTGTTCTTCTCGGTGGTGCATGATCCGACGCTGCTGAATCGGCAAGGTCCGGATCGCGGTACCCAGTACCGTTCTGCGGTGTACGCCGATGACGCCGCGCAACGCGACGCCACGCGCGCCTATATCGTCCAGTTGCAGCGCGCCAAGGCGTATGCGGCGCCGGTGGTTACCCAGGTCGACGGCGGCAAGCGTTTCTATGCCGCCGAGGGCTATCACCAGAACTACCTCACCCTGCATCCGGAATCGCAGTACATCCAGATCAACGATGCGCCCAAGGTGGCGGCACTGAAGCAGCAGTATCCGGCGCTGTATCGCGAGAAGCCGAGGTTGGTGTCGACTCTTTCTGCGCGGTGATGCTGTTCTTTTGGAGCGTCGATGTCTGCGGTGCTCCCGCGCTGGGCGGGGGTGTGTGGGTTCGCGGGACACGCCGTAAATCCATCCCTGGAGGCTCGCGTACGCCATCCATGGCGTACGACGGTCCCGCGAACCCACACACCCCCGCCCCAGACAGTGGGCCGGTGGCCGTTGAAAACCCTGGAAGCGCGACGCAAAGACGGCAGGGCTGATGCTTGTAGCTGATGCTTGTGGCTGATGCTTGTGGCTGATGCTTGGCTGTCGCTGTCGCTGTCGCTGTGGCTGTGCTTGTGCCTGTTCGCTGCGCACCAGCCAACTGTCTGGGGCGGGTACGGGTGGGCTTGCGGGACCGTCATGCGCCATGGGTCCGACGCATGCGTCGGACGGGCTGGGCAGGACGCCCAGCCCCGGTCTTGCCACGTGCGCAGGATTGCGCACGTGCGCAAGGCGTACGCGAGCCTACAGGGACGTACTTGCGGCGTGTCCCGCAAACCCACCCGTACCCGCCCAAACCAGCGAAAGCCCGCACACGCCGACCGTTGATCTGGAAAAAAAAGCGCACGGCAAAACACCGCGCCGCCGTGCGCGAGGGAAGGACCGGGGTGCGCGGCGGAGGTGGGCCGGGCGCTGACAGGAGCATGCTAGGCTGCGCCAAGCCGCGGATACAGAGCCAGCGTTTGGCCATCCGCATGGTTACAGATTCCTGCGGGCACCCCATGGCAGCCAACCTCTACCAATCCCTGGCCGATGAAATGGCCGACGCCATCCAAAGCGGCCGGCTGCCCGTCGGTACGCGCCTGCCGTCGCTGCGTGGGCTGGCCGCGCAGCGCCAGCTCAGCCTCAACACCGTCATCGCCGCCTACCGCCAGCTCGAAGACGCCGGCCTGGTGATTCCACGGCCGAAAGCCGGCTTCGTGGTCAGCGCGCGCCTGGCCGAGCCCACCCGCTCGCTGCGCCAGGCGCCGTCGCTGGCCACCACCCAGGCGCAGCAGTTGATGATGGCCCGCGTACTGGCCGCACAGCAGCAGCCCGGCGTTGTCGACCTCGCCTTCGCCGGCCCCCGTGGCCGCCGTTTCTATCCCGGCGACAAGCTGGCGCGCAGCACCGCGCAGGTGCTGCGCCGCGCCGGCATGGTGGAAACCTACGCGCGGCCCAATGCCGCTACGCGCCTGCTCGAACAGATCGTGCGGCGCGGTCCGCGGCTCGGGCTGCACACCAGCGTCGAACGCCTGGTGCTCACCCACGGCGCGATGGAAGCGCTGCAGCTCGCATTGCGTGCGGTGACCCGTCCGGGCGATGCGGTGGGCATTGAAGCGCCGTCGTATTTCAACCTGTATCCGCTGCTGAGCAACCTGGGCCTGAAGGCGATCGAACTGCCCACCGACCCGCGCCTCGGGCTGGACGTGGATGCCGTCGCCGCGCAGCTCGAACGGGGCGCGCTGGCCGCGATCGTGGCCATGCCCAGCGTGCACAACCCGCTTGGTTTCACCATGTCGGTGGCCGAGAAGCAGCGGCTGGCCGCGCTGGTGAACCGTTATCGGATTCCGTTGATCGAAGATGCGGTGTATGCCGAGCTGCAGTTCCAGGAGCCGCTGTCGCCGTTGCTCAAAGCCTTCGATGACGACGGTTGGGTGATGGTGGTCAGCAGCTTCTCCAAGACCCTTGCCCCGGACTACCGGATCGGCTGGCTCGACGCCGGTCGCTTCGCCGCCGACATCCAACTGCTCAAGTTCCAGTCCACCGGCGCCGAACCGCGCCTGCTCGGCGAAGCGGTCGGTGCGTTTCTCGAGGCGGGCAGTTATGAGCAGCACCTGCGCCGGTTGCGGCGTCTGTACAGCGACCAGGTGCGACGCGTGCGCAGCCTGATCGCCCAGCATTTTCCGGCCGGGACGCTGGCCACCCAGCCCACCGGCGGCTTCCTGCTGTGGGTCGAACTGCCCGCCAGTATCGACACCGGCGAGCTGTTCGAGCAGGCGTTGGCCAAGGGCGTGGTGTTCATGCCCGGCCAGGTGTATTCGCGCGGTGCGCGATACCGGCATTGCCTGCGCTTGTCCTGCTGCCAGGAGCTGGACGAGCGCTACGTGGCGGCGATCAGCACGCTGGGCCAACTGGCCTGCGCACTGCGCGGCGAATGAAAACGCCACCGGCCAACACCGCGCGCCAGCCACCCATAGGGTGGCTCTACCCGATTGGGACACTGCCACGGTGGCGTCAGCCACCCATGGGGTGGCGCTACCCGGTTGAGGCCCTGCCACGGTGGGGCCATCCACCCATGGGGTGGCTCTGCCCGATTGGGACCGTGCCTCGGTAGAGCCACCCCATGGGTGGCTGCTTCGCCGCGCTCGGAAGCCCTACGCCTCCTGCAGGCGCAGGCAATCCGCCAACCCGGCCGGTTCGGCCCCCGGTGCGTACGGCAACCGCCCCAGGCACGGCATCGGCAGCCGCGTATGCAACAGGGCCATGTTGTCGTCGATGCGCGCCATCTGCGGGTCGACCTCATTGCCGATCCAGCCGATGCAGGTCGCTCCGCTGGCTGCGATCGCCGCCGCGGTCAGCCGCGCGTGGTTGAGGCAGCCCAACCGTAGCCCGACCACCATCACCACCGGCAGGCGCAGGGCATGCACCAGGTCGGCCTGGTCGAGGCTGCCCGACAGCGGCGCCAGCCAGCCGCCCACGCCTTCGACCACCACCGTATCGGCCTGGGCACGCAGGCGCGCGAACGCGGCTTCTATCGGTCCCAGCGCCAGGCTCACGCCGGCGTCGGCGGCGGCCAGCTCGGGCGCCAGTGGCAGCGGCAGCGCATACGGGTTGAGGTCGGCGTAGGCCGGCTGCGGGTCGCTGGCGGCCAGCAGCGCAGTGGCATCTTCGTTGCGCAGGCCCTCGGCCGTCCATTGGCAACCACTGGCGACCGGCTTCATGCCCACCGCGCGGCCCCCGCGCTGGCGCAGGGCGTGCAGCAGAACGCAGCTGCTGAAGGTCTTGCCGATGCCGGTATCGGTGCCGGTGACGTACAGGGCGGGGAGCGGTGGGGCAGTCATCGGCGCGGTGGTCGGGAAGGAGCGGTGCATTATCGACGGTCCCGGGGCGGGCTGCTGCTTGCTAGACTCGGCCCATGTTCGAGAACTCCACGCTTACCGGCAGCAAGCCGGAACAGTACGGCCAGCTGCTGGCCCAGGCCCGTGCGCTGGTGCACGGCGAGCGCGACCGGATCGCCAATGCCGCCAACCTGTCGGCGCTGGTGTACCACGCGCTGCCGCACCTGAACTGGGTCGGTTTCTATTTCTACGATGGCACCGAGCTGGTGGTCGGCCCGTTCCAGGGCCTGCCGGCCTGCGTGCGCATCCCGCTGCACAAGGGCGTCTGCGGTGCGGCCGCCAGCCAGCGGGTGACCCAGCGGATCGAGGACGTGGACGCCTTCCCGGGCCACATCGCCTGCGATTCGGCCTCGCGCTCGGAACTGGTGGTGCCGCTGGTCCACGGCGATACGTTGATCGGCGTGTTCGACCTGGACAGCCCGTCGCTGGCGCGCTTCGATGCCGAGGATCAGGCCGGCCTGGAAGCGATCGCCGCGGTATTCGTCGAGGCGCTGGGATGAGCGTCAAGCTGCGCAACATCGGCCCCAAAAGCGCGGCCTGGCTGCGCCAGGTCGGTCTGCGCACGCCCGAGGAGCTGACCGCGGTCGGCGCGGTGGGCGCCTTCGTGAAGGTCCGCCGTGCCGGCTTCAAGCCCAGCCTCAACCTGCTCTATTCGCTGGAAGGCGCGCTGCAGGACTGCCACTGGCAGGAACTGCCCGAAGCGCGCCGCATCGAACTGGTCGCCGAGTACGACGCGATCATCGCCGACAAGCCGCTGAAGAAGGCCCCACCCGCCTCCGGCCCGGTGTACGACCGCACCGCCGAGCGCCGCGATGACGACGACGCCGGTGATGCGCCGCCGTTCGACCGTGAGGACGAACCGGCGCAGTGATCAGACCTGCTGGAGTTCCAGCAGTTCGCCCCATAGCCGCCCGTCCTCGCGTTCCACGCGCAACTGCAGCCGCGTACCGTGGTCGATACGCAGCGCCCAGCACATCGCCATCGGCAGCCCGCACACCTGCGACAGCACCATCCGCAACGGGCCACCATGGCTGACGATCAGCGTCGCCGGCGGATCGGGCTCATCGAGCAGCCGATGCAGGCCGCGCCCGATGCGGCGTTCGAAGTGCCCCCAGCTTTCGCCCTGCGGCGGTGGATTGGCATGCGGGTCCAGGTGGAAGGCGGACAGTTCCTGCATCGGCAGGTCGTGCAGCGCCTGCCCGTCCCAGGTGCCGAAATCCAGCTCTTCCCACTCTTCGTCGGCGATCACCTCCAGTCCGCGCGGCAATGCCAGTGCATCGGCGCTGGCCAGCGCACGCTGGCGCGGTGAACTGAGCACACGCGCCCAGCTCAGCGTCGCATAGCGTGCGCACAACGCATCGGTGCTGCCGTCTTCCAGCGGTGGATCGGTGCGACCGTCCAGGTGGCCATCGCGGCCGGTGCTGGCGTGGCGGATCAGGTCGAGGATCATGCCGCGCCCCGTCTGCTGCCCGCTGCGGCCGGCCGGTTCGGGTCACGGGCGTCGGTGCCGGGGTGCTGCAACCACAGTAGGGTCATGGAGATCACATCGAAAAAGCGAGGCGCATTCTAACCGGTGCGCTCCGCCGGCCCGGCCGATGGCTTAGACTGCGCCCACTTTCAGGTGACCTGGGGCTGCGATGCCGCCAGGTTGAAACGGGAAGCCGGTGACGCGTCAGGCCCTGTGCCTGGCCGCCACTCCGGCGCTGCCCCCGCAACGGTAAGCGTGGAAACACCAGGCAATACGCCACTGTGCCCCGGCATGGGAAGGCGCCTGGCACGATGGCACCGCCATCGCCATGCGAGCCCGGAGACCGGCCTGGAAGACGACTGGTTGCGATGCGGCGGGCATGGCGGCGGCAAGCGGTGCCGTGTGCCCGCTCTCCGTCGAGTGACTCCTGCAGCGCGATCATCCCCACCCTTTGCCGCGCGGGCGTGCGCGGTGCATGGAGTCATCGATGAAGCTGCAGATCCGCGTTCTTTCCCTGGCCGTGTTGTCGGCCCTGCCCCTGCTGGCGTCCGCCCAGGACGAGGCCACCGCACTGGACCAGGTGCTGGTCACCGCCACCCGCACCCCCATCGCCCTGCAGGACAGCATCTCGCCGGCCCAGGTGATCGACCGCGCCGAGATCGAGCGCAGTCAGGCACCGTCGCTGCAGGACCTGCTGCGCGGCCGCGCCGGCATCAACCTCACCAACAACGGTGGCCTCGGCAAGCAGAGCTCGCTGTTCCTGCGCGGCACCAATTCCGCCCACACCCTGGTGCTGGTGGATGGCGTGCGCATCAACACCGGCGACCTGGGCCTGGCAATGATCCAGGACCTGCCGCTGGCGCAGATCGAACGCATTGAAATCGTGCGCGGTCCGCAGTCCAGCCTGTACGGCGCCGATGCGATTGGCGGCGTGATCCAGATTTTCACCCGCCGCAACGTCGGCACCTTCGCCCCGCACCTGCAGGTGGGTGGCGGCAGCAACGGCCTGCGCGAGGCCAGCGGCGGCTTCGGCGGCAGCGGCGAGCGCGGCTGGTTCGGCACCGACATCGCCTACCAGCACACCGACGGTATCAATTCCTGCCGCGGCGATGCGGCCACCTTCGCCGGCTGCGGCGCCGACGAACCCGACCGTGACGGCTACCGCAACCTGTCCATGAGCCTGCGTGGCGGCTACACGCTGACCGATGCGCTGAGCGTGGAAGGCACCGCGCTGCGCGCCAAGGGCGAGAACCACTACGACGGCTACTACAACTATTCAGAGACGCTGCAGCAGGTGCTCGGCGGCAAGGTCCGCTACAGCCCAAGCGAGCGCTTCAACCTGACCGTCAATGTCGGCCGCGCCGACAACGAGTCGGACAACTACAACGGCAGCACCTGGCTGGGCGCGGCGCAGACCCATCGCGACAGCGCATCGGTGCAGACCGACATCGGCCTGGCCGAGGGCCAGTTGCTCAGCGCCGGCGTGGACTGGAGCCAGGACAACCTGGATGGCAGCAGCGCCGGTTACCTGGTCGACAGCCGCGACAACACCGGTGTATTCCTTCAGTACCAGGGCCGCTTCGGCGCGCACCACCTGCAGGCCAGCGTACGCAACGACGACAACGAACAGTTCGGCAACCACACCACCGGCAGCCTCGGCTGGGGCATGGAACTGGGTGGCGGCTTCCGCCTCAATGCCAACTACGGCACCGCCTTCAAGGCCCCGACCTTCAGCGATCTCTACGACCCGTGGAGCGGCGTGCCCGGCCTGGATCCGGAAAAATCCAAGAGCGCCAACCTCGGCATCGCCCAGCAGGGCGACAGCTGGCGCTGGGGCCTGGATGTGTACGAAACCCGCATCGACGACCTGATCACCTACGACGCCACCACCTTCATGATGTCGCAGGTGGAAAAGGCGCGTATCCGTGGCGCGGAACTGACCGGCGCGATCGCGTGGGCCGGGTTTGACTTCAACGCACAGCTCAGCCACACCGATCCGCGTAACCGCACCGATGGCAGCGCGCAGTTCGACAACTGGCTGGCGCGCCGCGCGCAGAACACCGCACGTCTGGACATCGACCGCAGCTTCGGCGGCTTCCGCGCCGGCATCACCGCCAACGGTGCCGGCAAGCGGTACGACAACGCCGCCAACACGGTGCGGCTGGCCGGTTACGGCACGGTCGATCTGCGCCTGGAATACGCGCTGAGCCGCGACTGGTCGGTGCTGGGCCGGGTGAGCAACGTGTTCGACCGCGATTACGAAACCGTGGCCTGGTACAACCAGCCCGGCCGCGAATACCGCCTGAGCGTGCGTTACCAGCCGAGGTAAGCACCCGTCAGGTAGTGCCGAGCCATGCTCGGCAGCCCCTGATGCCGAGCCATGCTCGGCAGCCCCTGATGCCGAGCCATGCTCGGCAGCCTTTGCAACCGTCGCGCCACCCAAGGCGCGACGAACTCCCCCTCACCCGCCACCCAAGACAGCGGGCCAGCCGCCTTCGAACAGCAAAACATGCCAACCATGGGCCGTCACACAGCCCCACGCTCACCCCGTGGACCAATGCTCCACCAACGTTACAGCGCCAGCAGTTCCCGCAGATCATCCATCACTGCCACGGCCTCGACGGTGTCCAGGTCGAGTCCACGCGGATAGCCGTAGCGGACCAGCGCCACCGGCATGCGTGCATCCACCGCCGCGCGGTAATCGGTGATCGAATCGCCCACCATCAACGCCGCGTCCGGCGCGATGCCGAAGTGCGCGGCAATATGCCGCAGTGGCGCGCCACTGGGCTTGCGCTCAGGCAGCGAATCACCGCCGAGCACCAGCGCGAAAACATCCTGCAGCCCGAAATGCTGCAGCAGGGGCGCCACCAGGGCCGAGGGCTTGTTCGTGCAGATGGCCATGGGAACCTCGCGCGCGCGCAGACCCTGCAACGCCGCTTCCACACCGTCGAACAGACGCGGGCTACGCAGCAGACAGGCCTCGTAGTGACGCATGAAACCGGGCATCACCGCATCCAGATCCACGTTACTGCCTGCCGCAGTGAACGCCTGTTCCACCAGCCGGCGCACCCCATCGCCGATCCAGGTCAACACCGTCGCCTCCGGCACGCGCGGCAACTGCCAGTCCTGCAGCGTGCGGTTCAACGCCTCGGCAATATCGGCCGCGCTGTCCACCAGCGTGCCATCCAGATCAAACACCACCAACGGATACGGATACGACAAGGCAATGCTCACTTCCACAGCAGGGAAGCGCCATTGTACGTAGGTGCGTGTGTGAGGCCGATGCACGCCCCGGTAGAGCCGACCGTTGGTCGGCTGCACGCGCCCGCTGCGGTTGCGGTTGCATGGCGCGCTGATGCGCGGTTGCCGGTTCAAGTGCAGCCGACCAACGGTCGGCTCTACCGGGGCTGCGTTTACAGCTGCGCCAGGAACGTCGGACTGGCAAAGCGCTCCACCAGGAAATCCAGGAAGCTGCGCATGATCGTCGGCAGCTGCCGGCGCGACGCGTAGACCGCATGGATGCCCAGGCCTTCCACGTCGTACTGGGGCAGCACTTCAACAAGTTCGCCACTGCGCAGCAGCGGGGCAATCTGGTAGGTCGGCAGCATCGCGATGCCTGCACCGGCACGCACCGCTTCGAGCAGCAGCGAGGCTTCGTTGGCGCTGATGTTGCCGCCTACCGCTACGGCGATCGCACGTCCGTCGCGCTGCAGATGCCAGACGCTTTTGCCAACGTAGTGGTGGGTCAGGCAGTTGTGCCCGGCCAGTTCGTCGGCGGTGGTCGGCGTGCCCCGCTCGGCCAGGTACGACGGCGCTGCGCACAGCACGGAACGACAGGGCGCCAACCAGCGCGCGATCAGCGCCGGATCGATCGCGCGCGAAATGCGCACGGCGATATCCACGCGTTCTTCGACCAGGTTGACCACCCGGTCCACCAGCAGCAGTTCGACCCGGGTCAGTGGATGGCGCTTGACGAAATCGGCCACCGCCGCCGCCAGGTGGATCTGCCCGAACGACACGCTGGCGGTGACCCGGATCAACCCGTGCGGTTCGGGATTGTCGGTGGCCAGCTCGCCGTGCAGCTCGTCGCCGATCGCCAGCATCTGCCGGAACCGCAGCAGCGCGGCCTCGCCCGGCGCGGTCAGGCTGATCCGGCGCGTGGTCCGGTGCAGCAACCGCGCGCCCAGCCAGCGCTCCACCTCGGCCAGGTAGCGGGTGACCATGGCACGCGACATCTCCAGCGCCTCGGCAGCGGCGGTGAGGCTGCCGCGCTCGACCACCTCCACGAACACGTTCATGGCTGTCATACGGTCCATCTGATCGATCCATGCAACAAATTAGACCGTTATACGCGGTTTTTCGGACGATTTAGGGCGCATACGCTGGCCTTCCTTCCTCAACGGATCCGCCCCCATGAAGATTGCCCTCGTTGGTGCCACCGGCAGCATCGGTCGTGAAATCGCCCGTCAGGCCCTCGCCCGCGGCCATCAGGTCACTGCCATCGTGCGCCGTGAAAACGACCTGCCGACCGAACTGGACGGCGCCCAGCTCGCCGTCGCCGCGCTGGACGATACCGACGCCCTGGCCGCCGTGATCGCCGGCCACGACGTGCTGGCCAGCGCCTTCGGCCCGCGCCCGGGCGATGCCCCCGGCACGGTGACCAGCGTCTCTGCGGAGCTGGTCAAGGCCGCGCGCCAGGCCGGCGTGCCGCGCTTCATCATGGTCGGCGGCGCCGGCAGCCTGGAAGTGGCCCCCGGCGTGCAGCTGGTGGATACCGAGGGCTTCCCGGACGCCTACAAGCCGGTCGCCCTGGCCGCGCGCGAAACGCTCAAGCAGCTGCAGGCCGTCGATGACCTCGACTGGACGTTCTATTCCCCCGCCGCCGAAATCGGCCCGGGTCCGCAGCGCGGCGGCTTCCGCACCCAGGCGAAGAACTTCCTGGTGGCCGCCGACGGCCACAGCCGGATCAGCTATGCCGACTACGCCGATGCGTTCGTCAGTGAGATCGAGACGCCGCAGTACGTGCGGCAGATTGCGACGGTCGCGTATTGAAGCAGCCGCCGGCCCTTGGTTGGCACGGACAGAACAGCCGAGCATGGCTCGGCTCTACCGCAACAGCCGAGCATGGCTCGGCTCTACCGGGCCCCGGCGTGATGCCGGGGCCGCACCGCACAGGAATTAGTGAAATGCCGAACTTCCCGCGCACCACCTTGGCGCTTGCGCTGGCCATCGGCACGGCGCTTGGCGTGACTGCACCCGCCGCCAGCCAGGCCGCCCCTGCCGCCGTCCAGGCGCATGCACTGCACGTGCAGCCCTACCATCCCGGTAACGAGGCGCTGTTCTCGGTGGCCTCCAACCTGATCACCGGCCAGCACGACGCCGTGCTGATCGACGCCCAGTTCGCTGCCTCCGACGCCGCCCAACTGGTCCAGCGCATCCGCGCCTCCGGCAAGCGCCTGACCACCATCTACATCAGCCACGGCGACCCGGACTTCTATTTCGGCCTGGCCACCCTGCAGGACGCCTTCCCCGACGCCCGCATCGTCGCTACCGCGCAGACCGTCGCCCACATCGCCGCCACCCAGGTTGGGAAACTCGCCTACTGGGGACCGCAGATGGGCGCTGACAAACCCGCACGCATCGTCATCCCGCAGGTCCTGGACGGCAACACCCTCACCCTCGAAGGCCAGCCACTGCGGATCATCGGCCTCGACGGCCCGACCCCGGACCGCACGGTCGTCTGGATACCCGCCCTGCGCACCGTCCTCGGCGGCATTCCCATAGTCGCCGGCGAACATGTCTGGATGGCCGACACCCAGAGCGCGCAGTCGCATGCCGATTGGCTCACCACCCTGGCCACCATCAAGGCCCTCAAACCCACCCGCGTCATCCCCGGCCACTACGCCAGCGGCGCGACACTGGACAGCAGCGCCATCGATTTCACCGCCGCCTACCTCCGCGCCTTCGACGAAGAAACCGCACGCAGCCGCAACGCCGATGCGTTGATTGCCGCGATGAAAAAACGCTACCCCACCCTGCAGGGCGTCAGTTCGTTGGAGGTGAGTGCCAAGGTCGCCAAGGGTGAAATGCAGTGGCCGTAACGGTGCATTGAGGTGGTGCAGAAACCCCGCGTTGGTCGTGGGTCATGCCATCACCGGATGTTGAAACACGGCCAGCGGTCGATCGGGATGCGACCCTACCGTGGTCATGCACTGTCGTCGTGGTGACGCGGGATGTTGTTCGTTTGCCATGCCACCACCGGATGTTGAAACACAGCCAGCAGTCGATCGGGATGCGACCCTATCGCGGTCATGAAATGTCGTAGTGGTGACGCGGGATGTTGTTCGTGGGTCATGCCACCACCGGATGTTGAAACACGGTCGTTGGTCGATTGGGATACGAACCGATTGCGAAGCAAAATGCCAGCAATGAGGCATCGCATCATTCGCAGGTCATGCCCCCACCAGATGATGAAGCTCGGTCGGCGGTCGATCCGGATCCAACCCCGCCGTGAAGCAAAATGCCGCGCCGCAAAACAGAGTAATGCTCCTTGCAGTTGCAGTGGCAGTTGCACTTCCCCTGCCCACCGACACGGTATCGAAGGGTGGCGTGGGTGGGGCTGCGGGACCGTCGTGCGCCATGGATGGCGCACGCGAGCCTCCAGGGATGGCTTCACGGCGTGTCCCGCAGACCCACCCACGCCGCCCAAACAGTCGGCACAAGGACACGACGGCTTCTGAGCTCAATAATCATCCAGATGATCAAACAGCCCCGGCTGGCTCACCGCCTCGCGCTCCCGGAATCCCCCCAGTCCCACCCCCACCAACCGATACCGCGTCTCCGCCGGCAGATCCACCCGCGCCCGCAACGCCAGCGCGATATCCCGCAACTCCTCCATCGACTCCGGCGGCGACTCCGGCGTAAAACTGCGCGTGATGATCCGGAACTGCGACGTCTTCAACTTCAGCACCACCGTATGCCCCACCCGCTCGGTCTTACGCGTCGCGTGCCACGTCTTCCCCGCCAGCTCAATGATCGCCGCCTCAAGCGCCTCCAACGGCAGATCCTCGGCGAACGTATCCTCCGACGAAATCGACTGCACCGGCTGGTCCGGCTCCACCGCACGCTCATCGATCCCCCGCGCGCGACTGTACAACCGCGCACCGAATGTCCCGAAGCGGCTCTCCAGCACCTCCAGCGGCAGCGCGCGCAGATCGCCCACCGTCGCGATCCCCAACTCCGCCAGCTTGCCCGCCATCACCTTGCCCACCCCCGGCACCCGGTTCACCGGCAACGGCGTCAAAAACCGCTCCACCCGATGCGGCGGCACCACGAACTGACCGTCCGGCTTGCGCCAGTCCGACGCGATCTTCGCCAGGAACTTGTTCGGCGCGATCCCCGCCGACGCCGTCAACTGCGTCTCCTCGCGGATCTGCGCACGGATTATCTCGGCAATCTCGGTGGCCACCGTCATCCCGCCCTTGTGCACCGTCACATCCAGGTAGGCCTCATCCAGCGACAGCGGCTCCACCAGATCCGTGTGCCGCAGGAAAATCTCCCGCACCTGCCGCGACACCGCCTTGTAACGCACGAAATCCGGCGGCACGAACACCGCATCCGGACACAACCGCTCCGCACGCAGCGCCGGCATCGCCGAGCGGATCCCGAACACCCGCGCCTCGTACGATGCCGCGCATACCACCGAGCGCGCGCCCTTCCACGCCACCACCACCGGCCGCCCGCGCAGCGACGGATCGTCGCGCTGCTCCACCGACGCGTAAAACGCGTCCATGTCCACATGAATGATTTTGCGCAGAACCGACACGGCGGGAAGACTCGGACCTGGAAGCGGATTGCTAGATGAACAAGATTACAGCCACACGCCTGAGTATGGTCTTTTCATAACAACAACATGCGGTTTTCAAGCTGAAAACACTACGCCAGCGTACGGTTAAAACGTTTGATTGAATCGCTTTTCCTCTGCACTCTTGCGCACTTGTATCCCAGCAACATAGCCGACCCACGGCCGGCTTTACCCGATGGCAACTTCTCCAGGATTGCGCTTTCCATGACTCGTCTCCACGCGTTCTCGCGCGAACAACTGCTGGCCAGCGCCCGCGGTGAACTGTTCGGCCCGGGCAGCGGTCGCCTGCCCAACGATCCGATGCTGATGTTCGATCGCATCACCGACATCCGCGACGACGGCGGCCCACACGGCAAGGGACTGGTGCGCGCCGAACTGGATATCCGCCCGGACCTGTGGTTCTTCGGCTGCCATTTCATCGGCGACCCGGTCATGCCCGGCTGCCTCGGCCTGGATGCCATGTGGCAGCTCACCGGTTTTTACCTCACCTGGCTCGGCGCCCCCGGCCGCGGCCGCGCCCTGGGCTGCGGTGAAGTGAAGTTCACCGGACAGGTGCTGCCCGAAGCGAAGCTGGTGAGCTATGAAATCGACATCACCCGCGTCATCAACCGCAAGCTGGTGATGGCCCAGGCCGACGCCCGCATGCTGGTGGACGGCCGTGAAATCTATTCCGCCAAAGACCTCCGCGTAGGTCTGTTCACCTCCACCGAGAACTTCTGATGCGTCGCGTCGTCATTACCGGAATGGGCATCACCTCGTGCCTGGGCAACGATCTGGACACCGTGTCCGCCGCACTGCGTGAAGGCCGTCCCGGCATCCGCAACCTGCCTGACCATGCCGAAGCCGGCCTGCGCAGCCACGTCGGCGGCAACATCGAACTGGACCTGGACGCGCAGATCGACCGCAAGCTCAAACGCTTCATGAGCGATGCCTCGGCCTATGCCTACATCGCCATGCGCGATGCGATCGCCGATGCCGGTCTGGACGCGGCGCAGGTCGCCAACCCGCGCACCGGCCTGATCGCCGGCTCGGGCGGCGGTTCCAGCCAGTGGCAGGTCGAATCGGCCGACATCCTGCGCGCGCGTGGCGTGCGCAAGGTCGGCCCGTACATGGTCCCGCGCACGATGTGCTCCACGGTGTCGGCGTGCCTGGCCACCGCGTTCCAGATCAAGGGCCTGAGCTACTCGCTGTCCGCGGCCTGCGCGACCTCCGCCCATTGCATCGGCGCGGCCGCCGACCTGATCCGCCACGGCGCCCAGGACGTGATGTTCGCCGGTGGTGGTGAAGACCTGCACTGGTCGATGAGTGTGATGTTCGACGCCATGGGCGCGCTGTCCACCCGCTTCAACGAGACCCCTGCCTCGGCCTCGCGCCCGTACGACAAGGACCGCGATGGCTTCGTCATCGCCGGTGGTGGCGGCATGCTGGTGCTGGAAGATTACGACCACGCCGTGGCCCGTGGCGCACGCATCTACGCCGAGCTGGTCGGCTACGGTGTCACCTCCGATGGCGCCGACATGGTGGCCCCGTCCGGTGAAGGCGCGGTGCGCTGCATGAACATGGCGATGGCCAACCTGTCCGGCCCGATCGACTACCTCAACACGCACGGCACCTCGACCCCGCTGGGCGATGTCACCGAGCTGAAGGCGGTGCGCGAAGTGTTCGGCGAAGCGATCCCGCCGCTGTCCTCGACCAAGGCGCTTTCCGGCCATTCGCTGGGTGCGGCAAGCGTGCACGAAGCGATCTACTGCCTGCTGATGATGCGCGACGGTTTCATCGCCGGCTCGGCCAACATCGGCGAGCTCGATCCGCTGGTGGAGGGCTTCCCGATCGTGCGCCAGAGCCAGGATGCGCAGTTGAACACGGTGATGTCCAACAGCTTCGGTTTCGGCGGCACCAACGCGGCGCTGGTCTTCGGCCGGGTGTGATGCGCGATTGATGCAGTGATGAAAAAGCCCGGCCACTGCGCCGGGCTTTTTGCCTTGGGTCCGGCGGTCGTGCTTCGGGCAGGAAAGGCAGCCGAGCATGGCTCGGCTCTACCGAAACGTTCCGCTGCAGGCCACATGACCGGATGCCGTGCGGGCAATTCCGCACCACGCGTGGACGGATCACGCGCCGGCAATCCCGCACCACGTGTGGACGGATCGCGCGCCGGTAATCCCGCACCACGCGTGGACGGATCGCGCGCCGGTAATCCCGCATCACGCGTGGACCGATCACGCGCCGGCAATCCCGCATCACGCGTGGACCGATCACGCGCTGGTAATCCCGCATCACGCGTGGACCGGTAGTGCCGAGCCATGCTCGGCAACCGCGCGCAGCGCGGCACACGCATCCGAGGCCACCATCCATCAACCCGCCATCGGCGTTGCCGGCGCAGCTTCTGCCCGTCGCGCTCGGTCCGGCGGTCATGATCCCGGCAGGAACAGCAGCCGAGCATGGCTCGGCTCTACCGATGCGTGATCAGGCCACCTGACCTGATCGCGCGCCGGCCGCACCACGCGTGACCGGATCGCGCGCCGGTAATCCCGCATCACGCGTGACCGGTAGTGCCGAGCCATGCTCGGCAACCGCGCGCAGCGCGGCCTACGCATCCGAAGCCAAGATCCGTCAAACCGCCACCCGGCGTTGCCGGCGTAGCTTCTGCCCGTCGCGCTCGGTCTGGCGGTCATGATCCCGGCAGGAACAGCAGCCGAGCATGGCTCGGCTCTACCGATGCGTGATCAGGCCACCTGACCTGATCGCGCGCCGGCCGCACCACGCGTGACCGGATCGCGCGCCGGTAATCCCGCATCACGCGTGACCGGTAGTGCCGAGCCATGCTCGGCAACCGCGCGCAGCGCGGCCTACGCATCCGAAGCCAAGATCCGTCAAACCGCCACCCGGCGTTGCCGGCGTAGCTTCTGCCCGTCGCGCTCGGTCTGGCGGTCATGATCCCGGCAGGAACAGCAGCCGAGCATGGCTCGGCTCTACCGATGCGTGATCAGGCCACCCGACCTGATCGCGCGCCGGCAATCGCGCACCACGCGTGGACCGATCACACGCCGGTAATCCCGCACCACGCGTGACCGGTAGTGCCGAGCCATGCTCGGCAACCGCGCGCAGCGCGGCATACGCATCCGAAGCCACCATTCATCAAACCGCCATCGGCGTTGCCGGCGCAGCTTCTGCCCGTCGCGCTCGGTCCGGCGGTCATGATGCCGGCAGGAAAGGCAGCCGAGCGTGGCTCGGCTCTACCGTAGATGCGGCAGCAGCAGCGCGTGCGCGTCTACCAGCGAACCGACGATGCGGTGGCCCAGCGCGCGCAGTTCCTCGTCGGGATGGACCAGGTCGGGCACCTGGATCGCGGTCATGCCCGCGCCCACCGCCGCACGGATGCCCGCCGGCGAATCTTCCAGCGCCAGGCAGCGCGCCGGCACCTTGCCCAGTTTCTGCGCAGCTAGCAGGTAGATGTCCGGCGCCGGCTTGGGATGGGCGACGTCGCTGCTGGTCACCACCACGTCGAAGAAATCCAGCAACCCGGACGCCGCCAACTTGCGCGATGCCCGCGGCTGCCGCGTCGAGGTCGCCACCGCGCGCGGCACGTCGTGCTCGCGCAACAGCTGCAGCAGTTCCAGGATGCCCGGCCGCAACGGCAGCCCGGCGTGCGTGCGTTGTTCGTAAAGGTCGTGGCAGCGCGCGAACAGCGCCGCCACCTGGTCCGCATCGATGCGCTCCAGCAGCAGGCGTTCGCAGTCGCGATCGCCCAGCCCGACCATGCGCAGCCAGAAGCCGTCTTCGAACGGTAGCCCCCGTTCCTGCGCGGCCTGGGACCAGCACTCGACCGACACCCGCTCGCTGTCGATCATCAACCCATCCATGTCGAAGATGACCGCGTCAGGCAGGAACGGCAGCGCAGCGATCGGGCTCATGGCACGTCGAACAGGGTTTCCAGGTCGGCAGCATCCAAGGTGCGCCACTGGCCTTCTTCCAGCCCGTCCAGCGACAACCCACCAATACGGCTGCGGTGCAGCGCCTCGACATGGTTGCCGACCGCAGCGAACATCCGCCGCGCCTGGTGGTAGCGGCCTTCATGCAGCACCAGTTGCGCCTGGCGCGGGCCGTTTACATGCAGCTCGGCCGGCAGCAGCGGCTTGTCGTCCGATTCCAGCAGCAGGCCGCCACTGGCAAAGCGCGCGGTTTCATCGCCGCGCAGGTCTTCGGCCAAGGTCACTTCATAGGCCTTGTCCAGGCGCGATTTGGGCGACACGATCCGGTGCAGCAGCGCGCCGTCATCGGTCATCAGGAGCATGCCGCTGGTGTCCCGGTCCAGCCGACCCACCGAGGACAGCACCGGCGCGCGCTCGCGATACCGCGGCGGCAGCAGGTCGTAGATCAACCGACCCTTGTCCTTGGTCGAACAGGTGTAACCGCGCGGCTTGTGCAGCATCAGGGTCAGCCCCTGCGGGGGGTCCAGCGGCTCGCCCTCGACCCGGATCGCCTCGTGCGCGATCACGTCATCGGCATACAGCACCTCGCCGTCGGCATCGGTGACCAGGCCGGCGCGGAACATCCCCTGCACCTGCTTGCGGCTGCCATAGCCGAGGTTGGCCAGAAGCTTGACCAGCTTCATGCACGGTCCCAGTTGCGGCCGCGCGGGCTGTCCTTGACCCGGGTCGGCTCGCGGGTGCGGCCGGTGTCCTTGGCCTTGGTCGCCTGGATCAGCTTGAAGCCGTCACGTTCGGCGGCCACGCGGACCTGGCCGAAGCTGTCGTTGAGGATCTGCTCGTACGGCAGGTGGCGGTTGGCCACCAGCCACATCCGCCCACCCGGGCGCAGCGCCTGCGCGGCCACGGCGATGAAACGCTGACCGATGTCGGGGCGGTCGGCACGCGAGGGGGTGTGGAACGGCGGGTTGGTGACGATGAAGTCGTACTGGCCTTCGATGCCGGCGGTGACGTCCTGCCAGTGGTAGGCCAGCGCCGCGGGCTTGTTCAGCGCGGACAGGTTCTCGCGCGCCAGCGCCAGCGCGCGGCCTTCGGCCTCGAACAGGTCCAGCCCGGTCACGCCCGGGCAGCGCGCCAGCACTTCGGCCGACAGGTAGCCAAAGCCGGCGCCCAGGTCGGCGCCTCGGCCGGCCAGGTCGGCCGGCAGCTGCTCCACCAGCAGCGCCGAGGCCGGGTCGATGCGGTCCCAGGCGAAGATGCCCGGACGGCTCTGGAAGCGGCCGCCCAGGATCGCCCGCGGCGCGTCCAGGGTCGCCCAGCGCTGGGCCAGCGCGGCGTCGTGCTGGCCGTTCAGCGGCGCGGTCCAGTAGGCGCGGCAGTGGTTCTTGGTCAGCTTGCCGCCCAGGCCGGCCAGCTGCTGCAGGTCGCCTTCACCGGAGCGCGCGCCTTCATTGTTGTGCTGGCAGGCCACCACCACGCCACCCGGCGCGGTCAGGGCCAGCGCCCGGGCGAACAGGGCCCGGGCTTCCTCGCGCTGGCGCGGCGGCAACACCAGCACCACGGCGTAGCGGGTGGTGTCGCTGGCCAGCTGCTGCTCGTCGCGCACGGTCCAGCCGCTGGCTTCCAGCGCGTCGGCGAACGGTCGGAAGCTCTGCTCGCAGACCAGCTGGCCCGGCTGGGCATGCTCGCGCAGCGGCCAGCCATCGCGGGCGCGCAGGAACAGCACCGGGCCGGCGGGCCAGGACAGCACGCCACTGGCGAACGGCAGGAACAGGGTTTCCAGGGGAGCGTCGTGCTGGGCAGCCATCGGGAGGCACATCTTGAAAGGAGACGGCCATTCTACCGGTTCGCCCGGATCGGCCCCGTCCCGCGCCGATTTGCGTTTATTCAACGCCGCGTTGATCCCCTGCCAACATCCCAACCGTCAGGGTGGAGGCTCACTTGCGATGGAGATGGCTCATGCGTGCATTGTTTGTCGGTGGCGTAGTCGACAACAGCGAGATGGACATGGAGGGCGCGCAGCCGCCAGTGCATTACCCGCAGGACAGCGGCGGCGGCCACTCGCGCTACCGCCTGCACCAGGTGGGCAAGCAGGCCGACGGCAGCGTGGCCTATGCGGTATACGGCGCGCCGGACATGGCCGATGACGAGGTGGCGCGGGTGGCCGACGAACGCGCTTACGCCCGCCGGTTCGAGGCCGAGCCGGAGGTGTTCCAGCACTGAGCCGGCCCGTCTGATCCGGCGTATTCGAGCCGGATCCGTCCAGGCAGCTTGCCGCCCGTCATTCCACCGGCGGCAACTGCCGGATCGCCGCGATCCGGTCCAGCCACACCAGGTGCTGCTGCACCGGGGTATCCAGGTCGTCCAGACGCAGCTGGCCGTTGCTGCCCTCGTTCTCGTCGGCGTCGCGGTACTGCTGAAGCGTCGGCTGCACCGCGACCGTGCCCAGCACGCGGCTGCCATCGTCGAGGGTCACTTCGACCCGGGTTTGACCGTGCAGCTGCGGCAACAGTGCTTCAAGGGCGGCGATCCGCGCCGGATCGGTGTGGATGGTGGGGGCGTAACGGGACATGTGGACTCCTGTGGCGTACCCGGTCGATTGTGGGCATGCCGACGTCAACGGTCCGGCAAGGCACGTCGCTGGTTGCCGAGCACGCTGCGCACGGCCGAGACGAGTTGGGCCACCGAATACGGCTTGGCCACGTGCTCCTGGAAGCCCGAGGCCAACGCGCGCTTGCGGTCATCGGCGCGGGCCAGCGCCGTCACCGCCACGGCGGGCAACGCGTCCGCTTCCACGCCGATGTCTTCGCGCAGGGTCCGCACCAGGCCGTAACCGTCCATGCCGGGCATGCCGATATCGGTCAGCAGCACGTCGATGCCGGTGTGGCCGCCCTGGTCGAGCAGCGCCAGCGCTTCACCGGCCGAAGTCGCTGCGGTGACTTCCGCGCCCTGCTCCTCCAGCAGCCGGCGCAGGTACTCCAGCACTTCGGGTTGGTCTTCCACCGCCAGCAGGCGCAGGCCCTTGAGCGGATACGGCTCGATGATCTGTTCGCCGATCGGCCCGCTGAACACCTCGCGCAGCGGGCGACCATCGGCCTGCGGCTGGTAGTGCGGCAAGCGCACGGTGAACGTGGCGCCCTGGCCAGGGCCTTCGCTGGCGGCCGATACCGCGCCGCCGTGCAGTTCAACCAGCTGCTGGGCGATCGCCAGCCCCAGTCCCAGCCCACCATGACGCCGCGTGGTGGTGCCATCGGCTTGGCGGAAGCGGCTGAACAGGTGACGCAGGAATTCGGGGGCGATGCCGTCGCCGGAGTCGGCCACGCTGATCGACCAGTGGCCGCCATCGGCGCGCAGGGTCACCGTGACGGTGCCCTCGGCCGGGGTGAACTTGATCGCATTGGAGAGCAGGTTCCACAGCACCTGCTGCAGCCGGGTGGCATCGCCCAGGACCAGCGCCGGTTCCTCGGGCAGCACCAGGCTCATCTGCAGTGCCTTGCCCTCGGCGACCAGCTCCTGGGCACCCATCGCCTCGGTCAGCTGGGTGCGCAGGTCCAGCACTTCCACTTCCAGCTGGACCTTGCCCAGCAGCATGCTGCTGAGGTCGAGCATGTCCGAGATCAGGCGCTTCTGCGCCATCGCGCTGTTGGCAATGACGCCCAGGCCCTTGAACAGCGGGCTGGTGTTGTCCACCCGCTGCAGCAGCAGTTCGCTCCAGCCCAGGATGGTGGTCAGCGGGGTACGCAGTTCGTGCGACAGCGTGGCCAGGAACTCGTCCTTCAACCGCGCCATGTTCTCGGCGGCACTGCGTGCGGCGCGCTCGGACTGCAGCAGCTCCTCGCGTGCCATCTCGATTTCGCGGCGCTCGGTCACATCCGGGCTGCTGCCGGCCAGGCCGATGAACCGGCCCATCCGCGAGAAGCGCGGACGCGCGTTCATTTCCAGCCAGCGCCACTGCCCATCCGCGCGGCGGCCGCGTACCAGCGCGTGCATCGAGCGCTGCGCTTTCAGCGCTTCCTGCAGTTCGTAGTCGAACACCGACGCATCGTCGGGATGCACCAGGCCCTGCCAGACCGCTTCGGGTACGCGCTCGTCGCCACCGAAGAACTCGGTGAACGCGCTGTTGACGAACCGGGCGTGGCCCAGCTCGTCCAGCACCCACACCGGCATCGGCAACCCGTCGGCCAGGGCACTGAAACGCGCTTCGCTTTCGGCCAGTTCCACTTCGATCTGCTTGCGGCTGGTGATGTCGAAGAACACCACCGCCACCTGGTTGTCGCCCGGGGCGCCGACGCGCACCGCTTCGACCGAATACCAGCGTCCCAGCGCACGCGCTTCCTGCTCGAACTGCTGGGGTTGGCCGGTCGCGGCAACCTCACCATAGACCTCGAACCATTCGGTTTCGTGCCCCGGCACCACCTCGGTGACGCGCTGCCCAAGTACGCCGATCAGCCCTGTATTTCGCTCGAACGCCTCGTTGAACTCCAAAAACCGGTAATCGACGGCGATCTTGTCCTCAAACAACACCTCGATCACGCAGAAGCCGGCATTCATCTGCTCCAGCATGCTCCGGTATAGGCCGGAATCTGCCGCAGGCGTCATGAAAGGGGAACGTTCAAGGGTGGAAGTGGGCAGGCTGGACAAAGGCGTCAATGGGGCAACTGGCGAAACGGAGGTATACAGCATCTTCCAGACCGCGTATTCGTAGCGTCAAGCGCGGGGTCAAGCGGGTTCGGGTTCTGACGTAGGTGAATTCGCGGCAACCGGGGGCTGCGGCAGGGGGCGTGTCGATTGTCCCACCCGGCGAACAGGAACACACTCAAGCCCGGATCCGTCTGTGATCGTGATCGAGGAGTCGCCATGAACCGCAAACCTTTGGTAGCCGGACTGTTGACCTGCCTGCTGGTGATCGGCTGCGCCAGCGCGGCCCCGCGTTCGGTCACCGATCCCCAGGCACCGCGTGCCTTGAGCGGCGATGGCCCGGTCAAGGTCAGCTGGACCGACCCGGCCCAGTTCACCGAAATCCGCCAGAGCAGCAACCGCTTCGAGGCCGAGCGCGGCGACTGGGTGCAGCAGTTGGCGCAGTACGCGCAGAAGACCGCCGGCAAGCAGTTGCAGCCAGGGCAGACCCTGGAGGTGACCATCACCGACATCAAGCGCGCCGGCGACTACGAGCCCTGGCACGGACCGCGCGGCACCGATATCCGCATCCTGCGCGACGTCTACCCGCCGCGGATCACGCTCAGCTATACCCTGCGTGACGCCCAGGGCCAGGTGCTGGCCGAGGCCGAGCGCAAGCTGTCCGACACCGGCTACCTGCACAACATCGGCATGCAGCGCGATACCGATCCGCTGCGCTACGAGAAGCGGCTGCTGGACGACTGGGCCCAGCGCGACCTGCGCGCCCCGGCCACCGCCAGCAACTGACCCGGATTGCGTAACGCCAAGCCATGCGTGGCGCTGACGGTGCCCAGCCACGCAGGGCGTGGCTCTACCCGGTTCTCACCCTTGCAGGACGTGCGGCACCCGCTTGACCGCACACGGCAGCTGGTACGCACTGACCCCGCACAGCGGCGCCAGCACATCCAAACGCGGCGATTGGCCCCACAAGGTGACGGTGCTGCCCACCCCGGCCTGCGGCAGGTCGGTGATATCCACGGTGAGCATGTCCATCGATACCCGCCCGATCAGCGTGGCCGCGTGGCCGTCGATCACCACCGGCGTGCCATTGGGCGCGAACTGCGGGTAGCCATCGGCATAACCGAGCGCCACCACGCCCACCCGGGTCGGACGCTGCGCAACGAAGCGCGCGCCATAGCCGACCGGCTCGCCGATACCGATCTCGCGCACGGCGAAGATCTTCGACTGCATGGTCATCACCGGGCGCAGGCGCTCGGTCAACGTCGAGTGCGTGGGCAGCGGATTGGCCCCGTACAGCATCAGGCCCGGGCGCACCCAGTCGCTGCGCACGTCCGGCCAGCCCAGCAGCGCCGGTGAGTTGCACAGGCTTGTTTCGCCCGCCAGGCCTTCGATCGCCGCGGCGAAGGTGTCGGCCTGCTCGCGGGTACGCGGGCTGTCCAGTTCATCGGCACGCGCCATGTGGCTCATCAGCACCATCGGCCCGACCTGCGGCAGCGCGCTCAGGCGCGCGTGCGCGGTGCGGAAATCGGCCGGCGACAGGCCGAGACGATGCATGCCGCTGTCCAGCTTCAGCCAGATATGCAGCGTGGCATCGGTGTCGAACGCGGCCACCGCATCGACCTGCCACGGCGCACCGACGGCGAACCACAGGTTGTGCTGCACGATCAGCGGCAGCTCGTCGGCATCGAAGAACCCTTCCAGCAGCACGATCGGCGTGGTGATGCCGGCTTGGCGCAGTTCCAGCGCCTCTTCGATGCAGGCCACGCCGAACGCGTCGGCCTCGCCCTGCAGCGCGCGCGCGCACGCGATGGCACCGTGCCCGTAGGCATCGGCCTTGATCGCGGCGAGCGTCTTGCGGCCACCGCCGAGGTCACGGGCGAGGCGGAAATTGGCGCGCAACGCGTCCAGGTCGATCAACGCGCGGGCTGGGCGCATGCTTTGGGCTCACTATGAACAACGGATGCGGCGGTATGGCCGTAACGGAAGATATCCAGGCCTTCGGTGCTGATCTGCGGCTGGCGCGCGCTCATCAGGTCGGCCAGGTAACGGCCCGAACCGCAGGCCATGGTCCAGCCCAACGTGCCGTGGCCGGTGTTGAGGAACAGGTTGCGGTACGGGGTGGCGCCGATCACCGGCGTGCCATCGGGGGTGGCCGGGCGCAGCCCGGTCCAGAACTCGGCGCGCGACAGGTCGCCGCCGTGCGGGTACAGATCGCCCACCACCTTTTCCAGGGTGGCGCGGCGGCGCGGCGACAGCGACAGGTCGAACCCGCCCACTTCGGCCATGCCACCGACGCGGATGCGGTCGTCGAAGCGGGTCACGGCCACCTTGTAGCTTTCGTCCAGGATGGTCGAGGTCGGGGCCATCGACGCGTCGGTGATCGGCAGGGTCAGCGAGTAGCCCTTGAGCGGGTACACCGGCAGGCGCAGGCCCAGCGGGTCCACCAGCGAGGGCGAATAGCTGCCGAGCGCGACCACGTAGCGGTCGGCGGTTTCCAGCTTGCCGTCGATGCGCACCCCGGTGATGCGGTCACCATCGGTCTGCAGGCCGGCGATGTCCTGGTCGAAGCGGAACTCAACCCCGGCATCGACGCACATCTGCGCCAGGCGACGGGTGAACAGCTGGCAGTCGCCGGTCTGGTCGCGCGGCAACCACAGCGCGCCGACCAGTTTGTCGGCCACCCCGGCCAGCGCCGGCTCGTGGGCGATGATGCCCTCGCGGTCGAGCACCTTGTAGGGCACGCCGTACTGGGCCAGCACTTCGATGTCCTGCGCCGAGGCGTCCAGCTGCTGTTGGGTGCGGAACAGCTGGGTGGTGCCCAGGTCGCGGCCTTCGAATTCGATGCCGGTCTCGCGGCGCAGCTCGTTCAGGCAGTCGCGGCTGTATTCGGACATGCGCACCATGCGCGCCTTGTTGATCGCGTAGCGCTCGTGGGTGCAGTTGCGCAGCATCTGCGCCAGCCACGCGTACTGGCGCCAATCCAGGCCGGGCCGGATCGCCAGCGGGGCGTGTTCGGAGAACAACCACTTGACCGCCTTCAGCGGCACGCCGGGGGCGGCCCACGGCGAGGTGTACCCGAACGACAGCTGGCCGGCGTTGGCGAAACTGGTTTCCAGCGCCGGACCGGGCTGGCGGTCCACGACCGTGACTTCAAACCCGGCCTGCCGCAGGTACCAGGCACTGGTGGTGCCGATGACGCCGCTGCCAAGGACTAGAACGCGCATGCTGCTTCTCCAACCCGATCATTCCCTGCACTGGAGCGTGCCGGGACCATATTTACGGAAGTATATTCCGGCCAAACCCAGCTTTTCGCCTGTTTTTAGCAGCGATGGCAGGGTATTGTCCTGCCAACCCCCATGCCTGGATGACGCCAATGGCCGTGCGCCCCCGCGAGCTGGACAAGATCGACCGCAAGATCCTGCGCATCCTGCAGGCCGAGGGCCGGATCTCCTTCACCGAGCTGGGCGAACGGGTCGGCCTGTCGACCACGCCCTGCACCGAGCGGGTACGCCGCCTGGAGCGCGATGGCGCCATCACCGGCTACTACGCCAAGCTCGATCCGCACTACCTCAAGGCCAGCCTGCTGGTGTTCGTGGAGATCAGCCTGGCCTACAAGTCCGGCGACATTTTCGAGGAGTTCCGCCGCGCCGCGTTGAAGTTGCCCAACGTGCTGGAATGCCACCTGGTCTCGGGCGATTTCGACTACCTGCTCAAGGCCCGCATCAGCGAGATGGCGTCCTACCGCAAGCTGCTCGGCAGCACGCTGCTGACCTTGCCGCACGTGCGCGAATCCAAGAGCTACATCGTGATGGAAGAGGTCAAGGAAACGTTGATGTTGCCGATTCCGGATTGAGCTGGGCGGTCACCAAACGCGAAAGGCGGCGCGCTTGCGCGCACCGCCTCGGGTCGTGGAATGACGCGCGCGTCAGCGCTGCTGTTTGGAACCGGGGCTGCGCTGGTCCGGCTGCTTGCCGCCCTTCTGGTTCTGCTGGTCCCACTGCTGCTGGTTCTGCTGGCCGGCCTTCTGGTGCTGCTGCTGACTGCCCTGCTGTTCCTGCTGCGGCATCTTCCCGCCCTTCTGGTTCTGCTGGTTGGTCATGATTGCACTCTTCTGAAAAACCTTGGAATACGCCGCGTTCCGGCGCACGCACAGGGTTGCGGAAAAACGGTTAATCGCAGGCGAAAAAACAGTGAGCGCAATCGTTGATGCACATGACTGCGGGGCGCGGTTGTGGAGCGTTCATCGATGGCGCGCCGCGCGTGAGGTCATGCTGGCATCGAACGCTGCATCGCCACGTGCAGTCGACTGTGGGTCGTCCCCCCGGCCGTTACGGCTTGATCTGCTGGCCGTTGCCGCTGGGGATGGCGTCGTAATACCGGCCGGTGCGGGTATCGAGCACGCGGTTGGAGCCGACCTGCTTGGCACCGGGAATGATGCGGCCGTGGCGGTCGTACACCTTGGGCTGCAGGGTCGGGCCCTGGATCGGCTGGGCCGGGCCGTCGCCCTGGGCCTGGATCGGATGGGTCCGCAGCTGCTGCTGGACCTGGCTGTCGGACTTCACCGGCGCCATCTGCCCGGACAGGCTGTCGACCGGGGCCGGACGCACCGGCGTGGGCAGCGGCGTGGGGGTGGGCTGGGTGACCACCACGGGGCGGGTCTTGGTCGGGCTCGGCGGCGGCCCGATCTGCCCCATGGCCGCGGCCGGCAACAGCACCAGCAGCGCAGCGGCGAGGCAGGGGTGGCGGGACATGGCAGGCTCCAGCGAGGATCAGGACTCCACCTTGCACCCACGCGGGTATCAGCACCATGAACATCGCCGATCAAGGCCGCGCGGGTTGAAGCGCCCGCCGCCGGCCCAATCTTGAACCCACCCCCGCGAGGAACCGCCATGACCGCCTTCGATCTCTCTCCCCCCAGCGACGCCCAGCGCCAGGCCCTGGTGGCCGGTCTCAGCGCCGATGAGCGCCGGGTGCTGCTCCAGCACGGCACCGAGGCGCCTTACTGCGGCGTGTTCCTGGACAACAAGCAGGACGGCGTCTATGGCTGCCGCCTGTGCGGGCTGCCGCTGTTCCGTTCCAGCACCAAGTTCGACTCCGGGACCGGCTGGCCGAGCTTCTTCGCCCCGTTCGACCCGGCGCATGTGCGCGAGATCCGCGACATCAGCCACGGCATGATCCGTACCGAGATCGTCTGCGCGCGATGTGACAGCCATCTCGGCCATGTGTTCCCCGATGGTCCACCACCGACCCACGAGCGGCATTGCCTGAATTCGGTCTCGCTGTCGTTCACCCCCAATGGCGAACCCTACCCGGACCCATTGCAGCGCGGCGGCGCCGAGGCCCAGCCCGCGGGTTGACGTCGCGGGCGGCGGACTGAAGCGACCGGCCCGGACCGGTGGGTGCGGGCCGCAGGTCCGCACATCGGCGTCGCAAAAGTGTGACATCGAACAAACGCCCCCTTCAGAAAACCGGGGGACGGGCCGACATGGAGGTATCCCCTACTCCGCGCCGGCCCCATGCTCATCTTCGTTGGATTCCTCATCGTCATCATCAGCGTGCTCGGCGGCTACCTCGGCGCGCACGGCAAGCTGGCCGCCCTGTGGCAACCGTACGAACTGGTCATCATCGGCGGCGCGGCGCTGGGTGCGTTCCTGGTGGGGACCCCGGTCAAGACCGTCAAGCAGACCCTGCAGGCCACCATCGGCGTGTTCAAGGGCCCGGCCTACAAGCAGCAGGACTACATCGACGTCCTGAGCCTGCTCTACGAACTGCTCAACAAGGCCCGCCGCGAGGGCTTCATGGCGCTGGAAGACCATGTCGAACGCCCGGCCGAAAGCAGCATCTTCGCCAACTACCCCAAGGTGCAGGCCGACCACCACCTGGTCGACTTCATCACCGATTGCCTGCGCCTGATGATCGGCAGCAACATCGAGCCGCACGAGCTGGAGCCGCTGCTGGAGATGGAGCTGGAAAAGCACCACGCCGAAGCCATGCAGCCCTCGGCGGTGCTGAACAAGGTGTCCGACGGCCTGCCCGGTTTCGGCATCGTGGCCGCGGTGCTGGGCATCGTGATCACCATGGGCTCGATCGGCGGTGAGATCACCGAGGTCGGCGCGCACGTGGCCGGCGCGCTGGTCGGTACCTTCCTGGGCATCCTGCTGGCCTACGGCTTCGTCAGCCCGCTGGCCGCGGCCGTGGAGGCGCGCGCCGAACAGGACAGCCGCATCTACGAGTCGGTCAAGACCGCCCTGCTGGCCTGCCTGCGCGGCTACAACCCGAAGATCGCCCTCGAATTCGCCCGCAAGACCCTGCCCTCGAACGTGCGCCCGGGTTTCAGCGAATTCGAACAGCACCTCAAGACGGTCAAGTAAGGCACCGCCATGGCCGAGAACAAACCCACCGTCATCGTCCGCCGGGTCAGGAAGGCCGGCCACGCCGCCCATCATGGCGGCGCCTGGAAGGTTGCCTACGCCGACTTCGTCACCGCGATGATGGCCTTCTTCCTGGTGCTGTGGCTGATGGCGGCCACCACCAAGCCCGAGCGCGCGGCCATTTCCGAGTACTTCCGCAACCCCAGCCCGCTGGCGGGGCAAAGTCCGACTGCCGCGCCAGGCATGGCCGGCCCCGGCGGCGCCAGCACCTCGATGATCAAACTGGGCGGCGCCACCGACATTTCGAGGGGCAACAGCAACGACCCGTTCCAGAACCAGCAGGCGGCCAAGCCGGTGCCGCAGACCGAGCGCGAGCGCGAGAAGCAGCAGCTGGAGGCGCTCAAGCAGGAACTGGAAGAAGCGATCAGCAAGAGCCAGGCGCTGGAACCGTTCAAGGACCAGTTGCTGCTGGACCTCACCCCGGAAGGCCTGCGCATCCAGATCGTGGACAAGCAGAACCGGCCGATGTTCGACATGGGCAGCGCCGCGCTCAAGCCGTACACGCGCGACATCCTGCGCGAGCTGTCGCAGTTCATCAACCACGTGCCGAACCGGATCAGCATCACCGGCCACACCGACACCACCGCCTACAACGCCGTGCACGGCTACAGCAACTGGGAACTCAGCGCCGACCGCGCCAACGCGGCCCGTCGCGCCCTGCTCGACGGTGGCATGACCGAGGAGAAGGTGACCCGCGTGGTCGGGCTGTCCTCCTCGGTGTTGTTCGACAAGACCCATCCGGACAATCCGATCAACCGCCGCATCAGCATCGTGGTGATGACCAAGGCCGCCGAAGCCGCTGCGTTGGCCGGTGCCGGACAGGAACTGGCGCTGTCGCCGACCGCTGCCGACCCGGACATCCAGGCGGCGCAGGCACCGGCGGGGTCACCCTGACGGAAGGGAGCCGGGCGGGGGCAGCTGGTCAGCCGTTCGGATGGACGGCGGGCCGGTCGGACGCCCGAATGGTCGGGCCATGCACGCCTGGCGCTGTTGGCCCCGCACTACCGGACGAGAAGCACGTGCCTTGGTAGGTCGCGCCCCGGCCGACTGCACGCCGGTTGGCAACGTTCGATGTGGCATGACCCTCAACGCAGCGGCCGGTTCCGGGCGCCATATCGTTTCGAGGTCATGCGTTCCCGGGCGTGGGCGGTCCATCGGCAGTCGGCTGCGACCCGACCCTACCGGCGGGTCCTGCGTGGGCGGGCCGTCCGCGCCGCGCGTGCCTGTGTGGAGCCTGTCCGCAGGGGCGGGCCGACGGCAGCGGCCAACCCCATTACAATGGCGGTCTTTCCCTGTGTAGATAGACGCCACCATGTCCAAGCAGTCCAAGGCCAAGCGCGACAAGCGCAAGAAGCAGCAGCCCAAGCGCCCGATCAACCGCCTCAACGCCCAGCAGCCGGTGCAGAACCATGCCGTGCTAACCAACGAAGAGGGTCAGGTCGTCGCCGCGATCGGCCTGCAGGGCACCGAATGGCTGCTGGCCATCGGCGGCCAGACCATGGGCAACGCCGACAACCCGGTGCCGATGCTGGCCATGCTCAAGCACCTGTCCAACGTGCAGGAAAAGGAAGGCCGCAAGGTCAACCTGGAATACTCGAGCCAGCTGCAGCAGCTGATCGATGACCTGGCCGCCGACGAAGGCAAGACCGCCGACGAGTACCTGGCCCAGCTGGTCTCCGAGTTCGAAGGCGTGGAAGGCGAAGAAGGCGACGACGCCGAAGACACCGCCGAAGACGCGCAGATCGTGGACGAGGCCGGCACCGACGCCGCAGCCGAAACCGCCCCGGCCGCCAGCGACGACAAGCCGCAGGCCTGAGCCACGGCGATCCGGTGACGGTCTATATCGACGATGCGGTCCATCCCTGGCGCGGCGAGCGCTGGGCGCATCTGATGGCCGACACCCTGCCCGAGCTGCACGCCATGGCGGCGCAGCTCGGGATTCCCCGCCGGGCGTTCCAGAACCGACCCAGCGGCGCCCACTACGACGTGCCCGCCCCGCTGCGTGCCCACGCCATCGAACTGGGCGCGCAAGCCATCTCGCGGCACACCGACCGCGCGCTGGTCAAAGCAGTCATCGCCAACGCACGCAAGCAATACCAGCCGTAGTGCCGGCCGCTGGCCGGCAACCTCATGAACCTGCCAGCGCACGCTGCGTGCCGGCCGCTGGCCGGCAACCTCATGAACCTCTCAGCGCACGCCGCGTGCCGGCCGCTGGCCGGCAACCTCATGAACCTGCCAGCGCACGCTGCGTGCCGG
>NZ_JALJRW010000006.1:13444-184329 GCF_024519465.1 Stenotrophomonas sp. Ste86 | reverse complement strand
TCGCATGCGACTGAACGCACAGCCGCCAGCGGCTGGGCCGGGCCGCGGAGCGGGATTCACGGCGTGTCCCGGCCACCCACCCGCCCCAACCCCCCAAACGGAAACGACGTGCTGCCTGGGGCTTCAAAAAACGCGGCCAAAAAAAGACCAAACCCACCTGAACACCCCCGCGACATTGATGAACCTGAATCTGCCGCGCGCCATCAAACCGACGCCAGAAGCCGATCCCGGCTTTCCCCCTTGCGTGGTTTCCGACACAATCATCGTATCTACTCCAGGGCAGCGCCCCGCAGGCAATGCAAGCCTACGTCTACAAAAGCCAACGCAAGCAGGACACCTACGTCTACCTCGCCGCCCGCGATGACTTCAACGCCGTCCCCGACGCGCTGAAAGCCACGCTGGCGCCGTTTGAATTCGTGCTCGAAGTCGCCCTGACCCCTGACCGTCGCCTCGCCCTGGCCGACGTCGCGCAAGTGCGCGCCAACCTGGCCGAGCGCGGATTCCATCTGCAGATGCCCCCGCCACCGGTCGCCCCGGTGCGCGTCCCGCGTCGCCGCGATGACTGATCCCCTGCGCAGCCGCGCCATGGCCATCGCGTTCGCCGCCGGCGTCCTGCTGGCCCTGGCGGCCGCGCTCGGCGGCGTGCCTGCCGCCCTTGGCGTGGCGTTGGCGCAGCCGGCGTTCGCCCTCGGCATCGCCTGGTGGCGACGTACCCGCCCCGTGCATGCGCCCCCGCAGTTGCTGCGGCAGGACCTGCCTGCGCTGCTGGTTCCCTGGCTGGCCGGCCCGCTGCTGCTGGCCGCGCTGGTGGCCTGGCCGTTGAGCGCCCTGCACGACAGCGGCAGCCTTGCCGCCGTGCTCGGCCTGAGCGTGGCCGTCAGCGCCGCCCTGCTTGGCGTCTGGCGCACGTGGCCGCTGTGGAATGAAATCGAACGCACCGATGGCAGCCTGACCGGCCACTGGCAGGCCCTGTCCGGCCGTGACCTCAGCGCCTGGCGTGGGCTGGGCGTGGCTGCGTTGGTGGTTGCCCTCTGCGCGCTGGTGGTGCTGCCGGCCTGGCCCGGCCTGGTATCGGACGCACTGCGCTGGCCGCTGACCGCCGCCGTGGTGGTGCTGTCGCCGCTGGCGCACCTGCTGCTGCAGACCATCGCCCCGGCCACCGCGCTGGCCGTGCGCAACCCCTTCGACGTGGACGGCCACGGTGCCGATGCGCTGGCCAACCACGACGCCGAACCGCAGCCGCTGGAACACCTCGGCCAGCACGAACACCTGCCAGCGCTGTATGACGCCGCCCGCAGTGGTCGCGTCGACCGTGCGCTGCAATTGCTGGCCGCCGGCGCCGATCCGCATGGCCTGCCCGATCCGGCCTGGCGCGACCAGCGCAACCTGCCGGTGCTGGCCGCCGTGCTGCCGGACCTGCGCCTGCTGCGCGAACTGATCGCGCGCGGGGTGGACGTCAATGCACCGCACCGGGGCATGACCCCGTTGCTGGCCGCCACCCGCGACAGCTGGCACGGCCGACCCGAGGCGGTGATGACCCTGCTGGCCAACGGCGCCGATTCGCGCGCGGTCGACAGCGATGGAAACACGCCGCTGCACCACGCCGCACGCAGTTCCGATCCGGGCGTGGCCGCGCTGCTGCGCGATGCCGCCGCCGAAGTGGACGCACTCAACCAGGAAGGCTGGTCGCCGCTGGCGGTGGCCTGTCAGGTCGGCAACTGGCGATTGGCGCGGTTCCTGCTCGAGCGCGGCGCCAAGACCGAGCCGGCCGAGGGCACCCCGGTGCTGCTGGCCGCCGCCGGTACCGAAGAAGATGATCCGGCCGGCGTACAGCTGCTGCTCAAGCACAAGGCGCGCGCCGACGCGCGCGACCGCCAGCGCCGCAGTGCCCTGCACGAGGCCGCGCTGGCCGGCCATGTGGACATCATCGATGTGCTGCTGGCCGCCGGTGCCAACCTCGAATCGCGCGATGCGCTTTCGCGCACCCCATGGCTGGAAGCGGCCCGGGGCGGTCGCGCGGCGGTGATCGAACACCTGCTGCCGCACCATCCCGAGCGCAATGCCGTCGATGGGGAAGGGCGCAACGCGGTGCTGCTGGCCTGCATGGCCGACAACGTGTCGCCGCTGCTGGTGCGCCGCCTGCTGGAACTGGGCATCGCCGCCGACATTCCCGATCCGCAGGGCCGTCGCGCCGTCGACATCGCCGCCAGCGCCGGGCGCTGGACCATCGTGTCGCTGCTGGACCGCAACTATCCGCTGCCGGCATCGGTCACCGACGGGCTGGTCGCGGTCGATACCGAGGCAGGCCCGGGCACGCCGTCGCTGCCGGACCGGCCGCCGCTGGACCTGCTGCGCGAAGCGCTGGGCTTCGGCAATTTCGACGGCATGGCCGCGCTGGCGCGGCTGTGCGCGGCCGACGAACTGGGTGGCCTGCTGCACGACGCCGAACTCGCACTGGATCCGCAGGCGGTCGATTGGCTGATCGCCAACGGTGCCGCGCCGGAAGTCCTCGATGCCTGCGGCGACACGCCGATGTTCGCGCTGCTGGCGCGCGGCATCGATGCCGTCCCGGCGTTGCAGGTGCTGCTGCGCCGTGGCCTGTCCCCGGCCGGTCGTGGCGGCCTTGCCCGTCTGCTCAGCGCCTGCGCCCAGCACGATCACGCCTCGCGCGGGTTGGAGCAACTGGCGCTGGAACTGCTGGAACGTGGCGCCGATCCGTTCGCGCCGTCGCCGGCCGGCGATCCGCCGCTGTCGCTGGCCGTGCGCCTGGGCTGGCTGCGGCTGCAGCATGCGCTGCTGGTGCTTGGCGTGGACCGTGAGGCGCGCGACAGCCATGGCATGACCGCCCTGCACCTGGCCACGGCGTTGGCCCGCGAAGGCTCGCTGAAACTATTGGTGCTGCAGGGCGCGTCCCCGGAAGCCCGCGCGGCCGATGGCCAGACCCCCCTGGGCGTGGCGCTGTCGATCGGTCGCCGCGACCTCGCCGACTGGCTGGACTGGCGGGTGTGGCCGCTGCCGCGACGTGCGCTGCGCGACGGCGACCTGCCCGCCGCGGCCATGTCCGGCGATGCCGATGCGGTGCGTCGCCTGATCGACCTGGGCTTTGCCGTCGACGTGGTCGACGCGCAGGGCTGCACCGCGTTGCTGCGCGCCGCGGGCGGTGGCCACCTGGCCGTGGTCGACCTGTTGCTGGCGCGTGGTGCGAACCCGCAGCACGCCGCGGCGAGCGGCGCCACGCCGCTGTCGGCAGCGGTGAGCATGCGCCAGATCGACATCGTCTCGGCGCTGCTCGACGCCGGCGCCGAACTCGAATACCGCCTGCCCGGTGGCGTCACCGTGCTGATGCTGGCCTCGGCGCTGGGCCTGCCCGACATCGTCGCGCGCCTGCTCACCGCCAGTGCCAACGTGCATGCCGGCGACGCGCAGCAACTGGGCCCGCTGCACTGTGCGGCGCTCTACGGCTTCAGCGCCCGCGACCGCTCGCGCCTGCTGGCCCTGCTCGACACCCTGCTGCTGGCCGGCGCCGAGCCCGACCAGGCCGCGGCCGGTTCGGTGACGCCGCTGTTGCTGCTGCTGGGCGCGCGCGCTGAACCGGGCACCGCCTGCGATGAGCAGGTCGTGCTGGCCGCGGTCGAGCGCCTGCTCGACGAGGACGTGTCGCTGGAGGTGCGCGATCCGCGCGGTTTCGGTCCGTTGCACCTGGCCGCCCTGCACGGGCTGCCGCTGCTGGTGCAGCGCCTGCTGCGTGCCGGTGCCGACCCGGACGTGCGCGATGCCCTCAACCGCAGCCCGCGCGAGATCGCGGTCATGCGCGGTTTCATCGACGTGGCCGGCGAGTTCGAGCCGCGCGTGCCGGGCGTGTCCTCGATGGCGCGGTTCCTGCGCGACAACGGCTGATCCGACGGACCACCGCGCGTAGCGCCGACCGTGGGTCGGCTCCCTTTCATTCCGTCGCCGCCAGCGCTTCCATCGCGCCGGTTCAACCGTGGCGGTCGCGATCCGACGCCTTCCCATCGCTCTCCGCATCGGCCTCGAACAGCTGCATCAGATCCGCGCGCGCATCGCGTGAGGTCTGGATCACCGCCGTCTCGTCGTCGTACACCAGGTACTGGTCGCGCAGCAGTTTCTCGTCATGTTCGCGGAAGCGCTGTACATGGCTGCGCGCGGTGTCCTTGGGGATGCCCAGCGCGATCAGCATCCGCTCGCTCAGCTCCAGGCTGGTGCCGAACACCTCGCGGAACGGTTCGGCGGCCATGTCCATCAACCGCCATGCGTGCTGGCGGTTGCGGGCGCGCACCAGCACCACCGCATCGGGATAGTTGCGCCGGATCAGCCGCGTCGCGCGCATGTTCGCGTCCGGGTCGTCCAGGGTCACCACGTACACGCGGATATGCTCGCCGCCGGCCGCGCGCAGCATCTCCGGCCGGGTCGGATCGCCGTAGTACAGCTTGTTGCCGAAGCGGCGCAGATCCGAGACCGTGTCCGGATTGGACTCCAACGCGACGAACGGGATCTTCTGCGCGGTCAGCAGGCGCGCCACCACCTGGCCGAAGCGGCCCATGCCGGCGATCATCACCTGCGGTGGCGCGCCATCGGTATCCACCTTGTCGGCCGGCCGTTCGTCTGCCTGTGCCGCATCCTCGCTGCCCAGCAGCCGCATCAGCGCGATCATCAGCAGCGGCGTGATCGCCATCGACAGGCCGACGATCGCCACCAGGCGGTCGTGGTTGGCATTGCCCAGCAGGTTCGCGCGCTGCGCCTCGTTGAACACCACGAAGGCGAATTCGCCGCCCAGCCACAGCACGCTGCCCAGCATCAGCGCGTGCCGGGTACGCAGCCTGGCCAGCTTGCCGATGCCGAACAGCAGCCCGAACTTCACCACGAGCAGGATCGCCACGCCCGCGGCGATCATCGCCGGCTCGGCCACGATGCGGTCCAGGTCGATGCCCATGCCCACCGCAATGAAGAACAGGCCCAGCAGCAGCCCCTTGAACGGCTCGATCTGCGATTCCAGCTCGTGGCGGAACTCCGAATCGGACAGCAGCACACCGGCCAGGAACGCGCCCAGGCTCGGGCTCAACCCGGCCTCCTGCATGAACCAGGCGGTGCCCAGCACCACCAGCAGCGCCATCGCGGTGAACACCTCGGGGCTGCGCGTGCGCGCGATGATGTTGAACAGGCGGCGCAGCACCGGCCGCCCGCACAGGATCACCACCGCCAGCGCACCCAGTGCCACCGCCACGTCCTGCCACTGCAGCGACTCGTTCTTGGCCCCACCCAACAGCGGGATCGCCGCCAGCAGCGGAATGGCGATCAGGTCCTGGAACAGCAGGATCGCAAAGCCCAGCCGACCGTAGTCGCTGTTGATCCCCTTGTGCTCGGACAGCAGCTGCAGGCCCACCGCCGTGGACGACAGCGCCAGTGCGATGCCCACGATCAGCGCGCTCTTCCACTGGAAATGATCGAGCAGCAACAGGCTGCCCAGCACGATCGCGCTGAGCGCCACCTGCAATGCACCGGCGCCGAACACCGAGCGCCGCATTACTTTCAGCCGGGCCGGTGACAGCTCCAGCCCGATCACGAACAGCAGCATCACCACGCCGATCTCGGCCGCGCCGAGGATGCGGTCGGCATCCTGCACAAAGCCCAGGCCATCGGGGCCCAGCACCACGCCGGCGGCCAGGTAGCCCAGCACCGCGCCCAGCCCCAGCTTCTTGAACACCGGTACCGCGATCACCGCCGCCAGCAGCAGCACCAGGGCCAGCTCGAGCGCGCCGCTATGCATGGAGGGACCTGCTCATGGGAGTGTCGCCGGGCAATATCGAGGCCCATTATGCGACGCCGGCGTTGGCCCAACGTCAATCGCGGCCCAACACCGCAGCCGGCCACGGGTTGACCCGCCCTGCGCCCGGGTCCAGACTGCCCGCCGCTGCCGGCACGTCCGGCAGTACACCCTTGCGGAGTCCCCAAACCCATGTCCAGCGACAGTAGAAGTCGACCTTGCTCGACGCCAGTGATGGCCACCGCCTGACGAGGGACGGTTCGCCACTGCTGGCGTCGCGCATGGCGATCCCCACAGGCGAACCCGATGAACCAGAAAGACCTGCTGCGCCCGGTGGCCGATGCCGCCGCCCTGAGCGAACCGCTGGAGCACTTCAACACCGCCGACGCGGTGGAGTTCCTCAACACCCTGGAGCTGTCGCGCGCTGCCGACACGCTGGCGGCGTTGCCGTTGCCGCGTGCGGTGAAGATGCTCGAACAGCCCGAGCTCAACCGCAGCGGCGAGCTGGTCGGCCTGCTGCCGGTGACCCGCGCCGCCGCCCTGCTCGGGCTGATGGCCGATGACCGCGCGACCGACATCGTCCATGAACTGGACGAAGACGAGCGCGCCCGCCTGATCCCGCTGCTCAGCGCCGAGGCACGCCACTCCATCCAGCAATTGCTCAGCTATCCCGCGCATACCGCCGGCGCGCTGATGACCACCGAGTTCGTCAGCGTGCCCGCCGACTGGACCGTCGGCCGCACCCTGCAGCACATCCGCGAAGTCGAGCGCACCCGCGAAACCGTCTACGCCATCTACGTGCTCGACCCGCACGCGCGCACCTTGGTGCAGGTGGTGACCATGCGCCGGCTGATCACCGGCCTGCCCGACGAGCCCATCCTCGAGGTGGCCCAGGTCAACCCGCCGGTCACCGTCGATGCGATGCTCGACCAGGAAGAAGTCGCCCAGCTGATCCGCCGCCACGACCTGCTTGCCATCCCGGTGGTGGACGCCCAGCAGCACGTGCTCGGCATCGTCACCGTCGACGACATCCTCGACGCCCTGATCGAGGAATCCACCGAGGACGCGCACAAGTTCGGCGGCATGGAAGCGCTCGAAAAGCCCTACATGCAGATCGGCTTCTTCGACATGATCCGCAAGCGCGCCGGCTGGCTCAGCGTGCTGTTCCTGGGCGAAATGCTCACCGCCAGCGCCATGCAGCACTACGAAGACGAACTCTCCCGCGCCGTCGTGCTTACCCTGTTCATCCCGCTGATCATGAGCTCCGGCGGCAACTCCGGTTCCCAGGCCACCTCGCTGCTGATCCGCAGCCTGGCCCTGCGCGAACTGCGCCTGCGCGACTGGTGGAAAGTCGCGCTGCGCGAAGTACCCACCGGCCTCACCCTCGGCGCCATCCTGGGCGTGCTGGCGATGATCCGCATCGTGTCCTGGCAGCTGCTGGGCCTGCACGACTACGGCGAGCACTGGAAGCTGCTGGCCCTCACCATCGGCGCGGCGCTGGTCGGCATCGTCACGTTCGGCTCGCTGTCCGGCTCGATGCTGCCCTTCATCCTCAAACGCCTGGGCTTCGACCCGGCCAGCGCCTCGGCGCCGTTCGTGGCCACCCTGGTCGATGTCACCGGCCTGGTGATCTACTTCAGCATCGCCGCGATGATTCTCAGCGGCACGTTGTTGTAGTCGAACACGGTGAGTGCCAGCCACGCATGGCGTGGCTCTACCTAAATGCGCCAGTGTCCGGGCGCGCGGCGGCATGCCCGCCGGGCACGGATGCCACACGCTAGTGCCGAGCCATGCTCGGCAGAGCGAACCGGCACCGGCGAAAACCACACGAGCGCGTAGCCACACCGGAATGCGCCGCTGTCCGGGCGCGCGGCGGCATGCCCCACCGGGCATGGATGCCATTCCCGCCGGGCACGGATGCCATACGGTAGTGCCGAGCCATGCTCGGCAGAACGAAGCGGCATCAGCGAAGCCACACCAGCGCGTAGCCACACCGGAATGCGCCGCTGTCCGCACGCGCGGCGGCATGCCCCGCCGGGCATGGACGCCATTCCCGCCGGGCACGGATGCCATACGGTAGTGCCGAGCCATGCTCGGCAGATCGAAGCGGCATCATCGAAACCACACGAGCGAGGCCACGTGCGGAACACAACGGCGCCAGTGTGTACGGCGGCGCAGGTTCAAGCCGTGTCTCGGCCGGGCCGAGCGGCGCTGTCCCGCACGAGGAAAGGAACTACCGGTGGACGCGCTGTCGAGCTGCCTTGAATCTCGATCCTGCACCTGCGCCAGATCATCACACCCACCACTCCAGCCGTGTACCGTGTCACCCATGACCCGGCGACTGTGCGGCCCATGAGCACCTACCACCTGCAATCCGTTTTCCGTCCGCAATCGGTCGCCGTCATCGGCGGCAGCCCGCGCGAACGCTCCGCCGGCCGCGCCGTCATGCGCAACCTGCGCGCCACCGGCTTCCCCGGCAAGGTCGCCTGGATCAACCCGCGCTACAGCGACATCGACGGCATCCGCACCGTCAAACGGCTCAAGGATCTCGACTGGGTTCCCGAGCTGGTCATCATCACCGCGCCGGCCAGCATCGTCCCCCAGGTGGTGGCCACCGCCGCCGAGCGTGGCGTCGCCGCCGCCATCATCCTCACCGCCAACCTGGGCCAGGGCCCCGGCTCGCTCGCCGCCCAGGTCGAAACCGCCGCCCGCGCCAAAGGCCTGCGCATTCTCGGCCCGCACTGCCTGGGCGTCATCGCCCCGCATGCCCGCCTCAATGCCAGCATCGCCGCCCACTTCCCGCAGGCCGGTGACCTCGCCCTGATCTCCGAATCCAGTGCGATTGCCGCCGCGCTCGTGGAATGGGGCGTCGCCCGTTCGGTCGGCTTCTCCGCCGTGGTCTCGCTCGGCGACACCCTCGACGTCGACTTCGGCGACCTGCTCGACTACTTCGCCACCGACTACCGCACCCGCGCGATCCTGCTCTACGTCGAACACATCGGCGACGCGCGCAAGTTCATGTCGGCCGCGCGTGCGGCCGCCCGTGCCAAACCCGTCGTCGTGGTCAAGTCCGGCCGCCACATCCGCATCGATCCCGACGCCGACACCCATGTGCAGGCCCTGGCCAGCAGCGACGCCGTCTACGGCGCGGCGTTCAACCGCGCCGGCCTGCTGCGCGTCAGCGCGCTGGACGAGTTGTTCACCGCCGCCGAAACCCTTGGCCGGCTCGGCACCTTCCCCGGGCGGCGGCTGGCCATCCTCAGCAACGGTGGCGGGGTAGGGCGGCTGGCGGTCGACCAGCTGCTGGCGCTGCGCGGCAGCCTCGCCGAGCTGTCGCCGGCCACCGTCGCCCAGCTCGATGCGGTGCTCCCGCAAGGCTGGTCGCGCAGCAACCCGGTGGACATCGTGGTCGACGCCGACGGCGAGCGCTACGCCGCGGCCATCGACGCGCTGATGTCCGACAGCGAAAACGACGCGGTGCTGGTGGTCAACGTGCCCACCGCGTTCACCTCCTCGGCCGACGCCGCGCAGGCGCTCACCCGCACCCTTGGCCTGCGCCCGCGCCACCACCGCGATAAACCGGTGTTCGCGGTCTGGCTGGGCAACGACGACCGCGCCACTGCCACCCTCAATGCGGCGCGCGTGCCGACCTATCCCACCGAAGCCGAGGCCGTGCGCGGCTTCCAGCATCTGGTGCGCTACCGCGACGCGCAGGCCGCGTTGATGGAAACCCCGCCCAGCCTGCCCGAAGATTTCGTGGTCGACACCGTCGCCGCGCGGGCGCTTGTCGAGCGCGCGCTCGCCGCCGGCCAGCAGTGGCTGGACCCGATCGCCACCCACCAGCTGCTCACCGCCTACGGCATTCCCTCGGCGCCGGTGATGCAGGCGCGCGACGCGCACGAGGCGATGGACCTGGCCCAGCCGCTGCTGGAGCAGGGCGCGACGGTCGCGGTGAAAGTGTTCTCCGCCGACATCCCGCACAAGTCCGACGTCGATGGCGTGCGCCTCAACCTCGGCACGCTGCAGGCGGTGCATGCCGCCGCCACCTCGATCATCGCGCGGGCGCATGAAAAGCGCCCGGATGCACGCATCGACGGCGTGCTGGTGCAGCCGACCATCGTCCGCCCCAAGGCGCGCGAACTGATCGCCGGCATCGCCGACGACCCGACCTTCGGCCCGGTGATCGTGTTCGGCCGCGGCGGCACCGCGGTGGAAGTGATCGACGACAAGGCGCTGGCGCTGCCGCCACTGGACCTGCGCCTGTCGCACGAACTGATCGGCCGCACCCGCGTCTCGCGCATCCTCAAGGCGTACCGTGACGTGCCGGCCGCCGACGAACGCGCGGTTGCGCTGATCCTGGTCAAGCTGGCCCAGCTGGCCGCCGACATCCCCGAGATCCGCAGCCTGGACATCAATCCACTGCTGGCCGACCGCGACGGGGTGATCGCGCTGGACGCACGCGTGGCCATCGCGCCCTCGCGCAAGCTGCACAAGGGCCGTGGCCATCCGCGTTTTGCCGTGTTCCCGTACCCCAAGGAGTGGGAGCGCACCATTACCCTGTCCGACGGTGCGCCCGCCTTCGTGCGCCCGGTGCGCCCGGAAGACGACGCGCTGTTCCGCGCGTTCTTCGCCCGCGTCACCGACGACGATCTGCGCCTGCGCTTCTTCCAGTCGGTCAAGCATTTCAGCCACGAGTTCATCGCCCGCCTGACCCAGCTCGATTACGCCCGCTCGATCGCGCTGGTGGCCATCGACCCGCGCAGCGGCGACATGCTCGGCGCGGTTCGCCTGCATGCCGACGCCGATTACGACCGCGGCGAATACGGCATCCTGATCCGCTCGGACCTCAAGGGGCACGGCATTGGCTGGCGCTTGATGAGCATCATGATCGAGTACGCGCAGTGGCTGGGCCTGAACATCATCGAAGGCCAGGTGCTGCGCGAGAACAGCACCATGCTGGCGATGTGCCAGAGCCTGGGCTTCAAGACCCGGCTCGATCCAGACGATTCCACCGTGATGGTGGTGACCCTGCCGGTGCAGGATGTGCAGGTGCCCGCGCCGCCAGATACTGCAACGCACTGAGCCATCGGCGGCACGGCTCGTGCACGCCGGCGGGGCGACACTATCGCCATGACCGACCGCCTCCCCCTGCTTCTCCTCCCCGGCCTGCTCAACGACGCTGAACTCTGGCGGGCGCAGATCGCCGACCTGTCCGATATCGCCGACTGCAGTGTGGGCGACCAGACCCGTGGCGAGACGCTGCAGGCAGTGGTTGATGACGTGCTGGCGCAGGCACCGGCGCGTTTCGCCCTGGCCGGTTTCTCGCTCGGCGGCTTCGTCGCCCAGCAGATCCTGCGCACGGCACCGGAGCGGGTGCTGCGGCTGGCCCTGATCGATACGTCGATCCATGCCGATTCGCCCGAGCGCGCCGCCCAGCGCCGGTCGCAGCGCGCCAGCGTGCGCCTGCCCGGCACCTTCCACGGCTTTGGCGACACGCTGATGCGCAGCTACATCGACGCCTCGCGGCTGGACGATTACGTGCTGGTGCAGCGCGTGCGCGACATGACCGCGCGGCTCGGTGCCGACGTGTTCCTTCGCCAGAGCGCACTCGAACGTGGCGACGGCCACGACGTCCTGGCCGGCTACCGCGATCCGCTGCTGATCGTGTGCGGTGCCAACGACCGCATCACCCCGCTGGCGATCAGCGAGGAAATGCACGCGCTGGTGCCGGGATCGACACTGGTGGTGGTGCCTGATTGCGGGCACCTGGCGCCGATGGAGAAACCGGACGAGGTGAGCTCCGCGATGCGCGCATGGTTGCAGGCCTGATTCAATACTGTCGCCGCGGCCGCGGATGCTGGTTGGGCCGCATCCCGATCAACTGCCGTGAAATGCGCCAGGTTCGGCAATGGCATGACCCGCGTCGACGCACAGGCTCCTGCAACGGCTCATGCGTTCGCCGCGCCGATCCACATGGTCGACGGTCGATACGGATCCGACCCTACCGCCGCCTATATCGGGAACACGGCCAGCAGGCGCGAAGGAAGAACACCACCGCGACTGCCGACCAGGCCCGCCTGCCTCAATCCCAGTCCGGCGCGATGCCTTCCGGGTTGGCCAGGCGCTGCCCACGGTCCAGGGTGGCGATCTGCGCCATGTCCGCATCGCTCAGGCGCAGGTCGGCGGCGAGCAGGTTGCTGGCCAGGTTCTCGCGCTTGGTGGAGGAGGGGATCACCGCGTAGCCCTGCTGCAATGCCCATGCCAATGCGACCTGCGCGGGGCTGGCCTGGTGGCGCTCGGCAATGGCCTGGATCACCGGGTCCTTGAGCACCTCGCCGTAGGCCAGGCTCATGTACGCGGTGACGTGGATGCCCTGTTCCTTCAGGAACGCGATCAGCGCGCGGTTCTGCAGGTATGGGTGCACTTCGATCTGGTTGGTGGCGATGGCATCGGCACCCAGGATCTCGATCGCCTGGCGGGTCTGGGCGATGGTGAAGTTGGAGATGCCGATCTGCCGGGTCAGGCCCAGCGATTTTGCTTCCGCCAGTGCGCCCAGGTACTCGGCCATCGGCACCGCATCCTTCGGCGAGGGCCAGTGGATCAGGGTCAGCTCGACATGGTCGGTGCGCAGCTTGCGCAGGCTCTCGCGCAGGCTGTCCAGCAGCGTGTCGTGGCTGAAGCTGGCGATCCACACTTTGGTGGTCAGGAACAGATCGTCACGGGCCACGCCGGATTCGGCGATGGCCTGGCCAACCTCGGCCTCGTTGTCGTAGATCTGTGCGGTGTCGACGGCGCGGTAGCCCACGTCCAAGGCGTTGCGGACCGAGTCGATGACGGTCTGGCCCTTGAGGCGGAACGTGCCGAGGCCGAATGCGGGAATGCTCATGGAAACTCCTTCATGGGGTGAGGTGCAGGCTACGCCGTGCACCGTAAAGCGACGTAGAGCCGACCGTTGGTCGGCTGCTGTTGCGTGAAACGAACCGTTTGTCGACCGCCGTTGCGGAGGTCCGCCACACGATCCATCAATGCGCACTCACCGCGATGCCGTCGGCGCGGTCGGCCACGCCATCGCGACGATCCAGGCGACCACTCAGCACGGTCAGGCCCAGTGCGCCCAGTACCACCAGCGCACCCAGCCACGGGGTGTGCATCAGCCCGAGGTGATCCACCACCAGCCCGCCCAGCGACGCACCGAGGGCGATGCCGACGTTGAAGGCGGCGATGTTCAGGCCCGAGGCGACGTCGGCGGCCTGCGGGGCGAAACGCTGCGCCTGCTTGACCACGTACACCTGCAGCCCCGGCACGTTGCCGAAGGCCACCGCACCGAGTGCGAGCACGGTCAGCAGCACCAGCCAGGTGTTGTAGGCGGTGAAGGTGAGCACGAACAGCACCGCGGCGAGCAACGCGAAGATCAACGTCAGCGCCGGGACCGGACCGCGACGGTCGGCCAGGCGACCGCCCCACAGGTTGCCGATGGCCACCGACACGCCGTACACCAGCAGCACGCCGCTGACCGCGTTGGCCGAAAAGCCGCTGACGTCCTGCAGGATCGAGGCCAGGTAGGTGAAGGACAGGAACGTGCCGCCGTAGCCCAGCGCGGTGATCGCATACACCAGCAACAGACGCGGCTGCGCCAGTACCGACAACTGCTGGCCGAACGTGGCCGGCTCGCTGCGCTGAAGATTGCGCGGCACGAACAGCAGGCTGCCGATCAGCGCGATCACACCGAGCGCGGCCACCGCCAGGAACGTCGCGCGCCAGCCCAGGTGCTGACCGATGAAGGTGCCCAGCGGCACCCCGGTGACCAGCGCCACGGTGAGCCCGGTGAACATGATCGCGATCGCGCTGGCGGCCTTCTCCTTGGGCACCACCGAGGTGGCGATGATCGAGCCGATCGAGAAGAACACGCCATGTGCCAGGCCGGTGAGCACCCGCGCCACGATCAGCGAGCCGTAGCCCGGCGCCATCCAGGCGATCACGTTGCCCAGCGTGAACAGCACCATCAGCGCCACCAGCAGGGTCTTGCGCGGCACGCGGCCGGTGAGGGCGGTCAGCACCGGCGCGCCCACCGCCACGCCCAGGGCGTACAGCGAGACCAGCAGGCCGGCCGAGGGCAGGGACACGCCGAGGTCGGCGGCGATGGTCGGGATCAGCCCGACGATGACGAATTCGGTGGTGCCGATGGCGTACGCACCAAGCGTGAGCGCCAGCAGGGCCAAGGGGATGCCACGGGACATGGTGGGTTACCGGTGGGAGGTGAGGCTGCGCAGTCTGCGCGCCGCACTCTTGCCGAAAAAGCGGCCTTCACGCCAATCACTCTTGCCCCATGATCAATAATAGGCCTTCCGCGTGCCGGCTCACCGCCATGAAAACCACCCTCGACGAAATGCAGGCCTTCATCGCGGTGATCGACAGCGGCTCGATCACCGCCGCCGCCGAAACCCTGGGCCAGACCACCTCCGGGGTGAGCCGGGCGCTGGCGCGGCTGGAGGAAAAGCTCGGTACCACGCTGCTGACCCGTACCACGCGGCGCCTGCAGCTCACCGAAGAAGGGGCCGCTTTCCTCGAACAGTCGCGCGCCATCGTGGCCTCGGTGGAGGCCGCCGAAGAGCAGATCGCCGCCCGCCGCGACCGTCCGGCCGGGCGCCTGCGCGTGGATGCGGCGATGCCGTTCGTGCTGCATGCGATCGCGCCGCTGGTCGCTGCGTACCGGGCGCGCTACCCGGACGTGCTGTTGGAACTCAACAGCAGCGAGCGCTACATCGATCTGCTGGAACGGCGCACCGACGTGGCGATCCGGATCGGACCGCTGGCCGATTCCACCCTGCATGCGCGGCCGCTGGCGCACAGCCGCCTGCGGGTCCTGGCCAGCCCGGCGTACCTGCAGCAGCACGGCACGCCCACACGCGTGGCTGAGCTGCGCGGGCACACGCTGCTGGGCTTCAACGAACCGGACTCGCTCAATCATTGGCCATTGCCCGGCGACACCGACGCACTGCTGCACGTGCGCCCGGCCATCGCCGTCTCCAGCGGCGAAACCCTGCGCGCGCTGGCACTGGAGGACGTCGGCATCGTCTGCCTGTCCGACTTCATGACCCATCGTGATCGCGACGCCGGGCGGTTGGTCCAACTGCTGCCGGAACTCACCGTGGAGGTGCGCCAGCCGATCCATGCGGTGTATTACCGCAACACGGCGGTGTCGGCGCGGATCAGCTCGTTCCTGGACCACCTGGCCGCCGCCATGGTCGGCGACCCCTACCTCCGGTAGTGCCGGCCGCTGGCCGGCAACCGCGCGATGCCGGGTTCATGGGGTTGCCGGCCAGCGGCCGGCACTACCTCATGCGGCCCGCGAAAAGCCGGGCGGTGCGGCCTTCCCGGCATCCAGCACGAACACATCCACCGCCTCGTTGAGGGCGATGGCCTGTTCTTCCATGCTGCGTGCGGCCGCCGTTGCTTCCTCGACGAGCGCGGCATTCTGCTGGGTAGCTTCATCCATGTGCACCACGGTCTGGTTGACCTGTTCGATGCCCGCGGACTGCTCCTGCGACGCGGCGGAAATCTCGGCCATGATGGCGGTCACCTGCTGCACGCCGCTGACGATCTCGCCCATGGTCTGCCCGGCCTGCTGCACCAGCCGCGCGCCGCTGGCGACATCGCCGACGGAGAGGTCGATCAACGTCTTGATCTCCTTGGCGGCCCCGGCCGAACGCTGGGCCAGCGTGCGCACTTCGCTGGCGACCACGGCAAACCCGCGGCCATGTTCGCCGGCACGCGCCGCTTCCACCGCCGCGTTGAGCGCCAGGATGTTGGTCTGGAACGCGATGCCATCGATCACCGAGATGATTTCGGCGATGCGCCGGGACGAGGTCTGGATCGCGCCCATGGTCTGCACCACCTGGCCGACGACCTCACCGCCCTCGGCAGCCACCGCGTGCGCGCCGATCGCCAGCTGGTTGGCCTGGCGCGCGTGTTCGGCGTTCTGGCGCACGGTGGAGGTCAGCTCTTCCATCGAGGCGGCGGTTTCTTCCAGGTTGGCCGCCTGCTGCTCGGTGCGCTGGGACAGATCGTTGTTGCCTGTGGCGATCTCCCCGGCCGCCGCCTGGATCGACTGCGCGGCGCGCTTGATGTCGCCGACGATGCCGGTCAGCTGGCCGGTGGTCAGCGCCACATCGTCGCGCATGCGGGCGAACACGCCGTGGAACTGGCCGTGCATGCGCGCGCTGAGATCGCCGCGTGCGATCGCCTGCAGCACGGTCGACACCTGCTCCAGATCCTGTTCGGTCGTCTGCATCAGCCGGTTGAGGCCACCGACCATGTCGCGGAAGTCGTACTGGTAACGCGCTTCGTCGCCACGCTGGCTGAAATCGCCGGCCGCCGCTGCCGTGGCGAGGCGCTTGATCTCGGCATTGATCGCGCCCAGGTTGACCTTGGCGGTATCCAGCGCCTGGGTGATCACCGCCTTTTCGCCGGGCAGACGTTCCATGTCCAGCGACAGATCGCCCACCGCATAGCGGCCCATGATCTCGATCGCGCGCATCTTCACCTGGATATGCGCATGCACCAGCGCGTTGCTGTCGCGGACCATCTGGCCGTAGCCGCCGGGGAAGGCAGTGTCGTCCATGCGGTAGCTGATCTGGCCGGCGTCATGGCGCTCGGCCATGGTGGCCTGCGCGGCCAGCACCTCCTTGAGCGTGCGGGTCACCGCGCCCATGGCCTGGCCGAGGCGGCCGATCTCGTCGCGGCTGTGCACCTGCACGCTGTGGTCCAGCTCACCGCGAGCTACCGCACGTGCGGCGGCTTCCACCGCCACCACCGGGGCGATCACCGCACGACGCAGCCACACGGCCAGCACGCCCATCAGTACCGCGGCGGCCAACGCGGTCAACACGGCACAGAGCAGCAGCGTGCGGCGTGCCTGCGTCGAGCGCGATGTCACCGCCTGTTCGGCCACCTGCGCGGTCTGCTTGCCCAGCGCATCCAGCGTGGTGCCCAACGCACGGTCCTTGCCCCGCACCAGCGCATCGCCCTGCAACGGGCTGTAGCCGCTGGTGGCGAACGCCTCGAGTGCGCCGTGGTAGTCCTTCTGCAGCGCGGCGTGCTGGGCCAGGAAGCGGGCGGCCAGTCGTGCGGTGTTGGCGTCGTCGCTGCCGGCCAGCGCCTTGGCCAGCGCGGCGGTCTTGCCGCCCTGGCTGTCGAACGCGGCCAAATGGTGCGTGCGCAGCGCTTCATCGCTGCCGCGGATCAGCACGTTCTTCCATTCCTGCACCTGCAGCCGGAACTCGCGCTGCAGCAATTCGGCCTGCGCGTTGCGCGCCACCGCTGGTGGAACGTCGGTGGACAGGTTCAACCAGGCCGAGGCAAGCCCGGCCAAGGCGCACAGCACCACGATGGCCAGACCGAGCGACAGCGCGCCCAGCAACTTGAACTGCAGGCTCAGGGCGCGCGTGGGCACGCTGGATGTCTTGTTCATGGGGAGGGAAAGTGAGGGAGGGCGATGCGGTATCGGTTCGCGGCAGCTCCTTCTGAAGTGGGATGTGCATCACATTTATGTCTCCATTTACTGAAATGAAAATGATGTGACAGTGCCCAATGACATGCCCAGGCGGTGCTGGACACCCGGTCGATTTGTAACTATGGTTGTTACATGAAATCCAGCAACCAGTTCTCCGACGCCCTGCATGTGATGGCCCATCTGGTCGGTCAGGATGGCCCACGCACTTCCGAGCAGCTCGCCATGTGCCTGCCCACCCACCCGGTGGTGATCCGGCGCCTGCTTGCCGCCCTGCAACGGGGCGGGCTGGTGCGCACGGTGCGCGGTCACGGCGGCGGCAGCCAGCTGGCACGTGAGCCGGCACAGATCACCCTGCACGACGTCTACATCGCCATCGGCGCGCCGGCCCTGCTGCACACCGGTGCGCGCGAGACCGGACGTGGCTGTCCGGTGCAGCAGGTGGTCAACGAGGCGCTGGACGACAGCTACCGCCAGGCCCAGGCCCTGCTTGAGCAGCGCCTGCGCGGCACCACCCTGGCCACCCTCGGCGAGGCCTTCGCCCGCCACCTGGCCCGCCATGCAGCAGGAGTTCCCCATGCGATTTGACGCCGTGATCGTAGGCGGCAGTTTTGCCGGCCTGTCCGCCGCCCTGATCCTGGCGCGTGCGCGCCGCGACGTCCTGGTGATCGACAGCGGGCTGCCGCGCAACCGCTTCGCCGCGCATTCGCACGGCGTGCTGGGCCAGGACGGCATCGCCGGTAGCGAGATGCTCCGGCAGGCCAAGGCGCAGCTGCTGGACTACCCGACCGTGCGCTGGGTCAGTGACACCGTCACCGACGCACATGCCAGCGCCGATGGCTTCACGGTCACCACCGCCGACGGCGGCACGTGGGCAGCGCGCAAGCTGCTGCTGGCCACCGGTATCCGCGACGAATTGCCCGACATTGCCGGGGTGAGCGAACGGTGGGGCCACAGCGTGCTGCACTGCCCGTACTGCCACGGCTACGAGGTCGGCGGCGGCGCGATCGGCCTGCTTGGCGGTCACGCGATGTCGGTGAAGATGGCCGGCCTGCTCGCCGACTGGGGCCAGGTCACGCTGTTCGCGCACGGCATGGTCATCGACGACGACGAACGGGCGATGCTGCAGCGGCGCGGCGTCAGCATCGAAACCGCGCAGGTGGTCAAACTGGCCGGGCAGGCGCCGGACCTGAGCGGGGCGCTGCTTGCCGACGGCCGCCACATCGACCTGCGCGCGCTGTTCGTTGCGGCCCGCCAGCACATGGCCTCGCCGCTGGTCGAACAGCTCAGCTGCGTGCTGGAAGACAGCCCGATCGGCGTGCTGGTGCAGGTGGACGCGCAGAAGCAGACCAGCGTGCCCGGCGTGTACGCCGCCGGCGATGCGACCGTGGTGGGCAACATCACCCTGGCCAATGCCGAAGGTGTCCGCGCCGGAATCAGTGTGCATCACGCGCTGGTGGCCGAGGACAGCGCGCCGTAGCCGCGGCGGAGCGGCAAAACCGGCGCGCGGGTCGATCTCCGCTCAGCTGCGGCGCATTGCCTCGATGGGTTCCATGTTGGCGGCCTTGACCGCGGGAATGACGCCGAACGATCCGCCGATCAGTACGCAGAAGCCCATCGACAACCCGATTGCCCATAGCGGGGTGGACGGCGGAGGGAAGCCGGGGATCAGGCCCACTCCCATGATCGCCACGGTGCTCAACAACAGGCCCAGCAGGCAGCCGGCCAGGGCCATCATCACCGCCTCGGACAGGAACATCACCACGATCCAGTTGCGGGTGGCCCCCAACGCCTTGAGGATACCGATCTCCCGGGTGCGTTCGGCGACGGATACCAGCATCATGTTCATGATGCCGATACCACCAACCAGCATCGATATGGCCATGATGCCGCCGGAAATCAGCGAGATCGACAGGCTCATCTCGTTGAACGCATCCATGAACTGGGTCGAGGTCTGCACCTCGAAATCTTCTTCTTCATCATCGGCGATGCCACGCGATTGCCGCAGCAACTGACGGATACGCTCGATGGTGTCGCTCATGCGCGCCGGGTCGTCAACTTCCAGCTGGATCCAGAAGCTTGGATCGCGCTCGCGGCTGCTCATTGCGCGGCCGGTGGAAAATGGCATCAGGACCAGATCATCCTGGTCCACCCCGAAGCTCTTGCCGCGTCGCTCCAGCACCCCCACCACCTTGGCCCATCCCGAGCCCACCTGGATGTACTCCCCGATAGGGTTGTCAGGCATTTTCAGCTGTTTGGCCACGCTTGGACCAATGACCGCTACCCGGCGCCGCGCTTCATCGTCGGAGGCCACCAGGAAGCGTCCCTTCTCCGGGTAGGTGCGAAGCAGGTTCTGCCAGCTGCTGGCGGTCCCCTTGACGTCGGTGATGGTGGACTTTCCCTTGTACTGAACGGTGCCGCGGAACTGTCCGAAGACACTCATCTCCGGGGTGATGTTGGAGATGCCGTGGACGCGCCTGGCCACCAGGTCCAGCTCTTCATAGCGGAGATAGGCGATGCGTCCCTTCAACTGGTCTTCGAAGGAGTTCTTTGGCTGAATGGTCACCGAGTTGGCGCCGAAACCCTCGAAACGTTCATTGATCTGGGTGTTGAAGCCGGCAATGATGGATACCACGGTGATGGTGGCTGTAACGCCGATGGCGACGCCCAGCGAGGTCAGCACGGTACGCCCCGGACTTGCCAACAGCGACCGGAACGCGGCCGAGACGCTTTCCAGCAGGATGCGGTCGATCATGCCACCACCTCCCCGTCGCGGATCTCGATCACCCGATGGCAGCGTACGGCGATCTCTGGATCATGCGTGACGATCACGATCGTGTTGCCCTCGGCGTGTAGCGCCTCAAACAACCCCAGCACCGCCTCGCGGCTGGCCAAGTCCAGGTTGCCGGTGGGTTCGTCGGCCAGAATCAGCGCCGGTCGGGTGACCAGCGCCCGCGCGATCGCCACCCGTTGCTGCTGCCCACCGGAGAGCTGCGAGGGATAGTGGCTGCTTCGATCGGACAGGCCCACCCGCGCAAGCATGCCTTCAGCGCTACGGCGGCGCTCGGCCGCGCCGACGCCGGCAAATACCAGGGGCTGGGCGACATTGTCCACGGCGGTCAACTTGGGCAGGAGGGAATAGTTCTGGAACACAAAGCCGATCCGCTGGTTGCGGATACGCGCCAGGGCTGTCGGACTCCTGCCGGTGATCGGGACGCCTTCGAACCACAGCTCGCCGCTGCTGGGGCGATCCAGGCAACCGAGAATGTTCATCAGCGTTGACTTGCCTGATCCGGACGAGCCGACGATCGCCATGTAATCGCCCGCCATCACCGACAGCGAGACGTTCTTCAGCGCTGCCAGCGGCTCGCCGCCGCTCATGAACTGCTTGTTGACCTGACGGACGTCCAACACGGCGGCCGCGGCGCCTGCGGGCACGCTGCTCATTGGGTCTGCACGCTTCGCACGATGTCGCCGTCCTTCAAGTGCCGCAGTTGCTCATACGGTCCAACCACGAAGCGGTCGCCGGCGCTGACGCCCGCACTGATCACCTGGAACTCGTCATCGGCACGGCCAAGTTCGACCACGCGCTTGCGTGCCCGGTTGCCTTCAACCACAAACAGGTGGTGGCGTCGCTCGCCGCGCCCCAGCGGTTCGCTGAGGATCGCGCGCAATGGCACCGCAGGTGCTGCTTGCCCCGCCGCAACCACGACCTCGGCTCGAACCGTCATGTCCTTGAGAACGCCTGCGGTGTCCATCGCCGGGAAGGCCACGCGCGCCTTGTACTTGAGCGCTTCGTTGCCCTGCTTGGGTTGAGCCGCCAGGCCGATCTCGGCGACCTTGCCGGTCATCCGTCGCTCGCCCAGTGCAACCACGTCCACCTCCACCGGTTGGCCGATCGCCAATCTGCCGACGTCCACCTCATCGACAAGCAGGTCGGCCACCACGTCCTGGGTATCGGCCAGTGTCATCAGTTGCGAGCCGGCCATGTTGGTAATCCCGGCAACGGCGGTCTCGCCGATCTTGATCGCCACATCCACCACCTGGCCATCGAATGGCGCGCGGATGACGGTCTTGCCCAGGTTCTCCTCGATGCTCCTGCGCATGGCCGTGGCCATCTTCAGATTGTCGCGTTGGATCTGCAGGTCATGTCGGGCCAGGTTGGCGGTGGTCTGGATGTCGTCGTAGCCGTCGCGACTCATCAGCTGCCGCTCGAAGATTTCACGGCTTCGCTGCGCATGCCGGTCCGCGCGGTCCAGACTGTCATTGGCGCGTCGGAGCATGCCTTGCTGGGCCGCGATGCTTGCCGTCTGGCGGGACAGCTCGGCCTGCAGCGTACTGGGATCGAACTCCAACAGAATATCGCCCTGCTTGACGAAATCGCCCATCGACACCGCGATACGCGAGACGCGGCCGGTGATCTCAGGGCGCAGCTCGACGGTCCGGACGAATGCAACCGAACCGGACGCCAGTACCGTGGTGCGCACCGGCCGGACCTGGACCTGGCCGATCTCCACCGCTTGGGTCTGGGTGGGGGCCAGCAGCCTTGCCGCCACGAGGATGATCACGATCACCGCACCGATCAGGCCGAGGCGGGCACGCTTGCTCTTGAACAAACCGACTCCAATCAGGGGCGCAACCCTGCTGTTGAGTACCGCACGGGATCAGAACGCGACGATGGCCGCCCATATGGCGTAGATCAGGACGAAGGGAAAGAAGCCAACCAGCTGCCCCACCCACCAGGCGGTACCGGTCCAGCGGGAGAATCCAACCCCGAGAATCACCGCGTTCCAGCCCAGGAACACATCCAGGCTGGTCGCCAGCGGTGCCCAGCGATCACTCGAGGGCAGGTGCAGGAACAGGTGGTTGACCGAGGCCACGGCCACGTCCTCGGGCATCAGGTAGCTCACATCCAGCGTGAGGATGTAGAGCAGCGCGATCACGCTGGAGAGCGCAGTGGGTACCGCTGCCCAGATCGACAGCGCCATCCAGGTGGCAATGCCCGTCTGGCGTTCGCTGAGCAGGCGAGACAGCACCAGCAGGTACACCGCTCGGAATGCAAGAATCATCAGGATCGATGCCAGCCCGGCGAACAGCATCAGCGCGCACATCATGCCGGCGGTCAACTCGCCCATACGCATCTCCACCTCCTGGCGCGACACGCCCTCCTTCATCCGCGCCATGCTGCTGTCGATCATCCTCTCCAACAACCAGCCGAAATCAACCCGGCTGTAGTAGTAGACCCACAATGTCGAAAAGGAGAGCAGCAGCAGTACCAGCGGAAGCAGGGCGTGGCGTCGGCGCCGCGCGATGTCATCACATGCGGCGGCGGGTGAAACGAGAACATTGAGCAGTGTCGTCCAGGCGCTGGGCCGGGGGGTATCGGGAAGTGTCGCCACGGTATCCATCGTATCCTTCGCGTGCATGCGGCTGCGGTGGGCGGATCTGACTGTCAACGCTTCCTGGACAGCACCAGGCCGATGATCGAAAAGCCGAGCCATGCGCTGTAACAGGCCATCCACAGTCCAAGCCCGGAACCGGCCCGGCTGACCCCGGCCAAGCTCATGCCCAGATGCATGGCGGCCGTGATAACCAGGCCAACCACACCGATGATCAGAAGCGGGTTCTTCTTCATTGCTGTCTCCTTGAAAGCGACGGGGCTCATAGCGTGATGCCACCGGCGTTGGCCAGGTAAGTGGTCAGGTTTCTGTCCACCCACGCGGTGTTGTCGTGAACTTCGGCCTGGTCCAGACCAATGGCGAAGTGACGGATCGCCAGCTCGGCGAAGATGATTTCCTGCAGGATGTTCAGGCCCAGCCGGTTGTGCGCCAGGTGCACCATGCTGAGCAGGCGCAGTGCGGTATGACTGGTGGCTGCACCGCCCTGGCCAATGTCCACCAGCGCCGCCATCATCGGCAGCATCTGCCGCATGTGCAGTTCGTATGCCGGTCGGAAGCGCGCCGGCAGTGCCCTGGCGCTCGCCGCGCTGTCACCTGCCCCGGCCAGGAACGAGGAAAACCTTTCCGCTGCGGCAGCGGCGGTAGCGCGGCAGCTGGCGATCTGCGCCGGGTCGATATTGAAGTACCCCTGCCACTGACGCGCGGCGAACGTTGCCAGATAGTGCAGCCCCGCCGCATTGAGGCCGCTGGCCTCCAGCAACTGCACCAGCATGAGCCTTACCAGCGTGCGGCGCTCCCGCGGGAGGAGGTCCTGCTCGATCGCCACCAGCAGCAGGTCGCACATGCAGCGCGACAGCGCCAGGTAGTCGCTGCGGACCGCCGCAGACTCGAACAGCTCCGACGCATCGCGCGCCATGCGCAGCGCGAAATCGCCCCCTTCCTTCAGTGAATCCCCCTCCTTGCCCAGCCGCGCCACCAGGCGCTGGCCAAAATCGCCCAAGGCCATGTCCTGCGCGAGCAAGCGCGCGTGGCTGAGCGCAAACGCCTGCAGGGCCGGGCGAACGCCTTCGTCGGCAAGCCTTTGCAGTGCGCAGCGCTGGCCATGGAACTTGATGCGCAGGTGGTAACCGTCGATCGAGTAGCGCATGAAATCATAGCTCTCCACCCCGGGATGGGCCGACAGTGTCCGGGCCAGCGGCTGCAGTACGGCCACCAGGCAGGCGTCGCCGATGCAGTCCCCTCCATTGCCGTCATCGATCATCGGATAATAGAATTCGACCAGGAGAAACGGTGGCGACTGGCTCATGCCGCCTCCTGTGCGGCCACATCCGTGCTTGCGTCGTAGAGCAGGCACACAAGCGCGGGATACTCGATTATGCCTTGGCAACGCAGGGTAGCGGCAAGCGTGTCATCGTAGAAATTGGCCGTATGTGCAAGGTCGATTCCAAGCCGTGCCGCCAACGCCATCAGCGTGGCGAGCATCGCGCCTGCATCGCTGAGCGTGTAGCGATAGCTTATGCCCATGTACTTGCTTTCCACCCGCCCATACGCCTCGGTGATTACCACGGCCGCCTGCGGCAGCCGCTCCTGCCAATCCGGTTGCACCAGCAGGCCGAGGTCGTCGAGGCTGGCGATGCCGTCGCCGACGCGATTGAAATCTCCGTCGGGGTTGCAGTAAAAGATGCCCTGCTGCAGCTCCGGAACGGAGAAGTTGACCAGATACAGGTTCTGCGACGACAGCGCGCCGCCGGAAGGCACTACCCGGAAGCCGACCTCCATCCCTTCAGCAATCGGTTGTACGCGGCGGGTGGCCGCCACGCTGAGCAGCATGTTGATTCGCTGCGGCAACGGCACCCCGCTGCAATCGCTCGACAGCGCATAGTCGCCTGCATAGGGCTGCAGCAGTCCGGCGGGCAGGGAGGTGGCCAGTTCGATGCGCTGTGCCGTTGCATTGTCCATGGTCTTCACGGCACCGGCAGCGGCACGCGTGTTCTTCTCTTCGTAGTGGACCTGGTGACCCTTGGGGATCATGTGGTGACGCTTGAAATTCGCATTCTCGTTGTAGAACCACGCCAGTGAGTGACGAAGCTGCGCACCGGTGGCGAACCAGGCCGTGAGGTCCGAGCCGTTGGCGCCTCCCAGCCCGCATGCCGGGCATCCCGGTTGCCGATACAACGGGGTGCCTTCGAACCCCAGCGTATCGGCCGACAGCACCTGGATCCGATCGGCGGTGGTGATCGGCGCCAGGTGGGTGAGCAGGGTCAGGCAGGCCAGGCTGAAGGTATGTATCCCATAGTCGACCGCCAGTGGATCCAGACAGGCGTCCGCGCCCGGCGCGGTATCGCCCGCGCAGGTGAAACAGGGGGTGAAGTCGCGTTCCACGATCGGGCCGATCTGCACGCGCTCCGGTCCCATCACCGCATAGGCAATGCGCGCGCTGGTGGTGCGCGTGGCGGTGTTGATCGCCTCAAGCAGCGCTGATGCATGCCGGCCCACCAGCAGCACCACCAGGGCATGCCCGTGCAATTGCTGCGCGGCATGGTCGCGCAGATACGTTGACGGTGAATCGGACAGATGGCGCACCTGCAGGTCCTGCCCTGCAGCCTGGACCTGGGCGGCCAGGTCAGGGCTGCAGACCAGGTCCAGCTGGCCCAGTCCGAACTCGGCCAATGCGTTCACCAGGGTGGGCGCGCAGGGCGCATCGGTCACCAGCAGCACCCGGCTGTCGCGCAGGCGCTGCAGAACATCGTCGCGATTACGGTAGACCCGGGTCAGGTCCAAGTAGCGCGAATAGAACTGCAGCTGTGCCGGGAATCGCCGCGCCAGTGTGGGATCGACCGGTGCGGCGGCAACACCATCCTCGATGATGCCTTTCATGTACATCATCGAGATCGCTTTCTGCACATGCGCCGGCGGGATGTGATCAAGATGGTCGGCGATCTCCTGGAGCGTCCGCCGACCATCCAGCAATGGGTACAGTTGCGGGAACAGGCTGCTCACCGCTTTGCCACCGAAGACCACGGTGGATGCCGCGCCAAAGACCACTTCGGTGGTCTGGCTGTCGGTGACGCGCAGCAGATCGGCCGGCACGCGTGGGCGGTCGGGCATCGCCATCTGAGGGTCGAGTGCGAGCAATTCGCTGAGTGAAAGGGTCTTGCCTTGGTTCATGATTCCTGGCTCCGGGCAACGTGGTCCACGCGCGATGTCGCGGCTCCCGGCGGTGGGGCCGGGGGTATCGAGTGAAGCGGGGCAGGCTGCAGCATCACCGGCAACGCGGACCGTTGCACGGCGGTCTCCCCGGCAAAGTTACGTGCCATGAAGAACGCCAGCCGGGCCTCGGTCAGGACGTTGACGGCGATCCGGTTGTTCATCATGTGCAGAAGGTTTGGCACGATCAGCAGATAGGTGAGCCGGTGGCGTCCGATGCGCTCGGATGCGATGGCATGCTGTTCCAGCGGCGCCAGGGCGCTGCTGTGCAGGCGGCCCTGATCTTCGAGGGTGCGCAGGCGCGCCACGGTGTTCACGAACAGGTGGCGTGCGGTACCAAGGTGGCGCTCCACCTGCGGGTAGGTGCTCGCGTAGACGCTGTCCCCGCGGGCATCGGGGAGCAGCCCGGCAATCGCACGCTGGCGCGTGGTATAGGCCTGTTCCAATGCATCGCTCGCCTGGCCCATGTCCATGCCGGTGGCGGGCATCCAATAGCGCGCATAGCCGGCCAGCAGCCCGGCGGCCTCTGCGCCGTTCAACTCCAGCGCGTACATGATCTGTCCGGTAAGCCACACCGACAGGTGGTCGCGCTTGAAGCCCTGCGCGGCCAGAGCCAGCGCTTCAGCGGCCAGATCCGTGCAGCCATGGAAATGCGACTCCACCACGTCCAGCCCCGAGCGTCCGCCATACTTGTCCAGCTCGGGCTGGTAGTGGCTGTCGCGGATGCGTCCGTCGGCAATCAACCCGGCGCTGTCGCTTGCCCCAGGGAAAGTGTGCGGATCGTCCAGAAGATGCGTATCGAGCGCAGCCAGAAGTGCAGTTCTGGCCACGCTGTGTTGGTCTTGGTCGCGGACACGGCAACGCACCCGCAGGTGGTAGCCCTGTTCTGCATAGCGCAGGAAGAAGTAGCCCTGGATGCTCCCGGCCTGCTGCAGCCGTCGCAAGGTCGGCAGCAGGCAGTGCGTCAGCAGGACATCGGCGCTGTGTTCCAGCGCTACCGGCGCGTCTGCGGACTGGTCGCCATGACCGGGGAAGATGCGCAGGTACAGCCAGCCAGGCTCAGGCAGCAGCGACATGTGGTCGACTCCAGTGCTGGATCCACGTCGCCACTTCGGCCTGGATCGTCTCCACCGGCACTGCCGCGTCGGTCGCGACCCAGCGATATACAAGCGCGCAGATCGCGGTCTCGTCGATCAGGCTGATACCCAGACGATTGAATACCTGGTGGACCAGTGACAGTACCTGCATGGCCCGCAGTTCGGGCCGTTCAGCGGCGAGCGACGTCACCCCTGCCTGGCCCCGGGCCAGCGCGTGCTCGGCGAGGTGATGCAAGGTTTCTGGCAGGTGCCGGACCGTCTGCAGCGGCGATGTTGCGATGCTGGCGGCCAGCGCTTCGATGCGGTCGCATTGCGCCCACACCCGCGCCGCCTGCGCATCGCCGATGGTCGCATCGATGCCGAAGTGCTGTCGCCAGGTGGCGGCGATGAACAATGCCTGCGCAGCATGCTGGGACGCGCAGGTCGCATGCTGGCGCAGGAGTGCAAGTGCCGCCGGTAGTGCAATCCACAACCGTTGTGCGTAGGTGGTGGTGGCGGCCACGGCCTGCAGCGCGACGTCCGACCATAGCGTCTGTGCGCGCATCACATACAGGTAGCTGCTGGTCTGGTCGTAGACATGCTCCTCGCCGGTATCGCGCGCTACGCCGGCCTGCAGTGTGCCGGGCGCGTGCAGTGTGTTCACGCCGGAGCGGCGGTTCAGTGCCGCAGCCATCGGAGACAGCCGTTGCTCGCCGGTGAACAGCGCTGGACGTGCAAGCTTGATCCGCTGGAAATGGGCCCGGATGCAGTCCTGTTGGAGTGTGGCCTGATCATCCGATTGCGCCCGGAACTGGCAGCGCAGATGAAATCCGCCCTCGGCGTAGCGCATCCAGCTGTAGTCGGCGAGCAGGTCCTCGTCGCGCAGCTGTCGCACCAGCGGCGCCACGAAGTCCGCCACGACCTGGTCACCCTCGGGATCGAGCATCGCATCGGGATCGTGCCGTGCGTAGTAGCCCAGCGCCAAGGTCCAGAATCCGAGTTGGCGGTAAGCATCAAGCTGCATCGGCCGGCTCCACCTGGCGGTTGATCTCGATCTGCATTTCCAGCGTCACCGGCGAGCCGGCGTTCACCAGCGGAGTATCACCCTGTTCCGGCAGCGCCTCGTCGAACTGCACGGTGTCCACCGGCTGGCTCGCGCAGGCGGCAGCAAAGCTGCGTACGGTGAACATGTTCTCGAAATCCAGGAACATCGGCTTGTGTTCGTTCGGATTGATCGCGCTGGTGATCTCGCCCGGATTGGCGCGTCGGCGGCGGACACGCACGAAGCACATGGGGGGAAGGCCATGCGCCAGCCGCCATAGATTGGCCTTGACGAACAGGTCGAAGTCATCGCTTGGCTCCACGAAGTGCGGTGCGAGCTCGCTGAAGTCCACCACCCAGGCCTGGCGTTGGATCACCAGGCGCCCGCACCGCAGCCGCGGGTAATGGCGGATCGCCGTGGCACCTGGCCCGCGTCGACCGGCGCCGGTGTTTTCGCTGAATTCCAACAACCTGAACCGCTCGGCGTGGAAGGCGTGCGGCGATGCATCGGCCAGCACGCGGTGGCTGTATGGGAGCGCCATCGAGTGGAAGAACCCCATGTACAGCGGCAGGATCTCCTCGCCGCTTGCGAACACGCGCATCTCGCCGCTGTCGCTATCGTGGCGAAGCTGCAGCTCACGCATGCCGATCACGTTTTCCGGGGGGAGTTGCACGTGCTCGCCGGGTGCCACGATCACCCGGCCGGTCAGCGGGCGGTGGATCTGCGCGTTGTGGTTGACGATGGACACCATCTCGACCGGCTCGATGCCACCGGCGCTAGTGCCGATCAGCCGGGTTTCCGAGGCCAGCTGGTCGCTCAGCGGCGTTCCCGGGCTGGCTTGCTGGTCGTAATACGCGCAGTAGCGGGTGAAAAAACGACCGTGGCCGGGCAGGGTGTAGTTGAGAACCACCTGGAAGTCGCCGGCGGCCAGGGCTTCGGCGGAAGCGGCCACGAACTGCAGGTGCAGCGCGATGGACGTGCGTGGCAGCTCCCAGCCGCTGAACTCCTCGGCCAGGGACTGTACCCGGTCGCGCCCCAGGTCGATGTCCGACACCCCACCGGACTGGTCCACGGCGGCCTGCAGCCACGTGAAGTAACGCCACGCGTTGTCGTTTACCCGTGCCGAATGGGCGAAGCCGGCGGTGCCCATCGCGGTGGGCTTGAAGGCGGTTTTGGCGAGCTCGTTGCCGAACTTTCCGGCGTCTTCGCAGACGCCGCCCTCGCCGTAATGCTGGATGAAGATGTCCTTCATCAGCTGGTAGCCGAGTCCGCCGCGGTCGCGTCGGCACAGCAGTTCGACGAAGGCGGCCACATCCGCGCCAACATGGTCCCAGAACGGCCGGCCCAGGGTGAAGCTACCCCCGCGCGTGTATGTGTCTTCGACAAACAGGCGTCGGTCGCGCGCCATTCGCGCGCTGGGGTCAACGGTGCTGTCCAGTAGTTCACCGAGCAACTGGTCGGCGCGGCGGATGGCACGGTCGCGGTCGCGCAACCCCATGTCGGCGAACCGATGACCAAGGTCGCGCAGTTCACGCAACCCGGCCGACCATTCGTCAGGCACGTTCACGGCCAGCGTGTCCAGCAGCTGAGCCAGTCCGTCCAGCCGGTCCATGATGTTGGTCGGGACCATCAGCTCGCGCACCAGCAGGCCCGAAACGATCAGGCTCTCGACAAACGGCTGGACGTCCTTGGGGTCCTCCCAGTGCTCACTGGCCCCTTGCGCAAGCAGTGCTTCGGCCAGCCCGGCGGCGGTCGGCGGGGCCGACGCGGCTTCCAGGAACTCCACGACCACCTGAATCTGTCGCAGGAACCTGCCGCGGCGCAGGGTGGTGTATTTGGGCAGGTTGTTGCGTTCGGCCGGGCTGTAAAAGCAGATGTCGTGACCATCCAGGAAGTAGCTGCCATTGAGTTTCACCGGGAGCTGCCCAGCGACCAGGGGGTGGCGCCCCAGTGTGGACAACAGGCGGTCGACGAACGACAGGTTGAGGCTCGACACGGTTTCGGTGACCGCACCATTGGTGTCCAGCCGCACGACATCGTCTGCGGTGTCGTCGTAGCTGGCCAATGCCACCGGCCCGAAGCGTCCGAACGGGCTGGTCTTGATCAGCATGCGGGTCAGGTAGCGCACCGCACGGACTTCGATCTGCCGTTCCTTCTTGGCCCAGCCTGCGGTGGGGCGGGTTACCAGCTTGGCGACGCTGCCGGCCAGGCTCGGCGAGGCGACCTGCAGTGCTTTCAGGAATTGCGGGGTGGCAAGGTGCTGAACCAGTACGTCCCGCTTGCGCTGCAGCTCCTGGTTGAACGCCAGGCGTGCGCGTTCGGCGCTGTCGCCCCGGGTGGTGGACTGGTAGCGTTGCAGGCGCAGGTAATAACGAATGACGGCGCGACGTGCCACGCGGTCCGGGTGCTCGATGATGACCGCCATGTCCTGGCGCCTGGGCAACTTGCCGTTGTAAAGCTTGCGACGGATTCCAACCAGCTGCGACTTGTCCGCGCCGCTGGCGGTGCGGATCAACTCGAACAGAACCCGCTCGCATACATGCTCGCGCTGCACACCAAGCCATTGGCCCATGGCGTGCAGGCGTTGAACATGTGCCGAGGCGCGCTCGAAGCGCAGATCGACCAGGGCATCCTGGGTGGCACCGCTCATGCGGACCAGAGCGTAACGGGACATCTTCCAGTGGCTGGACAACGTCATACCCCTTTGCTCGCGCTTAGAAATACACCGATTGGGTAAAGAACGATTGCATGATCGAATACATGGTCCGCAGGCCTTCGACGGTGACGTAGCTGATGAAGGTCACCGTCCAGCCCACCGCCACCAGCAGGTACAACGACAACGTCAGCTTTTCCCTGCGGTCCCGCTGGACAGGGGCCGGCCTGGCACTGCCGCGTGTGAACATCGATTTGAGATAGCGCATTGCATCGCGGCGCAGGTTGGGTCTTTCCAGCCAGTCGGCAAGGATCCAATAGCCGTCCATGCGCAGGTAAAATGGATTCATGCTGACAAGGAAGGAGGCCAGCGGCAGCGCGCTGTAGGCCAGCAGCAGTTTGGCCGCCAAACCGCCAGGGGCGACCGACCAGTAGAGGCTCATCACCAGTCCGAAACTCATCAGGTTGACCATGGGGCCGGCGAATGAGACGAAGGCGCGCTTGGTGCGGCTGGGGATGGTGTAGGAGTCGGTCGTCTCGGTGAACACGATGGGCAATACTCCGAACAGCAGGCCCACTCCGAACCCCTTGGGACGCGCGCCCATGAGGCGGCATGCCAGCGCATGGCCAAGCTCGTGCAGCGCCAGCTCGATGACAAACACCATTGGCAGGGCCAGCAGAAAGACATCGGTGTAGGACATATCCATCTGCTTGAGCGGCGCGATCAGTCCACCGCCCGGGGGAATGAGGAAGATGTTGGCCAGCCCCAGCAGGCACAGCACTGCCGCTGCGGCCTTGGTAACCGGATTCAGCCACCAGCGCCGGTACTCCAGGATCATGTCCAGCAACGCATCGGCGTTATGCACTTTGCTGTAAATGCCCAGCCTTTCGCGGCGCGCGCCCGCATCGGCCACGATCTCCTTCCCATCACCCCATGAATCGACCTGGATCATGCCGTTGACCAGACAGGTATCCAGGAACTGGCTCAGTCGCGCAGCGGGCACCGGCTTGCCGTGCAGCGCCGACACGTGCTGGCACAGGGCGTCCAGGTCGCGATTTCCATCCAGGCTTGCGAGGATGTCCACGCCCAAGGCGGAGGTCATCAGGTAGTTTCCCGAGATCGCGCTTTTGACCACGTAGCGCAGCCGACCATCGATCGGGGCACCGAACACGTGCCAGCTGACGCCACCGGCCAGCGCCGGCGCACCGCTGGCAGCTTCGGTCTGCAGCGTCTCCAGCGTCGTCCCCGCCGCCGCAGGGTCCAACGGCATGCTGCTCACGTCAGCTCCGGGCGGGGCGGGTTGCGCATCCCGACCGCGAAGCCGTTGAGCAGGGCGGCGCTGTAGCCATCGGCGCCGACCCATCGCTCCACCTGCTTCTGCACCAGACTACCGGTCACGCAGGCGGACAATGACAGTGCCGCGGCGGCGAGGTACAGCCGCTGGATCATGACCCCGTTCTCGAACAACATGTAGCGGTAACCGCGCTCACCGTAGCGGGTGATCGCATCATGGATGGAGCCGAACTGCAGGAACAGCGCCGGGGAAGAATGGAACTCGCGCTGGAAGCACGCATCGGCCAGCAGTGCATCCATTCCAGCAAGCCCCTGGGTGCCGATCCGGCGCAGCACCCGTTCGCGTTCATCGACCAGGTATACCGCCGACGGCAGCCCCGCCACATTGCGTGCCAGCAGCACCAGGCGGCAGGCGGTGACATGCCCGTTCCAGCGTCCGGTGGACTGGTGTGGCGCCGTCGCCGGAACGTAGTGCGGGTCATGCGATTCCGGCGGATAGGCCATCTCAAGCAGCCTTCCAAGGTGCCCCATCGGCAGCGCGCCGGGCGCATAGCCGCGCACGCTGCGGCGCCTGTAAAGGACCTCCAGGAGGCCATCCAGTGCCGGTCCCTGCGCATCCATGGCGTAGCTGACCGGTCGCTGATCCAGCGCCAACGGGAAGGCCGCCGATCCCCAATCGCCGGCACGGCCGACGGCCTGCTCCGATTGCAGATGACGACGCCCATGTTCGAAGTTCTTGGTGAACTCGTGGACGACCATGCCGGCGCCGCGGCCGACACCTTCGCGCATGAAAAAATGTTCTTTCATCGTGATTGTCTTCCCCAATATCCGGTACAAAAGTCCACGGTGGCGTGGCTAGCGGGCGGCTGCCTGGACGAACGATGAAAACTCGCCGGTGGCGTCCGGCGCGCGGGTGTGCTGGCACACCGCGCACCATTCCAGGTAGGGAACGAAGTGCTTCTGCCGGGTCTGGGTGAGCGCGTTGATGCTCACCTCGGTGCTCAGCGCCACCGGTGGCGCGTGATTGGACAACACCCTCTCCACCTCCGAGGTGGTCAACGTGGCGGCCAGCTCGTCCACGGCCACCAGGCGTCCGGCGAACTCGAACGTCGGGTTCCGGTCCAGGAAGCGGTCACGCGCCTCGGGGACGTCCGAGCGCGCGTAATTGGCCTTCAGGCGTGCTTGGTAACAGGCATGGCACGCGGTGGCACCGGGGATGACGGTGGGGCCCAGCTGGATTTCGTGGGCGAACAGGGCGGTCTGCACGAACGGAATGCCCAGCCGCACGGCTGCCCCGTTCAGTTGGGCCTGCACGGCCGGATGTGGGCGTGAGGACGCAAAGCAGATCAGCTGGTGCATGCCCAGTTGCAGCGCTGCGGCGTAGATGTCGTAGGCACCGGGCAATACGCTGCAGTCGCCACGTGCCCCGGCCGGAAACGCCTGGCGCAGGGCTGTCTGATCCTGTGCTGTCGCCGCCGCGACGGACAGGTAGCCGAGCCCAAGGGCGGCGAGCTTGTCGGCGGTGCGTCGGCCCACCTCGCCACCTGCGACCAGGTACACCTGACAGGACGCAAGGCGCCTGCGTGGTGTCATCGCAGACGGGTCATCGGCATGTATCCGCCGCGCGCGCGCATCCAGGCGGTCCAGCAGGTGCTGATGGCCCTGTATGCAGTCCTGCATCAGAAAATCGACCATGTGTTCTCCTAGGCGAAGGGCTGCGGCCACGGGTTGAGCGCATCGAAGCCGTGCACTTCCAAGCCCATGCGCTGCGGGGCCTGGTACAGGCGCGGGGTCGCCCCATACTTCATGTTGTAGTTGATGGTCAGCGGCATGAGCTGCGGGGCCAGCATGCGCACGCTGCGCAACCCGATCCGCTTGAGCTGGGGGGTGGTCAGGTCCACGCAGATCAGTTCCAGTTCGCTGCGTCGGAACGCCGCCACCACCTCGTCCATCATCTCGGTGTCCTTGGCCACGCGCTGGGAGCCGATGTCTTCCAGTGCGACGGTCTGGTGATCACGCAACAGGAAGTCGAAGGCGTGTTCGTTTGCCGGGTCCCCATAGAACACGGCGCCGTCGGTCAGTCGCGTGAAGCTGCGGAAGTCCTCGGCGCGATACAGCTTTGGCTGCCGGGCGAGGGATTCCAGCGCGATGCGCGAGGAGGACGCTTCGTCCATCACACGAATGATCGCATCCTCCATGTTGAGACGGGTCGCTGCCATCACCAGGATGTGGAGGCTGCGGCCGGGGGCGCGCTGGATGAGGTAAGCGGTGGGAAATCCAATGTCGGTGGTTGCATCGAAAAAGAACTGTTCGATGCCTGATTGGGCGATCATCCTTGCGCGTTCGACCAACTCGACATTGCGGCTGGCGGAAATGTCGATACGCTTCAGCCGCATTTTCTGCAGCCACACCAGGCTGAGCGTATCGCGCTCGACCAACTCCAGCGTGCCGGCCACCGCGGCCCGCGCGTACGATGCGGCCAAGCCACTGCCGGTCGAGATCGGAATCACGAATGCCTCGCCAGGGTACTTGTATGGCGTGGCGATGTAGATCGCCGAAAACGGCACCCACAGCTCGCGGCCGGTCACGAGCGAGGATCCCTTCACCCAGCGCATCTTGAGCTCATCGGAGGCGCGTATATGCGAGGAAACTGCTTTGTACTCGCTGTCCTGTCCGCGATGGAACAGGCTCAGGTCGAGCGCAGCATCGCCCAGTTCATTGCGGGTCGCCACGCGGATGGCGGCGGGGTCGTAGCTGATATTGCAATACCGTTCCAGTGCCTCGCACACCGCCTTGGCGCGTGCCGGGCCACGTCTCACCGACGAGCCGGAGCCAGACATGATCAGCCCATCATCGGCACGCAGTTCAATATGGGGCAGCGCGTTCTGCAGCCTGCTCAGCGCCGAGGAATACACGATGATCTGTGCCGACCCACTATCGGCGGGGAGCTCCATCGGCGGATTGACCAGCCCTGTGCGGGCATCCAGCAGCTCGGCAGTCCTGGCGAAGATATCCTCGGGGGTGAGATAGCCGTTGACCTGTGTGGGCGTATCAGCCGTGCTGTGCATATAGCGTCTCCATAGGCTGCCGCGACCAGCTGGAGCAGACCGGGCACAGTGGGTCTTTGAGAACGTATTCAACGCGATCCGCGCCGTCGTGATGGAGAACGGCGCCATCGAGGAGCGGACTGCATCGGGCAAGGATCGCGGTGAATGTGTTCTCTATCAGGCCTGCCAGGTCGGCATCGTCCAGGCCTTGGCAAGCCCGGCCCCGTGTTGTGTCGGCGTCTGCGAAGCAGCGTGAGATCGAATCGACGCATGCCAGGCATGCGGTGTGGCCGTAGTGGCACCAAGGCCCCACGCGGACACGCTCGCTGCCGCAGGAAACGAACAGCGTGGGGATCTTGAGTTGCTCCAGCTGGACATTGAGTTCCGCCGCGTCCTGGTCGGAGTGGCAGGACGACAGCAGCACCACGCAGGCGTCAACGTTGGCAAGCGCATGCAGTGGGAGGGGCTCGGTGGCGCTCACGCAGACTGACGTGGTGGTATGCCGATCGCACCCGGCGGCGACAAGGCGGGCCAGCGGCAGCAGGTCCGGCACGTGCAGGATGCAGGTGCGGTGGTGCTGCACGGATGCGGTACGGTTCGTGTTCGCGGCAGGCATGGCTACGGGTTGTCCTGGTCGGTGGAACGCGTGCGGAGGGGTGGGGCAGGGGACTCACATGGATTCCATACCGGGCTTTCACCAGTGTCTTCGGCGCGAGGTGCCGACGTCCTGAGGGTTGGACCAATGGAACGAGTGAGCGGGTGGCAATCGAGTTATTGCTTCCCCGGATACCTCATGGCCTTCTTACATCGTCTGCTCGAACGAGGCGCTGCACAGGCTGCTGAAGCTGCAGCCGCACGAGGCCGACGAGGTGCCACCGGTGGAGGCCGAACTCAGGCAGGTGCCCGATGAAACCGTGCCGGCGATGGCCGCTGCGTTCATGCGGTCATCCAGTTCGTCGGCGAACAGGTCGATGTCGTTGTTGTCGTTCATGGTGATTCTCCTTGAGATGAGCGGTACTTCGAGTCGGATGACTGGAAGGTGCGGGTCATGCCATTACTTCGACGGCTGCGGTACAGGCCGACCCGATACAGCCGAAGCTGCAGAAGGTGCCTGCGACGCAACTGAACGAAGTGGAGCTGCCGAGGGTGGAACTGCAGCCCGCCGCCGCAGCGGCATTGAGCTTCTGGTCCAGTTCTTCGGCAAACAGATCAAGACCATCGTTGCTGGTCTCTTCGTGCGTGGTATTGCTCATTCAACTGCTCCTTTTGACGTCTGGAACATTGATGGGCGCAACGCCTGCCACCTGCACAGCGTGGCAGGACGTGCGATTCCGACGTCGCCCCGATCAGCGCGACGACAGGAATAAGGCATGCACCGCCGCATCAACCGATGCGGCCGGGGTGCATGGATAATCAATGGGGAAAGGTCTGCGGGGACCATCGCGCTGTGCACATCCGCTGCCGGCGTTTGGCGGCGTTGCGGCGGCGCGCGATCCGTCCTGGTAACTGCGCACCGGTGCCGGGCGTTGGCGCATTCTGAAAACTGCCATTCCGTCTTCCCCTCCGTCCGTGAAAGAAGAACCACTCCGTGCGTGCAGTTAGATAGTGTTCAGTAAGTGCTGTAAATCGCGGATGCACTTATATGTGATATGCATCACATATATATAATTATTATGATAAGTGCGTCACTAATTCTGGATGACGTGCAGCACCTATATTTGTGCGGAATAGGCGATATATGCGCCGGGTAGGCGCTCATTCATTATTATCAAGGATTATAGTCGTCACGCCAGCATGACGGGGAGTTCACGCGTGTGGCGCATAAAGCGGTCGGGGAGCTTCCGCGAAATCGCGACATTCCCACAAAATGAACAGGGCCGCACGAGGCGGCCCTGTCTGCATTCTGCGGTGTGTGTGCAAGATCAGCTGTGTTCCCCGCTGGCTCGGTCCAGCTGCGCGATATCCTGCGCCGACAATGCCACCTGGGCAGCAGCCAGCACATCCTTCAGCTGTTCGACGCTGGTCGCGCTGACGATCGGTGCGGTGATGCCAGGGCGCGCGATCAACCATGCCAATGCGATCTGCGAGGGGCTGGCGCCGTGCCCGGCGGCGATGTCATCCAGCGCCGTCAGGATGCGCAGCCCGCGTGGGTTGACGTACTTGCTCACCACGCTCTGGCCGCGCGCGCTGCTCTTGCCCGCATCGGCGGCACTGCGGTACTTGCCGCTCAGGAAGCCGCTGGCCAGCGAGTAGTAGCTGATCACGCCGATGCCCTGGTCGCGCACCAGCGGTTCCAGTTCTGCCTCGTAGCCGGCGCGGTCGTACAGGTTGTACTCCGGCTGCAACGTTTCATAACGCGGCAGCGCATAGTCGGCCGACACCGCAAGCGCATCGCGCAGGCGGCTGGCGCTGTAGTTGGACGCACCGATGGCACGCACCTTGCCCTGTTCGATCAGGCGGCCGAACGCGGCCAGGGTGGTTTCCAGCGGCGTGGATTCGTCGTCTTCGTGCGCCTGGTACAGATCGATCACATCGGTCTGCAGGCGGCGCAGCGAATCTTCCACCGCCGCGGCGATATTGTCGGCCGACAGGCCCGGGCGCTCGACCCACTTGGCCACCTTGGTGGCCAGCACCACCTTGTCGCGCTTGCCGCTGTGCTTGAACCAGCGGCCCAGGATGGTCTCCGATTCGCCGCCGCTGTTGCCCGGCACCCAGGCCGAATACGCATCGGCGGTATCCACCAGGTTGAAGCCGGCGTCGACGAAGGCATCCAGCAGCGCGAACGAGGTTTTCTCGTCGGCGCTCCAGCCGAACACGTTGCCGCCGAAGGCAATGGGTTGCACAGTCAGGCCGGAGCGGCCGAGTTCGCGCGATGCAGTCATGGGAGAGGTGCTCCTGTGGAAATCCAATGCACCAGCATAGATCCGCGGCCATGACAGCGCTGCGGCGGCTGCCACAAAACAGCGTTCCGCTGTGCTGCATCGCACTAACGTTTTGTGAACACCTTGGGCATCGCGGCTGCTAGTCTCGCCGCATCCCGCCACTGGAAGACGCCGATGAAAACCCGTTCGCTGACCACTGCCTGCCTGTTCACCTTGTCCACGCTGCTGCTGTCCGCCCCGGCCCTGGCGACCAAGCCGGCCGGCCCCAACGCACAGATCGCAATCACCCCGGCGGTGCAGGCGGCGGTGCAGGGCAACGGCCGCGACCCGGCCAACGTCAAGCGCGATGCGTGGCGGCATCCGGCGCAGACGCTCTCGTTCTTCGGCGTGGCACCGGGCAAGACCGTCATCGAGATCACCCCGGGCGGCGGCTGGTACGCGGAAATCCTGGGCCCGTTGCTGCGCGACAAGGGCAGCTATGTCGCCGCGGTGGTCGATCCGATGGCGGTGCCCGAAGGCCGCGGCCGCGACTACCAGCAGCGCAGCCGCGATGGCCTGGACAAGAAGTTCGCCGCCAATGCCGCGCTGTATGGCAAGAGCAAAGTGGTGGCCTACAACCCGACCGCGCCGCAGTTCGGTGCGGACAACTCGGCCGATGTGGTGCTGACCTTCCGCAATGTGCACAACTGGCGCAGCGCCAACCAGGCCGAGGGCATGTTCACCGGCTTCTACAAGGTGCTCAAGCCCGGTGGCGTGCTGGGCGTGGTTGAACACCGTGCCAAGGCCGACGTGCCCGCAGACGACAAGAGCGGCTACGTGGGCCAGAAGCAGGTGATCGCGATGGCCGAGGCGGCGGGCTTCAAACTGGCCGGCAGCAGCGAGATCAACGCCAACCCGCGCGACACCAAGGACCACCCGAACGGGGTGTGGACCCTGCCGCCGACCAACCAGCACGACAAGGCAGACGATGCGAAGTACCAGGCCATCGGCGAGAGCGACCGCATGACCCTGCGCTTCGTGAAGCCCTGACCGCCCAAGACCTGCTGCTGGCTGTCCTGCATCACACACGAGCGGGGGATGGGACAATGGCCCGTCCCCCGCTGCCGTTTCCGCCATGCTGATCGCCTTCAACAAACCCTTCAACGTGCTGTGCCAGTTCACCGACCGCAGCCAGCCGCCGCGCGCGACACTGGCCGGCTTCGGGCTGCCGCCGGCGGTGTATGCGGCCGGGCGGCTGGACTACGACAGCGAGGGCCTGCTGCTGCTCACCGATGACGGTGGCTTGGCGCACACCCTCACCGATCCGCGGCACAAGGCGGACAAAACGTATTGGGTGCAGGTGGAAGGCACGGTCAGCGACGACCAGCTGCAGGCATTGCGGCGTGGCGTACAGCTCAACGATGGGCCGACGTTGCCGGCGGGCGTGGAGCGCCTGGACCCTGCACCGACGCTGTGGCCGCGCGATCCGCCGGTCCGTTTCCGCAAGACCGTCCCCGATACCTGGCTGGCGATCACCCTGCGCGAAGGGCGCAACCGCCAGGTGCGGCGGATGACCGCGGCCGTGGGCCTACCCACGCTGCGGCTGGTGCGGGTGTCGATGGGCGCGCATGCGCTGGATGACCTGCAACCCGGCCAATGGCGCGAGATCCGGTAGCGCCACCCCATGGGGGGCTGCGCGCGGTGCCGGGCGTAAGACGCAGCCACCCATGGGTGGCTCTACCCCGCCCAAAAAAAAACCGCCGGGCGTTGCCGGCGGTTTCGATGCGTCAACGCTGACCCGAAAGGATCAGGCGTCGCTGCCGATGTCGCTGTGTTCGTCCACCACGGTGCTGGCGCGACGGTTGCGGGCGCTGATGCGCTGCGCCTGGCCGTTCACCACCTCGCCGTTGGCGAGCTTCTTCTTCTGCTGCTTGCGGTACAGCGCGTAGCCCAGCAGGCCCACGCCGACGGCGGCAGCGGCGATGGTCACGGCCGGGTTGCGACGCACCACCTTGGCGGCCACCTTGCTGCCGGTCTTCACTGCGCCAAGCGCCGCGCCGGTCTTGATCCAGTCGGTCGCCTGCGGCCCGAAGTGGCGCAGGTTGCTGCCAGCATGCTTGAGGCCGTCACCGGCGGTGCTTGCCAGGTCCAGGGCGCGCTCGAGGGCGCGGTCGGTAATCACAGTCAATCTGCTCATGGGGGGTCCTTTGCCTCGGTTCTGGTCCAGTGTCGCCCGTGGGCCGTGTAGGGCGTGTTATCCGCCAGCCACGACCGGATGACGACTGTAGCCGCTCCATCGGGCCACCGCCGCAGGACCAGATGACGCGGTCAGCCGCCAGCCATGAATGCGCGGGGCGCGTGAGGGCGCGCCGCCGGCGGCATCATGTCCCGCGCGGCTTGGCCCGATGGGTGGCGGTCGCCGTCCACGGATCGTCCGGCCACGGATGCTTGGGATAGCGCCCCTTCATTTCCTTTTTTACTTCCGTGTAGGTGTTCGCCCAGAAGTTGCGCAGGTCCTGGGTGACCTGCAAGGGGCGTCCACCCGGCGAGAGCAGATGCAGGGTGAGCGGAATGCGTCCGTCGGCGATGCGCGGGGTGTCGGCCAGGCCGAACAGTTCCTGCAGCTTCACCGCCAGCACCGGAGGCTGCGGGGTGATGCCATCGGCATCGACGGCATAGTGGATCGCCCGCTCCATGCCCGACGGCACGGCGATGCGGACCGGCGCATGGCGATCGATCAACTGACGCTGCGCCCACGGCAACGGCGACTTCAATGCCTCGCCCAGGCTCGCCTCGTCCAGCGCATCCAGACGCGTCTTGCCGTTGAAGGCCGGCGTGAGCCAGCGCGACAGGCTGTCCATCAAGGCCGCATCGGACAGATCGGGCAGTTCCAGCTCGGGCATCCACGCGCGTACCGCCAGCGCGCGCGCCTGCCACTGGCGCAGGCCGTCGGTCCACGGCAGCGCCTCGAGCCCCAGTTCGGCCACGGCCTCGGTCAGCGCCTGCGCGGCGTGGGCCGGATCCACGCGCCCGGCCGAACGGCTGTCGAGCACGATGCGGTCGAAGCGGGTCTCACGACGCGCCACCAGCGCGCGCTTGTCGGCGTCCCAGCGCACCACGTCTTCCTGTTGGAAGCGCTCGGGGAAATCCCGCCGCAGCCGGTTTTCATCGACCGGCGCGGCGCGCAGCAGCAGCGCATCGCGTGCCTCGAAGCGCAGCTCCACCGCCACCAGCCACGGTTCGCCGCGCAGGTTGCTGGGATCGAACAGGCGCGCGCTGCGACCGTTGGCCAGCAGGTAGCGCAGCGGGTCGGTGGGGTGGCGCGCGGCGATGCGGTCGGGGAAGGCATGGGCGAGCAGATCGCCGAGCCGATGCGCCTCCACCGAGGCCGGCGGCGCGGTGTCGCAACGCAGGCGGCGTCGCCATTGTTTGCTGGCCGCATCGATGGCGGCCAAGGCGCCGCGGTTGGCGTCGTGCGGTGCGCGCCCCTGCCGGAACGCGGCCAGCGCACGCCAGCGGGCGGCCAGTGCATCGCCGCCCTGGCGCAGCGGATCGCGCGCTTCCACCAGTGCGGCCAGGTCGCAGGCCAGCGCCTGTTCGACGCCGCCTTCGGCTGCCAGCAGCATCGCCGCCAGCCGCGGGTGCGTGCCCAGGGTGAGCATGCGCCGGCCGAGCGCGGTCAAGGCGCCACCGTCGCGCATCGCACCCAGCCGCTGCAGCAATTCACGGGCGGCGGCCAGGGCGCCGACCGGCGGCGCGTCGACGAAGCGCAGGTCATCGCTGCCCCACGCGGCCAGTTCCAGTGCCAGCGACGCCAGTTCCACCTGCGCCATCTCCGGCCGTCGCTGCGCTTCCAGCCGCTGCGACTGCGGCCACAACCGCCATGCCCAGCCGTCGGCAACGCGTCCGGCGCGTCCGGCGCGCTGGTCGGCCGAGGCCTGCGCGATGCTCACCACATCCAGGCGCGCAAAGCCGCTGTTGGGGTCGTAGCGGGGTTCCCGCGCCAGCCCGGCATCGATCACCACGCGCACGCCGGGCAGGGTGACCGAAGATTCGGCCACGTTGGTGGCCAGCACCACCCGGCGTTGGCCGTTCGGATCGGGCTGCAGCACGCGCGACTGCTGCTCCACCGGCAGCTCGCCGTGCAGCGGCAACACCTGCACCGTCGGCGGCAGCACCTGTTCCAGCGCCGCCTGGGTACGCGCGATCTCGCGCTGGCCGGGCAGGAACACCAGCACGTCGCCGGGATGTTCGGCCAGCGCCTGCTCCACCGCGCGGCGCGCCTGCGCCTCCAGCGCTTCCTCGCGGCGTGCGGGGAAATGGCTGATCGCCACCGGGAAGCTGCGGCCTTCGCTGCTCAGGCGCGGCGCGTCCAGGAACTGCGCCAGGCGCTCGCCATCCAGCGTGGCCGACATCACCACGATGCGCAGGTCTTCGCGCAGCTGCGCCTGCACATCCAGCGCCAAGGCCAGGCCCAGGTCGGCGGCCAGGTGGCGCTCGTGGAATTCATCGAACAGCAACGCGCCCACGCCCTCCAGCATCGGGTCGTCCTGCAGCATCCGGGTCAGGATGCCTTCGGTGACCACTTCCACGCGCGTGCGCGCGGACACCTTGTTCTCGAAGCGGATGCGGTAACCGACCGTGCCACCGACCTCGTCGCCCAGCTGGCGCGCCATGAACTGCGCGGCACTGCGCGCGGCAACCCGGCGCGGTTCCAGCATGAGGATCTTGCGGCCCTGCAGCCACGGGGCGTCCAGCAGCGCCAGCGGCACCTGGGTGGTCTTGCCCGCACCGGGTGGCGCTTCCAGCACCAGCCGTGGATGGGTGGCCAGATGCGCGAGGATCTGCGGCAGCAGCGGGGAGATCGGGAAAATCGGCGTGCTCATGGGCCAAGGATACGGGCCGTGGGCGGGTGCGGCGAGACGTGTACGCCGGGGCCGTGCGGGCGGCACGCTAGAATGGACGGGTTCACTGTCCTGTAGCCCCCCATGCACCTGATCGATATCGGCGCCAACCTCACCCACGATTCCTTCGATCGCGACCGCGACGCCGTACTGGCGCGCGCGCGCGATGCCGGCGTGGTGCAGATGGTGATCACCGGCGCCAGCCGCGAGCACTCGCCGATGGCGCTGGAGCTGGCGCGCCAGCACCCGGGGTTCCTGTACGCCACCGCCGGCGTGCATCCGCATCACGCGGTGGAGTACACCGACGCGTGTGATGCGGAGATGCGTGCGCTGCACGCGCATGCCGAGGTGGTGGCGGTGGGCGAATGCGGGCTGGATTACTTCCGCGATTTCGCCCCGCGCCCGGCCCAGCACCGCGCGTTTGAGCGCCAGTTGCAGCTGGCCAGCGACGTGCGGGCTGCCGATGGCGCGCGCAAGCCGCTGTTCCTGCACCAGCGCGACGCGCACGCCGATTTCATGGCGCAGATGAAGAACTTCGACGGCAAGCTCGGCGCGGCGGTGGTGCATTGCTTCACCGGCGAGCGCCAGGAACTGTTCGATTACCTGGACCAGGACTGGTACATCGGCATCACCGGCTGGCTGTGCGATGAGCGCCGCGGTGGCCACCTGCGCGAGCTGGTCAGGCACATCCCGGCCAACCGGCTGATGATCGAGACCGACTCGCCGTACCTGCTGCCACGCTCGCTCAAGCCGATGCCCAAGGACCGCCGCAACGAGCCGATGTTCCTGTCGCATATCGTCGAGGAACTGGCGCGCGACCGTGGCGAGGAAGTGGACGTCACGGCAGCCAATGCGACGGCGGCCACGCGCACGTTCTTCCGCCTGCCCGACGCAGCCTGACCCGGTCCGCTGTCGGTAGTGCCGAGCCATGCTCGGCAACCGCGCAACGCGCGGCCCACACCAGGCGTATCTATTGCCCGATCCGGTAGTGCCGAGCCATGCTCGGCAACCGCGCGACGCGCGGCCCACACCGGGCGTATTTATTGCCGGCCATCCGGGCACCGGAACGGAGAGCAGCCGAGCATGGCTCGGCTCTACCGGCCCTCCGGGCACCGGAACGGAGAGCAGCCGAGCATGGCTCGGCTCTACCGGCCCTCCGGGTACCGGAACGGAGAGCAGCCGAGCATGGCTCGGCTCTACCGGCCACCCGGGTACCGGATCGGAGAGCAGCCGAGCACGGCTCGGCTCTACCGGTTCGCGGTGACGCGCCCGTCGCCGGCCGCCCACGCATCGGTCAAGCCTTCGCGGTAGGTCGGGAACCGCGGCTGCCACTGCAATGCCTCGCGCGTGCCGCGACTGTCGATGCGCTTGTTGCTGCTATAGAAGCGCCGCAGAGAAGCAGGGACGGCCGGATCATCCCAGGCCTGCGGCGCAGGCAGCGGCAGGCCACTCAGGGCCGCCGCATAGGCCAGCACGTCCTGCGGCGGAGCCGGCTCATTGTCGGCCGGCAGATACAGCGCGTTACCCCGCGGCCGGCGCATCGCTGCGAGCACCGCAGTGGCGAGATCTTCGACGTGCAGCCGGTTGAATACCTGGCCCGGGCGCACAACCTGCCGCGCCTTGCCTTGTGCCAACTGCACCAGCGCGTTGCGTCCGCGTCCGTACAGGGCGGGCAGCCGGAACACCGCCGAAGCAAGGCCGTGCGCCCGCGCGAAGGCCTGCCACTGCTGTTCGGCGCGCAGGCGCTTCAGTGCGGTGCCGTCGGTGGCATCGGCCGTCGCGTGCGTGTCGATCCAGCCGCCATCGCGGTCGGCATACACGGCCGTCGACGAAAGGTAGCCCACCCAGCGCAGCGACGGTGCATCCTGCAGCGCCTCGCCGAGCAGGCGCAGGGCGGGATCGCCGTCGGCATCGGGCGGGATACTGCACAGGATCGCATCGGCGGTTCGGATCGCCTCACGCAACGCCGCATCGAGGGCGCATTCCTCGGCCAGACGATGGCGTGGCACGCCGTCGGCCGGCGTGGTGGCGGGATCGCGCACGGTGCCGCTGCAGGCAATGCCGTGTGCCTGCAGCAGCGCGGCCAGATGTCGCCCGCCGTAGCCCAGGCCCAGCACCAGCACGCGTGCCGGCGCGGTGTCGGCGGCCATGCTCAGCCCTTGCGCTGCTGCTGGTAGGCCTGCAGCTGCGCATACGCCACGGCCAGCAGGGGCGCCGCCTGTCCGGCGGCACGCGCGCGGACCAGCATGTCGCCGACGATCTGCTCGGCCTCGACCTGCTGGCCGGCTTCCAGGTCGCGCAGCATCGAGGCCTTCAGCACCGAACCGGCCTGGGTGGTGGCGGTCAGCGCGATCTCGCGGGCCTTGGCGGGAATCGGCTCGCTGGCGGCGTCGGCCACGGCCAGGCACTCCTCGTACAGGCCACGCACGATCGCCGCGCCGTCATCGGTGGCCACGATCGTGCCGACATCGGCGCGCATCAGGCAGGTCGATGCGGCCAGGGTGGTCAGGAAGGTGTACTTGATCCACTGCTCCTGGCCGATCGCGTCGCTGGCCACATGGTCCACGCCGGCCTGCACGCAGGCCGCCGCCAGCGCCAGCACCCGCGCGCTGCTGCCGGTGCCGTCGCGCTCGCCGAAGGTGAGCTTGGCCGCAGGTGCCAGATGCAGCACCGCGCCATCGGCGGCCTTGGTCGCGCTGATGAAGCACAGCCCGCCCAACACCGCATCGCGGCCGAAGCGCGCATCCAGAGCGGCGTAATGGCGCAGCCCGTTGAGGATCGGCAGTACCGTGGTGCGCGGCCCCATCGCCGGCGCGATGGCCTCGATGGCGCTGTCCAGGTCATAGGCCTTGCAGCTCAGGATGACCAGGTCGAACGGCTGCGCCGCCGCCAGCGCGGGCAATGCCTCGGCGGTGACGTGCTGCACCGGGAACGTCGCATCGCCGAGCGGGCTGCGGATCACCAGCCCTTCGCCCGCCAGTTGCGCCGCACGCGCCGGACGCACCAGGAAGGTCACGTCCACGCCGGCCTGCGCCAGGCGACCACCGAAATAACCGCCGGTACCGCCGGCGCCGAGGATCAGGATGCGCATCAGCTCCGCATCCCCACACCACGCTTGAGCAGCCACAGCGCGAGCGCGGTGAGCGCCACCACGAAGCCGAGCATCAGCGCGTAGGCCACCCACAGCGGCACGTCGCTGGTGCCCAGCAGGCCGTAGCGGAACGCGTTGACCATGTAGAAGATCGGGTTGGCATGGGTGGCCGCTTCGGCCCAGGTCGGCAGCAGCTTCACCGAGTAGAACACGCCGCCCAGATAGGTCAGCGGGGTCAGGATGAAGGTCGGCACAATCGCCACGTCATCGAACTTCTTGGCGTACACCGCGTTGATGAAACCGGCCAGCGAGAAGATCGTCGCGCCCAGCAGCACCGTGGTCAGCGTCACCAGCGGGTGCGGGATGCGCACCGGGGTGAAGAACATGGCGATGATCAGCACGATCACGCCGACCATCAGGCCGCGCAGCACCGCGCCGGACACATAGCCCCACAGGATCACCCAGTTCGGCATCGGGCTCACCAGCAGCTCTTCGACATGGCGACCGAACTTGGCGCCGAAGAAGGACGAGCTGATGTTGCCGTAGCTGTTCTGGATCACGCTCATCATCACCAGGCCCGGCACGATGAACTGCATGTAGCTGTAGCCGCCCATCTCACCCACGCGCGAGCCGATCAGGCCGCCGAAGATCAGGAAGTACAGGGTCATGGTGATCGCCGGCGGCACCAGGGTCTGGCCCCAGATGCGCAGGATGCGCGCCACTTCGCGGCGCACGATGGTCATCAGCGCGATGCGGTTGCGCTGGCCGTCGGTCAGGACCGGGGTCGGGGTGCTGCTCATGCCACGTTCTCCTGGTTGCCGGTGAGGCGCACGAACAGCTCCTCCAGGCGGTTGCTCTTGGTCCGCATCGAACGCACCCGGATGCCGGCGGCGTTCAAGGCGTCAAACACCCGGTTGAGGTCCATCGCGCGCGGCATGTCCACGTCCAGCGTGTGGCTGTCGGTGGCGATCAGGATCGCGCCCTCGATCTCCGGCAGCTGGGCCGGCAGGCTGCCGTCGATGTCGAACAGGAAGCCTTCCACGTCCAGCTTGGCCAGCAGTTCGCGCATCGGGCCCTGGGTGACGATCTGGCCATGGTTGATGATGGCCAGGTTCCGGCACAGATGCTCGGCTTCTTCCAGGTAATGCGTGGTCAGGATGATCGTGGTGCCGGCGGCATTGATCTCCTTGAGCACGCGCCACATGTCGCGGCGGATCTCGATGTCCACACCGGCGGTGGGCTCGTCCAGGATCAGCAGGCGCGGGCGGGTCATCATCGCGCGGGCGATCATCAGCCGGCGCTTCATGCCGCCGGACAGGGTACGGCTCATCACCTGCGCCTTCTCCCACAGATGCGCGCGCTTGAGCTCCTCTTCGGCCATCTTCTCGGCCTCGGCGCGGGCCACGCCGTAGAACCCGGCGTAGTTGACCAGGATGTCGAAGGGCTTCTCGAACAGGTTGAAGTTGATCTCCTGCGGGACCAGGCCGATCAGGCGCATGGTCGCGCTGCGGTTGCGCACCAGGTCGCTGCCGAAGACCTCGACCTGGCCCTCGCTGAGGTTCACCAGCGAGCTGATGATGCCGATCAGGGTCGACTTGCCGGCCCCGTTGGGGCCCAGCAGGGCGAAGAAATCGCCCGGGAGGACGTCCAGCGAGACGCCCTTCAGGGCCTGGGTGCCGTTTTCGTAGGTTTTACGGAGGTCGCGGACCCGCAGGGCGGGGGCCGTACCGGTCGCGGGAGTGTTCTGGGAAGCCAAGCTCTTGCCTTCGCGCCTGCGGGCTGGCGCTGGATAGGGGCGGGGAGCGGCTATTATAGAAGACCCCGAGGGCTTGCCCCGGCTACACACTGTCCCGAAAAGTCGTGCCTGCCCAATTCCCCCTCAAACTGGTCGACCGGCGCATGCTGGCCCCGACCGTCGGCCACTACCAGTTCCTGCGTGATGACGGCCAGCCGCTGGATTTCCAGCCCGGCCAGTTCATCCAGGTCCATTTCGAGTACGCCGACGGCACCGCCACCAAGCGCAGTTACTCGCTGGCCACCATTCACAACCACGCCCTCGGCGCGGGCGAAGCGGTCGATATCGCGGTCAGCTTCGTCCCCGGCGGCGCCGCCACGGCCCTGTTCGAGGGCCTGGACATCGGCGGCCACGTCACCGCCAGCGGCCCGTTCGGCCGGTTCTGCCTGCAGCCGGGCGACCACAACGCGCGCTACCTGCTGATTGCCACCGGCACTGGGGTCACTCCCTACCGCTCGATGCTGCCGCTGCTGGCCACCGCCATGGCCGAGCGTGGTGTCGACGTGGTGCTGCTGCAGGGCGCCCGCACGCCGGCCGAACTGCTTTACAGCGACGACTTCCGCGCCTTCGCCGATGCCCACCCGGGCTTCCGCTACGTGCCGTGCCTGTCGCGCGAGCTGCCCGACAACCCGCACCCGGACGTGCGCCACGGCTACGTGCAGCAGCACCTGGCCGAATTCGCGCCCAACCCGGCCACCGACATCGCCTACCTGTGCGGCAACCCGGACATGGTGGATGCGACGTTCGAGGCGTTGAAAGAGGCGGGGCTGCCGACGCCGCAGGTGCGGCGGGAGAAGTACGTCAGTAGCAAGTAGGCCGCTGCGCTGACCGGGGGCAGACAACGCCGCCCCCGGTGGTGCACTCAGTACGGAATCCAGGCGTCGCGCCAGGCCGATCCGGTCCCGGGGCGGTAGGCGTCGGCGTCGGTGTTGCACCAGGCGCCTTCCGGGAACGGCCGGCACGCATACAGCAGGCCATCGCTGCCCTTCACCACGGTCTGGCCCGGAATGTAGCGGCCGATACCGGCGGGGTAGACGAAATCGTAGTCACCCTCCGGCGGCGGCACTTCCGGTGTCCGTACATCGAGCTGGAACCGGTGGCCCGCCGAGAGGTACACGCGGTTGTCGGTGGCCGAGGCGATCGGCGTGACCACCCCATCGCGCATCACCCCCACCCGCGCGTGGGTGGCGCTGGCGTTGACCTGCCGGGCCAACTGCAGCGGCCACTGCGCAGGGGCGGTCTGGCCGCTGGCCAGCGTGGCCTGCACCGTTTCCACGTCCTGCCCGGCGGCAGTGAACACGCGCAGCGACAACACCGTTCCAACCGGCAGTTCGCCGCGTGCGGTAAGCGGACCGGCGTCCTGCCAGCCGGGCGGGGGCGTGCCGCCGTCGCCGTCGAAGCGCACGTCCATGCAGGTGTAGAACGCCTCGCCCGAATCGGCACGTTGCCAGGTGTTGTAGATCACATGCGGGCCAGTGCGATTGGGCAACTGGCATTCCAGCGTGTAGGTGCCATCGGGCGACAGCGGCGTATTGCCCAGCGTGCAGAACTTCTCCAGGTCGCCCCAGCCCATCGGTGAACCGGGCTGCCAGCCCTCGCGCGTGACGAAGAACTGCCAGTCACGCGTTACATGCGGTGCCGAGGCCTTGAATACGAAGGTGAAGCGGCCATTGGCATCGGCCTGGATCGGCGTGCGCTGCCAGTCGCTGCGGTCCAGGTCCAGGCCACGGAAGGTGGGGTTGTTGCCACTGCACAGCGCCCCGTCCGGCACCACGGCCTGGTGATTGCCGTTGGCGTGGGCTTGGTTGATGCCCGCCCAGTCGTAGAACGCCTGGGCGCCACCAACCGCCTTGGCGGCGGCGCAGGCCGGGTTGGTCGGGTTTTCCGGATTGCCCTGGAAGCAGGCGTACACCCGGCTGATCGGCGTGGTCATGGTGCCGTGGGCGTGCGCGGTCGCGCCGGCCGCCAGGCCGCCCAGCGCCAGTGACAGCGCGATCAGGGAACGGGAATGTCGAGAGGTCATGGTGTCTCCGTAAGCAGGGATGAAAGGCGCGGCCGGCATCGGTGCGTCGGCGGGGGCGATGGGGCGCGCGCCGCCGAGTATCTGGCGCTGTCAGGAAATTCCTAATGGGATTTATTGCAGTGGATGCGCGTTGGGATAGTCATCAATGTGCGTCTGGGCAGCGCATCCCAGAACGTTGCGGAATGGCGTCGATACCGCGACGGCTTTGCCACGCCGCCGCGCACGCTAAACTGCGCGCCGTTCCGATGCCCGAGGCCGCATGTCCCTGGATTTCCCCACCGTCGCGGTCCTCGGCTACCTGCTGTGCCTGGGCATTGCGTTGGGCTTTTCACTCCTGCTGCTGGTCCTGCGCGGGCAACCGGCGCTGCGCCTGTGGACGGCCAGTCTGTGGCTGCTGGCGCTCAGCTTGACCTCGGTGGCGCTGCGTGCGCAGTTGCCGGTGGTGCCGCTGGTGATCTTCGGCAATGCGGTATTGGCGCTGTCGGCGGTGGCGATGCTGTACGGCGTGGCGCGCCACCTGCAGCGGCGACTGCCGAGCTGGCAGCCGGTGCTGCTGGCCGGTGCGTACGTAGCCGGCATCGTGGTGTTCGTGGTGCCGTTCCCGAACCTGGCCGTCCGGCTCAACGTGGCCAGCCTGTTTTCGGTTCTGGTCAATGGCTGGATGGCCTGGATGCTGGTCCGCCATGCACCGCCCGAGCAGCGCACCAGTTGCTGGCTGGCCGCGGCGATCTTCGGGGCTGAAGCGATGGTGTACCTGGTGCGGCTGTGGTTGCCGGTGGCGCCCGATGCCGGTCAGGACATCTTCCGGGCTGGCGCGCCGATGTTTGCCACGTACCTCGCGGGCATCTTCCTGGAACTGGCCCGCTGCTTCGCCCTGGTGCTGCTGCTGGTGGAGAAGATGCTGGTCGACCTGCGCCGCGTGGCACGCACCGATGGACTGACCGGCCTGCTCAACCGCGGCGCGGTGCTGGCCGATGGCCAGGCGTGCCTGCAGCAGTGCCAGCGGCAACAGCAACCGTTGGCCCTGCTGCTGCTGGACGTAGACCACTTCAAGCAGGTCAACGATCGCTGGGGGCACATCGCGGGCGACCAGGTCCTGCGCCACTTCGCCACGGTCCTGTCCAGCAGTCTGGCCGGCCAGCAGCCGTTGTTGGGCCGCTACGGCGGCGAGGAGTTCGTGCTGCTGCTGCCGGGCGCCGACCATGCCCGGGCCACGCAACACGCCGACCACATCCGCGCGCAGCTGCAGGCTTGCCCCGCCTGCCTGGGCGATGTGCCGGTCATGGTCACCACCAGCATCGGGTTGGCTGTCGGCACTGGGGCGCACGACCTGGCGGCCTTGCTGGCCGCCGCTGACCGGGCGCTCTACCAGGCCAAGGCCGACGGCCGCGACCGCACCGTCAGCGCGGTTCCAGTGACTGCCTGAGCCTGGCCGAGGCACGGCATCGGTACTCGCGGCGGTGTGCGCGTCACATCCAGCGCGCCCCGCCGTCATGGCATGCTGAGACCCTTCAATCCAGGATGCGATCGAACATGCGAGTTTCCTGCCGTCCCTTGGCGACCGGAGCAGCCTTGCTGCTGCTGGCCGCCTGCCAGGCCACCCCGGATACCCCGGCGGAGGGCGCGCAACGCCAGTACGGAACACTGACGTTCAAGCCGTGCACGCTGACCAGCACCCAGGCCAGCGACAACGTCGAAGCCCAGTGCACCACCCTGCAGGTGGCCGAGAACCCGGCCGCGCCCACCGGTCGCAAGATCGGCTTGAACATCGCGTGGCTGGAAACCAGCAACGAAGGCGAGGGCAAGCACGACCCGGTGTTCTTCCTGGCCGGCGGGCCGGGCCAGGCGGCTACTGAAGTGGCGGCGGTGATCAACCTGGCCCTGCGCGAAGTGCGCAAGCAGCGCGACATCATCCTGGTCGACCAGCGTGGCACGGGTAAATCCAATCCGCTGACCTGCGTGGGCGCCGACGGCAAGGAGATGGCGCTCGATGACGCCGCTACCCCGTCCACCCAGCTGATCGCCGATTTCGCCCGGCAGTGCGCCGCATCGCTGGCTGATCGCGCCGACACCCGTTTCTACACCACCACCCAGGCCATCGGCGACATCGATGCGGTGCGTGCGGCCCTGGGCGTGGACAAGATCAACCTGATCGGCGGCTCCTACGGCACCCGGGTGGCCCAGCAGTACGCCGCGCACTACCCGCAGCACACCCGTGCGGTGGTGATCGACGGCGTGGCCCCCAACGACGTGGTGGTGGGCGGTGATTTCGCCGACACCTTCGAAACGGCCATCGACCTGCAGGCCGAGCAGTGCCGCAAGGACGCCGCGTGCGCCAAGCGCTTCCCGGTCGACACCCACACCCAGCTGAAGAACGTGATGACCGCGCTGGCCAAGGCCCCGGTCGAGGTCGAGTACCGCGACCCGGGCACCGCCGAGGCCAAGCGCGACGTGCTCACCGCCGACTCGGTCACCGGCCTGGCCTTCATGTTCTCGTACATGCCCGAGCTGTCCTCGCTGCTGCCGGTGGTGCTCGACGAGGCCGCGCACGCGCGCTACGCGCCGCTGATGTCGCTGAGCAGGATGGCCGGTCGCACGCTGGGCGTGCAGATGAACCGGGGCATGCAGTGGTCGGTGATCTGTGCCGAGGATGCCGACCGTTACCAGGAGCCGGTCGCCAATGATCGCCTGCTCGGTCCGGAAGTGGCGCGCATGTTCTTCGCCGCGTGCCCGGGCTGGAACGTCGGCACGCGCCCGAAGGACTTCACCGCCCCGCTGAAGAGCGACCTGCCGGTGCTGCTGCTGTCGGGTCAGTTCGATCCGGTCACCCCGCCGCGCTACGCCGAGCAGGTGCTCAAGACCCTGCCCAACGGCCGCCATCTGGTCGCCAAGGGCCAGGGCCACGGCACCCTCAACGCTGGCTGCATGCCGCGCCTGCTCGGCCAGTTCATGGACAAGGCCGACGCCACGTCGCTCGACGCCACCTGCCTGGACGCGCTGAGTCCGGTGCCGGCCTTCACTTCGTTCAACGGATGGGCACCATGATCGTCGCCGAGAACCTGCATAAAGCCTTCAAGACCAAGACCGGCCTGATCAAGGCGGTGAACAACGTCGGCTTCCATGCCGAGGACGGCCAGATCACCGGCCTGCTCGGCCCCAACGGCGCCGGCAAGACCACCACCATGCGCATGCTGTACACGCTGATGACGCCTGACGAAGGCCGGGTGATGGTCGATGGCATCGACGCGGCTGCCGACGCGGTGGCGGTGCGCCGCCGGCTGGGCGTGCTGCCCGATGCGCGCGGGGTCTACAAGCGCCTGACCGCGCGCGAGAACATCGCCTACTTCGGCCAGCTGCACGGCATGAGTGGGGCGCAGATACGCGAGCGCACCCAGGTGCTGTCGCAGGCGCTGGACATGGAGGACATCCTGGACCGCCAGACCGATGGTTTCTCGCAGGGCCAGCGCACCAAGACCGCGATCGCCCGCGCGCTGGTGCACGACCCGCGCAACGTCATCCTCGACGAGCCCACCAACGGCCTGGACGTGATGACCACGCGCGCGCTGCGCGGCTTCCTGCGGGGCCTGCGCAACGAGGGCCGCTGCGTGATCTTCTCCAGCCACATCATGCAGGAGGTGGCCGCGCTGTGCGATCGCATCGTGATCATCGCCCACGGCACGGTGATGGCCGCCGGCACGGCCGATGAGCTGCGCGCACAGACCGGGGAAGACAACCTGGAAGATGCCTTCGTCAAGGTGATCGGTTCGGAAGAAGGATTGCACGCATGAGTTCGTTCGCCACGTTGTTGACCGTGATGCGCAAGGAACTGCGCGATCTTTCCCGCGACCGCCGCACCCTTGCGCTGACCCTGCTGCTCGGCCCGCTGCTGTACCCGATCCTGATCCTGGGCATGGGCAAGCTGGCCGAAAGCCGGGTCAAGACCCAGATCGACAAGCCACTGGACATCGCCACCATCGGTCGCGAGCACGCGCCCAACCTGGTGCGCTTCCTGGCCGCGCAGGGGCTCAATGCGGTGGATGCCCCCAAGGACCTGACCGAGGCCATCCGCGACCAGCAGATCGACGTCGCGTTGCGGATCAGCCCGGACTTCGGCGAGGACTGGGCCGAAGGGCGTCCGGCGCTGGTGGAGATCGTCAAGGACAGCACCCGCCGCGCCGCCGACATCCCCAGCATGCGCCTGCAGACCGCGCTGGCCGGCTACAACCAGCAGGTGGGCGCGCTGCGCCTGCTCGCCCGGGGCGTCGATGCACAGGTGGCCCGGCCGCTGGAGCTGGCCACGCAGGACCTGGCCACCGCCGAGGCCAAGCGCGGTCAGGTTTTGTCCTACCTGCTGCCGGTGCTGCTGACCATCACCTCGTTCCTGGGCGGGGCCTACCTGGTGATGGATACCACCGCCGGCGAGCGCGAGCGCCAGTCGCTGGAGCCGCTGCTGGCCACCCCGGCGCCGCGCAGTGCCATCGTCAGTGGCAAGATCGCCGCCGCCTGCATGGTGGGCATGGCCTCGCTGCTGCTGACATTGCTGGCGTTCAAGCTGAGTGCGCAGGTGTCCAGCAGCGGGGCAGGGCGACAGCTCAACATGGGCTTCCTGCCGATGCTGCAGATGCTGCTGATCATGCTGCCGATGCTGTTCATCGGCACCTCGCTGCTGACGTTCCTGTCGGCGGCGGCCAAGAGCATGAAGGAAGCCCAGAGCCACATGACCTGGCTGATGCTGCTGCCGATGCTGCCCGGGTACGCGCTGATGGTGTACCCGCTGAAGAGTGAGCTGTGGCAGTTCGCGGTGCCATTCCTGGCGCAGAACCAGATGCTGCTGAAGATCATCCGCCATGAGCCGATCAGCGCGCAGATGTGGGGTGTGTACCTGGCCGCCGGCTTCGGACTGGCGGCGGTGCTGTGGTACGCGGCGGTGCGTCGTTACCACCAGGAGCGATTGGCGATTTCGGGGTGAGTCGTGCGGGGCGATGGCCACGCTGCCATCGCCCCGCTATCGATGTTCGCGTTGGAGCCAAGGGCGCAATCCGCGGATGGGTTGTGATCCCCCGCCGATGTTTCAGGTGCTTGCGGTTGGTAGTGCAGCCACGCATGGCGTGGCTCTACCGGCCCCGAACCCGGGTAGAGCCACGCCATGCGTGGCTGCCTTGCAACGAGAAACACGGAACCAACAAAAAGCCCGGCGCACGCCGGGCTTTTTGCTACCGCGATCGGCCAGCGATCAGCCGCCCGGCGCGAAGGCCAGCGTGCGACGCGTGGTCACCGGTGCACCCACCGGTTCGAACTTCCAGCGCTTGACCGCGTTGAGCGCTTCGCGATCGAACACGCGCGAGGGCGTGGCGCGCAGCACGCGGGCGTTGGTGACCGAGCCGTCGGTGCCGACGGTGATTTCCACCAGCACTTCGCCGGACGTGCCCGACCGCAGCGCCTCGGCCGGGTAGCGCGGGGCCGGGGTGCTGACCGGGCGCAGGCTGGGTGCGGCGGCGGCCGGTGCAGCGGCCTGGCGGGCAGCGGTGGCCTGCTGGGCGGCGGCGGCCTGCTGGCGCTGTTCGGCCTCGCGGCGGGTCGCGGCCTGGCGCTCGGCATCCTGGCGCTCGCCGTCGCGGCGGGCGGCATCCTGCTGGGCAGCGATGGTGCGGGCCGCTTCGGCTTCGGTGGCCTGCTGCTGGGCCTGGCGCTGCTGGTCGGCCAGCTGCTTGGTGCGGCTTTCGGCGTCCTTCTTGACCTTGTCGGTCTCTTCCTGGGTGCGCTTGAGCGCGGTCTGCATGCCGCCGCTGATGCCCTGCTTCAGGCGCGGCAGCGCCGGTGCGGTGGCATCGACCTTTTCGATCAGCGCGACCAGCCGCTGCGATTCGGCGAAGTCCTCGCGGCCCAGGCTCTGCTCGGCGGCGATCAGGGTGTAGGGCAGCAGGTCGGTCAGCGCGCTCTTGACCGAGGCGTCATCGGGGGTCTTGTCGCGCAGCGCCAGGTAGTACTCGATGGCGTTGTCGCCGGCCGGAGCGTACATGCGGTTTTCGCGCAGGGCCTGGCTGGCCAGGTCGCGCAACTGGTCGGTGCCCATCGACTGCACCTTGGCCGAGACCGCCGGTGCGGCCGGCGCCGCCGGCGTGGCGGTGGTGGCGGTCCCTGCGGCAGGCGCGGCCGGTGCCGGTTCGTCCTTGCCCGAGCAGGCGGCCAGGGCCACCAGCAGGGTCAGCGGCGCAAGCAGGCGCGCCTTGGCGATCGTGTTGACGTGCGACATCCAACTCCCCTTTGAAGACGACGATACGTAAGGCCCGATGCGGTCAGGCTGGCCGAGGCCCATGGACGTTTCCCGACGTCCACGGCAGTACTGCAGGTGTGCAATCTAGCACCCCCTCGCCCGGCCGGGGGCCGGGCGGCGAGGGCAGGCCGGCATCGTGACCGATGCCGGCGCCGCCGGGCAAGCGTCAGTGCGACAGCGTCTTGCTGGGCGTGCCGCTCATCAGCTTGTCGGTGTAGGCGATGCCGATCGCCGACAGGATGAAGGCGGCATGGATGATGGTCTGCCACATCACCCCGGTGGAGGTGAACGAGGTGCACTTGAAGGCCACTGCGGCGCTCGGGCCGGCGGCCGCAACGGCGCTGGCCACCGCCTGGATGTAGACATCGCTGTTGCAGGAGGGAAGGCTGTCCAGGCTGCCGGCGGCGATGAAGGTCTTGAGCAGGTGGATCGAGGAGATGCCGATGATCGACAGCGCCAGCTTCACCTTCAGCACGCTGGCGTTGACGTGGCTGAGCCACTCCGGCTGGTCGGGATGGTTCTCCAGGCGCAGGCGCGAGACGAAGGTCTCATAGCCGCCCACGATCACCATCACCAGCAGGTTGGAGATCATCACCACGTCGATCAGGCCCAGCACCAGCAGCATGATTTCCTGCTCGCCCATGCTGTTGGCCTTGTGCAGCAGGTGCCACAGTTCCTTGCCGAACAGGAACACATACACGCACTGCGCCAGGATCAGGCCCAGGTACAGCGGCAGCTGCAGCCAGCGCGAGGCAAAGATCAGGGACGACAGGGGGCTGATGGGCTTTTCGGTGGCGCTCATGCTGGAATGCTGCGTTGCGGGGGACGCGGCAGGTTAACGGGTCCGCCGTGACCCCGCCACCCAACCGACGCACTAGACTCCAGACTTACCCATCCGCGAGTGCGCCGCCATGATCGACCTGTACTACTGGCCCACCCCCAACGGCCACAAAGTCACGCTGCTGCTGGAAGAGCTGGGCCTGCCGTACCAGATCAAGCCGGTCAACATCGGCGCCGGCGACCAGTTCAAGCCCGAATTCCTGGCGATCTCGCCCAACAACAAGATGCCGGCCCTGGTCGACCACCAGCCCGCCGACGGTGGCGCCCCGCAGAGCGTGTTCGAGTCCGGCGCGATCCTGCTGTACCTGGCCGAGAAGACCGGCCGCTTCGTGCCATCCGATGCACGCGGCCGGGTGGCGGTGCTGGAGTGGCTGTTCTGGCAGATGGCCGGGCTGGGCCCGATGAGCGGGCAGATGGGCCACTTCAACGTGTATGCGCCCGAGCAGATTCCCTATGCCATCGAGCGCTACAACAACGAAGTGCGCCGCCTGCACGGGGTGATGGACAAGCGCCTGGCCGACAGCGCCTTCCTCGGCGGTGCGGAATACAGCATCGCCGACATGGCCAGTTACCCGTGGATCGGGGCGTACGACAAGCTGCCGGTGGATTTCGCCGCCTTCCCGCACCTCAAGCGCTGGCACGAAGCCATCGCCGCGCGCCCGGCCACCCAGCGCGCCTATGCGCTGCGCCAGAAGGTCAACCCGGACGCCGGCAAGCCGCTGAGCGAGGAAGAGCGCAAGCACCTGTTCGGCCAGCGCTGAGCCGGGACTACCCGCCGCCACCCCGCTCCAGACATCCCCACCGACCCAGAGGGTAGTGCCGGCCGCTGGCCGGCTCCCCAAAACGCCCGCCGCAGCCGGTCACCGCCCAACCGCCGGCACGGGCGCAAGGCTTTTGGTTAGGATGAACTGCTCCCCGTCCGCCCCGCGCGGGCGGGGAACGTCCAGACGCTGCCGGAATCCTTCATGCGCCACCTGTTTGCTTCACTTGCCCTCATGCTCGCTTCGACCACGCTCGCCCACGCCGAAAAGCTGACCCTGGAGGCCATCACCGGCCCCTTGCCGTTGTCCGGCCCGACCCTGATGAAGCCCAAGGTCGCCCCGGACGGCTCGCAGGTCAGCTTCCTGCGCGGCAAGGACGCCGACCGCAACCAGCTGGACCTGTGGGCCTACGACATCGCCAGCGGCACGACCCACCTGCTGGTCGACTCCAAGGTAGTGCTGCCGGGCGAAGAAACCCTGAGCGATGCCGAAAAGGCCCGCCGCGAGCGCCAGCGCATCGCGGCGATGACCGGCATCGTCGATTACCAGTGGTCGCCCGACGCACGCACCTTGCTGTTTCCGCTCGGCGGCGAGCTGTACCTGTACGACCTGAGCAAACAGGGCAAGGCGGCGGTACGCCAGCTCACCCACGGCGAAGGGTTCGCCACCGATGCCAAGCTCTCGCCCAAGGGCGGGTTCGTCAGCTTCGTGCGCGCGCGCAACCTGTGGGTGATCGACCTGGCCAGCGGCAAGCAGATCCAGCTCACCGGCGACGGCAGCGACACCATCGGCAACGGCGTGGCCGAATTCGTTGCCGATGAGGAGATGGACCGCCACACCGGTTACTGGTGGGCGCCGGACGACTCGGCGATCGCCTTTGCGCGCATCGATGAAAGCCCGGTGCCGGTGCAGAAGCGCTATGAGATGTATGCCGACCGCACCGAGATGATCGAGCAGCGCTATCCGGCGGCCGGCGACCACAACGTCACCGTCAAGCTCGCGGTGATCGCGCCGAAGGCCGATGCCGCACCGCGCTGGATCGACCTCGGCCGCAACCCGGACATTTACCTGGCACGGGTGGATTGGCGCGATCCGCAGCGCCTGACCTTCCAGCGCCAGTCGCGCGACCAGAAGCGCCTGGAACTGATCCAGGCCGATCTGGCCAGCGGCCAGCAGCACACGCTTGTCACCGAAACCTCCAGGACCTGGGTGCCGCTGCACAACAGCCTGCATTTCCTGAAGCAGGGCGGCTTTGTATGGTCGTCCGAGCGCAGCGGTTTCGAGCATCTGTACCGCGTCTCCGACGACGGCAAGACCGTCACCGCGCTGACCAGCGGTCACTGGCCCGTCGATGAACTGCTGGCCGTGGACGAAGCCGCCGGCAAGGTGTACTTCCGCGCCGGTGTCGATTCGCCGCGCGAAAGCCAGATCTACGCCGTGCCGCTGCAGGGCGGCACGCTGCAGCGCCTGTCGCAGGCACCGGGCATGCACAGTGCCAGCTTCGCCAAGAATGCCAGCGTCTACGTGGACAGCTGGTCCAACACCACCACCCCGCCGCAGATCGCCCTGTTCCGCGCCAACGGCGATAAGATCGCCACCCTGGTCGAAAACAATCTGCGCGATCCGCAGCACCCCTACGCGCGTTACCTGGATGCGCAGCGCCCGGTCGAGTTCGGCACGCTTACCGCTGCCGACGACACGACCGAGCTGCACTACAGCCTGATCAAGCCGGCCGGTTTCGATCCGGCCCGGCGCTATCCGGTGGTGGTGTACGTGTATGGCGGCCCGGCCAGCCAGACCGTCACCGACAGCTGGCCCGGCCGTGGCGACCACCTGTTCAACCAGTACCTGGCCCAGCAGGGTTACGTGGTGTTCTCGCTGGACAACCGCGGCACGCCGCGCCGCGGCCGCGATTTCGGCGGCGCGCTGTATGGCGTGCAGGGCACGGTGGAAGTGGCCGACCAGCTGCGCGGCGTGGCCTGGCTGAAGCAGCAGGCCTGGGTGGATCCGGCGCGCATCGGCGTGCAGGGCTGGTCCAACGGCGGCTACATGACCCTCATGCTGCTGGCCAAGGCGTCGGACACCTACGCCTGCGGCGTGGCTGGCGCGCCGGTCACCGATTGGGGCCTGTATGACAGCCACTACACCGAGCGCTACATGAACCTGCCGGCCAACAATCCGAAGGGCTATGAAGCCGCGCGCGTGCTGGCCCACATCGACGGCCTGCGCTCGCGCCTGCTGCTGATCCACGGCATGGCCGATGACAACGTGCTGTTCACCAATTCGACCTCGTTGATGAGCGCGCTGCAAAAGCGTGGCCAGCCGTTCGAACTGATGACCTACCCCGGCGCCAAGCACGGCCTGTCGGGCAGCAATGCGCTGCACCGCTATCGCCTGGCCGAGGATTTCCTGGGGCGCTGCCTGCCCCGCTGACCCACCGCTTCCGCCACCGGCCCGACAAGGAGTTTGCCGATGACATCGCCCCCCGTATTGACCGGAAAGACCGCATCCACCGGCTGGTGGCGCCGCCACTGGCGCTGGGCAATGCCACTGGCGGTGGTGGTGGGGATCGCCGCGGCGGTCTGGGCGGTGTGGTTCGCGCTGTCGCAGTGGGCGTACTGGAGCAAATCCAGCACGCCCTACCAGGAGGCCATGCGCCGCGCGCGCTGCAACATCGAACTGGTGCAGGCGCTCGGCGAGCCGGTGCAGGACGGCTACCTGCCGGCCGGTTCCATGCACACCACCGGGCAGAGCCAGTTCGTGATCGCGCTGTCCGGCCCGCGCGGCGATGGCCGCCTGTTCCTCAATGCCCGGCGCAGCGGCGGGCAATGGGACTACCCGATGCTGTACGTGGTCACTGAGGGCAAGGAGGCCATCGACCTCACCGCACTGGACGACGAAGAGGCCGCCGACAGCTGCGCCTTGGAAGAATGCCGCGCCAATGGCCAATGCCCGGTGCCGTCCGGGTCGCTGGGGGCCTGATCGGCGCATGACCTCCGGCCGATTGCCGGGCGCGCCGTGAGTGCGTAGGGTCGCAGGCATCCTGCCCTGGAGTTCCCGCATGAAGCCGCTCGTCCTTGCTGTTGCGCTGGCCCTGACCGTCCCCGCCACCCTGTCGGCGCCGCCGGCGTTGGCCAGGCAGGCCGCTGCCCAGCCTGCCACCGCCAAACCCGCCGCCAGCCCGGCGTGGGTCACCCGCAGCAACCAGCTGGCGCAGATCCTGCTGGATGCGCAGGGCCCATTCCAGCCGGAAGAGACCGGTTTCTTCGGCGTGCCCGGCTATGACGACAAGGTGGCCGATTTCGGCCCGGACAACGGCGCCCGTTACCGCGCGGCCATGGCCAAGGCACGCACCGAACTACAGGCCAAGCTGAGCACCGAGCGCGATCCCAACGTGCGCCAGGACCTGGCGATCATGATCGCCGCGGCCAGCCAGAACATCGAAGGCAGCGAGCTCAACGACAAGTACCTGCTGCCGTGGAGCGATACCCCGCAGACCGTGTTCAGCGGCCTCAACCTGCTGCTGTCCGACCAGGTGCCCGCCGAGCGCCGGGCCAAGGCCCTGGACCGCCTGAAGGCGTATGCCGGCCTCGCCCCGGGCACCCAGCCGGTCACCACGCTGTCGCGCCAGCGCTATGAAGAGCGCCTGGGCGACAAGACCCTGCTGCAGCCGACGAAGATCGAAGTCGAGCAGTCGCTGGCCAACGTGGACACCTACATCACCGGCATCGAACAGCTGTTTGGCAAGTACAAGGTGGCCGGCGCCGATGAAGCGCTGAAGACCATTGCCACCCAGCTGCGCGAGTACCGCGACTGGACCCGCAGCGCGGTGCTGCCCAAGGCCCGCACCGACGCGCGCCTGCCCGAGCCGCTGTACGCCTACCAGCTCAAGCGGGTAGGCATCGACATCGCCCCGGCGGTGCTGATGCAGCGTGCGCAGCTGGAATTCATGGAAACCCGCTCGGCGATGCGCCAGCTGGCGCCGCTGGTGGTCCAGGCCAAGGGCCTGAAGGTGGCCGACCCGACCGATCCGGTCGCGGTGGTGCGCGCGCTGAAGGGTGACAAGATCGCCGACGACCAGCTCGAGCACCACTACCGTGGCGTGATCGATGCAATCGACCCGATCATCCGCCGCGAGAAGATCGTCGACGTGCCGCAGCGCCCGATGCAGATGCGGCTGGGCTCGGCGGCCGAGAGCGCGGCCTCGCCGGCCCCGCACTTCCTGCCCGCGCCGCTGGTCGGCAACACCGGGCAGCAGGGCACCTTCGTACTGCCGCTGGGCAACCCCGCCGCCGGCGACAAGGCCGCGCAGTACGACGATTTCAACTTCGGTTCGGCCGCGTGGACGCTGAGCGCGCACGAAGGCCGGCCGGGCCACGAGCTGCAGTTCACCGCCATGGTCGAGCGCGGTATCTCGCTGGCACGCACCATGTTCGCGTTCAACTCGGTCAACGTCGAAGGCTGGGCGCTGTATGCCGAAGCGGAGATGGTGCCGTACGAACCGCTGGACGGGCAGCTGATCGCACTGCAGTTCCGCCTGCTGCGCGCCGCCCGCGCGATGCTCGACCCGATGCTCAACCTGGGCCTGATCGACCGCGCCAACGCCGAGCGCGTGCTGATCGACGAGGTCGGCCTGTCCAAAGCGATGGCCACCCAGGAACTGGACCGTTACATGGTGCGCATGCCCGGCCAGGCCGGCAGCTACTTCTACGGGTACACGCGCATCCTGGAACTGCGCATGCAGACCGAGCTGGCGTTGGGCAAGCGCTTCGACCGCCTGGCGTTCAACAACTTCCTGCTCGACCAGGGCCTGCTGCCGCCTGACCAGTTGGCCCAGGCGGTGAACGAGGTCTTCGTGCCGAAGTACAAGGCCGCAGCCAAGCGCTGACCGGTCTGCCGTCCGCGCCCATCCTCCGGGCGCGGACGGGTGGTGCCGGCCGTTGGCCGGCAACCTCATGAGCCCATCAGGATGTGCGAGGTTGCCGGCCAGCGGCCGGCACTACCCTAATGGATCCCGCGGCGGGTTTTGCCGTTACCGCTGCGGCGTGATCGTCTGCGTCGGCAGGCGTGCCGGTGGCGCCGGGTTGGGCACCCAGATCGCCACGCCGGCCGCCCGCTTCTGGGTGGTCGGGATGCCGATGCCTACACCGCCGCCCACGTGCGAGCCGAAGCTGCCGGCACCCACCGACATGCCCACCGGCGAGCCGCTGGACCCTACGCCCATCAGGATCACACCATTGGCGCCCAGTGCGGCCGCTTCGCGCTTGAGCCGCATCACCGCCGCGTCGGTCTGGCCCTGCGTGCCGAAGCCCACCGCGCTGGCCGATTCCAGCTGCGCGATCTCGACCGAGCCGGCCGGCGGGGTCGAATAGATCTGGACGCTGGCCGGATCCACCGGCGCGCGCGCCTGGCCCAGCATCACCTTGGACGTACTGGCGCAGCCGGCCAGGGCCAGCAGCACGCCAAGTACGGCAATCGATCGGATGTTCATGCATCACCCCTGTTCGGTAGGGACCATCGGCCCGTGGCGCGATCATCGGTGGCGACCACTGAATCGGTGCCAACGTCGTGATCTTCACGCTAGCACTGTCCAGGTGAGCGGCGTGCCGCGGTCCGTGCGACCGGCCGCAGGCGCCGATGAACGCGTCAGCTACGCGCCGGTTTTAGGCTATGGTGACGCCAATATCATCGAAGGAGCCTGGCATGGGGTTGATCAGTCTGTTGTGGGGCATCCTGGCACTGCTGTGGATGATCCTGGCCCTGATCCCGCTGCTGGGCTGGGGCAACTGGTTCCTGATCCCGTTCGCGGCAGTCGGCGCGGTCATCGCCGCGCTGGGCATCCTGTTCACCCACCCCACCAAGCGCGGCCGGGCCTGGGCCGGGCTGGTGCTCAACGGCATCGTGGTGGTGGTGGGGATCGTGCGCCTGGGCTTGGGCGGCGGCATCGTCTGAGCCCGATCGCCGGTGACACGACCGGCTGCGACCATCGGTCGCAGCGACCGGGCAGCGCCGCGCATCGGCGTACAATTTACCGCTGCCGCTGCGGGCCTGCCGCCGGCCCACGCCCGCCCGGGCGCCACTCCCGCTCTCGATGATCATTCGTCCTCGTCCCCACGGCTGGCAACTGCTGTACATCCTGCGCGGCTCCATCGTTCCGGCGGTGGCCCCCAAGGTGCTGGCGATCCTGCTGCTGTCGATCGCCGTGGCCGCCTTCGCCGAGGTCTGGCACCCGCCGGGCATCGAGCGCGTCTCGGTGGCCCCGTTCACCCTGCTGGGCCTGGTGCTGTCGATCTTCCTGAGCTTCCGCAACAACGCCTGCTTCGAACGCTGGTGGGAAGGCCGCAAGCTGTGGGGCCAGCTGGTCTACGAATCGCGCAGCCTGGCGCGGCTGTGCACGGCGCTGCTGGCCGATGATGCGCCGCGCCGCGCGCGCATCTGTCGGCTCGGGATCGGTTTCGCCCATGCGCTGGCAGCCAAGCTGCGCGGTCGCGATGCCGGGCTGGCCGCGCTGCCCTGGGTGAGCGATGCAGACCACGCGCGCCTGGGCGAACGCCTCAACGTGCCGGACCAGTTGCTGGCGATGATCGCCGCCGACCTGGCCGAGCCGCTGCGCGGCGGCCGCCTCGATCCCATTCTCTACAGCCAGTTCGAGACGCGCCTGCATGCGATGTCCAGTATCCAGGCCGGCTGCGAGCGCATCCTCTCCACGCCGTTGCCGTTCGCCTACACCCTGCTGCTGCACCGCTGCGCGTGGATGTTCTGCGTGCTGTTGCCGTTCGGCCTGGCCAGCTCGCTGGGCTGGGCTACCCCGGTGGTGTCGGCGGTGTTGGCCTACGCCTTCTTCGGCCTGGACCAGTTGGGCGAAGAGATGGAAGAGCCGTTCGGGCTGGAGCCCAACGACCTGCCGCTGGATGCGCTGGTGCGCACCATCGAAATCGACCTGCTCGACAGCCTCGGCGTGACGCCCCTGCCTGCGCCGCTGCAACCGCATCGTTACCTGCTGCAGTAAACCTGCCGCGCCCTACCGCATTCCGTTACGGAGCAACCCCATGGCCCATCCCGACTACCGCCCCCGCCGCATGCGTCACGACGAGTTCTCGCGCCGCCTGATGCGCGAAAACACGCTCACCACCGACGACCTCATCTACCCGGTGTTCGTGCACGATCTGGCCGGCCGCGCGCCGGTGGCCTCGATGCCCGGCGTGGAGCGGCTGTCCATCGACGAACTGCTCAAGGTGGCCGAGGAAGCGCTGGAACTGGGCATTCCGGTGATCGACCTGTTCCCGGTGATCGACCCGGCCGGCAAGTCGCTCGATGCGGCCGCGGCATGGGACGACAACGGCCTGGCGCAGCGGGCGATCCGTGCGCTGAAGTCGCGCTTCCCCGAGCTGGGCGTGATGACCGACGTGGCGCTGGACCCCTACACCACCCACGGCCAGGACGGCATCATCGACGACAAGGGCTACGTGCTCAACGACATCACCGTCGAGGCGTTGGTGAAGCAATCGCTGTCGCATGCCGAGGCCGGCGTGGACATCATTTCGCCGTCGGACATGATGGACGGGCGCATCGGGGCGATCCGCCGCGCGCTGGATGCCGCCGGCCACGTCAACGTGCGCATCATGGCCTACTCGGCCAAGTACGCTTCGGCGTTCTACGGCCCGTTCCGCGATGCCGTGGGCAGCTCGGCCAGCCTCGGCAAGGCCGACAAGAAAACCTACCAGATGGACCCGGCCAACGGCGATGAGGCCATGCGCGAGATCGCGCTGGACCTGGAAGAAGGCGCGGACATGGTGATGGTCAAGCCGGGCATGCCCTATCTGGACCTCGTTCGCCGGGTGAAGCAGCAGTTCGGCGTGCCGACCTTCGCCTACCAGGTGAGCGGCGAGTACGCGATGATGAAGGCCGCCTTCGCCAATGGCTGGCTGGACGAACGCGCCTGCGTGCTGGAGTCGCTGATGGGCTTCAAGCGCGCCGGCGCCGATGGCGTGCTGACCTATTTCGCGCCGCAGGTGGCGCGTTGGCTGCAGCAGCGCTGACAATACGCGCCCACACGCACACAGGACGACAATGATGCAGACGATGGGATGGGTGCAGTGGCTCACCTGGGGCACCGGGGTCACCGTCTTCGCCGTGGTGATCGGCCTGATCATCCGTGGGGTGCTGCGCGCCGCCAAGCGGCCGCCGGAGCAGCCCTCGGCCGCCGCCCGCGTGGCCCGCGAAAGCCAGTTGGCACCGGCACTGCAGGCGCAGTTGGCCGAATTGAACCAGCGCAAGGACAACGGCGAGATCAGCGAAGCGCAGTACGAACAACAGCGCGCGGCGTTGTTGGCATCGCGCTGAGCGCACCCGCGCGTTCGGTGCGGCCGGGAAAAGCAGCCACGCATGGCGTGGCTCTACCGGGTTCCTGCGGCTGATACAGGCAGGCCAGGCCACGTTTCCGCAGGGCAACCGCCAGCCGGGGTAGAGCCACGCCACGCGTGGCTGCCTCCCCGGCGCCGATAGACCCTCAGCGGCAGGCCGTCCCCGGCGCCGCCGGCGTCTTCATCCGATAAAGATCCAGCCCGCCGGCACGCGGTGCGCGTGCCACGCCAGCCACCGTCATTTCCGACGGCTTGGAGGCGTCCACCACCGGCGACCCGGTCTGGCCATCGGCCGTGTTGAACGACAGCGTCAGCGGCGTGGCCGGCTGGCGGTAGTCACAGCCCACCAGCCACACCTGCGATCCGCTGGCGGTGGCCCGGGTGATCGCCAGCGCGCCGTCGTTGCCCAGCCAGTCGCCGCCCAGCTCATCGGCCGCGCTGTTGAGCGGCGCCGGCAGCGGCTTGGCCGTATTGAAGCCCCGGCCCTGCGCGGTCGCCACGTACAGGTCGAAGCCACCCTGGGTGTGCGTGCCATTGCGGGCGAACAGCAACGCCTGTCCGTCCGGACGCACGGCCGGACGGCGCTCGTCGTCGGCGGTGTTGACCGTCAGCGGCATCGACATGATCGGTCCGAAACCGCCATCGGCGTGGATCATCACGGCATACAGGTCGAAACCGCCGCGCCCGCCGTCGCGGTTGGAGGCGAAGTACAGCCAGGCGCCGTCATGGCTGAAGAACGGGTCGAGCTCATCGCGGCCGGTGTTGAGCGCCAGCGGCGTCGGGTCCTGCCAACGGCCGTCACGCAGCACCGCCTGCCACAGGTCCCAGCCACCGGCGCCGCCGGGGCGGTCGCTGGTCCAGACGATCCGCTGGCCGTCCGGCGAGATCGTGGCCTGGGCTTCGTTGGCCTTGGTCGAGACCACGCCCATGCCCTCGATGCCGAATTCGGAAAGTGCCATCGCCTGCGGCGCGGAGAGTAAACTGGCGCACAGCGCGAGCAGTGACAATGGAGTGCGCATAGCCGCGTCCGTTGGGGGTTTGCGTTCCATTCTAGGCCCGGAGCAGACACACACCCATGACCGCCGACCATTACGCCGTATTCGGCCAGCCCATCGCGCACTCGCAGTCGCCGCGGATCCACGCCGCGTTCGGCCACCAGGAAGGCATCGCGCTGGACTACCGTGCCATCGAGGCCAGCCCGGAGGATTTCGCTGCCGCACTGGAGGCGTTCGCCGCCGAAGGCGGGGTAGGCGCCAACGTCACCGCGCCGCACAAAGAAGCCGCCTTCGCGCTGTGCACCACGCTGACCTCGCGTGCGCGCCGGGCCGGTGCGGTCAACACGCTGCTGCGCAAGGGCGACCGCTGGCATGGCGACACCACCGATGGCATCGGCCTGGTGCGCGACCTCACCGACCGCCACGGGCTGGACCTGCGTGGCCGCCGCACCCTGCTGATCGGTGCTGGCGGGTCGGCCCGCAGCGTCGCCCCGGCGCTGCTGGATGCCGGGATCCTGGAACTGGTGGTGGTCAACCGCACGCCCGAACGCGCCGATGCGCTGATCGACGCCATGGGCGAGCCGGGCCGGGCGATCACCCGTTACTGGGAAGACATCCGCGAGCTGGGCGACTTCGAACTGATCATCAACGCCACCTCGGCCGGGCGCGACCGCGACGCCGAGTTCAAGCTGCCGCTGGGGCTGGTCAACAGCATGACCACGGCGGTGGACCTCAACTACGGCGAGGCCGCCATCGCCTTCATTGCGTGGGCGCGTTCGGCCGGCTGCCGCAACGTGGTGGACGGGCTGGGCATGCTGGTTGAACAGGCCGCCGAGAGCTTCCTGCAGTGGCATGCGGTGCGTCCGCAGACCGATGCGGTGTATGCGGAACTGCGCGGCGAGAATGCGCTGGCCGGCGAGGACTGAGCGCATGAACCTTGAGATGATGATGTCCGTGCTGGGCATGGTCGCCACGCGCCTGCCGATCCTGATCGCCCTGGCGGTGTCGGTGGTCTGGGTGGTCGACACCCCGCGCACGGCGGTACGCAGCGTGGCGCTGTGGGCGCTGGCGCTGCTGGCGGTGACCGCCGTGGCCGGGCTGGTGCTCAACGTGGTGCCGATGTGGCTGGTGCAGCAGGGCAATTACGATTCGGTGCGCAACCTGTCGCTGTGGCTGGGCGGGGCGCACTTCGTGCTGGGCCTGTTCGACGCGCTGGCCATCGTGTTGCTGGTGTGGGCGATGACCCGCGCGCTGCGCACGCGAAACCAGACCCCCGCCGGCTGAACTTCGGACCTGCATCCCGGATCTGAACCGGCGCGGAAATCCGTGCCGGTCACTGCCCTCCGCTCGTGAGAAAATACCTGCCGTGATCCAGGCAGGTAGCTCCCGGCGTGACCGAAAAAGTTGAAGCCCCGCGTGCGCTTAACGATGAGATGAAGGCCGCCATCCGCGATGCCTACGCCAAGCTGCAGGCCAATACCCCCGGCTTCAGTACCCGGCGTTCGCAGAGCCAGATGATCGGCGTGGTCTCGCGTGCGTTGTCGCACAGCGGCGGCGTGGGCGTGGTCGAGGCGCCCACCGGCGTCGGCAAGTCGCTGGGCTACCTGACCGCTGGCGTCCCCATCGCCCTGGCCACCAAGAAGAAGCTGGTGATCAGCACCGGTACCGTGGCGCTGCAGTCGCAGCTGGTCGAGCGCGACATCCCCAACTTCCTCAAGGCCACCGGCATCGAGGCGACCGTGGCGCTGGCCAAGGGGCGCACCCGCTACCTGTGCACGCGCAACGCCGCCGAAGCGCATGGCGAGGGCGCGCAGGAAGGCATGTTCGAGGATGAGCAGCCGCTGTTCGACCGGCCGCTGGCCCCGATCGAAATGGACCTGGCGCAGAAGCTGAGCAAGGAATTTCTCGAAGGCCGCTGGAACGGCGACCTCGACAACGCCCCGGAGACCATCAGCAACACGCTGCGCTCGCGCATCACTACGCCGGCCTCCGGGTGCGCGGGGCGCAAGTGCGCCTACTCGGCGCAGTGCGCGGTGCTGCGATCGCGCAACACCGTGCGCGATGCGCAGATCGTGGTCACCAACCACGCGCTGCTGCTGTCGGCGCTGTCCATCGGTGAGAGCGACAACGGCCAGCCGCTGATCGCCGCTCCCTCGGACATGCTGCTGGTGCTCGACGAAGGCCATCACATCGGCAGCGTGGCCATCGACCAGGGCGCGGCCAGCCTGGCCCTGGATGAGATGGCCAAGCGCACCGGCCGCCTGCAGGTGCTGATCGCCGCGTCCTACCGTGCCGTGGACAAGGACAAGCTGGGCAACCTGCTGCCCAACGAAGCCATCGAGGCCGCTGCCAAGGTCAGCAAGCAGCTCAAGGCGTTCCGCGATGTGATCGACCGCAGCTGGCGCCCGGACCCGTCCGCGCAGGAGCCGATGTGGCGCGCCCCGAACGGGCGCCTGCCGGAGATCTGGATGGCCGATATCGAGGCCATCGCCGACGACACCCGCAGCCTGTTCAACTGGGCCCATGCCGCGCTGGCGCAGGTGGCCAAGGGCAAGCCCGAGGACGCCGCGCGCGAGCGCCTGCAGCGCAACCTCGGCATGGCGCTGGAGATGATCGAGCAGCAGCACAACCTGTGGACCGCCTGGCGCCGTGAAGACAAGGACGGCCAGCCGCCGATGGCGCGCTGGGTGACGATGTCGCGCGAGGGGGATTTCATCCTCCACGGCTCGCCGATCTCAGCCGCGCACGTGCTGCGCAAGCTGCTGTGGGATGAAGTGGATTCGGTGGTGATGACCTCGGCCACGCTCACCGGCGGCGGCGATTTCCAGTCGCTGGCCATCGACAACGGCATTCCCGAAGATGCCGAGCTGGTCTCGCTGTCCTCCCCGTTCGACCTGCCCAACCAGGCGCAGTTGATCGTGCCGGCGTTCCCGGTCACCCCGGACGACAAGGAAGGGCATCCCAAGGAAGTGGCCAAGTACCTGGTGCGGGAGCTGGACTGGGGCAAGGGCAGCATCGTGCTGTTCACCTCGCGCTGGAAGATGGAAAAAGTGGCCGAGCTGATGCCGGCCGCGCAGCGCAAACGGGTGCTCGTGCAGGGTGAGAGCGCCAAGCAGAAGATGATCGACGAGCACCTGCGGCGCACTGCGGCCGGGGAGGGCTCGGTACTGTTCGGGCTGAACTCGTTTGGCGAAGGCCTGGACCTGCCGGGCGAGGCCTGCACCACGGTGGTGATCACCCAGGTGCCCTTCGCGGTGCCGACCGATCCGCAGACCTCCACCTTGAGCGAGTGGTTCGAAAGCCGTGGGTTGAATGCGTTCAACCTGATCGCGATCCCGCACGCGCTGCGCACGCTGACCCAGTTCTCCGGCCGTCTGATCCGTACCTCGACCGACACCGGCCGGGTGATCATCCTCGACTCGCGCCTGCTCACCCGCCGTTACGGCAAGCGCATCATCGATTCACTACCGCCGTTCAAGCGGGTGATCGGCTGACGCGGCATCGCAGCGCCACGCACGCCCGGTAGAGCCACGCCATGCGTGGCTGCATTTCGCAGATGGATGGGGTTGGCCGGGCATCCAGCCACGCGTGGCGTGGCGCTACCGCGTCAGCCTTCCAGCTTGGACAGGTCGCGTACCGCGCCCTTGTCGGCACTGGTGGCCAGCAGCGCATAGGCCTTCAACGCACCGGTGACCTTGCGCGGGCGTGCCTCGCGCGGCTTCCAGCCCAGTGCATCCTGCTCGACGCGGCGCGCGGCCAGCGTGGCGTCATCGACCAGCAGATCGATGCGTCGCGCCGGGATATCGATGCGGATACGGTCGCCTTCGCGGACCAGACCGATCACACCGCCGGACGCGGCTTCCGGGGACGCATGGCCGATCGACAGGCCCGAGGTGCCGCCGGAAAAACGGCCGTCGGTGAGCAGCGCGCATTGCTTGCCCAGGCCCTTGGATTTCAGGTAGCTGGTGGGGTACAGCATCTCCTGCATGCCCGGGCCACCGCGCGGGCCTTCGTAGCGGATCACCACCACGTCGCCGGCCACCACGGTGTCGGCGAGGATGCCGGCCACGGCCGCGTCCTGGCTCTCGAACACGCGCGCATTGCCCTCGAACACATGGATGGATTCATCCACGCCGGCCGTTTTCACCACGCAGCCATCCGGCGCCAGGTTGCCGCGCAGCACCGCCAGCCCGCCTTCGGCCGAGTAGGCATGGGCAACCGCGCGGATGCAGCCTTCTTCACGATCCACGTCCAGCGTCGGCCAGCGCGTGGCCTGGCTGAAAGCCACCTGGGTAGGGATGCCGGCCGGGCCGGCACGGAAGAAGTCGCGCACCTTTTCATCCTCGCTCACCGCGACATCCCAGCGCGCAATCGCCTCGGCCAGCGTGCGGCTGTGCACGGTCGGCACATCGGTATGCAGCAGGCCGCCACGCGCCAGTTCACCGAGGATGCCGTACACGCCACCGGCGCGGTGCACGTCTTCCATGTGGTATTTCGGGGTGTTCGGCGCGACCTTGCACAACTGTGGCACGCGTCGCGACAGCGCGTCGATGGCCTGCAGGTCGAAATCCACCTCCGCTTCCTGCGCGGCAGCCAGCAGGTGCAGGATGGTGTTGGTCGAACCGCCCATGGCGATGTCCAGGGTCATCGCGTTCTCGAATGCGGCCACGCTGGCGATGGTGCGCGGCAGGGCGTTGGCGTCTTCACCGCCGTACCAGCGATGGCACAGCTCCACGACCAGGCGCCCGGCGCGGCGGAACAGCTGCTCGCGGTCGGCATGGGTGGCCAGGGTCGAGCCGTTGCCGGGCAGCGACAGGCCAAGCGCTTCGGTCAGGCAGTTCATCGAGTTGGCGGTGAACATGCCCGAGCAGGAGCCGCAGGTGGGGCAGGCGCTACGCTCGTATTCGGCCACCTTCTCATCGCTGGCGCTTTCATCGGCGGCGATCACCATCGCATCCACCAGGTCCAGTTTGTGCTCGGACAGCCGCGTCTTGCCCGCTTCCATCGGCCCGCCGGAGACGAACACCACCGGGATGTTCAGGCGCAACGCGGCCATCAACATGCCCGGGGTGATCTTGTCGCAGTTGGAGATGCACACCAGCGCATCGGCGCAGTGCGCGTTGACCATGTACTCCACCGAGTCGGCGATGATCTCGCGGCTGGGCAGCGAATACAGCATGCCGTCATGGCCCATGGCGATGCCGTCATCCACCGCGATGGTGTTGAACTCCTTGGCAACGCCGCCGACCTGCTCGATCTCGCGGGCCACCAGCTGGCCCAGGTCCTTGAGGTGCACGTGCCCGGGCACGAACTGGGTGAACGAGTTGGCGATGGCGATGATCGGCTTGTGGAAATCGCCATCGGTCATGCCGGTGGCGCGCCACAGGGCGCGGGCCCCGGCCATGTTGCGGCCGGCGGTGGACGTACGGGAGCGGTATTCAGGCATGGTGGCTGGCAGGATCGGGCGGGCCGTGGGGGCGCGTTTCGCCTCGATTCTGCCGAAAAATTCCGGTTGCGTTTGCAACCACCTTCGCCGCTGCCGCAGCGACGGCGCCCAGGACGGTTCAGGCGAATGCTGAAACGTCGTTCATCTTCCGCGCTTTGCCGGTTTTGGTTGTTCGCGACGATGAGGCATGATTGAGGGGATAACCGCATTAGGGGGCATGACGCCATGAAACGTTCCAGGACCACCGCGCTGCTGTTGATGAGCGCCGCGCCGCTGCTGTTCACCGCCTGCCAGAAGGACGACGCCGTCAAGGTGCAGGAAGGGTTGTACACCTCGGTGCAGGCCTGTACCGAGGCCACCGGCGATCCGTCCAGCTGCCGCACCGCCTTTGCCAACGCGCAGAAGCAGTCGGCCGATGCCGCCCCCAAGTACGCCTCGCGCGAAGCCTGCCAGGCCGATTACAGCGCCGAGCAGTGCGTGGAACAGAAGACCTCCACCGGCCATTCGTTCATCGGTCCGATGATGATGGGCTTTTTCATGTCGCAGATGCTCGGCAACCGTGGCGCCGGCCTGGCGCAGGCGCCGGCCGCCAGCCCGGCCTATCAGGACAAGGCCAACGGCTGGGCGCGCCCGGCCCCGGGTGGCAGCGGCGGCTTGAACACCGCCAGTGGCATCGGCGCGGGCAAGGCTGGCCTGGCCCCGGTCAACGCCACCCCCAACCGTGCCGTCACGGCCAGCCGCGGTGGCTTCGGCAGCACCAGCAGCGGCCGCAGCAGCGTCGGCGGCTGACCGATGCAGCGCGTGCGTATCGCCGAGCGCAGCCAATGGCGCGCTCGGGCGGAAGAGTCCGGCTTCCGCTTCCACACCATCGACGGCCTGCCGTACTGGGACGAGAGCGCGTATTACGCCTTCACCCTGCGCCAGATCGAGCAGGACATCGAAGACCCCAGCGCCGAGCTGCATGCAATGGCGATGGGGCTGGTGGACGAAGTGGTCGGCAGCGAGCAGTTGATGGACCAGCTGGCGATCCCGCCGCAGTTCCGCGACTGGATCGCCGACAGCTGGCGGCGCCGCGAACCGCATCTGTATGGCCGGCTGGATTTCGCCTACGACGGCAACGGCCCGGCCAAGCTCTACGAGCTCAATTACGACACCCCGACCTCGCTGTTCGAAGCCTCCTTCTTCCAGTGGCAATGGCTGGAAGACCAACGCAACCAGAACCGCCTGCCGCCCCACGCCGACCAGTTCAACGCGATCCATGAAGCGCTGGTGGAGCGTTTTGCGCAGCTCTCCGCGCAGTTGCCACCGCCGCTGTATTTCAGTGCGGTGGGCAGCTCGGAGGAAGACCAGGGCACGGTCGCCTACCTGCGCGACTGCGCCGCCCAGGCCGGGCTGCGCGGCGAGGCGATTGCCATCGAAGATATCGGTCTGTCCGAAGACGGCCGCTTCACTGCGTTGGACGACACGGTGATCGGCAGCCTGTTCAAGCTGTACCCGCTGGAAGACCTGATGACCGAGTCGTTCGGTCAGGCGTTGCCGGCCTCGGGCGTGCAGTTGCTGGAACCGGCGTGGAAGGCGATCCTGAGCAACAAGGGCGTGCTGCCGCTGCTGTGGCAGCGTCACCGCGGCCATCCCAACCTGCTCGCCGCCGAGTTCGACGATGGCAGCGAGCTGCCGCGTGGCTGGGTGCGCAAGCCGTTGTTCTCGCGCGAAGGCGCCAATGTTGCCATGCACCTGGCCGACGGCAGCTGGCAGGAAAGCGAAGGCCCCTACACCGGCCCGGCGATCCGTCAGGCCGCGCATCCGCTCACCCGTTTCGACGGCGGCTATCCGCTGGTCGGCAGCTGGGTGGTGGGCGACCAGGCCTGTGGCATGGGCATCCGCGAAGACAGCAGCCGCATCACCCGCGACAGCGCCCGCTTCGTGCCGCACGCGATCATCGACGAAGCACCGATGCGCATTTACGTCTGACCCGTCCAGGCCGGCCACCGCCCACGGTCGTGGCCTACAGCAGCCCGTCCCGCTTCACCGCCAGATACCGCTCCACCAGCGCGCCCGGCAGCGCATCGGCGGTGACGTCCAGCACCATCACCCCGTGGCTGCGCAGCGCCTCGTGCGCGTCGCTGCGTTGCTGCAGGTAGCGCGCGATGGCGCCGGCCTGGGTGGCGTCCTGCAGCGTCTCCACGTCCTGGGTGAGCGCCTCATCCAGCTCGCGCTCGCGCAGGCTGGCCACGCATACCAGGTGCTGGCGCTGCAGCAGGCGCACCGCGGCGAGCAGGTCTTCGATGTCTTCATCGCGCACGTTGGTGACCAGCATCACCAGCGAACGTCGCCGCTGCCGCAGCGACAGCTCGGTGGCCGCAGCGAGGTAGTCGGTGGCCACCGGGGTGGCCTGCAGGTCGTAGCTGGCGCGCAGCAACCGGTCGATGGCGCCCATGCCGCGCTGCGGTGCCACCCAGCGCGTATCGCCGCCGCTGGCGAACAGGCCCACGCCATCCCCCTGGCGCAGCGCCAGGTAGGCCACCACCAGCGCCGCATTGAGCACATGGTCGAAGTGCGACAGCCCGCCTTCACTGGCCATCATCCGGCGACCGGTGTCGATCATCAGCATCAACTGCTGGTTCTTTTCGTCCTGGTATTCGCGCGAGATCAGCTTGCGCGCGCGCGAGGTCGCCTTCCAGTCGATCTGGCGCAGGCTGTCGCCGATGCGGTACTCACGCATCTGGTGGAAATCGGTACCTTCGCCACGCCGCCGCTTCAGGTGTGCGCCGACCAGCCGCGAGGCCTGTTCGGCACTGAACAGGGCAAAGCGGGTGAGCGGTGCGAAGTTGGGATACACCCGCACCGTTAGTGCCGGTGGCAACGTGCGGCGCTGCCGCCACAGCCGCCACGGTGCATGCACGCGCAGGTGCACGCCCTCGAACACGAAGCGCCCGCGCGCGGTCGGGGTGAGGCTGTACTGAAAACTGCTGGCGACCAGCGGCTTGAGCGTCAATGCGCGCGGCAGGCCCTGCAGCGTCCACTGCCCGGGCACCAGGTCGAACACGTCCACGCGCTGGCGCAGGCTGGATTCCAGCCGCAGCGTCACCGGCCGCGCCACGTTCAGGGCCAGGGCCTCGGGCAATTCGCGCTGCAGGCTGGGCGAGGGCTGCCGACGCAGCCGCAGCAGGTCGACGAGCGCCAGCAGCGCGATCGCCGCGCCCATGGCACCCCAGCTCCAGCGTGGCCACAGCCCGAAGGCCACCGGCAGGCCAAGCAGGCTCCATGCCAGCACCAGGGCGAGCAGCAGCGGGGCTGGCCTCATCGGCCGCCCCGCGCGCGATCAGCATTAAGCCCTGGGCTCATTTGCGCGGCGCTTCCACCTTGGCCAGCAGCGCGTCCAGTGCGTCGTCGGCGCTCTGTCCTTCGATCTGCAGTTCCGGGGCCAGCGCGATGCGATGACGCAAGGCCGGCTTGGCAATGTCGCGGACATCGTCGGGGGTGACGAAGTCCCGCCCGGCCAGTACCGCCTGCGCGCGCGCGGCACGCACCAGCGCGATGCTGCCACGCGGACCGGCGCCGAGCGCGATGCCCGGCCAGTGGCGCGTGGCGGCGACGATCCGCACCGCGTAGTCGATTACTTCCGGATCCACCGTGATCGCCGCGGTGGCCTGCTGCAGTGCCACCACCTCGGCGGCGGTCAGCACGCGCGGCACCTGGGACAGATCGAAGTCGGCCGCACTGCGCCCGGTGGTGATCGCATCGACCATGCGCTTCTCGTCTTCCACCGACGGATAGTCGATCAGCACCTTGAGCAGGAAGCGGTCCAGCTGCGCTTCGGGCAGCGGGTAGGTGCCTTCCTGTTCGACCGGGTTCTGGGTGGCCAGCGCCAGGAACGGCGGGGTCAGCGCGAACGCCTTGCCTTCGATGGTGACCTGGCCTTCCTGCATCACTTCCAGCAGCGCCGACTGGGTCTTGGCCGGTGCACGGTTGATCTCGTCGGCCAGCAGCAGGTTGGTGAACACCGGGCCGCGACGGATCTTGAAGCTCTCCGACTTGGGGTCGTATACCGCATGCCCGCTGACATCGCTGGGCATCAGGTCCGGGGTGAACTGCACGCGGCCGTAGTCCAGCTCCAGCGCCTGGGCCAGGGCGCGCACCAGCAGGGTCTTGCCCAGGCCGGGCACGCCTTCGATCAACACGTGGCCACCGGCCAGCAGCGCGATCAGGATCTGGTCGAGCACCTCGGGCTGGCCGATGAAGGCACGTCCGACGGCATCGCGCACGGCATCGACGCGTTCGACCACGCTGGGACCGGACAGGCCGGCCGGGGCCGGCGCGGGTTCGGCAGGAGACAGCGGCGGCAGCAGCGGTGGGGTCGGCTCGGTCATAGCAGGTTTCTCATCTGGATCAGCAGGCGGATGCGCTCGCGCAGACCGGGCAGGTCCCGCGAGGCCGGAGCGTTCAACGCAGTCTGGACGCGGGCATGCGGCCAGTGCAGCAGGGTGGCGACGGCGTGCACCTGCGCCTCGCCGTTCAACGCGGCGGCGGTGGGCGCGCGCCGACGCAGGCGGGCAAGGAACGAACGCCGCACCGCCTCGTACAACAGCGGGGCCTTGCCGTAACGCAGCAGGTGTTCGCCGCTGGCGCGCACGTGTTCCAGCAGCGAGCGGCGCTCGATCGCCGGCGACGGCAACAGGCTGCCCATGCGCTGCGCGCGCTGCCACAGCCAGCCAAGCAGGGCCAGCAGCAGCGGCACCCATACCGGCCAGCCCTGGTAGAAGAGACGGTTCCACAGCGACGGCGGTCGCGCGCCGTACACCAGCCACATGCGGCCTTCGCCGTAGCGAGGCGCCAGCAGGTAGCGGGTCAGGTCGCGGTGCGCCTTGTCGTGCAGGCCGTCGACGTACTCACCCTGCTTTGCATCGGGCTTGTCGAGCACGGCTGGGCGGCCCATGCCCTTCATGAAGTCCAGGTCGGCCAGCACGTCCACGCTGCCCTGGCCGTGGCGCAGGCGCGCGAACACCCACCCATACGCGTCACTGTCGGCATCGTCTTCGCCCCAGCCGCGTTCCAGGCGCATGCCTGCCGGCGGCGTCACGCCGAAGCGTCGCCCATGGCAGAATTCCACATGGTGTTCGTCATCGCGCACATGGAAGGGCTGGCAGCCGCTGCCGTAGTCGATGGCGTCCACGCCCAGGGCGTCCAGCAATGGCCCGTTGCCGTCGATATCGGCCGGCGTGCTGGGCGGTGTGCGCACGATCAGATGGCCGCCCTGCGCCACCCACGTCAGCAGCGCGCGCGCGGTGGGCGGCGGCAGGGTGGTGGTGTCCTGCAGCAGCACCAGGGTGTCGTGCGGCTTGAGCGACAGGGTTGTCAGGTCCACGCGCGGGTGCGAATGGACCTCGATGCCGTCGGCGCGCAGCGCCTGGCCCAGCACATACAGTGGGTTGTAGCGGGCTTCACCCTGCGGCGGCAGCTGCTCGGTTTCGGTCACCCGGTGGTGGGTACGCAGGAACAGGATGGTAAGCGGCACGCCAAGCACGAGCACGCCCAGCATCACCAGCAGCCAGCGCAGGCGCGTACTCATGCGCGCCACCGGAACTGCTGCTGCAACGTACTGGCGAGCGTGGCGAACGCCTCGTCATCGGGCAGGCGGCCGGCGTAGGCGGCGTACTGCCAGACCCGCACGATGCGCTCGAACAGGGCGCGGTCGGCCGCCTCGGGCATGCGCCGCGACACGCGCAGACACTGCGCCTCGGTGGCACCGGGCGGCAGCGCGGTCTGCGCGCGTTCGCTCATCGATTCCACGCTGGCCCGGTACAGCAGCGCCAGCGCCTGGCGCGGACGTCCCTGCTGCCATAGCGCACGCGCCCGCGCGGCGGCATCCGGAGGGACTTCATCGGGCACGGTGATGTCATCTTCGACGACCGTCGATACCGTGTCGCGCGAGGTCTTGCCCGTGCCGCGCAGCCAGCGCAGCCAACGCGGCGCGGTGGCGACCAGGATCAGCAGCAGCACACCGACCATGCCCCACAGCAGCCACTCGGCGATCTGCGCCGGCAGCAGCGGTCCCTTGCGAGCCGTGTCGCGCTTGGCGGCGCTGTCGTCGTCCTTTTTCTTTTCCTTCTTCGCCGGATCCTGTTGGGTACGCTCCCAATGGGTCACCTGGCGGGTCGGGCTCTGCAACGGATCTTCGTAGGCACGTTGCACGGCCTGGCGGAAGCCGGCCGTGTCCACGTCGCCGTTGCCGAAGATCGCCGCCGGTGTATTGCCGGGGTCGTTGGCGTAGGTGAGCGGGGTGTCGTCGACGTCTTCTTCTGCTTCTGCCTCTGCCTCTGCGTCCTCCTCCTCGCCGCCCTGCGCGGTCGCAGACGCGGGGGTGTCGCGCTGCTGGGCCTGCACCCCGCCGGTCGGCCAGACCAGCACCAGGGCCAGCATCAGCAGCGGTGCGGCCTGCTGCAGGCGGTCGCGCAGGCGGCGGAAGGCGATCTCCACGTCCCAGGCTTCCATCTCGGTGCGCCGGTTGAGGTACAGGCCGAAGCCGGCGCCCACGTAGAACGGCCCGATCAGACTGATGGCCAGCCAGGACAGCAGGTTGAAGCCGAACCTGGCCCACGCCGGTGTGTCCTCGCTGACCATCGCCCACGCCGCACGCCAGGAATCGGACAGCAGCTCGAACGGGACGAACATGAACACCGCCGCGATCCCGCCCACCACCAGCGCGACCTCGAAGGCCATGCACGTCACCGTCAGCAGGATCGCATGGCCGAACGCCGCACCGGCCACGGCGCGACGGCGTGCGCCGCGATGTTCAACCGCGTTGCCTTCCAGCAGGTTGACCGGCATCAGCAGTGAACGCAGTGGACTGAAGCGGCGCCAGCCCAGGTAGCCCCAGAAGCCGCTCCAGCCCCACGCGCGTTGCGCGCGCAGCGTCTGCAAGGCGCTCGGCGCATCGCCGAAGATACCGCGCGAGATCACATACAGCGCCAGCCGGTCGAACACCGGCGTGAGCCACCACATCAGCAGCCACGCCCAGCCGAACGTATCGGTCCACCATGCCAGCGCATTGACCAGCGCAAACAGCGGCAGGCCCAGCAGCAGCCACGGCAGCCAGATCGCCCGCGCATGCCGGCGCACCAGCGCGGTGCCCAGTTCCACCGCTTCCCAGCCGCTGCGTGCGCGCAGCACCACGTTGAGCTGGTCAATGCGCATGCGCGCTCCCGCGTCCACCGCGCCACAACCAGGCAAACACCGCGCTCCACAGCGCCGCGGCGACGGCGTACTTGCCCCAGGCAGGCACCGCGGCGATCGAGGACCAGAACGCTTCGATGAAGGCGGCCACCAGCAGCATCGCGGCCACGCCCAGGCACAGCCGCGCGCCGATCACCCCGCCTTCGACCAGCGCATCGATGCGCCGCCGCCGGCCGGGTGCGAGCAGTTTCATGCCCAGCTGCAGGCCCGCACCGCCGGCGATGACGATCGCGGTCAGCTCGAACGCGCCGTGCCCGGCCACGAAGCGCCAGAACGGATCGCCGTGGCCGATGTGCTGCAGGTGGCCGGCCACCGCGCCGATGGTGAGCCCGTTGAACACCAGCACCAGCACCGTGCCGACCCCGGCCAGCAGTCCGCTGGCGAAGGTGCGCAGACCGATGCTGATGTTGTTCATGATGTAGTGGCCGAACATCATCCAGTCGGTGCCGCTGTCGCGCCCCAGGTGCGCGGAGGCCGGATCGTACATGCGCTCCATCGCCGCGATCTCGGCGTTGCCCATCAGCAGATGGATGAATGCCGGATACCACTGCACCAGCGCGAACGTGCCCACCAGTGGCAGCACGAACAGCGCGGTGGCCACCCACATGCTGCGCGCCTGGCTGCGCACCAGCTGCGGGAAGTCGGCGAACAGGAATTCCAGCGCACGCCGCCAGCGCGGTGGTGGGGTGCGGTAGAGCAGGCTGTGGCCCTGCTGCATCAGCCCCTGCAGGCGCGCCACCAGCTGCGGGCTGTAACCGCGCTTGCGCGCCAATGCCAGCTGCTGGCAGAGGCGTCGATAACGTTGCGGGATGTCTTCGTCGTTGAGTGGATCATCGGCCACCTGGCCGCGCGCGCCGCGCGCGTTGTCGCCCCGCAGCGCCATCCAGCGTTCCAGCGCCTGCCACTCACCCTGGTAGCGGGTGACGAACTGTTCCTGCCTCATCGGCGCCCCAGCAGCCAATTGGCCATGGCGTAAAGACGCAGCACCCCGACCTGCCCGCCACCACCACTGAGCGGGGCGACGATCGCCGCCAGTTCCTGCTGGCGTGGCGAGGACAAGCGCGATGCGCGCTCGGCGAAGGCGACCACCGCGGCCTGTTCGGCCGGCTGCAGCGGTTGGGGCGGGGCCAGCACGGTGTCGATGGCCACGCTGCCCAGCACCGGGCGGGCGCGGTCGTGCACCACCACGGTGCCGGCGACCAGGTCGCCGAGGCGGCGGCCATGCGCGTCGAACAGGCTCGACAGCAGCCCCACCGCGTAGCCGAACGGCAGCATGTCCACGGTGCGCAGCAGGTTGCGGGTGATCGCGGCCATCCAGCCGATCGGCGCACCGTCGCGTGCCACCACGCGCAGGCCGAGCGCACGCTTGCCCAGCGTGCGGCCCCACACCGCTTCCTGCACGATGGTGTAGGCCCACATCAGCAGGAACATCAGCGCCAGGTACAGGCCCTTGCCGAAATCGCCGAGGAAGGCCAGTGGAATGCTGAGCAGCAGCAGCGCGCCGAAACGGACCGCGAAATCGATCGCCCAGGCCAACGCACGCGGCACCGGGCCGGCGGCGGGCAGGTGCAGCGGCACGCCTTCGGGCGTGATCACTTCACGGTAGGTATCCAGCATCGTCGCGCTCATGAGCGCGCACGATGGGAAAGATGGACCCGGAATCCTCTCCGGTCTGCTGCCTGGGTGGGCATGCGGTTCTCGACTGCTTCCTGGTCGGCTGTGGACTTTACCGTGCAGGCGTGCCGATGCCCAGCATCGGCGCGGCGGCAGGGGCGGATGCGACCGGGGCGGCCGCGATCATCCCAGGTACTTGTCCTTGAGCCGGACGTAGTGGTCGGCCGAGTAGTGCAGCGATTCGATCTGCTTGTCGGTGAGGGTGCGCACCAGGCGTGCCGGGTTGCCCACCCACAGTTCGCCCTCGCCGACCACCTTGCCCGGACCGACCACCGCGCCGGCGCCGACGAAGCCATGCCGCTCCACCCGCGCACCGTCGAGGATGCACGCGCCCATCCCGATCAGGCTGTAATCGCCGATGGTGCAGGCATGGATGATGGTGCCGTGGCCAACCGTGACCCCCTCGCCGATCAACGTGGGGAAGCCTTCCAGGTTGTAAGGGCTGTGGTGGCTGACATGGATGATGGTGCCGTCCTGGATGTTGCTGCGCGCACCGATCCGCACATGGTTGACGTCGCCGCGGATCACCGTCCCCGGCCACACCGACACGTCATCGCCCAGCACCACGTCACCGATGATGGTGCAGGCCGGATCGATGTAGCAGCGCTCGCCGATGACCGGCAGCGTGTCGAGGAAGGGGCGGATGGGGGACATGCGGTAACTCCGGCAAGACAGGGGCGGACGGCCGCCTGCGCCACCGTCCCGATGCCATGATGATAACGCGGGCCTGCGTGGCGCCACGCCCGCGCTGCCAAGCGCGTAGAGCCGACCGTTGGTCGGCTGCGGCGCACCCGGAGCCGCCGTGCCGCCGACCGTTGGTCGGCTTTACGCTTTTACGCGACGCGGGCGCGGCGCGCGCGTTCCAGGTGCACCAGCAGCAGCGAAATCGCTGCCGGGGTCATGCCGGGGATGCGCTGGGCCTGGCCGATGGTCTGCGGGCGCACGCGCTCGAGTTTCTGCTGCACTTCGGCCGACAACCCGCGCACGCCGGCGTAGTCGAAATCGCTGGCGATGGCGGTGTTCTCATGGCGCTGCTGGCGCTCGATTTCGTCGCGCTGGCGATCCAGGTAGCCGGCGTACTTCACCCCGATCTCGACCTGCTCGGCCACCTTCGGGTCGGCCACGGCCGGGCCCAGTGACGGCACCTGCATGAGCTGGGCGTAGTCCAGCTCCGGGCGCTTGATCAGATCCAGCACGTTGGTTTCGCGGCTGACCGCTACGCCCAGGGTGGCTTCCACTTCGCGGCCTAGCGCATTGCCCGGCGTGGCCCACAACGCGCGCAGGCGTGCCGATTCGCGGGCGACCGCTTCCTGCTTGGTCTGGAAGGCCGCCCAGCGGCGCTCGTCGACCAGGCCCAACTCGCGGCCCAACCCGGTGAGGCGCACGTCGGCATTGTCTTCGCGCAGCTGCAGCCGGTATTCGGCGCGGCTGGTGAACATGCGGTACGGCTCGGTGGTGCCGTGGGTGATGAGGTCATCGACCAGCACGCCCAGGTAGGCCTCGTCGCGACGCGGGCACCAGCCGGCGTCCCCGCGCACGTGGCGCGCGGCGTTGAGGCCGGCCAGCAGCCCCTGCGCGGCGGCTTCTTCATAGCCGGTGGTGCCGTTGATCTGGCCGGCGAAGAACAGCCCGGACACGCTCTTGGTCTGCAGGGTGTTGTCCAGGCCGCGCGGGTCGAAGAAGTCGTATTCGATCGCATAGCCGGGGCGGGTGATGTGCGCATTCTCGAAACCGCCGATGCTGCGCACCAGCGCGAGCTGCACGTCGAATGGCAGCGAGGTGGAGATGCCGTTGGGATAGATCTCCACCACGTCCAGGCCTTCGGGCTCGACGAAGATCTGGTGGCTGGCCTTCTCGGCAAAGCGCACCACCTTGTCTTCGATGGACGGGCAGTAACGCGGGCCGATGCCTTCGATCTGGCCGCTGTACAGCGGCGAACGGTGCAGCGCGGCACGGATGATCTCGTGGGTGCGCTCGCTGGTGTGGGTGATCCAGCAGCTGACCTGGGCCGGATGCTCGGACACATCGCCCAGGTAGGACATCACCGGGCGCGGGTCATCGCCGGGCTGCTCGTCCATCACGCTGTAATCGAGCGAGCGGCCATCGATGCGCGGCGGGGTGCCGGTCTTGAGGCGGTCGATCACGAACGGGCGCTCGCGCAGGCGTGCGGCCAGCGTGGTGGCCGGCGGGTCGCCCATGCGCCCGGCGGCGTACTGGGTCTGGCCGACGTGGATCTTGCCGGCCAGGAAGGTGCCGGCGGTGAGTACCACGGCGGCGGCATGGAAGGTCAGCCCGGTCTGGGTCACTGCGCCACGCACGGTGTCGCCGTCGATCAGCAGGTCGTCCACCGCCGCCTGGAACACGGTCAGGTTGGGCTGGGCTTCGACGATCTGCCGGATCGCCATGCGGTACAGGTTGCGGTCGGCCTGGCAGCGGGTGGCGCGCACCGCCGGACCCTTGGACGCATTGAGGGTGCGCCACTGGATGCCGGCGCGGTCGGCGGCATGGGCCATCGCTCCGCCCAGGGCGTCGATCTCCTTGACCAGGTGGCCCTTGCCGATCCCGCCGATGGCGGGGTTGCAGCTCATCGCGCCGATGGTTTCCACGTTGTGGGTCAGCAGCAGGGTGCGCGCGCCACTGCGCGCGGCCGCCAGCGCCGCTTCGGTGCCGGCGTGGCCGCCGCCGATGACGATGACGTCGTAGCGGTAGAAGGAGTCAGTCATGGCGGAGGAGCTCGGGACGGGGCCGGGCGGCCCAGGATCAGCCCTGGAGTCAGGGCGCGGGTGGCGATTTTAGCGCCATTCGTCGGGGGGCACGAAATCAACCCTCAAGTTGGCACGTTTTCTGCAGATAACCCAATAGCACCCAGGATGGCAGGCGCTTTGCGCTACGGACCGGAATTGGAACAGGGGCCGGTCCATGCGCATCCCGGGGAAGCAGAAGGGTCGACAGTCGGGGGACTGTCGGCCCTGTTTTTTTTCCGGGACCGGCCACGGGCCGGCGCCAAAGACAGAAGGCCCCACCAATGGCGGGGCCTTCTGCGTTGTAGGTGCCGACATCCGACGGGGCCGGAACAGGGGGGATCCAGAGTTTCCCGCCGGATATCGACATAGAACTGCATGTGACGCGTTCTGTCGCTTTTGTCACTTTGCGACCGAAGCCGTCACCACCTGACTAGATTGAACCGGGTAGGTGGTGAAAATCAAGACGGCTCAGGGCTCAACTGTGCGCTGGTGCAAATTGTTCATGTTCCGCCACGGCGACCCGTTCGACCGCTGGGCCGGGCGCGGGGCCTGCTGGGCCGGGCGCGACTGCGGCGGCGGCGAGGGACGCTGCTGCTGTTGCGGGCGGCCGACCGAGTCCATGTTCCGCCACGGCGAGCCGCCGTTGTAGGACGGACGCGGGCGATCCGGACGCACCGGCGGATTTCCGCCGTTGCCCGGGCGCGGCGGCGGCCGGTGGTTGTGCGGCGGGCGATAGTTCGGGTACGGACGGTAGTTGGGATACCCGTAGCCGTAGCCACCGCCATACCCGCCGCCGTAATAGCCGCCACCGTAGTAGCCACTCCCGTAACCGTAGGACGGATAGCCGTACGGGTAGCGATACTCCACCGACGGCGCGCCGTGGTAGTAGCCGCTGCCGCCACCGCCACCGCCGACATAGTCGTAGGTGGCGCAGCCGGACAGGGCCAAGAGCAGGCCACCGGCGAAGATCAGGCGCATTTTCATGATGGGGTCCCCCCGAGGGTATGGAGCCAGCTTCGGCCCGGCGCATTGAATCGGCCCTTAACTCAGCCCCGATCCGATGAATGATTGCCATGTTGGCACGCGCGACCGGCGCGATGCGAACCGTGGGCATACGTTAATCTTGCGTCATGAGCGATTCACCCTTGCCCTGTGTCGACGACCTCCTGGCGGCCGCCGCACGCATCGCCCCGTATGCCAGCGTGACCCCGGTACTGCAGTCGCACGTGCTCGACGGGCTGGCGGGCGCGTCGCTGGCGTTCAAGGCCGAGCACCTGCAGCGCGGCGGCGCCTTCAAGTTCCGTGGCGCCTGCAATGCGGTGTGGTCGCTGGAGCCGGAGCAGGCCGCGCGCGGGGTGGTCACCCATTCCTCCGGCAACCATGGCGCCGCGCTGGCGCTGGCCGCGCGTACCCGGGGCATTGCCTGCAACGTGGTGGTACCCGAGGGGGCAGTGGCCACCAAGCTGGCCAACATCGCCCGGCAGGGCGCTACGGTGTGGCGTTGCGCGTCCAGCATCGAGGCGCGCGAAGCCATGTGCGCCGAGGTGCAGGCCCGGACCGGCGCCAGCCTGGTGCATCCCTATGCCGACCCCCGGGTAATGGCCGGCCAGGGCACGGCGGCGCTGGAACTGCTGCGCAGCCACGGCCCGTTCGACGTGCTGGTGGTGCCGGTCGGCGGTGGTGGTCTGGCCGCCGGCACGCGCCTGGCGCTGCAGGCGGTCGCACCGAACACCCGTCTGGTGCTGGCCGAACCGGAGGGCGCGGCCGACACCGCGCGCTCGCTGGCCGCCGGCGAACGCCGCATCGACTTCACCCCGGCAACCGTCTGCGATGGCCTGCGCACCACCCTCGGCGCGCCCAACTTCGCCCTGCTGCACGGCGCGGCCGAGGTCATCACGGTGCCCGACGCGGCCACCCTGGCGGCGATGCGGCTGCTCTGGCAGGTGCTCAAGCAGGTGGTTGAACCGTCCTCGGCGATCGTGCTGGCCGCGATCCTGTCCGACCCGGCGCGGTTTGCCGGGCAGCGGGTCGGGCTGGTGCTGTCTGGCGGCAATGTCGACCTGGACGCACTGCCCTGGGGGCGCGCATGAGCGGGCACGCGCGGGTGGGCCTGCTCGGCTGGCTGTGGCGGCTGTGCGTCGTGCTGTTCGCCTGGCTGCTCGGGGTGACCGCGTGGATCGTGTGGGTGGGCGAGCGCGACCAGGCCGCCAAGGCCGATGCGATCATCGTGCTGGGCGCGGCGGCCTACGATGCCAAGCCGTCACCGGTGTTCGAAGAGCGCATTCGCCATGGGCTGGACCTGTACGAGCAGGGGTATGCGCCGCTGTTGATCTTCACCGGTGGCTACGGCGGCACCGGGGCGCGCTTTTCCGAATCGCAGGTGGCGCGGCGCTACGCGCTCAAGCAGGGCGTGCCGGACAAGGCGATCCTGATCGAGACCGCCTCGCGTACCACCCGGCAGAACCTGATCGAGGCACGCCGGCTCATGGAGCAGCGCAACCTGCACCGGGTGATCATCGTCAGCGATCCGCTGCACATGGCGCGCGCGCTGCGCCTGGCCCGTGAGCTGGGCATCGACGCGCTGTCCTCTTCGACCCCGAGCACCCGCTTCCGCAGCTTCCACACCAGCTGGAAGTTCCTGGTGCAGGAGATCTACTTCTTCCACCGCGACATGTTCCCGGCGTAGAGCCGACCGTTGGTCGGCTGGACCGCTTCCACCAGACATGTTCCCGTCGTAGAGCCGACCGTTGGTCGGCTGGACCACCGACCCGCCACACGGGCAGCCGACCATACGAGTGGCCGACCACACGGCAGCCGACCAACGGTCGGCTCTACGATCAATCGTTCTGCGCCGGATCGGGATCGCCGATTCCACACCAGCTGGAAGTTCCCGGTGCAGGAGATCTACGTCTTCCACCGCGACATGTTCCCGTCGTAGAGCCGACCGTTGGTCGGCTGGACCGCCGACCCGCCACACGGGTAGCCGACCATACGCGTAGCCGACCATAAAGGCAGCCGACCAACGGTCGGCTCTACGATCAATCGTTCTGCGCCGGATCGGGATCGCCGATTCCATACCAGCTCGAAGTTCCCGGTGCAGGAGATCTACGTCTTCCACCACGACATGTTCCCGTCGTAGAGCCGACCGTTGGTCGGCTGGACCGCCGACCCGCCATACCGGCAGCCGACCACACGGGCAGCCGACCACACGGCAGCCGACCAACGATCGGCTCTACGATCAATCGTTCTGCGACGGATCGGGATCGCCGATTCCACACCAGCTCGAAGTTCCCGGTGCAGGAGATCTACGTCTTCCACCGCGACATGTTCCCGTCGTAGAGCCGACCGTCGGTCGGCTGGACCACCGACCCGCCACACCGGTAGCCGACCAACGGTCGGCTCAGGACGTTCTGCGCCGGATCGGGATGGCCGACACCGGCACGCTGGCCACGTCCTGGCCGCGCTCGCGGATCGGGGCGCCGGCCTCGGGTGCCCAGGCATGGGCGTAGATCACTTCCCAGCTGCTGGGCAGCTTGCCGTCGTCGCGGCGCAGCGGCTCGTAGGCCGCGCGTGCGGCGGCAAAGCGTCCGCGACCGGTCAGTGTGTGCCGGCGATCCTGGCGGGCGTTGGTGGCGCCAATGGCCTGCAGCTCGCGCATCAGTGCGGTCAGGTCGTCGTAGGTGAGGGTGAACAGATCGCGGTCCAGCACCGGGTCGCGGAAGCCGGACATCATCAGCGCATCGCCGAACTGCGCGATCGGGGCGAAGCGACTGACATGCGGCACCGCGTCGGCCTGGGCGAAGGCCTCGCGCAGTTCGACCAGCGTGTCCGGGCCGAAGGTGGAACACAGCAGCAGGCCGCCGGGCTTGAGCGCGCGGCGGAAGCCGGCGAACACCGCCGGCAGGTCGTCCACCCATTGCAGGCACAGGTTGCTGTAGATCACATCCACGCTCTGGTCCAGCAGCGGCAGTGCCTGTGCATCGGCGCAGACACGCGAGAACGGTTTCCACCAGCCGGCCTGCTTCTTCGCTTCGCGCAGCATCGGCTCGGCCAGATCGAGGGCGATCACCTGCGCCTTGGGCCAGCGCTTCTTCATCGCCGCGCTGGCATGGCCGGTGCCGCTGCCGATATCCAGCACCACCTGCGGCTGCCGGTCTTCCAGATAGTCCAGCGATTCGAGCAGGCGCTTTTCGACCTCGCGCTGCAACGCGGCGGCGGCATCGTAGCTGTGGGCGGCGCGCGAGAACGCGCGGCGGACGTGGCGGGGATCGAAGCTGGACGTCATGGAAGGCTCACTGCGGAAAACACGATGGCGAAGGTCAGAACGTGCCGGGGTAGGCGCCGCCGTCGATCAGCAGGTTCTGCCCGGTGATGTAGCCGGCGTGCGCGCTGCACAGGAACGCGCAGGCCGCGCCGAACTCATCGGCGGTGCCGAAACGGCCGGCCGGAATGTGGGTGCGCTTGCGCTCGGCCAGCTGGCCGGCATCGATGCCCTGCTGCTGGGCGAGATAGGCGAAGTTGCCGCGCAGGCGATCGGTATCGAACTGGCCCGGCAGCAGGTTGTTGAGGGTGACGTTGTGGGCCACGGTCTTGCGCGCCAGCCCGGCGACGAAGCCGGTCAGCCCCGAGCGTGCGCCGTTGGACAGGCCGAGGATGTCGATGGGGGCCTTCACCGACGAGGAGGTGATGTTGACCACCCGCCCGAAGCCGCGCTCGATCATGCCATCGACGGTGGCGCGGATCAGTTCGATGGGGGCCAGCATGTTGGCATCCAGCGCGGCGATCCAGTCCTCGCGGGTGAACTGGCGGAAGTCGCCGGCCGGTGGGCCGCCGGCGTTGTTGACCAGGATGTCCACCTGCGGGCACGCCGCCAGCGCGGCCTGCCGGGCTTCGTCGGTGGTGATGTCGGCGACCACCCCGGTGACCTGGCGCGCGCCCGGTAGCGCCTGCAGCTCGCGTACGGCGCGGTCCAGCGCGTCTTCACCGCGCGCGGCGATCACCACGTTGACGCCTTCGCGCACCAGCGCACGTGCGCAGCCCAGGCCGAGGCCTTTGCTGGCGGCGCAGACCAGGGCCCAGCGCCCGGCGATTCCAAGGTCCATGGGTCAATCCTGTGGTGGGAGACGGGCGTACATGATCGGCGATGCGTAGCGGCAAGGTCAGGGCAGGGCGGCAACGAAGTGTTGCAGTTGCGCGGCAACCTCATCGCTATGGCCCAGGAACGGGGCGTGGCCACCGTGGGCGACCACGTGCGCCTGCGCCGCCGGGGCCAGTGCGGCCGCCGCCTGCATGGCCCTGGCCGACACCAGCCGGTCGCGCTGGCCGGCCAGCCACAGGCTGGGCTTGCCCAGGCCGGGCAGGGCGCCGCGCAGATCGGTGGTTTCCAGCAGCCGCAATCCTTCCTGCAACGCGCGCGGGGCCGGCTCGCCGCGCGCGACGAGCAGGTCGCGCAGGGTGCGCAGTTCCTGGCGGGCGTGTTCGGAGCCCATCGCATCCAGCGCCAGGAAGCGTTCCAGTGTGCCGCGGTAGTCCGTGGCCAGGTCCTGGCCGAACTGTTCGAACACCGCCGGCTCGACCGCGTGCGGCCAATCGTCGGCGCGCACGAAGCGCGGGGTCGCGGCGATCATCGCCAACGCGCGCACCTGCGGCAGCGTGGCGGCAGCGTGCAGCGCGAACAGGCCGCCCAGCGACCAGCCGCACCACACCGCCGGCGGCGTGGACGCGGCAATCGCATTGACCACGTAAGGCAACCGCAGCGGGGTGGGGTCGTCGTGGCTGTGGCCGTGGCCAGGCAGGTCGACCAGGTGCAGCTGATGCTGCGCGGCCAGGCGCTCGACCAGTGGTGCGAACACGCCGCCGTGCAACGCCCAGCCATGGATGAGGACCAGCGCCGGCCCGTGCCCGACCACCTCGATATGCAGGCTCACAGCGACCGGCTCACGCGCTCAGTGCATCCAGCGACTGCTGCCGCAGCACGGTATCGCGCGCATGCCCGATTGCATCGGTGAGCGCGCGTACCTGGGCCGGGGTGTGCAGCGCGGACAGCGTCACCCGCAGCCGCGCCTTGCCTTCGGGCACGGTCGGCGGGCGGATCGCGCTGACCAGGAAGCCGGAGGCTTCCAGTGCCGCCGACAACGCCATTACCGTCGATTCGCTGCCGCACAGCAGCGGCTGGATCGGCGTGTCCGACGGCATCAGTTCCAGGCCGTGCTGGCGTGCACCGGCGCGGAACACACCGACCAGCTCGGCCAGCTTTTCGCGGCGCCAGTCATCGCGCCGGGCCAGCTTCACCGCTGCCAGCGACGCGGCGGCCTGGGCCGGCGACACCGCCGTGGTGTAGATGTAGGGACGTGCGGTTTCGGCCAGGTGCTGGATCAGCGCTGCATCGCCAAGCACTACCGCACCGCTGCCGCCGAGCGCCTTGCCCAGCGTGGCCAGCTGCAAGGGCACATCGGCCACGCCCAGGCCGGCATCGGCCACGCAGCCGCGGCCGTGCTCGCCGACCACGCCGATACCGTGCGCGTCGTCCACGTACAGCAGCGCTTCCTGCATGCGCGCCACCAGCGACAGCGAACGCAGCGGGGCGATGTCGCCATCCATGCTGAAGACGCCATCGGTGACCAGCATCGCCGCGCCGTCCGGCGCGTGCTTCAACTGGCGCAGCGCGCCTTCGGTATCCAGGTGCGGGTAGCGGCGCAGACGGCAACCGGCCAGGCGCGCGGCATCCAGCAGGCTGGCGTGGTTGAGCCGGTCCTGCACGCACACATCGTCTTCTTCGCTGAGCAGGGCCTGCTGCACCGCCAGGTTGGCGGCAAAGCCGCTGCCGAACAGCAGCGCGCGCGGATAACCGAGCCAGTCGGCCATTTCCTGTTCGAGCGCTTCATGCAGGGCATGGTGGCCGCAGATCAGGTGCGAGGCGGTGGCGCCGGCACCTTCGCGCGCGGCCGCGTCCTGCAGCGCGCTGACCACGCCGAACTGTTGCGACAGCCCGAGATAGTCATTGCTGCAGAAGCCGGTCAGCCATTGGCCGTCGATCTCCAGCCGCACACCGTCGCGACGGGTCACCGTGCGGCGCACGCGGATGCGCCCCTGCGCGTCGCGGAGCTTGCGCTGGGCCTGGATGCGGTCGTGCAGGTCGGGGCGGGCCATGGTCGTCGGCTGGCATGGATGGGCGGTTAGCGTACCCGGTTGACGGGCCCGGCGCTGCCCCGGCAGGGCCGGCCGGGCGCCGCCCTCAGGCGGCCTGCTCGCAGCCACCCTTGCAGCGGCCTGCCTCGGCCGTGATGTCGGCGTGGACCGTGCCCGGGTGGTCGTGGTCGGCCGCGTCCACCTGGACCGCCATCGGGCGCAGGCCCAGCCGTTCGAACAGGGCCAGGTCGCGCGCGGTGTCCGGGTTGCCGGTGGTGAGCAGCTTTTCGCCATGGAAGATCGAGTTGGCCCCGGCAAGGAAGCACAGCGCCTGCAGCTCATCGCTCATCGCTTCGCGCCCGGCCGACAGCCGCACCATCGAGCGCGGCATGACGATGCGCGCCACCGCGATCATCCGCACGAACTCGAACGGGTCCAGTTCGGCGATGCCGTGCAGGGGCGTGCCGGCGACCTGCACCAGCCGATTGATCGGTACCGAATCGGGATGCGCGGGCAGCGTGGCCAGCGCCAGCAGCAGGCCCGCGCGCTGCTCACGGGTTTCACCCATGCCGACGATGCCGCCGCAGCAGGTCTTCAGCCCGGCATCGCGCACGTGCGCCAGGGTATCCAGGCGGTCCTGGTACTGGCGGGTGTGGATGATCGCGTCGTAGTAGTCCGGCGCGGTGTCCAGGTTGTGGTTGTAGTAGTCCAGCCCGGCCTCGCGCAGGGCCACGGCCTGGTCGCCGCTGAGCATGCCCAGGGTGGCGCAGGTCTCCAGCCCCAGCGCCTTCACCTCGCGGATCATCGCCGCCACCTTGGGCACATCGCGATCCTTGGGCGAGCGCCAGGCCGCGCCCATGCAGAACCGCGACGCACCGGCGGCCTTGGCCTGGCGTGCCTTGGCGACCACCGCCTCGGTGTCCATCAGCTTCTGCGCCGCCACCCCGGTGCTGTAGCGCTGCGCCTGGGGGCAATACGCGCAGTCCTCCGGGCAGCCGCCGGTCTTGACCGACAGCAGGGTGGAAACCTGCACTTCCGCCGCATCGAAGTGCTCGCGGTGGATGCCGGCGGCGCGGTGCAGCAGGTCCGGGAACGGCAGTGCGAACAGCGCCAGCAGTTCGTCGCGGTGCCAGTCGTGGCGGAGGGCAGCAGCCATGGGGTGTCCTGACGGAGAGAGGCGAAAGGGCGGCAGTCTGGTGAGTGCAGTCGAAGCTGTCAACTTAGAGGATCAAATAAAGGTTTACAGTGAAGTGGTGTGCTTGAGCGGATCAATGTTGAATAAATCCAACACAAACCCGGCGAATGTTGGGTTTATGGATCATGGGCGCCTGGCTACGACCTGATGCCGCATTAAATGTAAGATAAAAATGACACCAGCGGCCAAAGTGATGGTTTAATTACGCATGGCCAAGCGAACGCCACCGGTAAGACCAGGAGATGCCAAGCGCATCGCCGCGCTCGGCGAGCGCCTGCGTACCGCGCGGCTCGCGCGTCGCATGAGCCAGGCAAACCTCGCCGAGCGCGTCGGCGTGGATCGCACCACCATAGGCAAGCTGGAAGCCGGCGATGCCGGCACCAGCCTGTCCACCGTCCTGCGCGTGCTTTCCGCGTTAGGCCTGGAGCGGGACATCGAGCGGATTGCAGCGGACGACGCACTGGGTGCACAGCTGGCTGCAAGCAGCCTGAAACGACCGCCACCGCGCCGCGTGCCCGCCGCAACCGGCCGGGCATCGCGCCCGCAAGGTACGCCGCCCGCCACGCTACAGGTCCGGGAGCCAAGGGGTGCAGAAACGCACCCCACCTATTCGACCGATCACACCGGGCCATCGCAGGACGCAACCGGCGACCGATACACGTTGGTTGCAGGCCATCGCGCGCCACGTCTGGATGCTCCGGCTGCAACGCCGACGCGGCGTCGATCCCGCGCACCCGGTAGCCGCTGAACATGGCCGGCCGGGAGCAGATCGACCGGGAAGTCTGGTTCGACGCACCGGAACTCTGCCCACCGGTGCAGGTGGGATGGATCAGCCGGCACGCCGGTCGCACCGGCGACACCGTCGCCTTCACCTACGCCGATGTCTGGCTGCGTGGCGCCATGGGCATCGCTCCTTTCGCACTCGATCCCGGCCTGCCGCTGGTGGAAGGCCACCAGTTCGCCCGCACAGGCGCCGGCGAGGTGACCGCCGCGTTCCAGGACTGCTCGCCCGATCGATGGGGGCGGCTGCTGATGGATCGGCGCGAGGCAGTACGCGCCAATCGCGATGGCGGGCCTCGCAGATCCCTGCGGTCGTGGGACTACCTGATGGGAGTGGATGACACCACCCGCATGGGGGCGCTGCGTCTGCGTGATCCGGACACGCAGACGTGGATCGCTTCGGACAGCCCGGCTGCACCGCCGGTCACCGACCTGCGCCGATTGGAAAGCATCGCGGGAAAGGTGGAGTCCGGTGCCAGACTCACCCGCGACGAGGAAACGCGCTGGCTGATCCAGCTCGTCGTACCTGGCGCATCACTGGGCGGGGCCCGCCCCAAGGCAGGGTATCGGGATTCCGACGGTGCGCTGTGGTTGGCGAAGTTCCCCGGCAACGAAGATCGCCATGACGTCGGGCTCTGGGAATACATCACCTACCGCCTCGCCACGGATGCCGGCGTGCGGATGCCGCCGGCCGCCCTGCTGCCGCTTTCCGCGCGCGGGCACACGTTCGCCGTCCAGCGCTTTGATCGTAGTCCTGAGGGGCGGCGTCACTACGCGTCGGCGTTCACCCTGCTCGACGCGACGCACAGCGAAGGCCACAGCTACCTGGATCTGGCCCAGGTGATCGAAAACCTCGGCACGCAGCGGGGCATCGCAGACGATCTTGACCAGCTTTTCCGCAGGGCCTTGTTCAACGTGCTGGTCGGCAACCGCGATGACCACCTGCGTAACCATGGCTTCCTGCGGACCCGGACGGGCTGGTCGCTTTCCCCCGCGTTCGATGTGAATCCGAATACGGCCAGCGACACGCACGTGCTGGCGCTGGACGATGCCGATCCCACGCCAACGACCGCGCATGTTCTGGCGACGGCTGCGTATTACCAGCTGACGCCGGCCGATGCGGCTGTCATTGAACGGCAGGTGCGGCACGCGGTGCGCAAATGGCAGGCAGTTGCCAAGGCACAAGGTGCCAAACGTGCCGAGATGGAGTTGATGGCCTCGGTGATCGACGCCGACCGATGAGGTACCTGCAAGGCGAATCGCCGACGCTCTCGAAGGGAACGCACTGACAGACATTCGCCGACCGAGGCAGCAGCCTTGTCGCACTCCACGCGCTGCGGTGACACCTTGCCTCTTCACTGGTTCGATTCTCTGGCGTGGCTGTCCCGACAGGCCCTGCCGCTGCGCTGCCTGGTCTGTGACGAAGCCGGGGCCGACGGGCGCGACCTGTGCCTGGCCTGCCATGCCGCATTGCCATGGAATGAACACGCCTGCCCGTTGTGCGCGCTGCCACTGCCAGCCGACGAACCTGCCGAGCGCTGCGGAAGCTGCCAGCACGATCCACCACGCCAATCCGCCGCCGCTGCGGTGTTCCTGTATGCCGCGCCCGTTGACCAGTTGCTGATCCGCTTCAAGTTCCATCAGGATCTGGCGGCGGGACGGCTGCTTTCCCAGCTCATGCTGCAGCGAGTGCCCGCGTTCGCGACCGGTCCGCTGGCGCCGGTGCCACTGCACTGGCGGCGCCTGCGTTCGCGCGGCTACGACCAGGCCCTGGAGCTGACACGCCCGTTGGCGCGCGCGCTGCGACTGCCTTTGTGGTGCGGGCTGCACCGGGATCGGCTCACTGCCGCGCAATCTGACCTGGATGCCGATGCGCGACGTCGCAACCTGCGCGATGCATTTGCAGTGACCTCGCCGCCACCGTCACGGCTGACCCTTGTCGATGACGTAATGACCACCGGCGCTACGCTCGATGCGGCGGTGCACGCGGTGGAGCGAGCCGGACTGCCCGATGCCGCCCTGTGGGTGTGCGCGCGGGTGCCGTAAGCGACCGCTCTATACTTGGTCGCTGTCATAGGGAAAGCGCACCCGATGGATCCGTTCGCCACGTTCGACTTTGATGATTTCTGGGACGACTGCGAGTACGCCCGGCAGAACTACCAGGAGCCGCCGCCCGGCGATGCAGTGATCGCCGAACTCCAGGCCGAACTGGGCTACCGCATCCCCGATGCATACGTCGCCCTCGCGCGGCGCCACAATGGCGGCCTGCTGCAGCGCAGCTGCCACCCGATGTATGAGGCCACCAGTTGGGCCGAAGACCACATCCAGGTCTGCGGCCTGTACGCGCTGGGGCGGCAGAAGCCCTACTCGCTGGGGGGCGAATTCGGTTCGCGTTTCATGCAGGAGCAGTGGGGCTACCCGGACATCGGCATCGTCTTCGCCGACTGCCCCAGCGCCGGCCACGACGTGATCATGCTGGATTACCGCCACTGCGGGCCGCAGGGCGAGCCGCAGGTGGTGCATGTGGACCAGGAGGCGGACTACGCGATCACGGTGGTCGCCCCGGACTTTGCCGCGTTCATCCGCGGGCTGGTGGACGAGGAGGCCTTCGATGACGCCGCCGAAACCCTGGCGATCGATCTGGTCACGGTGGATCGGGGCACCTTGTCACCGATCGTGCGCCGCGCGCTGGATGCATCGGTGGCCGTGCTTCCGCACGGCGAGCGCCACCTGCGCGCGCTGGCCAGGAAGATCACCGAAGAGAAGGGCTTCTTCGCCCTGCACGCCGACGCAGACTCGCACCGCATGTACGACTGGATGTTCTGGCTGTATTCGCAGTTGACTACGGCCAGGTCGTTCACGCAGTTCCTCAAACTCCCGGCCGAGCAGAATGACTACGCAACGCCGTGCTACGAACTCATGCTGCCCTTCGACCTCGTCGCGGCGCCGTTCGGCTTCAAGACCGGTGGCTTCGCGCCCGGGTTCGTCGAGGACTGGTGGAACGCGCGGGTGGCCGACGGTGCCATTGTGCCGGTGGACGGCGGCGGCTATCGTTTCAGTGCCGAGGCCGAGCAGCGGCTGCTGGCGGAGGCGGCTACCGCGACGGGCTGATGGACACGCGGTGATCGAGCCTTTCATCGCCCGGCGCCAGGATGGGCCACTGACCCCTGCACGGCGCTGGCGATGAACACCCCCTTGTCCCCTGTGGTGTCCCTGATCGGCCGCAGCTGGTGGGTACTGCTGCTGTACGGCATCGTCGCCGTGGTGTTCGGCCTGATCGCCATCGCCCGGCCGCTGGCGGCCGCCACCGCGCTGGCCTGGGCGATCGGTGTGATGGCACTGGTGTGGATCGGTGTGGGCAGTCTTATCTACGGTGTACTGCAGATTGTGGTGGGCTGGCGGGTTTGCCGGCTGCGTTGAGTCGCCCGAGCGGTGATACTGCTCCCAGATCCGATTGGAGGTGGATGCATGCGCGCTGTTGTGCTGACTGGACTGATCCTGGCTGGATGTGTCGCCCTGACCGGTTGCCCGCGGAAGGAGATGACCTCCCCTGTTGCTGATGTCGCCGGTGTTGCACCGCTGCCCCAGGCCCGCATCTTGATGCGCGAAGTGGACGAACAGCGCGCTGCGGGTTCCACCCACCTGAAGAATCGCGACGGCACCCCGCTTGCGCTGCTGGAGCCGCCTTTCGTTCTCACCGCCGACGTAGCGTCGGTGGCGCTGGGGATGGATTCCACCGGCCAGCCGGTACTCAACCTGCAGATGACCGAGGCCGCCGCGCCACGCATCCTGGCGGCCACCGAGGCGCGGGTCGGCCGCCGTGTGGCCTTCACCGTGGGCGACCGGGTGCTGACGGTCGCCACCATCCGGGGGCCCTTCGGCAAGGCGATGCAGGTCGCCGGGCTGGAAGATGCCACCGACGCGCAGCGGATATTCACCGAGATCACCGGCAAAGCGCACTAGCCGAGCACGGCCTGCGAGGGCCGGTGGCTTGACCACCGGCGCGTTTCATCAACGGAACGCAGCCTCGATCTGCTCCAGCGTCTTCCCCTTGGTTTCCGGCAGCCAGAAGGCGGCGATCAGGAAGTACAGCAACGTGCAGCCGGCCCAGAAGAAGAACATGCTGGCATAGCCGTGGTGGCCGACCGTGGGCAGGAAGATCGCCGCGATCACGGTGGACACGAACTGGTTGATCAGCAGCGCGATGCTCATCCCGTTGGAGCGGATCCGGGTGGGCATCAGTTCGGACAGCGCCAGCCACACGCACACGCCGGGACCGACGGCGAAGAAGGCCACGAACAGCAGGATGCAGCCGGCCACCAGCCAGCCGTGGGTGGGCGAGGGGACCGGGCCGATCATGGCGCGCTCGATCACCAGCGGCGCCTGCGCGGCATGGGCCGGGTCCGGGAACGGATTGAGGTGCAGCGTGCGGAAGAACGCGCCGATCACGCTGTCAGCCGATACCGCATCCTCACGGCGGATCTCCAGCGCGGCATCGATGGGATTGTCGCTGCGCAACGAACGCACGTTGCTGAAACCGCCGTACGCATAGGACACCGTCAACTGCTGCGGCGCCATGCCGGCATGGCCATCCAGCCGCTGCCACTGCGCGGCGTCCAGGGGCAACGACAAGCTGCTGCCGGCCACCTGCTGCTGCAGCTGCGCATGCACGTCCACGCGGCCGTGCTCGCTCTTCACGAACAACAGCGCGGCCGCCAGCAGCGCCACGGTGATGCCGCCGCTGCCCAGCATCAGCAGGAACTTGCGGCCTTTGCGGTCCACCAGCACCAGCGCCACCACCGTCATGATCGCGTTGAGCAGCTTGATCGCCACGTCCGCGCCGTTGGCCACCGAGCCGGGCAGGCCGGCCTGGTTGAGAATGTTGACCGCGTAGGCCAGCACCGAGTTGATGCCGGTGGCCTGGGTGAAGGCCAGCACCAGGCAGGCCAGCACGAACGGCCACACATAGCGCCGGCTCAACAGCGGATCGCGCGTGCCGTTGCGGCCGGCCTGCACGTCGTCCGGAGCCTGCATGCGCTGCAGGGTCGGCTCCACCTCGGCAGCGGCGACGGTGCGCTGCAGGGCAACGCGTGCCTTGTCGATTCGCCCACGGCGGACCAGCCAGCGCGGTGATTCGCTGATCAGCAGCACGCCGGCGGTGAACACCAGGCCGGGCAGCAGGCAACTCCAGAAGATCGTGCGCCAGGCGTGGTCCTTGACCACGAACAGCAGCCGTTGCTGCTCGGCGGCGGGCAGCTGGCGCACCGCGTCGGTCGCCGCGTCCACGGTATGCGCGTGGTACAGACCGATCAATGCGGCCAGTACCAGCCCGATGGTCAGCAGCAGCTGGAACATCGCCGCGCCGCGGCCACGCCGCTCGGGGCTGAGCACTTCGGCCAGGTACAGCGGCACCACCACACCGATCAGGCCGCCGCTTACACCCTGCAGCAGGCGCCCCATCAACAGCGCGGCGTAGCCATCGGACAGTGCCATGACCGGAATGCTGGCGGTGAACAGCACGCCGGCCAGCAGCATCGCCCCCCGGCGGCCGATCAGGTCGGCGACCATGCCGGCGAACAACGAGGACAGCACGCTGCCCAGCAGCACCGCGGCGACCACGAAGCCCAACTGCTGGCTGGTGAGGTGCCAGCTCGCGGTCGCGGTCGCTTCCAGGTAGGGCAGGGCGCCGGCGATGATGCCGATGTCGATGCCGTAGAGCAGGCCGCCCATGCCGCCGATGAACAACAGATAGCGTACCGGCCAGCGCGGCGCGTCGGCGTGGGCATGCATGGGCGTAGCGGCGGAAACCTGATTCATCGAGCCGGTCCTGTCTGCAACTGCATGCGCCGCATCGGCGCGGGATTCAACGCTTAATCGAGTGCGATGTCGTCGCCTTCCACCACCACCCCGCGCACCTGAAGGTCGCGGTCGAGCACGACCAGGTCGGCCCAGGCGCCGACCGCGAGGCGACCGCGATCGGCGATGCCCAGGTAATCGGCGGGGTAGCGCGACAGCCGGTTGCTGGCATCGGCGATATCCAGCCCCAACGACACCAGGTTGCGCAGTGCCTGGTCCATGGTCAGCGCGCTGCCGGCCAGCGAGCCGGTCGACAGGCGCACGCAGCCCAGGCACTTGTGCACGCGCTGCACGCCGAGCGCGTATTCGCCATCGGGCATGCCGGTGGCGGCGGTGGCATCGGTGACGCAGTAGAGCTTTGGGATCGCGCGCAGCGCGGTGCGGATGGCGCCGGGGTGCACGTGCTGCAGATCGGGAATCAGCTCGGCGTACTCGGCATGGGCGAGCGCGGCGGTGGCGATGCCCGGGTGGTAGTGGTCCACGCCGGTCATGCCGTTGAACAGATGGGTGAAGCCTGACGCGCCGGCCTGCAGTGCGGCCACGCCGTCGGCGTAGCTGCCGGCGCTGTGGCCGAGCTGCACGCGGATGCCCAGGGCGCTCAGCGCGGGAATCAGCGCCAGGTGCTGGCCGATCTCCGGGGCCAGCGTCAGTACCTTGATCGGGGCGATGGCATGCAGGCGGCGCACGTCGTCCAGCGTGGCTTCCACCACCAGCGGGGGCTGCGCGCCCAGGCGCTCGGCACTGATGAAGGGGCCTTCCAGATGCACGCCCAGCATGCGCGCCGTCCCGGGCGCGCGCGTTGCGATCACTGCGGCCAGGCCCGCCAGCGCCTGCACGATGTCATCCTCGTGCGCGGTCATGGTGGTGCCCAGCAGTGCGGTGGTGCCGTGGCGCGCATGCGTTCGGGCGACGGTGCGCCCCGCGTCGCCACCCTGCATGATGTCCACGCCGGCCGCGCCATGCACGTGCAGGTCGATGAAGCCGGGCAGGATCAGCGGTACCTCGTGGTCATCGCGCCGGTCTTCGTGCGCGGTGTCGATGGCGGTGATGCGCTGGTCGAAATGGATGTCGCCGCGCATCCAACCGGTAGCGGTGAGCAGGCGGCCATGCAGGGAGCGGATCTGGGTCAAGGCGGGGACTCGGCGATGATCACTTCGATGCCCAGCCGCTGCAGTCCTTCCAGGTACTCGGCGTCGATGCTGGCGTCGGTGATGACGGTATGGACCTGGTCCAGCTGTGCGATACGGTGCAGGCTGACCCGGCCGAACTTGGAGGCATCGGTCAGCACCACGATGCGGCGCGCGCGCTCGACCATGCGGTGGTTGAGGCTGGCTTCGGCCTCGTGGTGGGTGGTGAGCCCGAACTGCAGGTCCAGGCCATCCACGCCCAGGAACAGGGTGTCGAAGCTGTAGGTGTTGAGGCTGGCCTCGGCCTGGCTGCCCTGCAGCGACAGCGACTGCTTGCGCAGCAGTCCACCGGTGAGCAGCAGCTCAACCCCCGGTGCGTTGGCCAGCTCCCAGGCGATGTTCAGGCCGTTGGTCATCACCGTCACGTCGCGGTGCGCGCGCAGGTGGCGGGCCAGGGTCATCGTGGTGGAGCCGGAGTCGATGATGATGTTGTCGCCTGCCTTGACCAGGCCAGCCGCGTGCGCGCCGATGCTGTCCTTGACCGGCAGGTTGAGCGTGTCCTTCTCGTGGATGTCCTGCTCCGGCAGCGGCGTGCGTACCAGCGTGGCGCCGCCGTGGGTGCGGGTGGCCATGCCCTGCGACTCGATGTGGGTCAGGTCGGCGCGGATGGTCACCGCCGACACGCCAAAGCGCTCGACGAGATCGCTGACCTGCACGTTGCCGTGGTCGACCAACAACTGCAGGATCTGTTGGCGGCGCTGCCGTGTGTTCCGCATGGGGACGATTCCGTTCAGAAGGAAAGCCAAAGCTTACCGTTCCGAAAGCTCCGTGGCCCGGGAAGTTTCGTTATCGGCAGCTGCCCGGTTGCGATTGCAGGCGCGTGCGTACTCGGCAAGGCGCTCGGCCACCTTGTGCTGGATCAGCGCGCGGGGCTCGGCCTGCAGCTCGCCGCGTTCGATGGCCAGCTGCTGGGTGGGCAGAAACTGGCTGAGCAGGATCTGCGGCGGCGCGTGTTCGGTCAGGTTGGCCAGCAGGGTGTCCAGTGCTGCCTGCACCGGCGCTTCACCCCAGTAGTAGCGGCTGCGGTCACTGAGCGCGTACGCGCGCAGCAGGCGCAGTTGGTGTTCATCGCCCTGGTAGTAGCTGCGCCAGCTGCCTGGCATGTCGACCATGCAGCGGTCCAGCACCTCGATCAGGTTCGAGCACCGCGCGGCGGGCAGCAGTTCGCGCTCGATCATCGCCAGCGCGAACACCGCCTCGCGGAAGGCATAGGTCGCCGCCGGGCCTACCTTGAGGATGGCGAAGTGATCGCGCACCAGCGCATGCAGGCCAGCTTCGGTCTGGTAATCGGTGGAGTGTGCCTCGAACACGATGCGCGGCTGCTGCTCGACAAACGCCGACAGTTCGGCCGCGGCGGCCGGGTCGTAGTAGTGCACGCTGCTGTGGTCGAAATCCACACCCGGCTGCACCACCATCGCGATCACCCGCTCCCACGCCGGCAGCAGGTCCGGCGCGGCGAACGCCTCGCGGTGGATCGCCAGCGTGGTCGCCGCAGCGGCGGGCGTGGTGACCTGCAGGCCACCGGCCAGCGAGGCTTCGCCACCGGGGATTGGCACCTCGGTGCCGATCACATACACCGGCGGCGGCAGGCCGTGCTCGGCGGCGGTGCGCTCGGCGATGCGCGCCAGCTCGGCCGAGCGCGCCGCGACGGTGGCATCCGGCAGCGGCACCGGGTCATCGGCGCAGGACATGCTGCAGTCCAGGTGGATCTTGTGGAAGCCGGCGGCCACGTAGGCGGCGATCAGCACGCGCGCATTGGCCATGGCCGCCTCGGCCGGACCCTTCTGCCAGGCGTTGGGGCCGAGGTGATCGCCGCCCAGCACCAAGCGCTCGGCCGGGAAGCCGGCGTCGCGTGCCAGCTGCAGCACGTAGTCGCGGTACTGCGGCGGGGTCATGCCGGTATAGCCGCCGAACTGGTCGACCTGGTTGGAGGTCGCCTCGATCAGCAGCAGGGTGTCGTAGCGCCGGGCCACCTGCATCGCCGCCAGCAGCACCGGTGCGTTGCTGCAGCACACGCTGTACAGCCCGACGGGGTGGCCTTGGCGATGGGCGGCGATCAGCGATTGGATGGCAGACATGGCAACTCCAGTAACAACGGAAGATCAGTGGGCCCGGTGGTGCTGCCGCGCGAGCAGGGCGGCGCCGCGTGCGCCACCGGCATCGCCGAAGGCCGGCGGCAGGATCGGGGGCACGCGCACCCCCTGGAACAGGTACGGGGCGATCGCCGCTGGCAGGTCGCGGTAGAGCTGCTCCAGCTTGGACAGCCCGCCGCCGAGCACGATCACGTGCGGATCGACGGCCAGGATGAGGTTGGCGAAGCTGTAACCGAGCAGATCGCGGTGGACCGCCAGCGCCTGCGCCGCGAGGGGATTGCCGGCGGCGGCCAGGGCCACCACGGTCGTGGCGTCCATCGCCTCGCCGCCGCGGCCTTCGTAAATCAACGTCAGCCCATTGCCGGAGACATATCGCTCCAGACAGCCGCGCAGGCCACAGGCGCAGGCCAGCACCGGCAAGGCATGGCGCTGCAGGAGGGTGGCCGGAATGCTCCAGTGCCCCCACTCGCCGGCAATGCCGTTGGCACCGGCGACCAGGCGCCCACCCACGCAGAAGCCGCCACCGGCACCGGTGCCGAGGATCGCGCCGAACATGCTCGCGTAGCCCGCACCCGCGCCGCCGTGGGCCTCGCTCAACGCGAAGCACTGCAGGTCGTTGCCGAACTGCAGCGGGCGTTGCAGCAACGCCTGCAGGTCATCACCGACCAGGCGCCCGGTCAGCACCGGTACGTTGGCGCTCAGTTGGCGGCCGCTGACGCGGTCGCGCACGCCGGGCAGGCCGATGCCGATGGCAATGCCTGCACCGCCCAATGCCGCGTCCGCGCCGTGCACCAGACCGGCGATGGCCTGCAGGAACGCGTCGTAGTCCTGTGTCGGCGTGCCCACCCGCTGCCGATGCAGCTCGCGCAGGTCGCCGTCGTAGGCGACCAGTTCGATCTTGGTGCCACCCACATCGAGGCCGTACCAACACTGCATGGGCGTTGCCTGCTCAGCCATGGGGATGGATGGTCACGCCCTGCACGACCCGGTTGACGGTGCCGTCGGGGAAGGGATTGTCCGGCGTGATGCCGAGCGCGGCCGAGCGCTGCAGGGCATAGCACTGCGGCACCAGCAGCCACAGCGGTGCCAGCCACGGGTCGGCCAGCGCGGGCGCATCCAGGACGAAGTCGCCCTCGACGCGGTCGGCGCCGTCGGGGCCCACCGAGATCACCTTGGCGGCGATGCGGTCGCGGCGCAGTTCGTCCAGCAGGTCCTGCTCGTAGCGGCGCGACAGCGGCTGCGCGCTGCGCAGCATCACCACCAGGGTGTCGCCATCGAGCGTGGACTTGGGACCATGACGGAAGCCGAGCGGCGTGTTGGCCAGCGCCAGTACACGCCCACCGGTGAGTTCGAGCACTTTCAGCGCTGCCTCGCGTGCCAGCGCTTCCAGCGGGCCGCTGCCCAGGTAGATCACCCGCGAATACGCCGCTTGCGCCAGTGTACCCACGCCGGTATCCCAGGCGCCCAGCGCCTGCTCACCGTGCGTGGCAAGCGTGCGCAGACGCTGCAGGCGCTGCGGCCACGGCGCGGTGTCGAACACGCTCAGCGCGGCCAGCAGCATGCAGCTCAGGCTGCTGGTCATGGCGAACGCACGGTCGCAGCTGGCGACCGGCATCAGCAGCGACAGCGTGTCGCTGCGGCCCTGGCCACGCCGGGCCAGTTCGCCGTCGGGGTTGCAGGTGATATCCAGGAAGCGCGCCTCATCCACCATCGCACGCACCAGCTCCACCACGGCCACGCTTTCCGGGCTGGAGCCGCTGCGGCCGAAGGACACCAGCAGGGTCGGGCGGTCGCGGCGCAGGTACAGCGCCGGGTGGGTCAGCAGGCTGGTGGTGTGCAGGGCGCGCACTTCGGCCGGCCACTGCGCGTTGATCTGGTCGGCCACCATCTCGGCGATGAAGCCCGAGCTGCCGGCGCCGGTGAAGATGACCAGTTGGCCCGGCTGGCGCAGGGCCTGGCCGAGGAAGGTATCGATCTTCGCCTGCGCGCTGTCCAGGCTGTCGGCCAGCGCCGTCCACATGCGCGGCTGCTGGGCGATTTCTTCGGCGGTATAGGCGCCGCCGAGGCGCTGCCACGCGGGCAAATCAGTGAGCAGAGAAGCGTCCATTCGCAATTCCTGTTGGGCGACCGCACCTTCTGTGTTTTCTTTCGAAATGTCAAATATCGAAAGATAAAGAAAAGCTGGGTCGATCACATTTTCCCGCGAACAATACGGCGCCAATCGCAAAGATGCCGCGCTGCGACATGGTTACAGGCGACACGAAGTCCGCATTCAGCCGCCATATAGAAAGTGGTGCCCCGCAACAACTTTCGTTTAGACTGAAATATCCTTCTTTTTTCTTTGCAATTTATTGACATCTTTCGAGACCCTGCCCTAGAGTCGGCCGCACTGGTTGCAGATACCCGCTCATCGCGGGCTTGGGGGCAAGGTGGAATTCCGGGTACGACGCACGGGTTTGACGATCGCACTGCTGGCCGCGCTGGCGGTGGCCGCACCGGCGATGGCCGAACCGCTGGGCAACCTGCGCGGCATCACCGCCGCCCCCGGCAAGGACGGCAGCCCTGGCTGGACGCTGAGCACCGACAACGGCGTGGCGCTGCGCGTAGACCTGCTCGGCGCGGACGTGCTGCGCATCCAGGCCGGGCGCAACGGCACACTGCGGCCGGCCGGCGACAAGGCCGCCCCGATCGTGCTGCCGCAGCCGGCGGCCAAGGTCGCCTTCCAGCTGGAAGAAGACGGCAACGAAGTGCGCATCCGCACCGATGCGCTGGTGCTGCACATCCAGCGCACGCCGCTGCGGCTGGCGCTGGACCGCCGCGAGCAGGGCACCGACATCGCGCTGTGGCGCGAACTGCAGCCGCTGGACCTGGACAAGGAGCAGAGCGTGCAGGTGCTGTCCAGCGAGGCCGACGAACACTTCTACGGCGGTGGCCAGCAGAACGGCCGCTTCGAGTTCAAGGGCCGCGAGCTGGAGGTGTCCTACTCCGGTGGCTGGGAAGAGGGCGACCGCCCCAACCCGGCACCGATGCTGCTCAGCTCGCGCGGCTGGGGCATGCTGCGCAACACCTGGAGCGATGGCAGCTACGACCTGCGCCAGGCCGACCAGGCCACGCTGCTGCATCGCGAAGACCGCTTCGATGCGTACTACTTCGTCGGGCCCAGCCTGCACACGCTGCTGGACCGCTACACCACGCTGACCGGCCGCGCCGGCCTGCTGCCGCGTTGGGCGTTCTCCTATGGCGATGCCGACTGCTACAACGACGCCGACAACATCAAGAAGCCCGGCAGCGTGCCCGACGGCTGGAGCGATGGCCCCACCGGCACCACCCCGGACGTGGTCGACAGCGTGGCCAAGCAGTACCGCGCGCACGACATGCCCGGCGGCTGGATCCTGCCCAACGACGGGTACGGCTGCGGTTATAAAAAACTCCCGGAAACGGTGCAGGGCTTGGCGAAATACGGCTTCAAGACCGGCCTGTGGACCGAGAACGGCGTGGACAAGATCGCCTGGGAAGTGGGCACCGCCGGCAGCCGCGTGCAGAAGCTGGACGTGGCCTGGACCGGCAAGGGTTACCAGTTCGCGATGGACGCCAACCAGTCCGCGTTCAACGGCATTCTCAACAACTCCGACTCGCGTCCGTTCCTGTGGACGGTGATGGGCTGGGGTGGCATCCAGCGCTACGCGGTGGCCTGGACCGGCGACCAGAGCAGCAGCTGGGATTACATCCGCTGGCACATTCCGACCCTCATCGGCTCGGGCCTGTCCGGCATGGCCTATGCCAGTGGCGATGTGGATGCGATCTTCGGCGGCAGCGCCGAAACCTTCACCCGCGACCTGCAGTGGAAGAGCTTCACGCCCGTGCTGATGGGCATGTCCGGCTGGTCGGCCAATGCGCGCAAGCACCCGTGGTGGTTCGACGAGCCGTACCGCAGCGTCAACCGCGACTACCTCAAGCTGAAGATGCGCATGACCCCGTACATGTACGGGCTGGCGCACGATGCGGCCACCAGCGGCGCACCGCCGCTGCGCGCGCTGATGTGGGACTACCCGCAGGACCCGCAGGCGTATACCGAAGCGCACAAGTATCAGTTCCTGCTCGGCCGCGAACTGCTGATCGCCCCGGTGTACCGCAGCCAGGCCGCCAGCCGTGGCTGGCGCCGCGACATCCACCTGCCGCCGGGCCGCTGGATCGACTACTGGGACGGGCGCCAACTGCAGGCCGGTGCCGACGGACGTTCGCTGGACCGCCCGGTCGACCTGGCCACGATCCCGGTGTTCGTGCGCGCCGGGGCGATCATCCCGATGTACCCGGACATGCTCTACGACGGTGAAAAGCCCCTCGATGAAGTGACCTTCGACCTGTATCCGCAGGGCGAGGCCAGCTACACCCTGTACGAAGACGACGGCGCCACCCGCCGCTACGAGAAGGGCGAATCCAGCACCCAGCAGATCCACGTGCAGGCACCGGCGCAGGGCAGTGGCCCGGTGCAGGTGCGCATCGATGCCGTGCAGGGCCAGTACGCCGGTCAGCGGGCGCAGCGCCGCTATGGCCTGCGGGTGCTCAGCCGCCAGCGTCCGAGCGCGGTGACGCTGGGCGAGCGCACGTTGCCGATGCTGGCCGACAAGGCGGCATGGCAGGCGGCCAGCGAAGGCTGGTACTTCGATGCCAGCGAGCGTCGCGGCACCGTGCACGTGCGTACCGCCCCCAGCGACATCCGCCAGCCGCTGCGCCTGCAACTGGCGCTACCGGTCGCCGCCGCCGTGGCCGATGACGCCTACCCGGCTGCGCCCGAGCTGGGCCGCGCGCTGCCGTCGGACAGCCTGCTGGTGGTCAACCGCCCGGCCGAAGAACAGGGCTACGAACTGGAAAAGGCCTTCGACGACGATACGGCCACGTGGTTCCGCACGGTGCGCAACCAGGCGGTCAAGACCGGCGCGCACGAATGGGTGGTCGGCTTCGGCGAGCGCAAGTTGATCGATGGCATCGAACTGGCCCCGCGCAACGACCAGCACTGGAAGAACGGGCAGATCCGCGACTACGAGATCTACCTGGCCGACAGCAACGGCGAGTGGGGCGAACCGGTCAAGCGCGGTCGCCTGACCCTGCAGCAGGGCATGCAGCAGATCGACTTCCCCGCCCACGCCGGCCGCCTGCTGCGCTTCCGCGTGTTGAGCACGCAGAACCCGGAAGGCGACGGCGCCAGCGCGTCCGATCCGATGGTGACCGCCGCGCAGGGCAGCGTGGCCCGCGCGGTGGATGCGCTGCAGCCGCGCGATGTGGGTCCGATCGTGCTGTCGACCTTCCATGTGCTGGAACACCAGCAGCCTGAAAAGCCGGCGCAGCAGCTGTACCTGTCCGCATTGCCACTGCCGGCCGCGTTGCAGGCCAGCGTCGCCACCGACCACGCCTTCGGCGGCACGGCGGACATGCGCATGAACGGCCTGCACTTCCGTCGCGGCCTGGGCGTGAATGCCAGCAGCCGCATCGACCTGCAGCTGGGCGGTAGCTGGCGCCTGCTGCGCGCCGACCTCGGCATCGATGACCAATGCCGCGCCGCCGGTGGCATGCAGTTCCAGGTCTGGGGCGATGGCCGGCTGCTGTACGACAGCGGCCTGGTCAAGGCACCGGGCGTGGTCAAACCGGAAGTGGACGTGCGCGGCCTGCAGCGACTGAGCCTGCGCACGCTGGGCGCGCAGGGCCAGACGCCTGCGCAGGTCTGTGGCAACTGGGCCAATGCCGCCCTGATCGGACAGGAGGGCGATACCGCCAGCATCGTGTCGCCGTAACCGCTCAACCGCCCGCTTCAAAACAGCTCTCTGCGTTTTCCCGACTGCGGCCCGCCGGCCGCGGAACGGGGGACGTTTGCCCGAAAACACCCATCCACCGCCAGCCCCACGCTGCGGATCGAACAAGGAGACAAAGATGTTGACCGAACGCCATCGCCATCGCCGCATCACCGCTACCCCCTTGTCCATCGCACTCGGCCTGGCCGTTGCCGTGGTCGGCAGTGCCAACGCGCAGGACGCCACCCCCGATCCCAAGGCCACCGAGCTGTCGCGCATCGAAGTGACCGGCTCCAACATCCGCCGCACCGACGTGGAAACCGCCTCGCCGGTGCAGGTGATCAGCAAGCAGGACATCGAGAACATGGGCGCGCGCACCCTGCTGCAGGTGCTCGACAACCTGCCGGCCGCCCGCCCGGGCCAGCAGGATTCGCGCTCGCTGTTCACCGGCTCCGATGGTGCCTCGCAGGCCAACCTGCGTGGCCTCGGCGCGCAGGGCACGCTGGTGCTGCTGAACGGCCGTCGCCTGTCGTACTACGGCGCGCCGGCCGGCTTCCAGACCCAGTTCGTCAACATCGATGCGATCCCGGCCGCGGCCATCGAACGCATGGAAGTGCTCACCGACGGCGCCTCGGCGGTGTACGGCACCGATGCGGTGGCCGGCGTGATCAACGTGATCACCAAGCGCTCCTACCAGGGCGCCGAGATCAACCTCACCACCGATAAATCCTCGCGCATCAGCTCCTACGGCGAACACCAGGGCAGCATCACCGCCGGCTTCGGCGACCTCGACGCTGACCGTTACAACGTCTACGCCTCGGTCAACCTGTACCGCCGTGATGCGATTCCGCTGAGCGATTTCTACGACAAGCGCCCCAGCCAGTACTACGTCAACAACCCCAACTACCTGCCCAACCTGCGCCTGGGCACCGGCAGCAAGCCGGGCGAGTTCAACCCCGGCAGCTACTTCGCCTTCGACCCGGTCACCGGTCGCCGCGTGCAGGAAGCCGCGCCAGGCTGCAACAACGTGCTCACCAGCGAAGCGGCCGGCCCGCGCTGTATCTGGGAGACGTGGATGAACAACGAGATCGATGCCGGCGCCAAATCCGAGCGCAACACCGCCTACGTCAACGCGCATTTCCTCATTGGCGACAGCACCGAAGCCTTCGCCGAGGCGACCTATACCGACATCGACCTGACCGCCAACGGCGGCACCCCTCGCGCCTACGGCACCACCACCGGCAACCCGACCAGCTGGTTCTCGCGCAACACCGGCACCACGGTCAACCAGTTCCTGTACCCGTACCTGGGCCCGAACAACGAATACAACCACGCGTCGCCCGAACTGAAAGCCCTGATGGGCGGCGTCGTCGGCCTGCAGTACCTGCTGCAGGACGTGGGCGCCAACCACTTCGGCCAGCGCAACACCGACCAGAGCTACCGCGTGGTGGCCGGCCTGCGTGGCGACGTGGGTGACTGGAACTGGGAAACCGCGTTCGCCACCGCCGGCAGCCACTCGGTCACCTACCAGACCACCAACGTCAACCTGGCCGGTTTCGAGAAGGCCTTCGGGCCGTACAGCATCGATCCGGGCACCGGGCGGGTGATCATCTCCGACCATCCGGCCTACACGTTCGGCGAGCTCAGCGAAGCCAACGCCGCGCTGATCCGCGAGGCCTTCCCCACTTTCGACATCCAGTCGTGGACGCGCCTGCACACCCTGGACGGCAAGATCGAAGGCCCGCTGTTCAGCCTGCCCGCCGGTGAGGTACGTGCGGCCTTCGGCTTCAACGCCAGCCGCGAAACCTTCTACACCCCCGGCAACCCGGATGCGGCCAACGGCCTGATCACCCAGCAGGGCGGCTCGTGGTTCGACGGCAAGCGCAACACCTATGCGCTGTTTGCCGAAACCGTGGCCCCACTCACCGAGAAGCTGGAACTGGACGCTGCGCTGCGCGTGGACAAGTACCCCGACTTCAGCGCCAACCTAGCCCCGAAGATCGGCCTGAAGTACCAGATGTTCGACCAGCTGATGCTGCGCGGCACGTACTCCACCGGCTTCCGTGCACCCAGCCTGGCCGAGTCCGGCAACGGCGGGGTGTTCGCGCAGCTGGGCGGCTACCGCGACGAAGTACGCTGCAACGAGACCAACGCCATTGCCAACCTGCTGCTGAAATCCGGCCGCGGCGGTGATGTGGACTTGGGCAAGACCCTGCTCAACAGCGACTGCAGCCGCACCGTGGCGCGCATGACCCAGCCCAACCCGGACCTGAAGCCGGAGAAGGCCAAGATCACCACGCTCGGCTTCGTCTACGAGCCCACCCAGTGGCTGTCGGTGTCGGCCGACTACTGGTTCATCTACCGCAGCAACGAAATCGTCGCCCCGGACTTCACCCGCGACGAAGACATCATCGCCTCAACGCGCTCGCCGATCACCGACAGTGACCGTGCCAACCAGGCCGCGCTGGCGGCGATGTGCGCCGACCCGGCCAGCGGCGTCAGCTGCCCCGGCACGCTGCCCGGCTACAGCGTGGGCAACGTGGCCAGCGTGGTGGGCCAGTACAAGAACCGCGGCAAGACGCTCATCGACGGCTTCGACATCGACGCGCGCAGCCGCTTCACCCTGGGCGACTGGGGCAACCTCAACATCGGTGTGGCCGCCACCATCGCCAACCGCAACCGCTCCTACACCGACGCGCAAAGCGGCTGGTACTACGGCGACCTGGTCGGCTATTACAACAACCCGCGCCTGCGTGCCACGCTCAACGCCGACTGGACCTACAAGCAGTTCACCACCAGCATGTTCATCAACTACGTGGGCGGCACCAAGTGGGCGCTGCAGCAGATCGATGAGGAAGACAACAACCCGCAGACCTGCACCGCCGGCTACCTGCCGCTGGAGCAGAGCAAGTGCGATGGTGCCCCGTCGTGGTGGACGGCCAACCTCAGCGTGGGCTGGCGCCCGGATGAGCACTGGAATGTCGGCTTCACCATCAAGAACCTGTTCGACCGCCTGCCGTTCTACGATCCGAACAGCTTTCTCGGCGACTCCAGCGATTACGCCACCATCTACGGTCGTGGTTACAGTCTGACCGTCGGCTACAAGTTCTGATGCTTCATCGCGCCGGTGCACGCCGGCGCGATCTTCAAACGAGGTACTGTCCATGAAACGTAGGGAATTCATCGCCGCCAGCGCGGCCGTCGCCGCCACCAGCCTGCTGCCGCAGACGCCGGCCTGGGCGCGCGGGCGCAAGGTACGACTGGGCCTGATCGGTACCGGTATGCGTGGCCAGGTGCTGCTGACCGAACTGGTGCGCCGCGACGATGTCGAGGTGGTGGCGCTGTGCGACATCGAACCGATCATGCTCGGTCGCGCCCTGGAAAAAGTGGCCAAGGCCGGCAAGCCGACGCCGAAAACCTACGGCCAGGACCGCGACGTCAACGCATGGAGGCGCCTGCTCGAACAGCGCGGCCTCGATGCCGTGATCATCGCCACGCCGTGGGACTACCACGCCCCGATGGCCATTGCGGCCATGCAGGCCAAGATCGCGGTCGGCTGTGAAGTGGTCGCCGGCATCACCTTGCAGGACCACTGGGACGTGCTCAAGACCCAGCTGAGCACCGGCACCCCGTACATGCTGCTGGAAAACGTCTGCTACCGCCGCGATGTGATGGCCGCGCTGCAGATGGTACGCAAGGGCCTGTTCGGTGAACTGGTGCACCTGCAGGCCGGCTACCAGCACGACCTGCGCGGGGTGAAGTTCAACTCCGGCGATCCCAACCAGCCCTATGACAGCGGCGTGGAGTTCGGGGCCAAGGGCTGGTCCGAAGCGCGCTGGCGCACCGAGCACTCGGTCAAGCGCAACGGCGAGCTGTACCCCAGCCACGGCATCGGCCCGTGCGCGATGTACACCGGCGTCAACCGTGGCAACCGCTTCACCCACATCAACGCGTTTGCCAGCAAGGCGCGTGGGCTGCACGACTACACCGTGGCCAAGAGTGGCGGCACCACCCACCCCAGCACCAAGGTGGCGTTCAAGCTGGGCGACGTGGTGACCACCACGCTGGCCTGCGAGAACGGCGAAACGATCATCCTGCAGCACGACACCTCGCTGCCACGCCCGTACTCGATGGGTTTCCGCGTGCAGGGCACCAAGGGCCTGTGGATGGACGTCAACCAGTCCATCCACATCGAAGGCCGCAGCCCCCCGCACAAGTGGGAGGACTTCAAGACCTACCAGGACCAGTACGAGCATCCCCTGTGGAAGCAGCACGCCGACACCGCCGCCAGCGCCGGCCACGGCGGCATGGACTGGTTCGTCATCCACGCCTTCGTTGAAGCACTCAAGGCCAAGGCGCCGATGCCGATCGACATCTACGACGCCATCACCTGGAGCGCGATTACGCCATTGTCGGAGCAGTCCATCGCCAACGGCTTCCAGACGTTGGAATTCCCGGACTTCACTGCCGGGTTGTGGAAGCAGCGCAAGCCGATGTTCGCGTTTGACGGGACGTATTGAGCGCGGCACTCCGGAGCGAATCGCTTGCTCCGGAGGCTCTCGGGAAAGGCCGGCGCCTCAATCCGCAGGCCAGCGCGGCGCAATGCGATCGGCCAGCACCATCTCTGCCACCGCCGCCTTTCCACCGCGAACATAGCCGACCGCAACGCGTTCGCCTGCCGGCAGTTCCCGCAGCATCACCCGCCAGTCGCCGAGGCTGCGGGTGGCCACCGGCGCACCGCGCAGGGACACGATGCGATCGTCCTCGCGCAGCCCTGCCCGCGCGGCGGCGGTGCCCGCAGCAACATCGCCTACGCGCACTACCGCGCCATCGGCCTGCAGCCACAGCCCGCTGCGGTCGAACGGCTCCGGTGCCGCATTTTCGGCATTGGCGGTCAGGTACATGTGCTTTCGGTCGTAATCCAGACCCACCGTAAATCGCCGCAGCACCGCGCCGCCGAGGATCGCGCCGTAATCGGCCGTGGCCAACGCGCCCTTGCCGGTCGTCGACAGGTCCCCTGCCAGCCCCTCAACCGCGATGCTGCCCAAGTGCAGAACGCCCAGCCGCGCCGGATGGGCGCGGGCCGGCCCACCGATGCCCCAGCCGAGCACGGCTTCGCCGCTGGCACCGTACTTTTCAAGCAGGCCGTGGCGGCGCACGAACGGGCTGTTCAGGCTGAGCGAACCGCGTGACCCCGAGTCGATCCACAGCCGCAACGGGATTCCGTCCAGCACGCCGGACAGGACCGGCGCACGGTCGTCCTGCTCGAAGGCAAGCACGACCGCATCGACCGGCGGCGGGAAGCGACCGGGCTCAGCGAAGGTCAGTACGCCTGCGGCGTAATCGAAGGTGGTGACGAAACGACGGAAGGTCTCATAGCCGATGAAGCCGTCGTAGGCCACGCCCATCGAATTCAGCTGCTCGCCCAGCTCAACGACGTAGAACACCGGATGCGGCAGATGCGCCTCACCGACGCGCAGCGCGCGCCCTTGTGCCAGGCTCAGGTCGATGGCCGCGTCGCCGGCACCGTTGATGCTCAGCTTTCCCACGCTGGCTACGCCCAGGCGCTTGGCCGCGGCGGGCGTGAGCAGGTTCACCGCGCCGGTATCGACCAGGAAGCGCGCCGGCTTTCCATCCACTTCGGCATCGACATACATATGGTTGTTGACCAGGTCGAAGGGCACCCGGGTGATGCCGGCAGGGTTGTCCACGTAGGCATCGGTCGGCATCGGCGGCGGCGCGAAGGCCGCCTCGGCGAGCGGTGCGTTGATCGCGTAACGCTGCACCTGCAGCGCAGTGCGCAGGCGCGGATCGCTGTGGCCGCGGCTGTCGATCGCGTCGACGGTGATCCGGTGCGGCAACTGCAGGCCGTCTACCTGCCGGTAATCGCTCAGCACCGATACCGTCGACCCGCTGATGGCCGGAACCACCACGCGGGCAAGCAGGCCGGTGCCGGCATCGAACCACAGCTCGAGCGGATCACCACCGTCAGGCGTTGCTGCGATGAGGGTGTAGCGCCGGCCTTCCAGCGTCTGCGAGCGCACGGCGGCATGGCCTGCCGGCAGGCCGCCGACATGCCAGTACGTCCGCGCCGCCAGCCACGCCTGGGTACGCGCCTGACGCAGCGGCACCACCCCATTGAGCAACCCGATCTCGCCGCCCGGGTCGCGCCGCCACACGTGCTGGCCATCGAAGCCGTGGGCCTGTTGGAACGCACCCAACGCCGAGGATTCGACGTAACGGCCGCTGCCCAGCGCCTGGGTGAGCTGCCAGGCACCGCTCAGGCCGCCGGCCGATCGGGTGCCCGCCATCTGCAGCGTCTGCACGCTGTCCCAGTTCGCGCCCCCGCTGCTGGCCTTGGCACGCGCCAGTGCCGCTTCGGCATCCTGCGCCTGTGCCGTGACCGCGCCGGCCGCCATCAACGCAACAAATGCCCATCGTATGCATCGCATCCCGCACCCCACCTTGTCCGAGCCAGTGCGCAGGACAGCAGAGCTGAAGGCACGATTCGTCTGATCGTGCCGGATCGCACCTTCAGGGGCAGCTGTCGGCCTGCTTGTCGGTGGCGGGCAGGCGCCGGTACTCGCGCGGGGTGTGGCCGGTCATCCGCTTGAACACTGCGTTGAAGGTCGATTTGCTGCCGAAGCCGGAGGCCAGGGCGATCTCCAACACGCTGCGACCATCGCCGCCATCGGCCAGGCTGGCCGTCGCACTGGCGATGCGGAAGGTGTTCACGAACTCGAAGAAGTTCTGCCCCAGGCCCTGATTCAATGCCTGCGACACATGGTTCGGTGGCCAACCGCTGCGCTGGCTCAGGCGCAGCAGGTCGAAGTCGGGGTCGGCATACAACCGCTCGGCCTGCACCAGACGGGTGAGTTCGGCGGCGATCCGCGCGCAATGGGATGCATCCAGCCCGGAGCGCTGGTAGCGCGGGTCCATGGCGGTGCCGGTGGCGGTTGCGTCGCTCGCGTCCGTGTTCCTGGCCGCTGGCGGCCGCGCCATCAGGATGCGCTGGCGCAGACCGGACAGGGCCAGCACGTACATGCCGGCGGTGGTCAGCCAGTTCAGCGCCACGCCGAGCCACGGCCAACCGGGGATATCGGCCGCCGGTGCCCAGCGTCCGAGCGTGCTGGAGATCCAGCACGCCACGATCACCGCCAGCAGGCCGCGCAGCCAGCCGAGCTGGCGCGCCGCGTCGTGTTCCTGCGGCAGGTGCGGGTGAAAGGCATGCCATAGCGCGGCCAGCAGATACGGGGTGCCCTGCAGCAGCCACGCATGGAAGCTGAGCAGGAAGACCGTTTCACCTGCCGCGGCGGTATCGAACGGTGCCACTGCGTTGGCCAGCGAGACGACGAAGGCCATCCCCGCCGGCAGCAGGTGCCAGCGCAGGCGCGCGCGCGTGGGCGTATGGCCAGGGCGGGTCACTGCACGCGCATAGCCATACAGCAACGGTCCCAGCAGGTAGACCAGCGGCACTTCAATCACGCGCAGCCAGCGCACCGCTGCGGCCGTCAGCCACGCATCGCCGCCCAGCAGGAAGGTGCCGAACAGATTGGCCAACGCAAAGCAGGCGAAGAACGCGGTGATATACCGGGCCGCACGCGTCTGCAGCCCGCACCCCATGCCCGCACTCAACGCAGCCAGCCCAAGCGTCGCGGCACCCGCCGCCAGGTTCAACAGATCCGGTGGAGTCATGCCGGCAGTGTTGATGATGGGAGGGGAGGGCGTCCAGCGCACGCGGCGCGTGCCACGGATGCACAGCCATGCCGCCGGCGGCGACTTGGAGAAACGGGGAGGCTGGGGTCGCCATGCAATGGCGGAGATGGTGCGCCCGGAGGGATTCGAACCCCCGACCAATGGCTTCGGAAGCCACTACTCTATCCGGCTGAGCTACGAGCGCGTTGTGTCCTGCGTTCCCGGGCGCCGATGCTGGCCGCCTGACGCCTTGGTGGCGCGGGAGGAGCATTCTAGCGGGAAACGCCGCGCAGGTCTGCCCCCCGCACAAACGCCTGCCCCGGCAACGCCGGCTGCGGGGCTTGGCGGTATCCTTTGCGCATGGCTTATGAACGTTTTGAAGTCCCCGCCGGCGGTGCGCCGTCGCGCTGGGGCCAGTACTGGAAACTGATGCGCGCCGATCGCCCGATCGGCACCTTGCTGCTGCTGTGGCCCACCTGGTGGGCGTTGTGGCTGGCCACCGGCGGCCTGCCGTCGCTGTGGACCCTGTTCGTGTTCAGCGCCGGGGTATGGCTGACGCGGTCGGCCGGCTGCGTCATCAACGATTACGCCGACCGCTGGCTGGACCCGCACGTCAAGCGCACCAAGGACCGCCCGCTGGCCAGTGGGCGGGTGTCCGGGCGCGAGGCGCTGGTGCTGTTCGCGGTGCTGATGCTGGTCGCCTTCGCCCTGGTGCTCACCCTGAACGCGCTGACCATCGGGCTGAGCTTCATCGGCATCTTCCTGGCCGCCAGCTACCCCTACCTCAAGCGCTACACCCACCTGCCGCAGGTCTACCTGGGCATGGCCTTCGGCTGGGGCATCCCGATGGCCTTCGCCGCCGTGCAGGGCGAGGTGCCGGTGATCGGCTGGCTGCTGTATGGCGCCAACATCCTGTGGTCCACCGCGTATGACACCTGGTATGCCATGGTCGACCGCGACGACGACCTGAAGATGGGCTCGCACTCCACCGCGATCCTGTTCGGGGATCTGGACTTGGTCATCCAGGGCATCCTCTACGCACTGTTCCTGGGCACGATGGCCCTGGTCGGCGTCCACGCCGGACTGGGCGCGGCGTACTGGCTGTCACTGGGCGTGGCTGCCCTTCTGATCGTCTACGAGTTCATGCTGTGCCAGAAGCGCGAACGCGACCGCTGCTTCAAGGCCTTCCTGCACAACAACTGGGTAGGCGCCACCCTGTTCGCCGGCATCGCCGCCGCCCTGGCGTTCCATTGAAGGCAGGCCAACGCCAACCGGTCATGCCCCGGTAGTGCCGAGCCACGCTCGGCAGCCCATAACCCAGCAGCACCCTGACCCGGTAGTGCCGAGCCACGCTCGGCAGCCCATAACCCAGCAGATCCATGACCGGTAGTGCCGGCCGCTGGCCGGCTCCCGACCCTGCTCAGGCGCCGCCCAAGCGCCATTCCCACGTACCCAACACCGCCCCCTAAGACCAATAGGCGACTGACACCGCCGCCGCCAACCCACAGAATCCTCCCATTGAATGCTCCGGGAGAAAGCCAATGGCCACGTCGACAACGATTCGGGACGGCTTCATGGCGCGCGCAGCCCTGCGCTCGGCCGCATGGGCCGAAAAATGGTTCCCCGATGCCTACGTCTTCGCCGTCCTCGGCGTCATCATCGTGGCCGGTGCCGCCATGGGCTTCGGCGCCACCCCACAGGCCACCGCCAGCGCCTTCGGCGAGGGCTTCTGGAGCCTGATCCCCTTCACCATGCAGATGGCGTTCGTGGTCATCGGTGGCTACGCATTGGCCACCGCCCCGGTCGTGGCGCGCTTCATCGACCAACTGGCGCGGGTGCCGCGCACCGGCCGCGGCGCGGTGGTGTACGTGGGCCTGGTCAGCATGCTGGCCTCGCTGCTCAGCTGGGGCTTCTCGCTGGTGTTCGGCGGGCTGCTGGTACGCGCGCTGGCGCGCCGCGAAGACCTCAAGATGGATTACCGCGCCGCCGGCGCCTCGGCCTACCTCGGCTTGGGCGCGGTGTGGGCGATGGGCCTGAGTTCCTCGGCCGCGCAGCTGCAGGCCAACCCGGCCAGCATGCCGCCGGGGCTGGTGGAGATCACCGGCGTGTTGCCCTTCACCGAAACCATCTTCCTGTGGCAGTCCATCGCCCTCACCACCGCGCTCATCCTGGTCTCGCTGCTCATCGCCTGGCTCACCGCGCCGGGCCCGGCCACGGCCCGCACCGCCCGCGAATTCGACGGTGCCGCCCAAGCCGAGCCGCAGCCGCTGCAACCGCGCACCCGCCCCGGCGAATGGCTGGAATACAGCCCGCTGTTGACCGTGCTGCTCTCCCTACTGGCCTTCGGATGGCTGTTCGGGGAGTTCGCCAGCAAGCCGCTGGTAAGTGCGATTGCCAACCTCAACACCTACAACTTTCTGTTCATCTCGCTGGGCCTGCTGCTGCACTGGCGGCCGCGCAGCTTCCTCAACGCAGTGGCCAAGGCCGTGCCCAGCACCACAGGCGTGCTGATCCAATTCCCGCTGTACGGCGGCATCGCGATGATCCTCACCCATGCGGTGGGCAGCGGCGATGAAACGTTGGCGCATCGGCTCTCCAGCCTGTTCGTGCATATCGCCACCACCGACAGCTTCGCCCTGGTAATGGGCGTGTACTCGGCGGTGCTGGGCTTCTTCGTGCCCTCCGGCGGCGGCAAGTGGATCATCGAGGCGCCCTATGTGATGCAGGCAGCCAACGAACTGCGCGCGCACCTGGGCTGGGCGGTACAGGTCTACAACGCCGCCGAGGCGCTGCCCAACCTGATCAACCCGTTCTGGATGCTGCCGCTGCTGGGCGTGCTGGGGCTGAAGGCGCGCGACATCGTCGGCTTCACCTTCATCCAGCTGCTGGTGCACATCCCGCTGGTACTGGGCCTGCTGTGGCTGCTGGGCATGACCCTGACCTACGTGCCGCCGGTAATGCCCTGAGCCCACCTCGAGCGCTCAGTCCAATGGCACCGCCGCGAACAGCGCCGCCCGGCCGATCAGCGCGGGCAGGCCGTCCAGCACGGCGTCGCGCTGCTGCGGCGTGAGCTGCATCGGCCAGGCGGGCGTCAATCGTCGGCGCAGCGCCATCGCTATCAGATGCGGGGCGCCCGCGTGCGCTACGCGGACATCAATCAACGCCGCTTCAAGCTGCGCGGCCAGCGCCTGCCGCAGCCGCAGCTGCGCCCGGCCACCGGCAGCGCCCAAATGACGGGTAAGCAGCCCGTGGCAGGCTTGCAGCAGTGGCGACGCAGCGTACTCAGCGCCGGACCCATCACGGTCTAGGGTTGCGTGCAGCGCCCGCAGGCCCTTCAAGCGTCGGGCCGGCGTGGCAGGCTGGGCCAGCAGCGCACGCAGCTGATGGTGCGTGCGACGTCGCATCTCCGGGGCGACCGTATCGACGTCCAGCTGGACGCGCAGTTGGCTGTGCAGCGCGTCCGCCTCATGCCGGACATCCGCCGTGTCCATGGCCTGCAGGCTGAGGTACTCCCACGCAGGTTCCTGCACCTGCGGTGCCCGCTCGCGCGCCCAGTGCCGGATGCGCACGTCCTCGGCCACATACAGCGGCTGTTCCTGCGCGTCCACGGTGACGGCATCGCGCAACAATGAACAGAAGTGCAGGTCGTACTGGTAGCGCCAGCGCTGGCTGCCCTCGGCCATGTCCTGCTGATCATCGGCGGTGAGCAACGCGGCCTGGAGCTGCTGGCCGAACGTGGTCACCCGTCGGTGCAGGCAGCGCCGACGCTGGCGGTGCAGGTCACGTGGCTCGCCGTGCGTGTCCAGTGCCCAGCGCGGCGCCAGGTGCGTGCGACAGGCGTGGAAGTTGCTGCCGCTTGCGGCCGGTAGCAGGGCGCGCAGGCGTTGATGGTGGCGGGGCAGGGCGGCGTCCAGGTCTTGTCGTGGGCCCGGTGCCCACGCGTCCGGCCCCGGTAGGGGGCAACCCGAGGCGCGCAGGTTCACCAGCCACGCGCAGCGCTTGTCCTGGTGTGGGCGGCTGAGCAGGGCCACGGCGCCCGCCAGCGGAGTGCCAGACAACTCGCGGTCCAGATACACCACCGCCAGACGCGCATCGAACGAGGGCAGTGCCACGCCGGCAGCAGCGATCAACAGCTGTATCTGCCCGAGATCACCATGGCGACGGCTGGCCACGCACCGCGCGGTGGCCGGTACGAGCGCACTGCGCAACGTGCCTTCCCGCACGAAGGCGCGCTGATAGTGCCGCGCGTCTTCGTTGCTGGCCACCAGCAGCAGTGCCTGCAGGTCGCGTTCGGTGCGCAGGAGGCTGTCGGCAACGTGCTGGCAGATCGCCGCAGCCAGTGCAGCCACGCGGGTATCTGGTGAATCCGGCTGGGTATCGTGCACGATGGCGGCTACCGGCGAAGACTGCAACGTCTGCTGATACACCGGCGCCAGTACACCGTCCGCCACGCCGTGCGCGGGCGGATAGGCATACAGCAGCGGGGCGTCCTGTCCGCCTTCGCCCACGCAGGGGGCCGGCGTCGATGTCAGCCACAACCACGCCGCGCGCGGCAGGCGCTCGTGTGCACGTTGCAGCCAGGCGGGATGGCCGTGCTGCAGGTCGGCGTCCACCAGCAGGACCAGGTCGTCGCCAGCGTACTGTGCATCGAGTCGGCGCAGCCATGCCTGCAGCGTCACCAGGGAAGTGTGAAGCGTGGTGCCGCGCCCGTCGGCCAGGAAGGCGGCCAGACGCCGTCCCGGCGACAGCGGCGACGGCGCGTCGCGCATCGCCGCAGACAGAGACGCGGGCGACTGCACCCGCAGCAGCCGGCAATGACGCAACCAGGGATCGCGTCGCAGGTGGTGCAGCAGCCAGTGCCGCGTCAGCTCCATCCCGCTGCCGGGCGCCAGACACAGCTGTCCGCCGCAGCGTCGCCCCTGCACATCGACGCGCCGCAGCTGATCCAGTGCCGCCTGCACCGCAAAAAACTGCGCCGAGCGCGCGATGCGGCGCCGTCCATCGGCGGCGACATCGATGAAACCGCGCAGCAGGGCCAGCACCCGCTCCGGTGCCATTACCCCTGCCAGCAGCGGGGCGTGTACGGCGCGTAGATCGGCAAGCTCCTTGCCACGGTCGTTATCCGTCGGTGTGGGCAGCGCCATGCGCAGTTGCTGCAGGCCTGCGGGCGCCCAACCCTGTTCGCGCCAGTGCACCCAGTCTTCAGGCGGCGAGCCGTGGGTGGCGTATCGCCCGCCGCGACGATCCAATGCCATCAGCACCTGTGCAGAAGAAAGTGCCGGCCCGGGACGCTGCCGCTGCAGTAACGCAATCGCCTCCGCGTCGCTTCCCCAGCGCCACTGGCCATCGCGCTCCACACACAGCACACCCAGCAGCGGCAGCCCGTTGACGTAGCCAGCCAACGCATCCACACGGGCGACGGCATCGCGGGCTACCTGTCCACCCGGAGATTCCGCAACATCCCAGCCGTTGCGCTCCACGTGGTCCCAGTCGATCACCTGTACACAGGCGTGTACCCGTTGGCCGTCCGGCAAGTGCTGCTCGATGTCGATGCCGTCCAGCAACAGCCGAAGCAGCGCGTCATTGCCTTCGCGGACCCCGCGCCGTTGCACCACCCGGCCCAGTGCCGCCAACACCTGGGCCATGCCACTTTCGTCCAGGGCCCAGGTCTGTCCGCGCGCCGCAAACCGTATTGCCTGCAGCCGCTGCCGCAACCTTGGCAACAGGATGCCATTGGCACTTTCGCTCTGGTACGCCGCATGGTCGACCGGCGACAGGTACTGCCAGCCCAACCGGCGCAGCCAGCCCAGTGCCGAGTGCTTCACGGTAGTCGCAGGTTTCATGCGCGACTCCCAGCCGCGTCATGTGTGCGATGGCTGGGCCGGCGAGATGACCTGCGCACGTGTACGCAGGCGGACGAGACAGTAAGGGAACGGAGATGCGACATACCTGCAGTCTGGCGCAGCGGCCTTCGCCCACACCGTGTGCATCATTCCGTTTCCTGATCACCGCATGACGCGGGCGCTGCATAGTTTTGATGCTTTCCAACAAGCAGATAGCACCCGTCGATCAGCCGTTCTGGCCGTGCCGGTCATGCCGCGCCACGCTCAGAGGCCGCCGCATACGGTTGTTCCAGCGTGCGCAGATCCACGTCCAGCGCCTGCTCCAGCGCATTCAACCGCGACCGCAACGTCGCCCGCTCGCGGCGAACGGCGTCCAGCGATGGCGACGCGTCTGTGGATTCCGGGTGCACGTAGCGGGCAACGCTCAGGTTGCCATCGTGGCGTGCAATCAGCGCCGGATCGGCGCGGCAGGCCAGCCCGGGCACATCCTTGCGCGCCTGGCAGAGCGCCAGCAGCTGCTCGGCGCCGGCACGGTCCAGCTTGGCGGAGCGCCTGCCACTGGACTGCAGCTGGCGCGCATCGATGAACAGCACCGCTTCGTCATTGCGCACGCTGCGCAGGACCAGCAGCGCCGTGGCGACCGGGGTGCCGGCAAACAGCCGGTCGGGCAGGCCGATCACCGCCTCGATCAGGTTGGCGTCCAGCAGGCGTCGGCGGATGAGCGCCTCATCGCCGGCGCGGAACAGCACGCCGTGTGGCACCACGAGGGCGATGCGCCCGCGCTGCGGGTCCATCGCCTTGAGCATGTGCTGCAACAGCGCCAGATGTCCCCACTGGCGCGGGGGCAGGCCGTGCACGAAGCGCCGGTGCGGATCACGAGGCGCGCGCTCGGGCGCCCACGCCAGCGCAAACGGCGGCCGCGACAGCTGCACGTGAAAACGCTGCAGCGTCCCGTCCGGCTGCACCAGCATGTCGTGCCGCAACGGCGTCCCCCCGTGTACGGCATGATTGTCTTCGCCGTGCAGCAACAGGCGCAGGCGGGTTCGCGCCCAGCCGTCGTCCATGTCCTCCTGGCCGGCCAGCCGGTGGCGGCGGGCACCATGCCGCGTTCGCGCCCAGCGGCTGGCGGCCAGCAGCAGGCTGCCGCTGTGGCAGGACGGATCACAGATGCCCTCGTCCTCTGACGGGTCCATCAACGCGGCCATCAGCCAGCCCAGCGCATCGGGCACATGTGCAAGCGGCAGTTTGCTCCGCCGCGGTTGATTACGCTCCAGCAACCGATCCACCGCCTCGCCGATGTCGCTGCGATAGGCGCCGCGCAGGCTGCGGAAATCCAACGCAGGCACTGACAACCGCCCCAGCAGCCGCGACAGGGCCACCTCGCGCCGGTCGGCATCGCGCGGCCAGCCATCGTGCAGGCGCAGCACATCGAACACCTCGCCCAGCGTGGCCGGATTGGATTGGGCCAGGCGCTGCAGGGCGGTCATGATGCGCAGGTCGTTGCCTACTGCGAAGCGATGGTGATGCAGCGCCTCAAAGCGGGCATCGGCCGGTACCGCCAGCAGCTGTGCGCCGGGAGCGCCGGGCGGCCAGGTAAGCGGTGACCCATACGCGCCGCTCGGATCGTGCGCGGCGGCCTCGGTATCGCTGGCGATCTTGAGCAACAGCAAAGCCAGCAGCAGGTGCGTGGCGGCCTCGCCCTCGGCGGCGTCCACCAGCACCTCGCGGGCGGCGGTGAGCGCGGCCAGCGTGGCATGCGCGCCCGGCAACGCGGCAATCAGGTTCATGCGGCACCTCCCTGCAGAAACTGCTCGGCCACAACGGCGATCTCCTGTTGGCGGTTGTGGATCAGCGCTTCCAGGCAGCGCTGCTCGGACTGCACCGCCTGGGCGATCGCCACGATGCGCTGCTGCTGTGGCAGCGGCGGAATGCGCAGCGGCAACTGCGCCACCACCGTCTTGCGCAGGCTCTGTTGGCGCGATCCCGCCGCCTGCTGGTGCAGGTAGGCCTGGGCCGCGCGCTGGTTCAACTGCCATGCCAGAAACGCCGGCAGCAGGTCGGCCGTGCTCACCCTCACCATGTACATGTGCGGACTGCACACGGTGGATTCTGGCGGCGCACGCAGCAACATCGCCAGTGGGTGATTGCCGCGTGCCGCGATCAGGACATCCTGATCCTGCACCCAGTCCGGCGGCTTGCGTGCGCGCAGCACGGTACGCAGCAAGTGCTCGCGCTCCCGCAGGCCATCGGCGCAGAGGTTCTTCAATTGGATGACCTGCACTGGGCCTCCCGGTACGGCGCCGATGGCACCGCGAAAGGGGTGGCCCTGGCGGATGCTGGCCACGTCGCCAAGCAGGGCGATGCGCGTGAGAGTGTTCATGCGTGCACCATGCTTTCGGGGTGGGGGAGGGTCAACCGAGCAGGTGGGCAGCATTTGCAATGATGCGAAATGGAGTGCGGTGGATGTGCGGAAGTGGGATGAAACTCGCAGGGGGTCGCAGCTGGTGCGAACGATGGCGTCAACTGGAGTTGGGGGTTTGGAGAGGTGGGGGTGATGGAGGAGTGGTAGTTGCGCACGTTGGTGGTGGTTGAGGATCGTTGCGCGGCCCTTCTAACTGATGTGGCCCTGGTGCGAATTCGCAAACGTATAAACGCCATGCTTGCGATGGCCACAGAGATTGTTACATTGGCGCGCGTGTAGATATCTACCGACTGGGCGGGTGATGAGACAGCCGAACCGACGCTCGTGATGGACATGAGGGTTCTCCTTTGCGGGGAAACCGTACGGCGCAATTTTCTATATGCAAAATTCCGATATTTCTCAGCGCTAGCAAGGTAGAGCCACCTCTTCCTAAGGCCGTGCCGGCCGCGGGCCTTGTTGCAGCGCGGGAGGGGTGTCGCGCTCCCGATGCCAAAACATCGCTCTCGGCCGTGGACTGGCTCGATTTCCCACGTGGCCGTTGCGAGAAGCCCGGCAAGTCGCCAATATGGGGAAACAGCCAAGGAACGGGGGAGCTATGTTGAAGATTCCAAAGAAGGTGATGGATCGTTGGCCGGCTACGGTGAAGTCGCTAGTCGCTGTCGCGGTATCGCATAAAACCAGAGATGTGTCGGAGGCCGACACGGTGACTCTGGTCAAAGATATGCTCGCCGAGGTGTTCGGCTATGACAAATACAACGAGCTGACCAGTGAACAGCAGATTCGCGGGACCTTCTGCGACCTCGCGGTCAAGATAGACGGCAAGATTCGCGTCCTTATTGAGGTAAAAGCTGCTGCAATCGCCCTCAACGAGACACACCTTCGGCAGGCCATCAACTATGGAGCGCACGAAGGAATTGAGTGGATCGTGCTTACAAACGCGCTTGAGTGGCGGCTGTATCGGATCAAGTTTGGCCAGCCCATAGAGTATGAGCTTGTATCTTCATTCTGCATCGCAGACATCAATCTGAAGAACGAAGAGGATCAACGTCGACTCTTCCTTCTTTGCAGGGAGGGCATTACGTCAGATGCCATGGGTCTCTACCATCAGCACATCTCCGTGCTCAATAAATTCACTGTGGCCCAGGTCATTCTGGGTGAGTCGGTTGTCTCGGTCGTGCGTCGTGAGCTGCGTCGTATGTTCCCTGAGCTAAAGATTGAGTCTGAGGCGATTCTCGAGCTTCTCAACAACGAGATACTCAAGCGAGAGGTGCTTGATGGGGAGAAGGTCAAGGATGCGCAGCAGCGAATACGGAAGGCGCTCTCAAAAAACGCGAAAACACTAGCGAAGAAGAGTGCCGAAGGCATCCGCGCGGAAGCTTCGCATGAAGCGTCTGTCGATTGACGAAGGGCGGAAATTAGGGCTGTTTGCACAGACGTATGGGACTCGAATTCTCATGCGTCTGTTTCTGGCCGAAAGCAGCCCCTAGTGGTCTATTGCGCCTGCACTCGCACCGTGCGAAATTCCACCTATATTCCGGAATAGTTCAGTGGCAGAACCCTCGGCTCTTAACCGGGAGGGCGCTGGTTCGACTCCAGCCTCCGGACCCATCTCTTCGCGATATCGACATCACGGATGACTTCAGATCGTAGTGGCGGTCCCATTATCGCGCCGGGCTTGGCCTACGCGCAGTTCCAGCTGGCCAAAGCGCTGATCAGCAGCGAGCAGAACCCGGATGCGCAGGCGCGGGCGCGCGCGAAGGCGCGATCGGAGCGCTGGCAGCAGATACTCGAGCATTCCCTGGACGGGACCGCGGACTATGGCTCGCGCACGCCGTTCGAGGGGGTTCCTGCTTGGGCGACGCTGGAGGTAGCCACTGGTGGCTTTGCCACGGGAGCCCTGCTCGCCGGGGGTGAGCTAACCGCCTACGAGCGCGAGCTTTGCCACAGGGTGACGGGCGTCCGCACCGAGCGTGCGCGGATGGATCTGAATCTTTGGCATCTGACCGATGACGGCCTGGGTCACCTTCACCAACTGCTCGCGGAAGGTCGCTACCGTATCGACGTACCTGAAGAGGCGGCCCTGCTGGTGGTGGCGTGGCTTGTCAGTCAGGGGCGAATCGAGCAATCGCAGGCGATCATCGAAGCGATCGCACCTTTCTTTGACAGGCTGAGGTTTTTCCCGGCACCTACCGACAATGCCTCGCCCCTGACTGCCGAGGTCAGTGTCTTCACCGCTGGCGATGTTCGCAGGCGGCTGTCGGAGCTCAAAGGGCAACGCCGGCTGGCGGAGCAGGCGCGGGTGATCAGCATCCGCTTGCCGCTATATGACGCCGCGATCTCGCTGTTCCTCGAGACCTACGTGGACGGATGGCCGTGCCGCCGATACCCGGCAGGCTGGCACGCTGCAGCGAAGGCGTTGTTGATGCAGATCGACAGTGCTCGCGTCACATTCCCCGGTGAGATCGTGCGCAAGAAGGACCGGGCGAGCGAACTGCTCCAGCTCCTGGCCGCCTGTTGCGACGATTCGAGCACGCTTACCGGACGTCAAGTCGGGCGAATTCGGAGAATTGTCGATGATTTCGTTGCCGCCCACGGCAGGCCCGAATCCCCGCAGCACGTCGCCTTCCGGCAGCGACAACGGCGCGACGTTTCCTCAGCACCACACCGCCGGATCGGGCACGCCGTTGCGGCGCGACTTGCGGGGTATCCCGAATCAGAGGGCATCCGTGACTTTTCCACGTTGACCTGTTCAATTACTGAAGGCGAGGCCACCACGCATTCAATCCAACAGGGACAGCCGTTGCCGGACGCGATTCGCAAGCGTCTGGAACGTTGCCGTCGCGGCACCATTGCTGAACTGGTGGATGCTGGCATCGTCACCTCCGGTGAGACAATCGCTCGCGTGCTTCCTGCGTTGACCGCCGAGATCCGAGGCAGCGCGCTGGCCAATCCCACGCTGCGCCGCTTGTACGCCTCAACGTATCGTGCGTTCCGCAGACGGCGCTCTCTTCTGTTGCTCAACCTGGAAAGCCAGGTGCGTCTTAGGGAGCTGCCTTGGATCGCCGCTATCGACGGCGAGCGCGCACCAGACGCCGCCAGCAACGAGAGCGCACGTCTTGCGCTGACTGAGTCGGCGTTGGTCGCAATTGAAGCATTTCCCCACGCGATCACGCCCAACAAGCTGGTGAGTGAGTTCCGCGCCCTCGCCGACAGCGCCAAGCTACAGCTTCCATTGGTGGATGAGATTGCGGCCGACATCTTCATGGGGGTGTTCACCAACACGTTCGTTGAGGCTTCGCGCTGCGCGGCCCGCGTTGTCGCCGGAACGCTGTACGCCAGCTATTACGACATCGATACCGATGCGCTGGCGGCACTGCCGGACAAGCGGAACGCGGGAACCATGCGTCGACTTTGGGGTAGGTCCACTGACGGTGCGGACGCGCTTTCGACACTGGCTGCTCTGCGTGCAGACGTGCAATCGGCCGCTCGGTCCCCCGCGACGAACGGCGCCATCCTCGAACAGTCACAGATCCTGACCACCCACAATCTTGCAGTGCTGTTCGAGGGAGCCGGGCTCCGAGCGTTGCTGGATCCGTCGCTGGATGCGATGGCATTGCGTTGCTATCAGTGGATCTGCAAACGTCAGCAGATGCCTGTTCCGCACTGGCATGGCCGGCTGATCATGCTCAAAAACACCGCGTATGCATGGAGACAGATGATCTTCTTCCTGTCGATGCTCGACAATGCCCGTAGGCATGCGGTGATCGCGCGCATTGAAGCCCATTTCCAGGAGCAGCCGCATACCTTCAAGTTTCGCTTCGGGCCCGCCATGAAGGGACTACGGCAGGCCGCAGCCGGCCGGAGCTTGCCTCAGCATGCACCCGGCGAGGACGGGGCGCGGGTTTTCAAGGGGTGGACAACGGAAAGGCACTGGTTGTTGTCCTGAGCCCGTCAGTTTCCACAGCCCCGTACGAAGGCGGCGACCCGGTAGGCGTAGACAACCACATCAGAATGCACCGGCAAGCAGCTAGCCGTTGGTCTAGCAGACGTCTGTTCTGGCCGGTAGCGGACACTCCGTGAGGGTCGTCGGCCACGCCCTGGCAGCCGAGCGCAGCGCCGAGCAGCAACGGGGCATATACTCCGCCACAACCATGATCCAGCTTGGATTACAGCCCCATGCGTTTCACTGCAGCCGCCGGTTCTCTTGTCGTTTTTACTGACCATGTCGTCCACCGTCTCGGTATCTGCGGCGGAAGCTGACATATTCGGCATCAAGTTAGGGGCACCCCTAACGCTGCCTGTTTGCGAACTATCCTCACCCGCTCCAGCTGCCCGCAGGAGCAACATCGGATTGGGGGCTAGGGCGTTCAACAAGCTGACGGCCCCGCCGCCGGAGCCGCTGAAGGCTCTGCCACCGGCAACAGGGTTGTGCGTCGCACCCGGCACGACAAAGATGGCCGCAGGCAATACCGAGTTCGGGCCAGGCGAATACGGTTACCTGGTCTTCGCCAAGGCTGAGGCCCCGGCGTGGGTCGCGCCCATCGGCATGTCGATCGGCGCGGGCGCAGGTGACGCTTTCTCTCTGGAAGGTGCGGGCGGCCTGGTTTTGCTGCACAACGGGCGTGTGATCGCCTTGCGCTTCAACACCACGGGGTTCGAGGCGGAGCCGCGCGTGATGGAGCTGCTCAAGCGCAAGTTCGGCTCGCCAGGTTCGCAGAGGGCCGTGACCTGGAACAACGACCTGGGCGGCAGTCGCGATTCGATTTCCGCGCAATGGCGCAAGCCCGATTTCTTTGCGGATTACTCTTCGGTCGTGCAAACGCAGGCTATGCGAGCACAAGGGCTGTCGGGGGGGATCGGGTTCCTCAACATCGGCAATGATCTAGGGCAGCAAGTGCTGCAACCTTCTGCTAGCAAGGAAGCGGAATTCTAGAGAACTGACGGCCTAGCGGGAGGCAGTCGTTGAATCCCGGCCAGCGCATTGAGGCCTTGGGAGGCATGCTCCAGATGAGTCTGACGTCGATTGCGGCGGCCCTGTCGCTCATAGCCATGTGCGCGGCTCCGGCCTATACCGAGAACGTTGCGCCGCTCCCCACTTTAACCCCTGGCGACCTAGAAGGGCAGCCAGAGGTGCTGGAAGAAATCCGTCTTCAGCTGATCTGCTGAGGCGGACCCACGTCAACGATAGGCATTTTGCCACCGCAGCTACCGTAGCAGCCGCCGCCGATCAGCACGCCACCGCCCCCGCCACTACCTCCGCTGCCACCGCCGCCGCCACCGCCGTTCGAGCCGACCGACTGGGCAGCCTTCTGCGCCATCTCTTCAGCTGAGCTGTCGCAAGGCTTCTCGATGTAGATATTGGCGGCTCCAGTAACCATCATCAGCTTGAATGAATATGCGACGTAACCGTGAAACGCATTTGCCCGCCAGTTCGCTGAACCTACAAGCTTTTCGGCCGCCCCATCCAGCTTTTTCATGAAGGCCGCATTCGCCGGGTTGCTGTAATCGTTGGCTTTTGGCATATCGGACAGCGTGACCTTCAGCGGTGCCATAGGCGGCATCGGAAGAACTTCACAGGCAAGCGCAACACCGACAACTGCTCCAAGACCGATGACGGAAAGCGAAATCTTCTTACTTATCTTCATGAATCCATTCTCTTCTGTGTTGATCCATTTGCTCTTCAAGAGTGCCCTATCGGCCGCGGGATGAACTCCGCAGGCGCGCCGTATTTGTCGAAATAGAGCTTGTTCATCGTCTCATTCAACCGCAATGCTTCTGCCTCTCCCAGCAGACGCTGCTCCGGCGTCAGCGGCGCGGGCATCATCACCTCTCGCCCTATGGCGGCACGTAAGTCCCCACGCATTTCGCTGACTCGCGAAACTGCGTAGGCAGCCACAGGGTCGCCGTTTCTGCTTCCTGCTTGATAAGCGGCCAACAACTGGAGTGCGAACAAATTGCCGTCAACGCCCGCTTCCACCAAGCGCTCCTGAGCCTTGGGGTCAGTTCTCAATAGTCTTCCATCGAGCATCACGCCCGCGACTGCGTCACCGGCAGCTGCTGCTTCTCGCAATCTCTCATCGGGAGCAGCAGTGTATGTTTCCCACTGCCTGATGTTCGGGTAACCATGCAGATCAAGCCACTGCTGCTCAGCCACACTCTCTGCAAAACCCGGGTCATCCTCCAAATCCATGCCTGCGCGCGTAAGCGGCACTTCCGGGAATGGATGACGAGGCGCTGAAAGAGGCTGGCGTGAGGACCCTGCTGCCATATCCGAATCGGGCGCTTGAAGCTCGGCACCAGCTTGTCCGGGCGCGTGACTTGAAGCGCTTGCTTCACTTCGCTTGACGGGTCTCATGCTATCCCCCAGCTGCGTCCACCCCACAGCGGCCAAGCCCACCACAGCAACGGCAGAAATGCCGATGACTTTGAGATTCATGTAGTCCTTTACAGCGTACTAAAAATTTCGCGAGCAATGCTGATGCAGTCAACGCGGCATGTCAAGAAAAGCCCAAGCAAATCAAAATGCCACAGTTCTGCTCGCCTGGCCGAAATGGGACGAGCAAGCTAGTCCCCTATGCGGCGTGAAATGATTGATCATCCGACCTATCCAGGTGCTTGCGCGGCAGTGCGATCACCATTTTTTTTGCAAGGCATCCCTGATGACATCGTTTGTAAACAGGGATGCTGACCATGCTCCGCGCGGCCGGGCGACATCGCGCGCGGCAAAGGTTTCGCTATGCCACGATCAACGGCCGGGATTAGCCGCAGGCTCGTACGCAGCAGGGTCCTGTCCCGATTGGCGCTCATGCAAGCCGATAACCCTCTCCCAACCAAATTCCTTCTCAAGCGCCTCCCGTACCAAACCAGGAATGGCGAACCAGGAGGTGTTCGTATGTGCGTCGACGCCTTGTGGGCCAAACTCAGCCAATAGATACAACGTCTCGGCCCTGGACATCCGCCCCCTCTCATCCATGAGTATCGCGCGCCGATGCTTCTTCATCAGAAGCTTGAGTTGCTTGATGCTGGATACGCCAAGCTCCTCAAGCTCCGCTGCCACATCGGTCAGATCATAATCACCATAGTCATGACGGCGATGGAAGAGGCCACGCACAATATTCCTTATCGCTGCCGTAGTCACGGGCTCCATGTCAATGATCGCCCGTGAATGAGAATGCCTCATTGGCCAATTCCTTTTTCCGTGATCGGGAGCATTAGTAACAGCCGAGTAGCGCGAGACCTTTCAGCGAACAGCCTCATCCTTAGCGCACCTGCGTTCTGCCCGGCAGCGCCAGATATAGCGCATCCCTCTCCAAACAGACAGCGGCTGGAGCGTTGGTCAGGCTCAGGGTGCAAGGTCGCCGCGGGAGGCGCAACGCGCCGACACTGTCCGGAAGAAGGAGCGGTGAGAAGAACGGGCGCCAGGCGCGCGTGCCATCAACACGCGTGCCGAACATCACCGCGCCTCGCTGACCCGACCCGCTTCCGCCCGCCGCACCAACCGCTCCCGCACCTTGTCGTACACCAGGTTGTACACATACGTGTAAGGCAGGAAGAACGCGATCAGCCCCATCTCCAACAGGAACGCATCCCAGTAGGAGATGGACAGCCACCACGCGGCCAGCAGCACCACCACCAGCACCAGCCCGCCCTCGAAGCCCACCGCGTGCCCGATACGCACCGGCACGGTCCGCTTGAACCCGAACTTCTTCTCCACCCGCTCGAACATCGCGTTGTAGAGCATGTTCCAGAGCATCGCGCACGTGGCCAGGGCGATGGTGAGTACGCCGGTGTCGAACAGCGACTTGCCCAGCACGTAGGACATCACCGGCGCGCACAGGCACAGGGCGATGCCTTCAAACAGCACGGCGTGGACAATTCGGTCCCAAAGGGTCTTTTCGGTTTTCATGGGTGCAGCACCTGATGTTCGCCGCCGGCAGGGCCAGGCGGAGAGGAGAGCGGATCTAAGGAGGGGGAGGGGGCGGCGATCAACGCTCGTAGCGCGCCCGGGGACCATGGTATAAGTTTCAAAAATGGTGAAAAACCCCCAATATCGTAGGCGGCCGTTTCATATATGAAACACTTTCCGTGGGACAACCTGATGGTGCTGCTCGCGGTGGTCCGTGGCGGCACCCTGCGCGAAGCCGCCAAGGCAGCGCGCATGAGCACGGCCACGCTGTCGCGCCGGCTGGATGCGCTGGAAGAGCGGCTGGGCGGCAAGGTGGTGGAGCGCACGTCCACCGGCTGCATCCCCACCGAGCTGGGGCAACGGGTGTTTGCGCTGGCCGAGCAGATGGAGGAGGCCGCCGACGAGATCGCCCGCGAAGCCGATACGCCCAAGGAGCTGGTGGGCACGGTGCGGATCAACGCCGACGAATGGGCCAGCTTCCTGCTGATTACCCTGTTGCCCGGACTGAACCGCCAGCACCCCGGCCTGGGCGTGGAGGTGCTCACCTCGCGCGAGCCTTACAACCTGGCCCGCCGCGAGGCCGACGCGCTGCTGCGCTACGGTCCGCCCGATACGACGGATCTGCGCGGTGACCGCGTAGGCCGTGTGGAATACGCGTTGTACGCCAACCAGGCCTACGCCGCGCGGCGGCAGGCGGCGATCGCCAACCAGGCGTGGCATGAGCTGGAATTCGTGGGCCTGGACGAACCGCGCGTGGAGTTCGAAGTGGAGCGCTGGCTGCGCACCCTGCCCGGCGCCAACCGCCCGTGGCTGCGCTGCAACTATTCGGTGGGTGTGCTGGATGGCGTGACTGCAGGTGGCGGGCTGGGGGTCATCGAGTGCACGGTGGCGCAGCACGTGGGCGGGCTGGTGCGCGTGCGCGATGCGCCGGCATTGAGCCAGGAGGTGTGGCTGTGGACGCACCGGTCGCTGTACGACACGCCGCGCTTCCAGGCGGTGCGCGACTTCCTCAAGCACGCCTGGCTCAATGCGATGGGTGAGCGCGGGTAGCGGGGGGGGTAATGCGCGCTCATCCTTCGGAGTGTGACCTGTTCGCCATCTCACAGGCAGGAAGTGACTTGCCGGATCGCAACCATTGAGTGAATATCGGATAACCGCCAGGGACGTTGGCGATGTCGCCAGCTCTCTGCTCGCAAAGCCAGACGAAGGAACGCTGCATGCTTGAAATGAAAGGGATTTCAAAGGTATTCCGAAGCGAACAAGTCCTGACCAGCGCATTACGTGCAATGGACCTGCATGTAGAAGAGGGTGAATTCGTCGCCGTCACCGGCCCGTCGGGGTCTGGCAAGACCACCTTCCTCAATATCGCCGGCCTGCTCGAGGGCTTCACCGATGGCTGCTATCGCCTGGATGGCGAGGACGTCTCCACCTTGGGCGATGAAGCGCGAAGCAGGATGCGCAACGAGAAGATCGGTTTCATCTTCCAGGGGTTCAACCTGATCCCCGACCTCAGCCTGTTCGACAACGTGGATGTTCCGTTGCGGTATCGGCGCATGGGGGCGGCAGAGCGGCGCGAGCGGATCGAGCATGCGCTGACGCAAGTGGGTCTGGGATCGCGGATGAAGCACTATCCCACGCAGCTTTCCGGTGGCCAACAGCAGCGCGCTGCCATTGCGCGGGCACTGGCCGGCAGTCCGCGGCTACTTCTTGCAGACGAACCTACCGGAAACCTGGATACCGGCATGGCCCGTGGCGTCATGGAATTGCTGGAACAGATCAACGGTGCCGGTACGACCATTGTGATGGTCACCCACGATCAGGAGCTTGCCGCACGCGCGCGTCGCAATGTACACATTGTCGATGGCCAGGTCACCGACCTGCGGCGACCGGTTGACGTTCCGAGCGATGCGTACGTTTCCTCCACCAGCGAATAACCAAGGACGGTGGTCATGATCGGCTATTACTTTGGCCTTGCCCTGCACAGTTTGAAGAGAAACCGGGTGCTCACCGCGTTGATGATCCTCGCAGTGGGGTTGGGCATCGGTGCCTCGATGACGACATTGACCGTGCTCCACGTGCTGTCGGGCGATCCCCTGCCGGGGAAAAGTGATCGCGTGTTCCGCGTGCAACTGGATGCCGAAGCAATGCAGGGCTACAAGCCTGGCGGTGAGCCGCTCGAACATCTGACCCGCCTGGACGCCGAAACGCTGCTGGCGCAAAGGAAAGCGCAGCGCCAGGCGATGATGTCCGGCGGTGCGGCACGGGTGGACGCGGGGATCGCCGGCCGCGCGCCACAGCAGACGGACGTGCGATTCACCACGGCCGATTTTTTCCCGATGTTCCAGGTTCCGCTGCGCCACGGCCGAACGTGGACGCCGGAGGAAGACCAGGCGCACGGGCGATTGGCGGTGATCAGCGATGAGCTCAATTCGGCCTTGTTCGCTGGCGAGGACAGCACGGGCAGGAGCATCCGCGTCAACGGCCAGGACCTGCGCATCATCGGTGTCTTGGGGCCCTGGCGGCCCATTCCCAAGTTCTATGACCTCAATACCGGTCGGTTCCGCGCGGTGGAAGGGCTGTTTCTTCCCTTCACCACCGCGCGCGACCTGAAGATCTCGTTCCAGGGGAGCAGTACCTGCTGGGGCGAAGGCGGCACCGACATGTATGACGTCAACGCGCCGTGTGCCTGGCTCCAATACTGGGTAGAACTTGCAGCGCCTGCCGATAGGGCGGACTACCTGCGCTATCTGGACAACTACTCGGCGCAGCAGCGCGAGATGGGCCGCTATGCGCGGCCGGTGAACGTAAGACTGCGCAGCGTGACCGACTATCTGCTTTACAAGCAGGTCATCCCCAGCGATGTGCGTCTGCAGGTCTGGCTGGCGTTCGGTTTTCTGGCGGTCTGCCTGGTCAATACCATTGCCCTGCTGCTGGCAACGTTCCTGCGGCGGGCGCCAGAAATCAGCCTGCGCCGCGCCTTGGGGGCGAGCCGCCTGGACATTTTCAGGCAATGCCTGGTCGAGGCGGGAACCGTCGGCATCGCCGGAGGCGTGGCCGGCCTGTGCCTGGCATTGGTGGGGCTTTGGGCCATTCGCCAGCAGCCTGCCAGCTACGCTGCACTGGCGCACCTGGATCTGAAAATGCTGCTGATGACGCTCGGGCTGGCACTGGTCAGCAGTGTGCTGGCCGGGCTGCTGCCGGCCTGGCAGGCGATGAAGTTCGAGCCGGCCTCGCAGCTCAAGTCCGAGTAACGCGGCGTAACGCCACTGCAGGGGTGCGGCGCGCACTGCCGCACTCATGCGATTCAATTTCCGGGAGTCGAGCATGGACGTAGCACCCATACTTTCCGCATTGCGGCGGCATAAAGTTGCCGTGTCGTTGATCGTGCTGGAGATTGCCCTCAGTTGCGCGATCATCTGCAACCTGCTGTTCCTCATCCACGAACGCATCCAGCGTCTCCAGATCGACAGCGGGCTGGCCGAGACCGAACTGGTACGTATACAGGCGGCCACCGCCCGTCAGCTGGAAGGTGGCGAGGAGGGGATCGACCGCACGGTGTCACTGGAGTATCTCAACGCCATGCGTGGCCTGCCGGGTGTATCCGGCGCGGCGTTGGCCACGCAGGTTCCCTTCGGCAATTCCAGCAGCACCAGCAGCGTCAGGCTGACACCTGATCAGAAGGACGAGAGCCTGACCGCCAGCGTTTACCTTGATGGCGGCAATCTCTTGGACGTCTTTGGCTCGCGACTGATTGCAGGTCGCCTGTTCACCCCGGATGAGTACCGGGACCTGGAAACCATCGAAGGGACCGATGCCGATCAGGGCGTGCCCGCAGTCATCCTCAATCGCAAGATGGCAGAGCGGCTGTTCCCGGGCCAGAACGCGGTCGGCCAGTCGATCTACAGCTGGGGCTCCCAGCCCACGCGGGTGGTGGGCGTGGTGGATGAGCTCCTCCGCCCGAACGGATTCGCCGAAGGTGCTTACACGATGATCCTTCCCGTGCGCAAATACACGCCCGGGATGCATCTGGTGGTGCGGACCACGCCGGAGCGTCGCGCCGAAGTACTGCAGGCAGGCGTGGCCGCACTCAAGGCGATGGACCCGGGCATCACCATCTTCGCCAGCGACACGATGAGCGAGATGCGCAGCAGCTACTTCCGCCAAGACCGGGCGATGGCCATCATGCTGTCGGTCGTCGTACTCGGATTGCTGGTGGTCACGGCGCTGGGAATCGTGGGGTTGGCCAGCTTCTGGGTGCAGCAACGCACGCGCCAGATCGGCATCCGGCGGGCGCTCGGCGCACGCCGCGTGGATGTGCTGCGCTACTTCCAGACGGAGAACTTCCTCATCACTACGGCAGGCATCGTGATCGGCATGTTGCTGGCTTACGCACTCAACCTTGCGCTGATGCAGGCCTATGAGCTGCCAAGGTTGCCCTTGCAGTTCCTGCCGGTGGGCGCGCTCATTCTGTGGCTGCTGGGCCAGATCGCAGTGCTGGGACCTGCGCGGCGCGCATCACGGGTCAGTCCTGCCGTTGCGACGCGCGGCAGGTGAAGTGCGGGCCACGTCAGATAATGAAAAACCGATTCGATTAATTGCGGAAAGCTTGTTGACACGAACAATTGATTATGTAAAAACGTTCATGACGCATTTATCATGCGTCGTTCACATGTAGGAAAAATCTGAGTAGTTCCACTTCAATAGTGCAAAGAAAGGAGTCTTGAATGGATATGAAGCTCCGTAGTCTGGCAGATCGTCTCAAGGCCAAGATCGAGAACAGCCCGCAGGCTGTTTCGGATCTGGACGGCATGAGCGACCTGGTCGATGCCCACCTGGAACTGGTGAGCGCTGCCCACGGTTCGGCTCACGGTTCCGGCCACCTGTCCGCGAACCCGGAAGTCCTGCAGTAAGCACTCCGCTGTGAGAGCAGGTGCCGGCCACGCGCCGGCACCTTTGAACATTCGTGCTCAAGAAACTCGCATGATAATGCGGGACAAGGAAGTCATTGCCTATGAATAGTCCGTTGGGTAATCAGATCGATGTCGTCCTGAAGCTCGCGGAGCGATGCAACCTCGCTTGTCCCTACTGCTATTACTTTTTCCAGGAAAATAAACTTTCCGAGATAAGCCGCCCGCTGATTCCCGAGAAGACAGTCCACGCCGTTGCCGCATTCCTGCGCAAGGGAGCGGTGGAACTCAATATCAAGCATATCTACCTGGGGCTTCACGGTGGGGAACCCACCTTGTTGCCCAAGCAACGCTTTGACCGGCTGTGCACGATCCTCCGCGAGGCGCTGGACGATGTGACCGAACTGCATCTGGGCATGCAGACCAACGGGACCCTGATCGACGAGGAGTGGATCGATCTCTTCGCCAAGCATCAGGTGATGGTCGGGGTCAGCATCGACGGGCCCAAGGACGTCCACGACCAGTCGCGCCCGGATCGGCGCGGTCGCGGCAGCTATGACAACACCGTGCGTGGCCTGCGGTTGCTGCAGGCGGCCAGTGCCGATCACCGCATTCCACCCACTGGCGTGCTGTGCGTCGCCAACGCCGCTCTGGACGGGCGCGAGGTCATGCGTCACTTCGCTGAAGAACTCAACGTTACCGGACTCAATCTGCTGTTGCCACGGCAAGGGCATGGCGACACCACGCTGGCGCCCCAGGCGCAATGGACGCGCTACTTCGGCGAGATCATCGATTACTGGATGAACTCCGCGCAGAACAAGCCGATCAAGGTGTACATGATCTCGGAGATCATGAAGGCGATGATGTCCGAGGACAATGCGCAGCGGCTGGATTTCAGGCGCGCCAACCGGCACAACGTCATCACCATTTCGGCGGAGGGCTACCTGGGGCCGGATGACAACATCATGGCGCTCGACGATGCCTTCTGCCGGTCCGATGTGACGATCGAGAACACCAGCCTGCGCGAATTCTTCGCAAGCCCCATGTGGCGCTCGCTGGTCGGTGATGTCGACGCCGCGCCGGAAAAATGTGCCGACTGCGAGTGGTTCCGGACCTGCCGCTCCGGGGATCTGTTCAATCGCTACAAGAGTGGCGAGGGGTTCTCATCGCCGTCGGTCTTCTGCGAAACGCTCGATGCCATCCACGCGGTGCTGGCCAAGATCGTGGTCAGTCGCGATGGGCTGGAACCGGTTGCCCGAATCCTGTCGGCGCCACCGCAATACCAGGCAGCGCAATTCATGAATCCGGCAGACGCCGTCCACGCCAACGCCTAGGAGCCCTTGATGGAGATCTTCAGCTATCTCTCCCATCCCTCGGTGGGGGACTTCCGCAGCGTGGCGGCCGAGCTGTGCACGATACAGTTCCATGCCTTTTGCAGTCGTGCTCAGGAAGTGGTCAAGCAGGGTAGGCATGCGCCGCTGGTCGAGCAGGTCGTGCAGCAGCTTGGCGCACAGCCATCGAGCATTGCCTACTGGACGCTCGAGGTGAGCTGGATTTATGCCGGGATGCAGGGCATGCGCGCTGATGCATGCGAGGAGACCAAACAGGACTGGGTGGCCGCGCAAGTCGCCACCGCAGCATTCCTGACGGGGGTGCTGGATCGGATCCACATGCGCGTCGACATTGCCGAGCCGATCCTGATCGCCGGTCGCACCTTCGTTGGTGCACTGACCCTCGACGGCAGCGCCGACCGGTTATGCGTGCGCGCCGCTGGCGGTGCCGAGACGACGTTCGTCGCCATCGCCGGCCGCGATGATGTGCGGGTCTGGATCGAGCCGTCGGCCTCCCGGACGCGGCTGCTCAGCATTGATGGGCACCCGGCTGTCCGGCTGGTCGGAAGCGATTGGCACGCCAGCCGTTGGATCGGCCAACCCTGCGATGATGCGCCGGCAGAGGCGGCCGCGGCGCAGATCGAGGACGCGCTGGCGCTGCTGCGGGATGTCGCGCCGGAGTACCACGACTGGGTCACCTGTCTCTTGAAGGAAATCACTCCACTGCGCCGCCCGGCACCGAACATGATCGCCAGCAATTCCTCTGCGTTGCGGATGGGCGGGATCGATCTGGCCACGCCCGCCAGTGCCACTGAAACGGTGGAAATGCTGGTGCATGAATGCACGCATCAGTACTACCACATGTGCAGCTGGATGGGATCGACCGTGGTGCCCGATGCCAAGCCCTACTTCTCGCCGCTGAAGCAGTGCGAGCGGCCGCTGGACCGCATCCTTCTGGGCTACCACGCCTTCGGCAATGCCATGATTGTGTTTGATCGACTGGCCGGGAAAGGAATGGCCACCGAGATCCAGGACCGATGGCGCACAGTGAGCGCGTACATGGATCAGCTGGTCACGCCACTGCGCGATCCTGCGCAGCTGAGCGAACTGGGCGTGGCGTTGTTCGCTCCCCTGCATGCGCGACTCGAACAGCTGGATCATCGGCGCCCCCCCACCAGCGCTGCTGCTTGATGGCCGTGGCCGAGGAATGACGTGACCCGCCCCGACGCGCTGCACAACCGCCCCTTCTTCCGCCCGGAGGCGGAGGCCCACCGGCGCCACCGCCACCTGGGCGAAGTGGACCTGGCCCGGCCGATGTCGGTGCGGCTGGCATTCCTGCTGCCCATTCTTGCCTCACTGCTTCTGTTGGCGATGGCGGCAGGCATTACCTTGCGTACGCGTATGGTCCCGGTGGTCACCCCCGAGCGCTTGGAAGGGGGAGCGATCCGCCTGGTCGTGGCGCAGGCGCGCGGCGCGTCGCTGTCCAGGGGCGATGCTGTGGAGTTGCAGACCGGCAGCGGGCGTCGTATCGCTGCGGCGACGGTTATCGGGCTCGCGCCGGTTCCCTGTCCAGCCACGGGGAAAAGCGGCTGCACGGCGGTGCTGGCAAGGCCGGATGCCACGCTGGATGGCAGCCAGACGATGGAAGCGGTGGCGGTGCTGCGTGGACGTCCTGCGCGCTATTTCCGCTTCTTTGATGGATTCATGTCCTCGAGGGGCGAATGAGCATGCGGATGCGCCTCGGCCCGAAGACACCGATGGTCTACCAGGCAGAAAGCAGCGAGTGCGCGCTGGCCTGCCTGGCGATGGTGGCCGGCTTCCATGGGCTGGACGTCTCGTTGCTGGCACTTCGTGAGCGCTTTCCCATTTCGATGAAAGGCGCGACGCTTCGTGATGTGGTGGAGCTGGCGCGGCGAATCGGTCTGGAGACGCGCTCGGTACGCTGCGACCTGGGGGGGCTGCCGAAGCTGCGCCTGCCCGCGCTGTTGCACTGGGACTTCGAGCATTTCGTCGTGCTGGCCGACATCCAGCGCGGGGTGCATGTCATCCACGATCCGGCACTTGGCGTGCTCAGGTTGAGTGCCGAGGAAGTTTCCAATCACTTCACGGGCATCGCCGCGCAGTTCACGCCCCTGCCCGATTTCCAGATGGGCAGCGAGGGTGGCAGGTTGACACTGCGTGGCCTGCTCCGCGGCAGCCGCGGAGTGGCCGCCTTCATCGCCCAGGTGATGTGGATCACCGCGTTCCTGGAGCTGTTCTCGCTGCTCAGTCCGATGGTACTCAAGACAGTGATCGACACCGGGTTGGCCCATCGCGATTTCGACTTCATCACGGCGTTGGCGATCGGCTTTGCAGGCGCGGCGGTGTTGCACGGCCTGCTCGCCTTCGCGCGGGACTATGTGTTGCTGCACTTTACGTCCTCGTTCAACGCGCAGTTCTCCTCGATGTTGTTCAGCCATATGCTGCGGCTGCCCATGGGGTTCTTCAGCAAGCGCCGGGTAGGTGACCTGATCGACCGTTACCAGTCGGCCAACGCGATCCGCCAGACGCTGGTGGGTGGGCTCCCACGCGTGCTGCTGGATGGGCTGATGGCGATGATCTTCATCGGCATCCTGCTGCACTACTCCCCGGCGCTGGGTGCCATCGCGCTGGGGACCTTCCTGCTGTACCTGTTGGTGCGCACCGCGTCCCACCGGCGAACCCGCCGCCTGGCCGAGAACGTGGTGAAGATGCGCTCGGAGGAGAACGGTCACGTGATCGAAACGCTGCGCGGCATGCAGCCGATCAAGATCTTCGCCAAGGAACAGGAGAGGCTCGGAAACTGGCGCAACCACTACAGTCGTTTGCTCAACGCGGAAATGGGGTTTGGGCTCTCCACATCGGCGCAGTCCGCCGCCAAGGTCATGCTCTTGGGGCTGGACGCCGCAGCCAGCATCTACGTAGGCGCAGCGCAAGTGGCGTCCGGGTCGCTGACGATCGGGCTGCTCTTTGCGCTGTTTGTCTACAAGGCACAGTTCGCCGCCAAGTCAATGACCCTCGCCGAACAGGCGATGGAGTTGCGCATGGTGGGCCTCCACCTGGACCGGCTTGCCGAAATCGCGCTGTCTGCGCCGGAGCAGGACCGGGCACAGGCCCAGCACGTGGCGGTATCGGACTTCGAACACTTCCGCCTTGAGGTGGACAACGTATCGGCGCGGTACGGTCCGATCGATCCGGCAGTCATCGCTGGCGCAAGTTTCGAGATAAACGCGGGCGATTTCGTGGCCTTGATCGGCCCGTCCGGCAGCGGCAAGACCACGGTGTTCCGACTGATCCTTGGCCTGATGGACCTGGACGAGGGCGAGATCCGCTTCAACGGCAGGCCGATGGCCGAGTACGAGCTGCAGAGCTTCCGGCGGCGGATCGGGGTGGTCATGCAGGACGACATGCTGCTGTCCGGCACGATCCTGGACAACATCTCCTTCTTCGACGCCAGTCCGGACGAGACCCGGGCGCGGCAGTGCGCGGCGACGGCGATGATCCTCGATGAGATCGATGCCATGCCGATGAAGTTCAACAGCCGCATCGGCGACCTGGGCTCGGCTTTGTCCGGCGGACAGAAGCAACGCATCCTGCTGGCACGGGCGCTCTACCACGAGCCTCGGATCCTTCTGCTGGATGAGGGAACGGCCAATCTGGATGTCTCAGTCGAGCGCCAGTTGCTGGACAACCTGGCCGCCCTGGGCGTGACCTGTGTGTCCATCGCCCACCGCCCAGAGACCATTCTCCGTGCCAACAAGGTGCTTCGCATTGAGGGAGGGCGCGTTGTGGAGGTTCAGGGCAATGGCGTATCCATCAGTGCAGCCGCTGCCATCGCATGATTCGATCACATCCTTCGATACAGGAGAAAGCACCGTCATGAGCGTCAGGTTCCTTGAGTCCCGAGGTCACAACCACTCCACCCGCGTCGACCTCTTCATCCGGCTGTGGGATACCCCACTGCCTGACGCGGACGCTGAGCGTCTGGCCACGGTGGCACCGATCCAGCAGATCAGTTCATCGTTCGGAAACATGAACAACACAGGCACGCCATTTCCTTCAACCAGCTGCCTGGCATCACGGTTCCATCCGGATTTCGAATCGGTCATCGAGCCGGGCGTGAAGGCGTTCCTGTTCGCCATCGCCATCGACCACAACCTGGTGACGTACACCAGCTGCGAAGGCCACGACTACCGGCTGGACGACCGGACTCCCGACGAACGCCACGTCGGGGTGGTGGGGCGCGACCAAGCCGAGCACCAGAGGATCGTTGACGCCTTCACTGGCGTCGCCGTTGCATTCAACGCCTGCCCTCCTTCACCGGCGATCGAGGCCGCGCTGATGATTCACAGCGTTCACAGCGGGGAACGGGAGTATCCGGCCGTGGACCTGTACCTGTCCAAGCGCGAGGCGGCCAGTTGGGATGACTACTTCGCCGAGGTCGATGCCGCGTGTGAGCATCTGATCGGAATGCTCGCGCAGACCCCCTCGATCGGCTGATCACCGCTGACACGAAGCCGCAGTGGGGCCTCACGTGCGATAGCATCGGCCCCAGCATGCAACCGGACGCGGCGATGGGGAGCAGGATGAAGCGACTGTGGCGATGGGCCTGGGTACTGTGTCTATTGCCGGTAATGGCGTTGGCCGCAACCACGCCGATTCCCGAGCTGCATGACCCGGTGGTGGACACGGTTGGCGTTCTCGACGCCAGCCAGACCGCGCAATTGCGCGCGCAGGCGCTGGACCTGCAGGCACGGCGCGGTGCGCAGTTGCAGATCCTGGTGGTGGACAGCACCGGCGAGGACGGCATCGAAGCCTACGCGCTACGGGTGTTCGACCAGGGGAAGATTGGCCGCCAGGGCGTGGATGACGGCGTGCTGCTGGTGCTGGCCATGGGCGACCGCCGCGTGCGCATCCAGACCGGCTATGGGCTGGAAGGCGCGATTCCGGATGCCTACGCTCAGCGGATCATCGACCAAGCCATCCTCCCGCGCCTGCGCGAGGGTGAGCCCGGGCAAGGGCTGCTCGACGGCAGTGCGCTGCTGGTGCGGCTGGTGGATGGCGAGGCGCTGCCGCCGCCCAGCGACGATGCCGATGCCCACGTGACCCGGCTGCCGCAGGACTGGCGGCGGGGCGACAGCATCGTGGCGCTCGCACTGCTGGCCGGCTTTCTGCTGGGGCTATGGCCGCGACGTCCCGCAGTGGACGCCAAGCCGCCTGCGCGGCGCTGGTGGACGCGGCCGCTGCTGATGGCGGGTGCGGTGGCGATCGGCGCGCTGGCCTGTGCGCTGCTGACCCCGGGTGCGACCCCTGCGCTGGCCATCGCGATGGGTTTCCTGGTGCCAATGGCTGCCGTGCTCGGTTGGCTATGGCGGGACAACCGGCCATCGCGCTGGGCGCTGGGTGCGCTGCTGGTTGCCTGTGTCGCGGGCGATATCGCATGGCTCTGGTCCGGTCGCCCGCTGCCCAGCCTGGCGCTACACATCGCAGCCGTGGTCGTGCTGGCCTTCGTGGCGATGCTGATCACGTTCCTGGTGCTCGCGCTGCGTTCCAGTTGGCGGGTGGGGCGCATCGGCTTCTTCGCACGGCTGGTGTTTCTGGCGATGCTGACCGCAGGCTTCGTCTGGCTGGTGCAGCGTACCTTCGCGAAGATGGGCAGTGACGCCGGTACGGTGATGCTGGTGGCGGGCACGTTCGTTCTGTATTTCGCCTGGACGCTGGTGATGGCACTGCACCAGCGGCCCCAGAAGGGCGGCAAGGGCCGGCGACGCGGCGGCGGCTCGCGCCGCAATGACGAGCGTAGTTCGTCCAGCAGCTCATCCAGTAGTTCGTCCAGCAGTTGGTCCGGTGGTGGCGGGCGCAGCGGCGGTGGCGGCGCATCGGGAAGCTGGTAAGCGTCGGATCAGGCCGAATACATGCGCCAACCGAGCGCAGCGTCGATGAGTTCGGCGCCGGCCGTAACGCCGCTCAACCGCGCCTGCACGCCCCGTGCATTGGGCAGCGAGCGCTGCTCGGGGAACCAGCGGCGGGTGGCGTCGGCCACGATCAACAGCCCTTCGTCATCGCCCATCGGCGCGAAATAGGGCGTTGGTGGCGACAGCGGTTCCAGGCCGAACGTGGCTTCGATCCGCGCCTGCGTGACAGCAACGGACACTGCCGGCAGGCCGACCTCGCTGATGCAGGTCATCTCGCTGCCGTGGAAGGCGCCGTGCAGCGCCGACGCGGGCAGGCGCCGGCGTGCGATCAGCTCCAGGATCAGGCCGTCGGGGCCGGTGAAGTAGATCGATTCCGAATCCCAGCGGCCTTCGAAGGTGAAGTGCTCCTTACCTTCGGCGTTGCGCTGGCGCGTGGCGCGTGCGTCCAGCCACGCGGTGGCTTCGGTGAAGCGGTTGTGCGGCACGTTGAAGGCAAGATGCACGCCGCCGACCGGCAGTTCGCCCGCTGGAACAAGCTGCAAGGCGCTCCAGCCCACCTGCACGCGACTACCGTCCACCGGCAATTGCAGCACGTCGCCGAAGTACGCCGCCACGGCGGCGAGATCGGAAACCGGCAGGGTCAGGTGTTCGATACGCATGCAGGCATGGTGCAGCGGACGTGCGTGCAGGTCCAGTGCACGGCGCACCATTTACCCGCTGCGTTTGCTCGACGACGCATCCACCAGTGGATAGCCGCTGAAGGGTTTCACTTCGTCCATCAGGAACTGCGACACGATCTTTTCCACGCGGTAGTCGCCGCCGAGCAGCAGCCGGGCGATGTCCTTCCAATGGTGCACATCGTTGACGATCACCCGCAGCAGGTAGTCCAACGCGCCGGAGATGCGGCAGGCCTCGACCACCTCGGGCATGGCCAGGATGCGGCGGTCGAAGGCGGTAAATTCTTCCAGCACATGCTGCTTGAAGGTGACCAGCGCGAGCACCACCGTGACCGAGCGGATGCGGTCCACCGCCACGTGCGCGCGATAGCCACGGATCAGCCCCTTGGTCTCCAGGGTGCGCACGCGCGCCAGGCAGGCGCTGGGGGAGAGAGCCACGCGCTCGGCCACACAGGAGCTCCGGTTGCAGATACCTCCAAGCACGTCTTGCATGCTACATGGACCATGGACATGACATCACGCAGCGGGACGACGAGGCACATTCTCAATCGGGGAATTCTCCAGCGATACGCCTTACCAGGGCCTCGGTGCCGAGGGCGGGATGCTCTCCGCCCCTCTCGGCGGCAGCGGCGCTTCCGCTGAGATCAGTTCCCGCTTACGCAGCTTCTGCCAGGAACCGGCCGGATCACTTCAGCGGCCAGCGCAGGGTTCTTGGCGATGCGGCTGCGCTGGCTCGCCGTAGGAATGACTGCCGCCACGGCCAGATGGGCCAGCGAGAATTGCAGCGCGGATGTGCGCCTGGTACTCGGCGCAGGCTTGGCGCAGTGCCTCCACGCGCGCAAGCGTCTGTGGCGTGGCCTGCTGGTACTCGTGGTGGGCACCGCCGGCCAGGAGGCCGGAGTTGTACGGTTTTTCAGCGACGACCCCCAGACACCCGCGCGGCGCTATCCGGCATCAGCCGGGGGCGAGCCGTGCGAGATCGCGGTGGAGCAGTGTGATCCCGACGGCTTCCTGATCGCCGGGCATCTTCCGTAGACCATTGCGACTAAGGGGCCTATCCACAAATTTCCTTTGCGGTTGGATCAACACTGGAGCCCCGTCCCCCGGTCCAGCTGCCGATAGCCGATGGCCTCGGCCACATGCGATGTGGCGATGTCGGCCTGTCCGTCCAGATCGGCCACGGTGCGTGCCACGCGCAGGATACGGTGCATCGACCGGGCCGAGAGCTGCAGGCGCTCGACTGCATCTTCCAGCAGCGTTCTGTCGTCCTTGGACAGCCGGCAGTGCTGCGCAAGCTCGGCGGGAAGCAGCTGCGCATTCGGTTTCCCGCTGCGCCCCACCTGCACGCTGCGCGCGGCAACCACGCGCGCACGTACGGCCTTACTGTCCTCGCCGTGCGGTTGCTCATCGCGCAGCTCCTGCGGTTCCAGTCGTGGTACCTCCACGTGCAGGTCGATGCGGTCCAGCAACGGGCCGGACACGCGGCCGCGATAGCGCTGGATGCTGTCGGCCGCACAGCGGCAACGTCCGCTCCGGTCGCCGGCCCAACCGCAGGGACACGGATTCATGGCCGCAACCAACTGGAAGCGTGCAGGGAAGATCTCGGTGCGCGACGCCCTTGCGACCACGACCTGCCCACTTTCAAGCGGCTCGCGCAGCACCTCCAGCGTGTGCCGGCTCCATTCGGGCAATTCGTCCAGGAACAGCACGCCGTTGTGGGCCAGCGATATTTCCCCGGGGCGCGGATAGGTGCCGCCCCCCACCAGCGACGCAGCGCTGGCGGTGTGATGCGGCGATCGGTAAGGCCGTTGCCGCCAACGCGCGGCGTCGATGCCGTGCCCGCTGCAGGCGGTGACGGTGGCCGTCTCCAGCGCTTCGGCATCGGTGGCGTCGGGCAAGATGCCTGGCAGCCGCGAGGCCAGCAGGGTCTTGCCGCATCCTGGCGTGCCGATCAGCAGCAGATGGTGGCCACCGGCCGCGGCCACTTCCAATGCCCGCCGCGCCTGCGGCTGGCCGCGTACGTCGCGCAGGTCCGCCATCGGCGCACCGGCAATGTCCACCGGCATGGCGCGCGGAAGCTCGCGTTCGCCCAACCCGGCACAAACCTCCAGCAGGGTGCGCGCCACGCGCACGTCGGCATGCCCGGCCAGCCCGGCTTCGGCCGCGTTCTCCGGTGGCACGATCAGCGTGCGGTCGAGGCGGGCGGCGGCCAGCGCGGCGGGCAGCACGCCGTTGACCCCACGCAGTTCACCGGTGAGGGCCAGCTCACCCAGGAACTCATAGCGCGACAACACCTGCGCATCGATCTGCCCGCTGGCGGCCAGGATGCCCAGTGCGATGGCCAGATCGAAACGTCCACCTTCCTTGGGCAGGTCAGCCGGCGCCAGGTTGATGGTGATGCGCCGCTGCGGGAACTCGAACTGCGAGCAGACGATGGCCGCGCGCACGCGGTCGCGCGATTCGCGCACGGCGGTTTCCGGCAGGCCCACCATCTGGGTGTGCGGCAGCCCGCCGGAGAGCAGCACTTCGATACGGACCGCGGGCGCGTTGACGCCGGCGCGGGCACGGCTGTGGACGAGCGCCAGGCTCATGCGGTTACCACGGTTGCTTGGGATGGGGGCGATGATGGCGGCTGCGCGCAGGCCGGTATGTAGGCATTCGCACCGGCCTGCCGTCGGGCTTCTGCGGTCGCGGACGTTCATGCGCTGCCGCTAGACTGGACATCCCCCTGCACCGCCCGAACATTGAACCTGATGGATATGCAACACCGCCCCGACTCGGTCCACCTCGTCGCCATCGACATGGACGGCACCCTGCTCAACCCGGCCCACCAGCTTACGCCGCGTGTTAAGCAGGCCATTGCCGCAGCCCGCGCGCAGGGTGTGCGGGTTGTGCTGGCCAGTGGCCGACCGGTGTCCGGGCTGGCGCCGTTCCTGAGCGAACTGGGCATCGAGGGCGATGCGGAGTTCTGCATCGCCTGCAACGGCGCGGTGGTGGAGAACCTCGGCAGCGGCCAGCGCGTGGTCGAGTACCCGCTGAGCTTCGAGGACTTCATGTTCTGCGAGCGCATCGCGCGCGATCTGGGCATCCACTTCCAGGCGATGGATGGACTGCGCATCTACACGCCCAACCAGGACATCAGCATCTACACCGTGGCCGACTCGCACCTGTCGCATGCGCCCCTGTCTTACCGGCGGGGGGAGGACATGGACCCGGCGATGCAGTTCATCAAGCTGATGATGATCGACGAGCCGCACGTGCTGGACGCGGCAATCAAACGCCTGCCATCGGAACTGACCGATCGCTTCGCGGTGCTCAAGAGCGCCCCGTTCTTCCTGGAGGTGTTCGACCATCGGGCGGGCAAGGGGCCGAGCCTGCAGAAACTGGCCAAGCACCTGGGCGTGGATGCGGCCAACGTGATGGCGCTCGGCGACCAGGAAAACGACCTGACCATGCTGCAGTTTGCCGGCACCAGCGTGGCGATGGGCAATGCGATCGAGGCGGTGAAGCAGACCGCGCGCTTTGAGACCGCGACCAATGCAGAGGACGGCGTGGCTCTGGCGATTGAACGGCTTGTGCTTGGCGGTAGTAAGTAGCAGCGGTTGGTTCAGCCGCGTGAGCGCACGAAACGCTCAATCAGGCGCACGAGGTCAGAGATGACGTTCAGCAGACCTCATCAGCTCAAGGATGCTGTTGAGAAATGAGATCGGAAGGTTACGCGACGTAGTGAGCATGCTGGCCTCCAGAAGGTGACGCGTTCCCTCCGGCATTCCGCCAGCGGCGACCGAATCGCCTGAAATCAGCCAGGACACGCTCACGCGGGTAATGCGGCCCAATTCGCTAAGGTGTTCAATTGAGGGCACGAAGCCGAACTCGCGTTCCCAATGACCCACTGTCGACCGGTTGACCTTCAACGCCTTGGAGAGCTCGGTTTGCGAAAGCCCGCTGCTCACGCGCGCAACGCGGATACGGGCTGACAACGAATCAATACAAAATTCCATAAATTCCTCCGCCAGTGCTGCCTTGCACCGGACATGCATCGCAGCCTCTGATGCTTAATTCCGATCGTCGGATTACTGTATCGGCTTTTGCGTGGAATGGTGATTGGAAGTGCTGATGGACGCGCATTTGCAATGCGGGGAAAGCTATTGCTTCGTGCATCATTGGACAAGGTGTTAGCAACATTGAGCGCCTGACCGCTTGCGATAGCGGTCAGCTGTAGGCGCGTGCGCTGAGAGCTCGTAGCGGGCCATTCGAACACCTCGAGCGTATCGCATATCGTCGCTCGTCCCGAGCAGAGCTGCGCGTTGCACAGCATTGATGTTGCGGTGGGTCGCTGGCAGGTCGTTCAATCGAATCGAGCCAGAGAACTGATCACGTTTGAAGCTCAGGAGAATACAAAAAGCCAAACTACATGGAGTAAAAAAAATGACTCAAGGTACTGCTGCAAAGACTCTTTCCTCTCTTACGCTGATCATTGCCGGTGTCGCGGCCGCCGCTTCGGCTTCCGCTGCAGCACCGGACAGCATGCTCGGCAACGACATTGGTGCATCGACTTCCATTCAGGCGAATGTCGATGCTCTTGGCATGAGTGAGTTCCAAGGAGAACACTTAGGCCTTCTCGCCGATGGGCACCATCACTCGGACTCATTTGGTTCCCACCATCATCACGACACCGTGAGCAAGCAGCAGGCATCTGCCTTGCGTGTGGCTCTGGACGGCCGATTCGACGTCTAAAGGACGGGGGCGGGGATTTCCCCGCCCCTCTCGACTACGTCACTTCCATGAGATGCCTCCGGATGCCAGCGTCGGCCGATCGAGGGACAAATGGAAAGCATGGTGAGGTTTAAGGATGAATGAGTCACTGGGGGCGAGGATGAGGGTAGAAAGCGAGGCGCAAGGATCTGACGTAAGCAGGCCCAGTTGCCTGATGGACATTGCGGACGCCGTCGCAGGCATGGATCAGGTAGTGGAGAGGATTCTGTGGGCTCGGCTAACACGGATGCGGAGCAGGCTGTATGGTCTCCTCGCCTGCGAGTCCACTGGGATGATGGCTGAGTCGATTCGCACGATGTTTCAGGGCATGGCGCCCGATCACAGAGCCCGCGTGCTGATGAGTTCAGAATTCTGTGAGCACATCCTCAGTCATGAGTCGACCAAGGCTGGCCGCCCAGGTGTGGATGGAACCGATGTGGATCGCACGGAGCATCGTGCCAGAGCGCTAAGCGCGATTCACGATGTCATCGCACGTGAAAAGGCAATCGCCGAACTGTCCTGCGGAAATGCTGCAGGCTATTTGTCGGAATGCCGACACTGGGCTGCATACAGTCCGATGGGCGACTACGTAGCTCGGAAGGACAGTGCAGGTTGCTGGGCGTTGCATCGCCTCCCCACGATTGCTGGCTGCATCACCTTGGATCTAGAAAGCCCGCAGGCACTTCACCATGAGCCACGTTCAGGAGTTCTTAGTCAGAGGTCACTGCCGATGACCGAGGGTGAATGCCGCCATGTTTCGGAAAAGCTATGCCAAGCGATGGAGGCAATCGACAGGGCGGAGCCTATGTACGGCTCCGTTGTCCGGAATTTCGTACGACGGATCATCGTGCGAAAGTCCGAGGAAGTCGGATCAGATGCCGCCCGCCGCTACGGTTCTGAGCATGTGCCTCGGCAGCCAGGTTCAATCCGACTACTGAACACTCATCACCCCGAACTTTCGGTCGAAGCGTGCATGGAGAGCATCATGCACGAGAGTACGCACAACTTCCTGGCTGCCTGGGAGCTGACCAATGGGTTTTTCGTCGCCAATGACTACAAGTACCGCGTCGTCTCCCCGTGGTCCGGAAATCCGATTCCCAACTCGTCATATGTTCATGCGGTCTTTGTCTACTACGTGTGCCACAGACTGCTAAAGAACCATCTCGAGTCGTCTCCTGGTATATCCGCTGAAGCTGAGACACATATTCGGAACAGGCTCTCTGTCTGCGCTGCGGGCTTTCTGATCGAACAAAAGCTGAGCAGTCGAGTGATGGTCATGGGCGGGGTAAATAGTGATATCGGGCAGATGATCGACCAGATGCAGGACTGCATGAAGCTGCAGTATCGCTATGGGGAGCGGAAATGATGCGCAAGACGATAGTCATCTACTCCGATAAAAAGGATGTAGTCGCAATGCGTGCAAACGCGACGGGCGTGCCGTCAATTCACATTGATGAGCTAATTACAGCACTAGAAGCCAGGCCTTGGCCTGAGAATCTCCGTCTCTCTCCCGGGATTCAGACGGTAGAACGTTTCAGGAATGCGCGCGTGATCAATCGCGTATTCATTCTGGAAGGGACAGGCGTTGCTGACTTCCTGCGCGAGCACTGCATTGACACTCGGTGGTTTCACATTCGCCTGCAGTCTCTCTTGGCCATCGGCGAGTCACTGTGTCATGACACTGGTGGCCTGGGGGTGTCTCGGAGCTTGGCGCCATTAAACGTACAGTGGTTTGAAATCAAGCGTGAAATGCAGGATGCGAGAACGCCTGAGTTCGCATATGGAGTTGGTTATGAGGCGGCAGATCTGTCGCACGTGCAGGATCCGATGCAGAAGTCGGTGTGGTCCTTGTTTGACTGGAAGAAGGAGACCCGGCTTGGCGAGGACGAGCGTGCTCAGCATCAGTTCCATGTCGCCAGGCCCAAAGGTATCCCGGCTATCGCCTGGTTTTTCGGCGGCGACCACCGTGGGTTGCACTTCCCACGAGACACCGTAGAGATTGATGCGGTCCTGCTGGAGCGAATGACGCGTGCGGCTGCGCGTGCGTTCCGTTCGGATATTGGTGAGATGCTGCTCTATGTCACGGGCAGCGTCGTCACTTTCCATGCGTTTTCTCCGTTCTTGCGGTCTGTTTCGTGCTGCGCATCTGCATCTGAACCTCTGGACGCTTGGCTCTTTGGTCGAACGGAGAGGCAAGAACATGTCGTTTGAGCGGCTGTGTGCACTGCGCGACTCAATTGGCTGGGTCTACGGAAGTGAAGACTTGTGCGTGCTGCTATACAGCCTGGTAAAACGGGCGCGCCCACGCACTGTTATAGAGCTTGGGACAGGATTTGGTGTGACTGCGGCTTGGATGGGCATTGCTCTACGCGAGAGCGGCCTCGGATTCATCCATACGTACGACAACGGTTCGCACTTCTGTAGTGCTCCCGGCCAACGCTTCCTCGAAACACTTCACGGGCCGTTGGCGGAGTCGATTCTGGAGCCGAGTCAAGGGTATCTGGACTTCCTGGGGCGCGTGTTTTCGTGGGTTGGGGTCGAAGATCAGGTCAAGGCGAATGTGCAAGATATCTGCGTATCGGAGATAGCTCAGTCGCCGGAATTTGACGAAGGGATCGACATCTTGTTTTCCGACTTCAGCCACTCCCAGCAGAGCATACAGGCACTCCTTGCCGCATTTATCCCAAGGATGTCCGACTCCGCGTCCATCTTCATCGATAGTGCATCCACGCAACGGCTGAGCTACCTGACGCTGGAATCACTCATCGGTGCACTGAACCAAAACAAGATACCTCGAGCTTTGATCCAGGGGCACAACGATGAAGGCGCGGCTAAGTTGGTGGCGAAGATCCAGCGGTCGAGGTTTCGGCTTATGCATCTTGTCGAGGCGCGCGAAAGGGCACAGAACAGCACGGCGTGGATTTCAATCGAGCCAGTGGATGTGATCCCAACGTCCGCGCCGTTCTTGCACTAAGGGAGCATTCGATATGTTTGGTTACTACCTTTCTCTTGCAGGCAAGAGATTGCTGGAGACTAGGGGCAGCAGCGCTGCGTTGATTATTGCGCTTGGTTTGGGCATTGGCGCGAGCATGACCATGCTCATTGTTGTGCGTGCATTGACTTGGGATCCGCTGCCGGATCGAAGTCAGAGGCTCTACCATCCGTTCTTCGATGCACTTCCCGAGTCCTATGAAGTCCGTGCTGATTTGGATCCGCGGGTATCGCTTACCTGGGTGGACGCGCAGAATCTACTGCGCCAGGGCCCTGCACTACGCCAATCGGCCATGGCCTCTGCTCGTCTGCTGGTAGAGCCGCAGCGAGAAGTGGTTCTGCCGTTCTTCGCGCACGGACAGTACGTCACTTCTGACGCCTTCGTCATGTTCGGTATTTCAATGGCTAAAGGCGCATCCTGGACGCGGCAGGACGACGAGGCTGAGACGCCGGTCGTTGTGCTGAGCATGGAGTTAGCCAAGAAGTTGGGGGGTGATGAACTGGTTGGAAGTACGGTTCTGTTGGGCGGGCAAGTGCTGAGGGTTGTGGGGATCTCAGATCATTGGAATCCGCGGCCACGGTTCTACACCGATCTCCAGCAGGACGTATTCAGTGGGCGGGAAGATTTTTTTATTCCGATTGCCGTTGCCGCCAGCAAGAAGATGAATGTGTCCAATAACCTCTATTCGTGGGGCAACGAGGCGCCCGCTAACAGGCTGAAGGACGCCAGAACTGCATGGGTCCAGTACTGGGCCGAATTGCCCGACGCATCCAGCGTAGAGCAGTACGCGGTGTTTCTTGAGAATTACGTCGTTGCACAGCGTCGAGCTGGGCGATTTGAGCGGGATACTCCATCTCGTATGGTGTCGCTGAAAGATCATCTCGTCGAGCAACGTATCGTTCCCAACGAGGTGAAGTTGCAGTTGGCGCTGTGTTTGGGCTTTCTGGTGGTTTGCCTTGTCAACATGAGTGCTTTGATATTCGCGAGGTTCATTCGCCGTTCGCACGAGATCTCCACTCGTCGAGCGCTTGGGGCTCGACGGCGTGATGTCGTCTACCAGCTCTGCACCGAGGCATTGATCATTGGTTGCTTCGGTGGAGCAGTTGGGCTGATGGTCGCCCAGGCCGGGCTTTATCTGGTGCGCATGCAACCCGATGATTACGCCACCATGGCCAGCATGGATCTCGCTACGGCGACAGCGACCATGGCTCTGGCTTGCGCCTCAAGTATTCTCGCCGCCTTCTTTCCGGCGCTCCTCGCCACATCCGGTCGTCTGGATATGCAAATAAAGGCTTCAGAATGAGTATTGCAGACGTTCCTGTCATAGCCCGTGCCCTAATGCGGAACCATACTGTTGCGGCCATTCTCGGGGTTCAGGTGTTGGTTGCAACAGCGTGCGTCACCAATCTTGCGTTTCTGTTGTCCGAGAGGGTGGCTACGCTGAGATATGAGACAGGCCTGGAAGAGACGAATCTTGGCGTTATCCGGACCGAGTATCTGGGTGATGCTGCAGCGAATGCTGCCTCATCGATATCGGCGGATCTTGAAGTCATCAGGCAGCAACCTGGAGTTCAGAGTGTCGTCGCTGTCGAGTCACTGCCGCTGACCCAGCGGAACTGGTCTGTTGGATTCACCAACAGACCGCTGCGAGGGAACGACACCTCTGGCATTGTCGAGGCCGAGCCGACCGTGTACACGGCATCATCGCCAGTGGCAGAACTGCTTGGATTGAGGGTTATTGCAGGTCGTGATCTTTCCAAGGGATCGTTTGTTCCCATGGAATCCAATGCAGACTATGGTGGTCTGTATAAGTCCAGCGAGGCGTTGATCTCTCAAGCCTTGGCGGCAAAGCTCTTTCCCGAGGGCGGCGCAGTCGGTAAGTTTCTGTACGCTGACGCGCAGCACCCGATTCAGGTGGTTGGCGTCGTCAAGACGCTATCCCGGCCTGTGTTGAAGAAGGGCGGGGACAATGACATGTCGCTGATTCTGCCGCTCATTCCCGATGGCAGCCGCGTGATGTTCGCCATTCGCGCAGCGGAAGGGCGCGTGGACGAAGTGGTTTTGGCGAGTGAGGCTGCGTTGTCCAAGCGTGATTCTCAGCGCACCATCAGTCGGAGTAGCTCCTTCAGCGATCTGCGCGCCGACTACTTCCGTCAGGATCAGACCATGGCGATCATGTTCCTCAGCTCCGGGCTGGCACTCATGGTGGTGACCGCAACTGGGGTTTACGGGCTTGCCAGTTTCTGGGTCCGTAAACGATATCGACAGATTGGAATCCGCCGTGCCCTCGGCGCGCGTCGGCGTGACATCGTCAGGCACTTCCTGATTGAGAACCTGATCGTTTCAGTCATCGGTGCGATCGTTGGCACTGTGCTGGCGGTCGGTCTTAACATCGCAATCGCGCGCTACTTCGAGGTGGGCCGGATCGAAGCGCCCTATCTGTCTACTGGCGTGCTTGCCGTGCTACTGATGGGTCAAGCCGCGGCCTTCATACCCTCATGGCGAGCGTCACGTGATGTACCTGTAGCCAATCTCCGAACAAGCTGACATGGGATGGCTGCCAGCGGAATGGCCGTTGGCAGCAGCGCAGCTTCGCCCTTTGGCCAAGCGACGGCTGTCAGTCAGTCGTCCCTTGACGTTCCAGCTCACGTACGGTCGCTTCCAACGCCTCCAGCTTCTCGCGTGTCCTGAGCAGCACCGCGCGCTGCACGTCGAATTCCTCGCGCGTGACCAGGTCCAGCTTGCCCAGACCGGCCTGCAGGGCGGTCTTGAAGGTGGCCTGCAGTTCTTCGCGCGACTGGCGCAGGCCCGGCGGGACCATATCGCTCAGGCGGCGGGCCAGGTCATCCAGGTGGTTGAGGTCGATCATGCTGTGCTCCGCGGGGTATACGCTAAGGATAATCCCCGGCGCGGCTGCCGGCACTGGGCGGGTGCATCGCGTTCACCGGCCGACAGGCGTTATCCTCGCTGCGCGATTACAGGAGCCAAGCAGATGAAGATGGTCATGGCGGTGCTCAAGCCGTTCAAGCTCGACGACGTGCGCGAAGCGCTGGCCGAGCGCGGCGTCACCGGGATCACGGTCACCGAGGTCAAGGGCTTTGGGCGGCAGAAGGGCCACACCGAGCTGTATCGGGGCGCGGAGTACGTGGTCGACTTCCTGCCCAAGGTGAAGATCGAGGTGGCGGTCACCGACGGCCAGGTCGAGGAAGTAGTGGAGGCCATCGTCAAGGCCGCCGGCACCGGCAAGATCGGCGACGGCAAGGTGTTCGTGTACGACCTGGGCAGCGTGGTGCGCATCCGCACCGGTGAGCTGGACGCCGACGCGCTGTAAGCGCGCCGGATGGCCACGCTCAGGCGTGGCCCTTGAACCAGCGGTAGAAGCGCTTCCAGCCCACGCGCACGGCCGCCACCCAGCGCGGGTCGGCCACTTGCGCGGCCTCCGACGCGCTGGGGCGCTCGCCGGTCAGGCGCTGGCGCATCTTGAGCAGGTTCTTCATGTCGCTGCGGCGCAGCTGGCGCGAGACCGGGTGCACCGGCAGCCAGCGCGGGCTGCGCCAGGCCGAGGTGAAGTCCACCAACACCGGCACCCCGCCGCTGACCATGACGTTGGTGCCGTGCAGGTCGTTGTGGGTGATGCCGGCCGCATGCAGGCGGGTGAGCGCGTACTGCAGCTGTTCGAAGACCTCCACGCCCACCGACTGGGCCGCGCTCAGGGTCTGGCCGGGAATGAACTCCATGCCCAAGGCGAGGCCGCCGACGGTACCCAGCAGGGCAGGGGCATGCTTCCAGCCGCTCAGGCGTTGCAGGATGCGCGCCTCGCGGCGGACCAGCAGGCGCGCGAGCGGCGACAGCGGCGTGCCGCGGTAACGGGTGTAGTCCTTGACCACCGCCGGCTGGCCGTTGAGGCAGGTGCGATAGACATCCGGTTCAAGCAGGCGTTCGCCGCGCTTGAGCAGCTCGGCGGGGGCGGTGTCATCGACACACGAGGCAACGAGAGTGTTCATAGGGTCTGTGCGACCCGGCGGTCGGCGCAATGCGTCAGGCGTACCGGTGCTGCTGAAGGGTGATTACTAAGATTTCGTTAATTTTAGTACTCGCCGGTACACCAATCCAGCGTTTGTCGGAGAAATGTCGTAGCCCGGTGTGGAACAGTTCGTCACGCCGAAGCGGACAATCTTGTATCGTTTGAAAGAATTTTGTTTTCAATCAGGCGCTTGGGCAGACTGGGGTCCGGGCAGTGCGCTGGAGGAACGGAAGGAGTGCGTCGCGCAACTGGTCCAGGCCGGGCTGCTCGATCGGGAAGTGGCCGCATTCGGCCAACAGCACCCGCTCGCGTGGGACGGCCAGCCGGTTGAAGAAACGGTCGCTGATCTCTACGGGTGTCCACGCGTCGCGGGCGGGATGGACCATCAACACCGGGCATCGCGTGAACTGTTCTGGTTCCCGTGCCGGCGGGGTGTCGAACAGAGACGCCAGCAGGCCCAGTGGTACCCGGTTGCCACCGCCCAGCCGATCGCGGCATACCAGCGCCGATAGCGCGGGATTGCGCGACATCCGGTCCATGTGCGTGAACCAGCGCACGGGGATGCGCAGCCCGCGGGTCACCCGGCTCAGGGGACGCAGGGCAGGCAGCAAGCGGCGCATCCAGGGCTGGCGCACCAGCGCCGCCTGCACGACCGGATCGCGCGGGTCGGCCAGGGTGGTGGCCACCAGCCCGTGCACTCTGGGCGATTCGGCCGCCACCAGGTAGGCCAGATAGCCGCCGATGCTCGCGCCCAGCAGCACGAATGGCCGGGCGCGCTGTGCATGCTCGGCCTCGATCAGTGCGAGCAGGCGGTGCTTCCATGCCGCGTAATCGACCTGCGGCCAGCGTGCCGGGCTCAGCCCGTAGCCCGGTAGGTCCGGCGCCAACACTTCGTAGCCGGCCACCGCCAGCCGCTGTGCCAGCGGCGCAAACATCCGTCCGTAGCCGCCGGCGCCATGCACCAGCACCACGCTCAGGGCGGCGTCGGCGGGGCCATGGCGGTCCAGCTGCAGCACGCCGGACGGGCTGTCGACGCGGCACGCGCGAGGGGCTGCCGCACCGGCGACCGGATCGAAAAATGCTTGGTAGGCCTGGCTGAGGGGAGGGTAGGGATCGTTGTGGGCAGGTCCGTGCATCGGGACAGTCTAGGCGCTCGGTTCAGCCACGCCGCGCTGGCCACCCCCCAGTCCGTGCTTGACCGGGAGGCGGGCTCTGCCGACCATATGCCGTTATCTGCGCCATCGGCGGCCGCCCCCCACTCCGGCACGTCCCCGCCCCCTGCCGCCTTATCGATGCCGGTTCCTGCCGTGCATCGCCCCCACCTTTTCGGTTCCGGCCCTGCCGGAGGAAGACTGATGATCAAGATCGTGCTGGCAGTGCTGTTCATCGCCTGCGTGCTGTACATCCATTACCGCGGCAAGGTCCGCGCGCGCTGGTCGCGCCAGTTGCTGGACCACTCCAGCTTCATGGCTCCGATCAACGTGATCATGTACGCGTTTTCCAAAGTGCCGACCACGCCGTTCCTGGACCCGGGCAAGGAATTCCCGCAGTTGGAGCCGCTGCGCCAGAACTGGCAGATGATCCGCGACGAAGCCCTGGCCCTGCGCGATGCGGACAAGATCGCCGCGTCCAGCACGTTCAACGATGCCGGGTTCAATTCGTTCTTCCGCCGTGGCTGGAAGCGCTTCTACCTGAAGTGGTACGGCCCCTCGCACCCGTCGGCCAAAGCGCTGTGCCCGCAGACCACCGCGTTGCTGGAATCGCTGCCGGACGTGCGCGCGGCGATGTTCGCCCAGCTGCCCTCGGGCAGCGAGCTGCGCCCGCACCGCGATCCCTTCGCCGGTTCGCTGCGCCTGCACCTGGGCCTTGCCACGCCGAACGATGATGCCTGCTACATCGAAGTGGACGGCATCCGGAAGAGCTGGCGCGATGGCCAGTGGATGATGTTCGATGAGACCTACATCCACCATGCGCACAACGAGACCCCGGACGATCGGGTGATCCTGTTCTGCGACATCGCCCGCCCGCTGCGCTTCGGCCTGCCGAGCCTGTTCAACCGCGCGGTGGCTTCCACGCTGCTGGCCGGCGGCGCCTCGCCGAACCTGCCGGGTGATCCCACCGGTGGGGTCAACAAGGCCTTCGGCAGCGTCTACAAGGTGCGGCTGAAGGCCAAGGCGCTGCGCGAGCGCAGCGTGGTGGCGTATCAGGTGATCAAGTGGGGTCTGGTGGTGGCGGTGATCGCGGGCATCTGGGCGATTTGAGCGCATGGCTTCATGAGGTTGCCGGCCAGCGGCCGGCACTACCGGAACAAAGAAAACCCGCGCTGTTGCCAGCGCGGGTTTTCTTGGCTGCAAGGTAGCGCCGAGCCATGCTCGGCTGCGGCGCTCGCGATGCATCGGGCCCAGGCTTGCCGAGCTTGAGGCAGCCGAGCATGGCTCGGCTCTACCCCTCCCCTATCGACCGATCAGCCCTTCAGGGCTGAAGCCACGAACGGCGGGGTCACCAGCACGCCGGTGTGCAGCGCGGCGGTGTAGTACAGGGTATCGAACGACTTGGCGGCCGAATCGGCCTGGCGGAAGTCGAAGCTGCTCTCGCCCTTGCGGGCCAGGGTCACGCTCCACCAGCCGGTCGGGTAGCACGGCTGCGGGAACGGCAGGGTCTTGAACGCACCGAAGCCGGCCTTGCCCATCTCGGTGCGCATTTCGTTGATGAGGTCCAGCTGCATCAGCGGCGATTCGGACTGCTGCACCAGGATGCCGTCGTCCTTGAGCGCCTTGAAGCAGCTCTCGTAGAACGCCTTGTTGAACAGGCCTTCGCCGGGGCCGACCGGGTCGGTGGAGTCCACGATCACCACGTCCACGCTGCCGGCCGGGCAGTTGGCCATGTAGGCCACGCCGTCGTCGAACATCAACTCGGCGCGCGGGTCGTCGTTGGACTCGCACAGTTCCGGGAAGTGCTTGCGGGCCATCACGGTGACCTGCTCGTCGATGTCGCACTGGGTGACGCTCTCCACGCCGGTGTGCTTGAGCACTTCGCGCAGGGTGCCGCAGTCGCCGCCACCGATGATCACCACGCGCTTGGGCGCGGCGTGGGTGAACAGCACCGGGTGGCTGATCATCTCGTGATAGAAGAAGTTGTCCTTGCTGGTCAGCATGATGGCGCCATCGATGGTCATCAGGTTGCCCCAATCGGTGGTCGCGAAGATCTCGATCTTCTGGAACGGCGACTGCACTTCATCGAGCTTGCCCTTCAGGCGGTAGCCGATGGCCGAGCCGGTGCGCTCGAAATGCTCGATGTACCACTTGTTGTTGTCAGTCATGGAATAGCAATCCTGTTCGGAGGGTGTTGGAGCCGGGCTGGCGGCGGTGCCGCGTGGCGCAAGCCACGTCCGGACGGGTTGGCCCGTTCAGGTTTCAAGCCTGAGCACGGGCGCGGGCGCGCATGATAACGGAGCTGTCGCCACATAGGCGTTATCATGCACCCCCTTTTTTACCAACCAGGCCCACTGAAATGACCGATTGGTCCCTCGACCAAGCCCGCAAGACCTACTCGATTCCGCATTGGGCGGATGGCTACTTCGACGTGGATCAGGCAGGACACATGGTGGTGAGACCGACTGGCCAGGACGGCCCGGTGGTGTCCTTGCCCAAGATCGTCGACGCCGCCCGCGCGGCCGGCGCCAAGCTGCCGCTGCTGGTGCGCTTCCCGGACATCCTGGGCCAGCGCCTGGGCAAGCTGCAGGCCGCGTTCGCGCAGGCGCAGACCGACTGGGACTATCCGGGCGGCTACACCGCCGTGTACCCGATCAAGGTCAACCAGCATCGCGGCGTGGCCGGCACCCTGGCCAGCCACCACGGCGAAGGCTTCGGCCTGGAAGCGGGCAGCAAGCCCGAACTGATGGCGGTGCTTGCGCTGTCGCGCCCGGGCGGGCTGATCGTCTGCAATGGTTACAAGGACCGCGAGTACATCCGCCTGGCCCTGATCGGCCGCAAGCTGGGCCTGCAGACCTTCATCGTCATCGAGAAGCCCTCCGAGCTGAAGCTGGTGCTGGAAGAATCCAAGGCGCTGGACGTCAAGCCCGGCCTGGGCGTGCGCATGCGCCTGGCCTCGCTGGGCGCGGGCAAGTGGCAGAACAGCGGCGGCGACAAGGCCAAGTTCGGCCTGTCCCCGCGCCAGCTGCTGGACCTGTGGAAGTCGCTGCGCGACACCGAGTACGCCGACTGCCTGAGCCTGCTGCATTTCCACATGGGCTCGCAGATCTCCAACGTACGCGACATCGCCAACGGCATGCGCGAGGCCACGCGTTACTTCGTGGAGCTGTCCCAGCTGGGCGCGAAGATCACCCACGTCGACGTGGGCGGTGGCCTGGGCGTGGATTACGAAGGCACCCGTTCGCGCAGTTTCTGCTCGATCAACTACGGGTTGGCCTCCTACGCCAGCAACATCGTGCAGCCGCTGGCCAACGCCTGTGAAGAACACGGGTTGACCCCGCCACGCATCGTTACCGAGTGCGGCCGCGCGATGACCGCCCACCACGCGGTGCTGATCGCCAACGTGTCCGAGGTGGAGCAGGCGCAGGAAGGCCGCGTGCCCGACCAGCATGACGACGAGCCGGCGGCGATCCGCCACCTGCGCGAGATCCATGCCGAGCTGGACGAGCGCCCGGCGGTGGAGCTGTTCCAGGAAGCGCAGCATTTCCATGCCGAAGGCCTGTCCAGCTACGCGCTCGGCCAGATCGACCTGCCGCAGCGTGCGCGCATCGACGATCTGTTCTACGCCATCGCCCATGCCGTGCGTGCGCGCCTGAGCTACGACGAGAAGAGCCATCGCCCGGCGCTGGATGAATTGAACGAGCGGCTGGTGGACAAGTACTTCGTCAACTTCAGCGTGTTCGAATCGATCCCCGATGCCTGGGCGATCGACCAGGTGTTCCCGATCGTGCCGATCGAGCGGCTGAACGAGCAGCCGGAGCGTCGCGGCATCATCGCCGACATGACCTGCGATTCGGACGGCATGGTCAAGACGTATGTCGAAAACGAAAGCCTGGACAGCTCGCTGCCGCTGCATGCGCTCAACCACGGCGAGAGCTACCGCATTGGTTTCTTCATGGTGGGTGCGTACCAGGAGATCCTGGGCGACATCCACAACCTGTTCGGCGATACCGACGCGGTGGAAGTGCTGGCCGGTGCCGATGGTTATGCCATCACCCAGCAGCGTCGCGGTGACACCACCGATGTGATGCTCGACTACGTGGGTTACAGCCTGGCCGATCTGCGTGCCAGCTACGCCGAGCGCGTGGCGGCAGCCGATCTGTCGCCGGCGCGTGCGCAGGAGTTGTCCGAGGCGCTGGAAGCGGGGTTGACCGGGTACACCTACCTGTCCGACGAGCCGCTGGCGTGAGGGGCGGGCAGGTGACGGAGGCGACGGCGGGTGCCGTTGCCGACGCTGCCTGCCGTGTCGCGGAGGCCGCCCGCTTGAAGGAGGGGCATCCCTTGTGGCCCGACGTCTTGTTGGGCGTGGCGTGCAGTGCGGTGCCGAGCATGGCTCGGCACTACCGGGCGGTTGTGCCTCGGCGTTGGCCGTTGGCATGAGCGCGCGGGCCATTTTCCATCTCGTGTTGCATGCGGCGGTGCCGGCGCTGCTGGCATGGCTGTTCTGGCGCAAGCGGTTCCTGTCGGCGTGGGGGGTGCTGCTGCTGGGCTGGATCATCGATCTGGACCATCTGCTGGCCGACCCGATCTATGTCCCCAACCGCTGCAGCATCGGGTTCCACCCGCTGCATACCGCGCCGGCGATCGCCGTGTATGCGGGACTGTGCGTGCCGAAGAAGACACGGTTGTTCGGTATCGGGTTGATGGTCCACATCGCGCTGGATGCGATCGATTGCTGGTGGATGCACCACGCCCGGTAGAGCCGACCGTCGGTCGGCTGCCATTGGCTCCCCGTAAAGCCGACCGTTGGTCGGCTGCCGTTGGCGAAAAACCACACACGCTGCGCGTGCCAGCCGACCAACGGTCGGCTCTACCGGGCGTTTGTCATCCCGCCGGCAACGTCAACGTCGCCCTCAAACCCGGACCGGCATTGGCCAGCACCAACGTGCCGCCGTAGCTCTCGGCGATATCGGCCACGATCGCCAACCCCAGCCCACTGCCGGCCGCGCGCTGGTCCAGCCGCACGCCGCGTTCCAGCACGCGCTGCAGGTCCGCCTCGGGCAGCCCCGGGCCATCGTCCACCACCTCGATCCGCAGCGTGCTGTCGATGTGCCGCAGGCGGATCGCCACGCGGTGCGCGGCCCACTTGCCGGCATTGTCGAGCAGGTTGCCCAGCATCTCCTCCAGGTCTTCGCGGGCGCCGGCAAACAGGCCATGCGCGTCCGGGTCCTGGTCGAACACCAGGCCACGCTCGTTGTGCACGCGCTGCATCAGCGTGCACAGCGCATCGATCACCGGCGCCACCACGGTGCGCTGTTGGCTGTCGGCACCGATGCCGGCGGCGAGGTAGCGGTCGATGCTGAGCTGCATGCGCGCGGTTTCGCTGCGCAGGGTCTGGCGCCAGTCGCTGCCATCGCCTTCGGCCTCGGTCACCAGTACGGTCAGCGGTGTCTTCAGCGCATGGGCCAGGTCTTCGGCGCTGCGGCGCGCGCGCACCACCATGCGCTGGTGATGGTCGAGCAGGTCGTTGAGCTGCGCGGCCAGCGGCGCGACTTCCTTGACCAGGCCGCGCTGCGGGAAGCGCACGTCCTGGCCGTTGCGGACCTGGCCCGCGATGCGGCCCAGCTCGGCCAGCGGGCGCAGGCCATAATGCACCTGGGTGGCCAGCACGGCGAACCACAATGCGATCAGCACCGCCAACCCGAGCGCGGTGCGCTGGCGGAACGCGCTGACCTGGGCGTCCAGGTCGCTGCGGTCGGTGGCCACTACGACCCGCAACGGCGTAGGCACGCGCGGCAACGTCACCTGCTGGGCCAGCGCACGCAGCGGCATATGCAGCGGGCCGGTGGTGTCGAAGGCCTGGGCGGGTCCGGTGCGCAGCGACGCCGGGGCGGGCAAGGTCTCATCCCACAACGAACGCGATTGCCCCAGCGCCTGCCCGCGGGCGTCCTGCACTTGCCAGTACGTGCCGGAGAACACGCGCTGGTAGCGCTCGTCGAACAATTCCCGGCGCAGCTGCAGGCGGCCCTGCGCATCGCTTTCGGCCAGCGCCAGCACCGCGATCAGTTCATTGCCCAGACGCTGGTCCATCGCCGCACGTGCGGAGCGCTCGTACATCGCGCCCAGCCACCAGGTCGCCAGTGCCGAGACCAGCACCAGCCCGACGCCACCGGCGAGCAGCAGGCGGGTGCGCAGCGAGCCGGTGTTCATGGCTGCGCCGACAGGCGGAAGCCCTGCCCGCGATGGGTGTGGATGAGGTCGCTGCCGAGTTTGCGGCGGATCCGGCCGATCAGCACGTCCAGCGTGTTGGAGTCCGGATCGAAACCGGCCTCGTAGACATGTTCGCCCAGGCGCGAGCGGCTGATCACGATGTCCGGGTGATGCATGAAGTAGCTGAGGATGCGGTACTCCTGCGGGCTCAGGTGCAGCAATTCGCCATCCAGTTCCAGGCGGCCGGCGTTGACGTCCAGCAGCAGCGGCCCGCACTGCAGGCGGGGGCTGGCATGGCCGGCGCTGCGCCGGATCAACGCGCGCAGGCGCAGCAGCAGTTCTTCGGGCTGGAAGGGCTTGGTGAGGTAATCGTCGGCGCCGGCATCGAAACCGGCGAGCTTGTCGTGCCAGCGTGCGCGGGCGGTCAGCACCAGCACCGGAAAGCCGCGCCCGGCCTGGCGCCAGCGCTCGATGATGCTGAGCCCGTCCAGCCCGGGCAGGCCCAGATCCACCACCGCCGCAGCGACGTCTTCGATCTGGCCCAGTTCCTCGGCGGCGCGGCCTTCGGCGCAGTGCAGCACCACATAGCCGGCCTCTTCCAGCAGGGTCTGCAGGCGGCTGGCGAGCAGCGCATCGTCTTCGGCAAGCAGGATCCGCATCAATCTTCTTCCATCTTCAGCAGGCGGCCGGTGGCTGCATCGTAATCCAGCTCCATCACCACGCCGTTGGCGCCCAGGATCTCGATCTCGTACTTGCCGTCGTCCAGCTCCACCTCCACCAGCTTGCCCGGGTAGCGGCGCAGCGCGTCGGCCACCACCTGCTGCAACGGCACCAGCCGGCCCTGGCGGACCGCTTGGCGCACGGCGTCCTGCTGGTGGCTGCCACCGTCGAGGACGCGCTCGGGGTCCTGCGGGGCGAGCGCCAGCAGCACGGGAAACAAGAGGGAGGTGGCCAGGGTCATGGCAACGGTATACGCGGCGTGTCTAAACATTGTCTAACAGCCGGGCTCATGGTCCGCTTAAGCGCGCTTGCCAGACTGGCGGTGCCGGAATCGACCGGCGCCCTTCTGGAGTCCCCGATGAACAAGCTGATCCTCGCCGCCGCCCTGGCCACCGCGCTGGTGTCCACCCCGGCCATGGCCGCCGAACTTACCGCTGCCGATGTGCAGGCCAAGCTGCGTGCGGCCGGCTACACCCAGGTGCACGAACTGGAGCGCGATGACGGCCTGTGGGAAGCGGACGTGACCCGAGCCGATGGCACCTTTGAAGAAGTGATCGTGGACCCGGCCACCGGCGAGATCTTCGACCCGCGCGGCAGCCGCGCGCTGCTCGACGCCGGGCAGATCCTGGACCTGGCCGGCAAGGCCGGTTTCACCCGGATCGAGTCGTTCGAACGCGATGGCGCCACCTGGAAGCTGGAAGCCCGCAACGCACGCAACCAGCGCGTTGACGTGCGCATGAGCGGCCATGACGGCCGGGTGCTGTCGAGCAAGCGCGACGGCTGGTGGGACTGAGTCCCCGTCATGCCGGTGGCGGATATGCAAACGGCCGGTTGCCCGGCCGTTTCGGCATGCCCGTGACGCGGGCGCTTACCAGCCGCCGCGCGGCGGGTAATCCCAGTAGCCCGGGCCCGGGCCGTAGCCATAGCCGCCATATCCACCGTAGGGACCATAGAACCCGGGACCCTTGCCTTCGCTGACCCGGATGTTGAGGTTCATGTTGTGGGTCTTGCCCTCATCGGTGGTGTAGTTTTTGTTGAGGTTCAACTCGGCCGCGTTGTAATGCGAGTTGCCGCCCTCCTTGGAATAGCCGATGCCGGTGGTGACGCTGCCGTTGACCCGCAGCTTGTCATCGGTGACGTTGGCGATGCCATTGCCGGCGCCGGGATCGCTCAGGCGGCGGCCGCTCTTGTCGCCGTAGAAAGTGCCGGGCGGGTCGCCGCGCAGCGAGCCGTCGCCCAGGTACTGCATCGGCGCGGACGGCACGGCCAGGTTGAGGTCGGTGGCCGACTGCGGGCCGGTCGCTCCTGCCGCGGACTGGGCCAGGACGACGCCGGGGGCAAGCAGGCACAGCAGCAGCGATAGCGAGCGGATCATGGTGGGGCTCCGGAACGGGCGGGCAGCAGGCAGGCCGCCGACAGCGCTGACGCTAGCACCGGCTGCTTGAACGATGCCTGTCATGGCACCGGCTGCCCGGGAACTTTACTCCAGCCGTCCGAACCCGAACAGCGCGGCCAGCGGGTGCCGACGGCGCTCGATCCGGGCGCGGAGCAGGCCGGCGCCGATCATCGAGTAGGTGATGCCGTTGCCGCCGTAAGCCATGGCGAACAGGACCCGCGGCCCCCACTGTGGGTGCGCGCCGAAGAACGGCAGCCCGTCCTTGGTCTCGGCGAAGGTGCCGCCCCAGGAGAACGCCGGTTGCAGCGGCAGGTGCGGGAACAGCTTGGCCACCTGCTTGAGCAGGGTGCCGGTCTTGGACTGGACACGCCGATCGCGCCGGGCCGGGATGTCGATGGCATCGTCTTCCCCGCCGATCAGCAGCCGATGGTCGCCGGTAGTACGCAGATACAGGTAGGGCCGTGCCGACTCCCAGACCATGGTCTGGGCCAGCGGCCCGAGCAGCGCCGGGTCGATCGGGTCGGTGATGAAGGCGTAGCTGCTGCGGTTGCGCGCCACCGATGGCTTGAGCCAATGCTGGCTGGCGTAACCGGCGGCCATCACCACGTGCCTGCAGTGGATCTGCATGCCGTCGGCGGTGCGCGCGGTGACCCCGCGGCTGGTGGGAGTGAGCGTCTCCAGCACGGTACGGTCGTACACCCCGCAGCCGCGCTTCTGCAGCCGCATCAACAGCCGGTAGGCGAGCCGGTACGGGTCCACGCGCGCGGCCAACGCACTGAGGATGGCGCCGGGCGCGTTGATACCGAACTCATGCCCCACCGCGTCCTTTTCCAGCCAGCGCACCTCGAAGCCATGCTTTTTGCGCAGCAGGTATTCCTCGTGCAGCACCGCGTGGTGGCGCCGCTTGCTGGCGTAGTAAAGGCTCTGCATGCGATGGCAGTCGACACCGGTGAACGCACCGGCCACCTCGCGCAGTGCCGGGATCGCATCGGCGCAGGCCTGGTAGGCCAGCACCGCCGCCTTCTCGCCGTACTGCTCGGCAAGGTCGACCATGTGGGTGTCGATCTCGTACTGCAGCAGTGCGGTACTGGCCGCAGTGCTGCCCCAGCCGACGTCGCGCTGCTCGATCACGGCCACGTCGTGGCCGTTCGCGCACAGCTCATCGGCGATCAGCGCACCGCTGATGCCGCCACCCACCACCAGGACCTCACACGTCAGGTCCTGCTCCAGCGGCGGGAAGGCGTGCATCAGCCCGTTACGGACCGCCCAGAAGGGGTACCCGCTCTTGAGATCCATGCGCTCAGGCCGTCGGTCGGCCGGTGTGCGGGGTGTGGATCAGCGGGGCGAGGTCGAAACCCTGCTGGCGCGCCTGGGCCAGGTAATGTTCCTGGGTGGTGGTATCCAGCGTAGGCGTACGCGCAAGCAACCACAGGAACTTGCGGTCCGGGCTGCCGACCAGCGCCACGCTGTAATCGGGCGCGACCTGGATCACCCAGTAGTCGCCCTTGGTGAAGGGGATCCAGCGCAGGCCCTTGGGCAGGAAGCTCACTTCCAGCCGCGCGCTGTCGTTGTCGACCGGGCAGGCCTCGCCCTCGGCTTCCTCGATCTCGTCGCCGAGCCGGCAACGGTTGAGTACGGCGACGTGACCGTTTTCCTTCAGGCTGTAATGCGCCGAAACATCGGTGCAGTCCTCCGGCTCATGCTTCATCGGCAGGCGGGCGATTTCGTACCAGGTGCCGAGGTAGCGCGGCAGCTTGAGGTCAGGGACGGTCTTGAGGTCGGCGTGAGTGTTCATCGAAGGCAGCTTGTGAAGGTCGCCGCCACGATGCCGGGTCCGCTGCCACGGCCGGGTGAAGCCCGGGCGAATGCGCCGTGGAGAACGCTGCGTTGCCATTGCGTCATGCATTGCTACGGGCGACGGCGCTATGGTGTGGGTCGGCACAACGCCGGTTTTCCATGCATGGGAGGTGCGGATGTATCAGGTGATCCTGCTCAAGAGCGACAGCAGTTTTTCGCGCGGGCACCGGGAAGCGGTCGACGATGTGGTCGACCATGAAGGCGTGACCTACTCGCTGCGCGCCGGCCCGCGCCAGCCGTTGCCCACCGACCACGCGTGGGACCCGGTGGCGGTGTATGCACCGGAGGAAATCAGCGAAGAGGAGTTCCAGGACTGGTACACCCAGCTGCAGCCACAGGTCAAAGAGCTGCGCCTGAAGTACTGACGGCGGCGGCCCGGCGGGGCCTCTACCCGCTGTGAACAGGGCGCGGTTTATAGTTCGCGCAGGCGCGGTGGTCCGCGCGAACCTTGCGGTGCACCGGCTTGTCTTCCCGTCTTTTCCGATCGTTGCGGCGGCCATTGGCCTGGCTGATGTTGTGTGCCTGGCTGGGCACGGCGCCGCTGGCCATGGCCCAGGCCGATGATGCCACCGATGCCGATCCCATCGCCCAGCTGGCCCAGGCCGACAAGGACCTCAAGCAGATCCAGGCCTCGCTGGACGATGCCGATACCCGCGACACGCTCAAGACCCTGTCCGACCGTGCGCTGGCCGTGCAGCGCGACGCCGATGCCGCACGCAACGCGCTGCAGCCGCAGCTGGACCAGATGGACGCGCGCGTTGCCCAGCTTGGCGTTGTGCCCGAAGGCACCGTCGAAGCACGCGACATCGCGTTGCAGCGCAAGGCCCTGAACCAGCAGCGCAGCGACATCGCCTCGGCGATCGCGCGGGCCAAGCTGCTGGCTGGCGATGCCAGGCAGCTGGGCACGGATATCGAGAAGATGCGCGTCAGCCAGTTCAGCGAAGAACTGGCGCGCAAGGTCAATTCGCCGCTGTCGCCGTCCTTGTGGAAACAGTTCGCCACCCATGTGCCGGCCGACTATGGGCGGCTGGTGTCGCTATATCGGCAGGGGGAAAGCACCGCGCGCAAGGCGATCGCCGAGCATGGCTGGGCGGCGCCGCTGACCGGGCTGGGTGTGGCGCTGTTGATGTTCTTCCCGTTGCGCTTGTGGCTGCGCGCGGCCGGGCGCCGTTATGCCGCGTCCGAGCGCGCGCCGGACGGCCGCCTGCGTCGGTCCGGGCTGGCGGTATGGCTGCTGGCGGTCGGGACACTGCTGCCCGGTTTCGCGGCCGTGGTGCTGGTGGCCGCGCTGGAATCCATCGGGGCGATCCCGCCGCGGCTGGAGCAGTTGGCGCAGCATTTCCAGGTGGCCACCTTCGTGGCGGCGTTCATCGCCGCGCTCAGCGCGTGCCTGCTGGTGCCCAGTCGGCCCTCGTGGCGCCTGCTGACCCTGGATGACACGGCGGCGTGGCGCCTGCGCAAGTACGCCTGGGGCGCGGCCGGCCTGACCTGGCTGAGTATCCTGCTGGTGGAGATCAACCGCGCCTCGCGCACCAGTGCCATCACCACGGTGGCGGTGGACGGGCTGATCGCGATCACCTACATGGCGTTGATCATCGCCATCCTGGTGTCGCTGGCGCGCCTGCATCGGCGCCAGACCGACGAAGCCCAGGCCAAGCTGGATGCGCAGGCCGAGTCGGGCGCCAAACCGAAGGCGCCGCCGCGTCGCAGCGGCTGGATCGTGATCGCGCGGCTGGCCGGGCATGTGGTGGTGGCCGCAGCGGTCATTGCCACCCTGCTGGGCTATCTCAATTTCGCGCTGTTCGTGGCCCAGCAACTGGTCTGGGGCGCGGTGGTGCTGCTGGCCGCCTCGCTGCTGCTGAAATTCGCCGACGACCTGGCCACCTGGGCACTGTCGCCCACCAGCCGGGTCGGGCAGAGCATCGTGCTCACCACCGGGCTGACCGAGGCGCGCGTCGAACAGGCCGGCGTGCTGCTGTCGGCGGTGCTGCGCATCGGCGTGATCGTGCTGGCGGTGCTGGCGCTGGCTGCGCCGTTCGGCAACCTCAATGCGTTCTATGGCGGGCTGGATTCGCTGTCCAACGGGTTGACCATCGGCACCACCACGCTCAAGCCCAGCAGCGTGCTCTACGCGGTGCTGGCGTTCCTGGTGGTGTGGGCGGTCATGCAGGCCTTCCAGAACTGGCTCACCGAGACCTACCTGCCCAAGACCGAACTGGACGCCGGCGCGCGCAATTCGATCAGCACCGTCACCCGCTACCTCGGCATCATCACCGCCGTGCTGTGGGGCCTGACCGCCCTGGGCATCGGCTTTGAGAAGCTGGCGCTGGTGGTCAGCGCGTTGTCGGTGGGTATCGGCTTCGGTCTGCAGGCGATCACCCAGAACTTCGTCTCCGGCCTGATCCTGCTGGCCGAGCGGCCGGTGAAGATCGGCGACTGGGTCAAGCTGGGTGACCAGGAAGGCGACATCAAACGCATCAGCGTGCGCTCTACCGAAATCCAGGTGGGCGACAAGTCGACGCTGATCGTGCCCAACTCCGAACTGATCACCAAGACCATCCGCAACATGACGATGGGCAATGCGCAGGGCCGCATCCAGATCCAGTTCTCGCTGCCGCTGAGTACCGACGTGGCTGCCGTGCGGCAGATCCTGCTGGACAGCTATGCCGAGCACGTGGCGGTGCTGTCCGACCCGGCCCCGTCGGTGTTCATCGATTCGATTGCCAACGGGCAGATCGCGATCAACAGCTTCGCCTACGTGTCCGGCCCGCGCGCGGTGTATGGCGTGCGCAGTGATCTTTACTTCACGATGCTGCAGAAATTCGCCGCTGGCGGGATCGCGTTGTCCTCGCCGACCGATATCCATTTGGTGCGCGACCCCACCGCCCCGCGGGAACCTGAGGCGTAAGCGGAAGGCGGTGACGCATAAGCGGAACTCGGTAGTGCCGGCCGCTGGCCGGCAATCGCGTGGTGCGGGTGGGTCGGGAGCCGGCCAGCGGCCGGCACTACCGGGATTGCTGCGTGCGTAG
>NZ_JALJRW010000006.1:0-13435 GCF_024519465.1 Stenotrophomonas sp. Ste86 | reverse complement strand
GGGGTGGGTCGGGAGCCGGCCAGCGGCCGGCACTACCGGGATTGCTGCGTGCGTAGAACGAGGTAGTGCCTGCCGCTGGGCGGCAATCGCGTGGTGCGGGTTGGTCGGGAGCCGGCCAGCGGCCGGCACTACCGGGATTGCTGCGTGCGTAGAACCGGGTAGTGCCGGCCGCTGGCCGGCAATCGCGTGATGCGGGTGGGTCGGGAGCCGGCCAGCGGCCGGCACTACCGTTAGCCGCGGTTGCCGCGTCGCGACGGGACCAGCGCGAAGTTGTCCACGGCCAGCTTCTCGGCGTGGTTCAACCACGCCCGGATTTCCAGGTCGTCCACTTCGTGATCCAGGCCGAACGGTACGCTGATGCGGCCCTCCGCGTCGGGCTGCACCCACTGCTGGGCCACCACCACCTTGCGCTGCGAGGACACCGCTTCAATCCAGAAGCCACGGTCCGGCGACTGCTTGGCCACGAACTGCAGCATGTACTGGCCGGCGCGGGTGCGACGGCCCTTCTGGGTGATCATGTGCGCCTGGCGGATGCTCGGACGTGGCCCGTTGAACGGTTCCAGCGGGCCATCGACGGCGAAGCCGCTGCGCAGTGCGTCATCGCGATACAGCTTGATGCCCTTGTCGCGGTTGACCAGCATCGCGCACCAGTCGCCATCGGCCGAGCCATCCTCGAAGGCGGTGCAGCGATCGACATAGGCCAGCGTGTTGGTCGGATCGGCCTGGTCGAACTGCTTGGAGGTGTTCTCCAGGTACACGGATTTCAGGTCGAACTGCTTGTCGTATTCCAGCAGCACCGGCGGCTGCACATGCTGCAGGCCGATCACCACCTGGTTGTCCTCGTCGATGCGCAGCTGGCGCGTCTTGTCGCCCAGCCACAGCGAGCGCGAGAACGCCAGGTAACGTGGATAGTCCTTGCCGTTGTCGCGCAACGCCGCCGCGCTGGCACTGTCGGTGCGCTTGGGGTCCAGCAGCGAGCGGCCAAAGCCGATGGCGTTGATGTCCGGCTGGAGCATGCTGAGCAGGGTGGCGCCGGAATCCAGCGTGGAACCGGGTGCGGCGGCCAGCTGGCGCGGGGCGATGTCCTTGCCCAGGAACAGCAGCAGGTTTTCACGCTTCTGCTTGGCCAGGATATGGCTGAGATCGTTGGGCATGGCCAGGTGATCGGAGGCGATCACGATCAGCGTGTCCTCGCCGTACGGGCTGGCCTGGATGCGATCGACCAGCTTGGCGATCAGACCGTCGGTGCACTTGAGCGCGTTGAGCATGCCGATGTTGCCGTACTCGCTCTGGTAACGGGTGCGCTTGCACGCCACCGGCAGGTGCCCGGCCGGGTGGTGGGTGTCCATGGTCAGGGTGGTCAGCATGAACGGCTGGCCCTGCCGGGACAGCTGCACGAAACGATCGTAGGCCTTGTCCAGCAGCACATCGTCATGCACGCCCCACGGCGAGAAGTGCGAACGTGCCACCTTCTGCTTCTTGAACCACGCCAGGTCGTCGACGGTGTCGAAGCCATGCGTGGCCAGGAACTGGCCCTTGCCGGCGAACTGCCCGTTGGCGCCCCCCAGGTAATGATTGGTATAGCCCTGCTGCTTGAGATAATCGCCCAGGCAGACCGCTTCGGGCAGGAAGCTGCCCATGCGGCCCATGCTGTTCTCATCTTCCTTGGCGGTGGTCAGCGGCACGCCGCACATCGATGAGACCAGGCCGGCGATGGTCCAGCCGCCGCCTTCGGCCGATACCAGCCCGCGCACGTCCAGCGCCTGGCCGGCGAGGCGATTGAGGTTGGGCATCAGGTCGGGGAAGGTGGTCTCGTCCAGATACGTGCGCTCCAGGCTCTCGCCGTAGATCCACACGATGTTGCGCGGCTTGGTCAGCGCCTGCTGCGGAATGCGGTACTCGGGGGCGATGACGGTGTAATCCACCGGGCGCATCTGCAGGTACAGGCGCTGGCCGTCGCTGTAGAGCGGGCTGACCAGGATCGCCAGCAGCCACATCGCGATGAACCCGCCGAACACGGCCTTGCCGTGCGTGTTGCCGTGCCAGCGCTGGAGGCGGGGCACCGCCAGCGGCAACAGCGACAGCAGTGCCAGGACGATGAACCCGGCGATGTAGCCCTTGAAATCGGCGACACCGGCGCCTTCCATGTCCGCGCCCAGGTGGTACAGCGTGGCGGCGTTGAGCCCATCACCGGACAACTTGTTGATCAACCACCAAGCGCTGAGCGTGAGCAGCAGCAGCGACATCAGACCGGCCTTCCACCATACCCACGTGCGTGATGCGAGCAGCAACCAGGTGAGCAGCAACAGGGACAGCAGCAGGATCCAGATCATGGGCAGCTTCGGCAGTGGAGACAGGTGGTGATGGACGTCATGACGACGTGATTTCCCATCCGACCGGCTGTCCAACCACACTTGCATGACAGACCGATGACCCGATCATGCCTGCACGAACCTGACTGAAATGTTTGTTCAAAACGACATGCGCAGCGCTACCGCGCATCGTGTTTCAGCGTGTAAAACGCGCGTGAAAGTTCGCGCGCGGCAGCGCCGCGCTCAGCCGTATTCCATTGGACTGATGAATGCGTGAGACGCGTGGTTCAACGATGCCCGCGTTCTTCCTTGGAGCGCGCACGACGGTCGAAGATCAACGCACTGAGGATGATGCCAAGGCCCAGCGCCACGCCAATGAACATCAGTGTGAATGCGATGGCCGGATACCCGAACAGGTGCCAGCCCGTATCCACCTTCATCATCATCGCCGCAGCCAGAATCAGCGCCGCGGTGACGATGCCGGCCGACACGCGATTGGCGATCTTCTGCAGGTTCTCCATCAGGCGCGATTCTTCCAGCCCGGTCACCTTCATCTGCAGCCGGTTCTCGGCGAGCAGGGCGAGGATGTCGGACATCTTGCGCGGGCCTTCGCGCAGCAGCTGCTGCATCTCCATCGCCTCGCTGGCCAGGTTGGCCGCCGACAGCGATTTCTTAAGCCGCGCGCGCATCACATGCTGCAGCTGCTTTTCCACGATGCGGCGGGTGTCCAGGTCCGGCGACAACAGCCGACACACGGTTTCCAGGTTGAGCAGCGCCTTGCCGAGCAGGCTCAGCTCCGGCGGCGTACGCAGGCCACTGGCGGTGGCGATGCGGACCAGGTCGAGCACCACGCGGCCTTCGGAGTAGCTGGTGTTGGCCGCGTAACGCGCGATCATCTGCCCGGTCTCGCGCAGGTAACGCTCCTCGTCGAAGGATTCCAGCCGCGTGCTGATGCCGATGATCTCATCGGCCACTTCCTCACCGCGGCCGTCCACCGCGGCGAACAGCAGCTTGAGCAGGCGCTCGCGCAAGCGGGGCGGCATGTGCGCGACCATGCCCAGGTCGAAGATCGCCAGCCGACCTTCGGGCGTCACGCGCAGATTGCCCGGATGCGGATCGGCATGGATCTCGCCATGCACGAAGATCTGGTCGACATAGCCGCGGATCAGCGCGGCCGCCAGCGGCGCCATCGGCTGCTCGGTGCGGCGCACGTCGGGAATCATGTCCACGCGCACGCCGTGGGCCAGTTCCATGGTCAGCACGCGGTGGCTGCAGTAGTCCCACACCGGTTGCGGCACCCACAGCGGCTTGAACGGCTTGAGATGCTGGCCAAAGCGCTGCAGGTTTTCCGCCTCGGCCTGGTAGTCCAGTTCCTGCATCAGGGTCTTGGCGAACTCGTTGAGCCAGTCGCGCAGGCGCACGCGGCGGCCGACCTGGGTAAGGTGGTCGGCGGCCAGCGCGAAGCTGCGCAGCACGTCCAGGTCCGAGCGCAGCTGCGCGGCCACTTCCGGCTTCTGTACCTTGACGGCCACCTCGCGGCCGTCATGCAGTTGCGCGCGGTGCACCTGGGCGATCGAGGCGCAGCCCAGCGGCACCGGATCGAAGCTGGCAAACAGCTTGGACACCGGCGCGCCCAGTTCCCGCTCGATGATGCTGGCGATGCGCTCGACCGGGATCGGTGCCACCTTTTCCTGCATCCGCTCCAGTGCGGTGGCGAACTCCACCGGCACCATGTCCGGGCGCGTGGAGAGCATCTGGCCGAGCTTGACGAAGGTGGGGCCGAGCGATTCCAGGTCGGTGACGAACTGCTCCGGGTTGCCTTCCGGCGGCAGGTCGTGCATCGCCCGCGCATCCAGGTTCATGCCCGAAAACACCCCGGAATGCCGGTAACGCAGCAGTAGGCGCAGGATCTGGCTGCGGCGGTTCATGCCCTTGACCAGCGACGGCGTACCAGGGGCGACAGGCGTGGTATTCAAGCAGGGCTCCAGCAGGGGGATCACCGGCAGTGTCGCCGGGACGTGGTGGTGGGCCGGTGAATCCGCCTGGCGCTATCGCCCCGCGCCCCGGATCGGGCAGAATCCACGCTCCCGCTTGATCTATTGGATTGCCATGGCCGGTGCCAGCCTGTTCGCGTTGCTCGATGACATTGCCGCGCTGTTGGACGATGTGTCGGTCCTGACCAAGGTCGCGGCCAAGAAGACCGCCGGCGTGCTGGGCGACGACCTGGCGCTGAACGCGCAGCAGGTGACGGGTGTCAACGCCAACCGCGAGCTGCCGGTGGTATGGGCGGTGGCCAAGGGCTCGCTGGTCAACAAGGCGATCCTGGTGCCGGCCGCGCTGGCGATCAGCGCGCTGGAGGCCTGGCTGCGCGGCAAGGGCTACCCGGTGCCGATCGTGGTGCCGCTGATGATGATCGGCGGCGCGTTCCTGTGCTACGAGGGCGTGGAGAAGCTGGCGCACCGCTTCCTGCATTCGCAGGAAGAAGATGCCCAGCAGAAGGCCGAGCGGGTCAAGGCGCTGGCCGATGAAAAGGTGGACATGGTCGCGTGGGAGAAGGACAAGGTGAAGGGCGCGGTACGCACCGACTTCATCCTGTCGGCCGAGATCATCGTGCTGTCACTGGGTGTGGTGTCCGCTGCGCCGTTCCTCAACCAGGTCACCGCGCTGGTGATCATCGCCCTGGCGATGACGGTGTTCGTGTACGGCCTGGTGGCCGGCATCGTGAAGCTGGACGACGTCGGCCTGTACCTGTCGCGCAAGGGCGCGGCGCTGGCGGCGATCGGCCGTGGGCTGCTGGTGACCGCGCCATGGCTGATGAAGTTCCTGTCGGTGGCCGGGACGGCGGCGATGTTCCTGGTCGGTGGCGGCATCCTGGTGCACAACGTGCCGGCGCTGCACCACCTGGTGCAGGCACTCGGTGGCGAAGGCCGCTGGGGCTGGCTGGTCAACGCGCTGGGGAACATGGTGGTTGGCGTGATCGCCGGTGCCATCGTGCTGGCGGCGGTGATGGGGTTCCAGAAGCTGCGCGGGAAGAAAGCGGCGCATTGAGGGTGAGGCCGCCGAGCATGGCTCGGCGCTACCGGTGGGGGCGGGGGGATTGATCATCATTCCGCGCCCACCGGCGGATGCCACCCGCAGGGCGATGCGGTGATCGAAGCGGCGCTTGTCTGGATGCGGGGCGGTGGCGCCGTCAGCCGGCGTTCCAGTCGCGCACGGCGGCCAGTTCGGTGTGTGCCCGGGCCAGGCGGCGGCCGGACAGCGCATCGATCGCCCGCTGCAGGCGGGGCGACTGCGGGTCGCGCTGCAGCCAGCGGCGCGCCAGTACCAGCAGGGCGATCATCATCGCCGTCCCTGCCACCAGCGATACCAGCAGCCAGCGCGCGGCGAACACCGACAGGTCCAGGCCCCAGGCCTGCCACGCGATCAGCACCGGCACTGCCAGCCACAGCCAGCACCACGGCAATCCCAGCAGCAGTTCGCCGACGGCGGTCTGCATGCGCAACCGCGCCAGCTGCCGGGACTGCTGCAGCACCGGCTGGTCGGGCTGCAGCTGCCCGACCAGGTGCAGCCGCGCCGCGCTGGCGATGATCACTGCCACGCTGTAGGCGTGCAGCGCCACCGCACTGACCATCACCGCCAGCGGCGGCTGCTGCCACCAGACGCTGCCGCAATAGATCGACAGCGCCAGCCAGAACAGCAGTTGCATCACCTGCACCGCACTGAACGCCGACAGCTGGCGCTGCGCGGCATGCTGCCGGTGGCGGCGCCACGCGTTCAGCGCGGCGCTCGCCTCGCTGTCGTCGGCCTCGTTGCCGGGCTGGTTCCACAGCTGCTTGAGTGGGTCGGTATGCATGGCGGTGGCCTCAGGCGATGGGATTGAAGCGCGCGCGCAGCTGCTGGCGCAGGCGGTGCAGGCGGGTGGAGACGTTGGCGCTGCTGATGCCCAGGATGTCGGCGATCTGGCGGTGGTCGTGGTCGTCCAGGTGCAGCAGCATCAGCGCCCGATCCAGCGGCGGAAGCGTGCGTATGGCGATTTCCAGCTGCTGCACGGCGTGCTGTTGCTCGGCCGGTGCGGTGTCGTCCACCGGCAGGGTGTCCTCGTCCAGGACCGCATGGTGGCGCTGGCGCAGTTGCTGCCGGCGCAGCTGCGAGATGGCCACATTGAGCGCCACCCGGTAAAGCCAGGTGGAGAAGCGGGCACGGGCCGGGTCGAAGCTGTCGAACGCGTCCCAGGCCTGCACGCTGATGTCCTGGATCAGGTCGAGCCGGTCTTCCTGGTGCGCACAGTAGCCGCGTGCGATCTTCAGCACGATGCCACGGTGCTGGTCCAGCAACGCGGCGAAACGGAGGCCCGGGTCGCGGGCGGCGGCGTTGTTCATGTCCATACCCGGATGATTCGCACGGACGCGCCGGTTATCACAGCGCGTTGCGGGATGCGTGGCTCATCGGGGCGCGTCGGCGGCCTGCACGCGGTTCTTGCCGACCCGCTTGGCCGCGTAAAGCGCCGCGTCGGCGCGCCGCAGCAGGGCATCGGCGGGTTCGTCGGCCTGCCATTGCGCCACCCCGGCGCTGAAGTGCACCGGTACGCGGGCCTGGTCCAACTGCAGCGGGCGCTGGGCCAGCGAGCGTTGCAGCCGCAGCAGGGTGGACATGCTGTCCGCGGCCGGGGTTTCCGGCAGCAACAGCACGAACTCGTCGCCGCCGATGCGGGCCAGCGCGTCGGTGCTGCGCAGGTGCAGCTGGCAGACCGCGACCAGGTGGCGCAGCACCGCATCGCCGCCGGCATGGCCGTGCGTGGCATTGGTCTGGTGGAAATCATCCAGGTCGATCAGCGCGAGCGCCAATGGATGGTCGTGGCGACCGGCCCGGGCCAGCTCGCGTTCGATCAACTCCTCGAAGCCACGACGGTTGAGTGCGCCGGTGAGGGGATCGGTCCGGATCAGCCCGGACACATCGCGCAGTTCCTGCTCCAGCTCGGCAATGCGCTGTTCGGCCTGCTCGACCTCGCGGCGTGCGTTGCCCAGATGGTCGCGCGCCTGCAGCGCCTGCTCCTGCACGCGGCCGGTGTCCTGCAGTACATCCTGCAGCAGCTGGTTGAGATCGGCGATGCTGCGCGCCTCCTTCAGGGCCAGCGCATAGCTGCTGATGCGGTCGTGGTACTCGCCGGTACTCACCGCCATCCCGTCCAGCCGCTCGATGAAGCCGCCCATCAGGCCCTTCATCGCTGCCTTGGATTCGCTGATGCCCTGCTTGAGCAGGCCCTGCTTGTAGATCACCTCGCGCAGGTTGATGCGCGCCTGTTCGACCGAGTCGCGGTCCAGCGGGCCGCCGATCAGCTCGCGCACGGCGTGGATCTGGCCGTGCAGCCAACTGCTGTCATCGAGCAGCTCGCCGATGTTGTCCAGCAGCAGGTCGAACAGGCTCAGCAGCAGTTCCTGCTGTTCCTGCCAGCCATCGCTGCGTACGCCGATCTGGTGCGACAGCTCGCGCAGGCGCAGTTCGATCGGCTGCAGCGGCTGGCCGGGATGCCAGTGGCGCAGGTCGGCGGCAATCAGCGCCGGCTCCTCCTTCAGCTCGGGCATGTTCTGCAGCAGGCTGGCCACGGTCACGCCCAGCGTGTGCCGCAGCAGCTCGCGCAGGCGCAGGCTGTCGGGCTGGCCGTCGGGCGTCTCCTGCTCGATGGTGCGGATGTACTTGTCGATCAGCTGGCGCATCGCGCGGCCGTAGCTGACCCAGTCGGCGCTGCGCTGCGCCGACTGCAGGCGCAGGCCCATGTCGCCCAGTTCGCCGGGCAGGGTGGACATGCCATTGGCGAAGGCGGCCAGCAGCGGCTCGGGGCTGTCGATGCCGGCGAACAGGCGCTGCAGCATCGCACTGCTGCCGCCCTTGGGGCCGGGTGCGTCACCGCCGAGGGTGTCGATCACGCGGGTCTCGGCCTGTCGCCGCGACAGCAACCGGCCCACGGCGGTGCCGGGACTGGGAGGAGCGTCGTGCGGGTCGGTCATGCGGCAGGTCCTTGGCGAATGACCGGCGGGGTGCGCCGGGGCGAGGGGAGGTGGGAACAGTATCGGCGCGGGGCACGCCGGCTTGAACGCCGGGGCCGCCACGCCCGATATGCCACGATGGTAGGCAATCTGACGGCAGGAGCGTGCGATGAAGGTGATGCTGGTAGGCGCGACCGGGCTGGTCGGTGGGCAGGTGCTGCAGCAGTTGCTCGATGATCCACGCTGCGACGCCGTCGTGGCCCCGACCCGGCGCGCGTTGGCGCTGGCCGATCCGGCGTTGCACAACCCGGTGGTGGACTTTGATCGGCTGCCGGTCGATGCGTCCTGGTGGGCGGTGGATGCGGTGATCTGCGCGCTCGGCAGCACCATCAAGCAAGCCGGCAGCCGCGAGGTGTTCGCCCGCATCGACCACGACTACCCGCTGCAGGTGGCCACCCTGGCGCAGGCGCATGGCGCGCATGCCTTCGTGCTGAATTCGGCGATGGGCGCCGACGCGGACTCGCGGATTTTCTACAACCAGGTCAAGGGCCGGCTGGAGCAGGACCTGCGCGGCCTGGGCTACCCCTCGTTGACCCTGGTGCGGCCGGGACTGATCGGCGGTGAGCGCGCCGAACGGCGTACCGGTGAGCACTTGGCCAGCGTGGTGCTGGGTGCGCTCGGCCCGGTCCTGCCGAAGGCGTGGCGGATCAACCCGGCCTAGAACATCGCCGCGGCCATGGTCGAGGCCGCACTGGCACCGCGTGCGGGTGTGCACATCGTAAGCTCGTCGGACCTGGCCTGAAGGTACGCGCAAGCCCCTGTAGAGCCGAGCCATGCTCGGCAGAAGCCCTACACGGAAGCTATACGCCGACGCGAAGAGCAGCCGAGCATGGCTCGGCTCTACCAGGATGGGCGTCGCGGCAGGCCTGAAGGTACGCGCAAGCCCGGTAGTGCCGAGCCATGCTCGGCAGAAGCCCTATACGGAGGCCACAGGCCGACGCGAAGAGCAGCCGAGCATGGCTCGGCTCTACCAGGGTTGGCGTCGCGGCAGGCCTGATGGTGCGCAAGCCCCGGTAGTGCCGAGCCATGCTCGGCAGAAGCCCACCACGGAAGCTGTAAGCCTGCGCGAAGAGCAGCCGAGCATGGCTCGGCTCTACCAGGATGGGCGTCGCGGCAGGCCTGATGGTGCGCATAAGCCCCGGTAGTGCCGAGCCATGCTCGGCAGAAGCCCTACACGGAAGCTATACGCCGACGCGAAGAGCAGCCGAGCATGGCTCGGCTCTACCAGGATGGGCCTCGCGGCTGGCCGACGATAACGGCCACGTGGCGGCGGCCTTTATCCTTGCATGGTGCCTGCCGACTCACGGACCGCAGTTACCGCATCAGCTCGCCAACACTAGGTCATCCAGCACCGCGCGCAGAAAGCGCGCCGCTTCGCCGCCGATGGCGGCGCGGTGGTCGAGGGTCACCGACAGCGGGATCACCTTGTGCGCTTCCACGCTGCCCATCTCCGGGGTCATCGGGTCGCGGGCCCGGCCGGCAGCGCCGATCGCCTCGCCCGGCGGCCCACGCGCGCGAAAACCAGGCCCGCGGCTGCACCAGACGCCGGCGTAGGGTGCCGCCCGCCCGGGAGCGCATGCTGTGCGCTACCCTTTGACCCCCTCATTTGGCCCACGCCATGTCCGTCGAGAAGAACCAACGCGACCTCGAAGCCGGTATCCACACCGATCTGGAGGGACGTCTGACCTATGGCGGCTACCTGCGGCTGGACCAGCTGTTGAGCGCCCAGCAGCCGCTGTCCAACCCGCCGCACCACGACGAGATGCTGTTCATCATCCAGCACCAGACCTCCGAGCTGTGGCTGAAGCTGCTGGCGCACGAGCTGCGTGCGGCGATCGGCTTCCTGCAGCGCGACCAGGTGTGGCAATGCCGCAAGGTGCTGGCGCGCAGCAAGCAGGTGCTGCGCCAGTTGACCGAACAGTGGTCGGTACTGGAGACCCTGACCCCGTCGGAGTACATGGGTTTCCGCGACGTACTGGGCCCGTCCTCGGGCTTCCAGTCGCTGCAGTACCGCTACATCGAGTTCCTGCTGGGCAACAAGAACGCGCAGATGCTGCAGGTGTTCTCGCATGACCCGGCCGGGCAGGCGCAGTTGCAGGAGGTGCTGGACGCGCCGAGCCTGTACGAGGAATTCCTGCGTTACCTGGCGCGCTTCGGCCATCCCGTCCCCGCTGCCTACCAGGGCCGGGACTGGCAGCAGCCGCACGTGGCCGACGATGCCCTGCACCCGGTGTTCGAGCGGATCTACCAGAACACCGACCGGTTCTGGCGCGAGTATTCGCTGTGCGAGGACCTGGTTGACCTGGAGACCGCCTTCCAGCTGTGGCGCTTCCGGCACATGCGCACGGTGATGCGGATCATCGGCTTCAAGCGCGGTACCGGCGGCTCCAGCGGGGTGGGGTTCCTGCGCCAGGCGCTGGAACTGACCTTCTTCCCGGAGCTGTTCCAGGTGCGCACGACCATCCGCAACGACGATCCGATGCCGCCGGACGCCTGATCCGGCAGTCCTGCCAATAAGCCTATTCATATTTACCGGCCGCATCCGCCGTAGGGTGCGGCAGCCCCCGCCGTTGCTGCGCTGGCGGGGCCGGACCGGTGGTTGCAGATGCAAGTTCAGCGACCGTGCCGGCAGTTGCACGAATCGGCGTGTATTTGACGTGAACGCCGTTGTTCTGGGATTCTCCCGCGCTGCTTCGCACATCGGACGTGCATGTCTTCCACCGAACCCAGGAATCCCGCATGAGCGTAGACACCGCCGCGACATCCGTTCCCGATCCGGCGCTGCCGGAGTTCAAGACCACGCTGGGCCATCCGCGCCCGTTGTGGATGCTGTTCATGACCGAATTCTGGGAACGCTTTGCGTTCTACGGCATCCGTTGGGCGCTGGTGCTGTACATCGTGTCGCAGTTCTTCGAAGGCGACTCGGCCGGTCAGGCCGCCGCCAGCCGCACTTACGGCGCCTACCTGGCGCTGGTCTATGCCGCGGCCATCTTCGGTGGCTACGTCGCCGACCGGGTGCTGGGGTACCAGCGTTCCATCCTGACCGGTGCGGTGATCATGGCCGCCGGCCTGTTCATGGTCGCCATGCCGAACAAAGAAGTGTTCGAGCTGGGCCTGGCCACCATCATCATCGGCAACGGCCTGTTCAAGCCCAACATCTCCACGATGGTCGGCAAGCTGTACGGCCTGAAGGATGAGCGCCGCGACTCGGGCTTCACCATCTTCTACATGGGCATCAACATCGGCGCGATGATCGCCCCGGTGCTGACCCAGTACCTGGCCGAGCAGGTCTTTGGTACCCAGGCGATGCCGTCCTACAAGATGGTCTTCATCGCCTCGGGCATCGGCATGCTGATCAGCCTGGTGTGGTTCTACATCGGTCGTGCCGGCCTGAAGGGCATCGGCGCACCGCCGGTGGGTGCCGAAGGCTTCGGCCGCATCATCATGGTGCTGGTCGGCTCGATCGTCGCCATCCCGGTCGCCTATTTCCTGCTGTCCACCGGCGCCACCGCGCTGGCCTGGATCCTGGGCGTGATGTTCATCGCGCTGGGCGTGCTGCTGCTGGTCGAGGGCATCCGCGAGGGCAAGGTGCAGCGCGATCGCGTGATCGCCATGCTGATCATTTTCGTCTTCAACGTGATGTTCTGGATGTTCTTCGAACAGGCCGGCAGCTCGTTCACCTTCCTGGCCGACCAGATCGTCAACCGCAACCTCGGCGGCTGGACCTTCCCGACCGCGTGGTTCCAGTCGGTCAACTCGGTGGCGATCATCACCCTGGCCCCGATCATCGCCTGGATCTGGATCAAGCTGGGCCGCGCCAATCCGTCGATTCCGCGAAAGTTCGGCCTGGGCCTGCTGTTCAACGGCGTGGCGTTCGCGCTGCTGATGCTGGCGCTGTCGAGCATGGTGGTGGACGGCAAGATCCCGTTCTGGACGCTGTTCATGGTCTATGTCATCCAGTCGGTCGGTGAGCTGTGCCTGTCGCCGATCGGTCTGTCGATGGTGACCAAGCTGGCCCCGGTGCGCCTGGTCGGCTTCGGCATGGGCGGCTGGTTCCTGTCCACCGGCATCGGCAACAACCTGTCGGGCATCTTCGCCGGCGTGGTCAGTGGCGAAGGCGGCATGACCGTGGCGTCGGCGCTGAAGGGCTACACCTTCGGTTTCTGGGCGTTGATGATCTCCGGCGCGCTGCTGTTCCTGCTCGCCCCGCTGATCAACAAGCTGATGCACGGCGTCAAGTGAGGTCGGTGATGCGCAGGAAGATGGGGTGTGCGTCGATGATCGTGGCGGGCCTGCTGTGCGCGTGCGCGCCATCGTCGGCGCCCACGGCCGGTCCTGCGCAGCCGCTGGATACCCGCGAGCAGAAGCCGGCGGTCGCGGATCCCAGCGCACCGGTGGCCTCGGGCAACACGCCGGCCGCGGCCGATGTGGCGGCTATCGCCGCGCTCAACGCGCAGTTCGATCCGGGCCGCGATCCGGTCGCCGACCTGGCCACGGCCAAGGTCGAGGCCAAGCGGGGTGGCAAGCGGATCGTGCTGGACGTGGGCGGGGAGTGGTGCTCGTGGTGCCACCTGATGGATGCCTTCATCGAAGGCGACGCGGAGATCCGCAGCTTCCGCGATGCCAACTTCGTGTGGATGAAGGTGAACTACAGCGAAGACAACGAGAACGCGGCGTTCCTGTCGCAGTTCCCGGCGATCAAGGGCTATCCGCACCTGTTCGTGCTCGATGCCGACGGCACGCTGCTGCATTCGCAGTTCACCGGGGAGCTGGAGGCCGACAAGGGCCAGCCCAAGGGCTACAACCGCACGCGGTTCTTCGCCTTCATGAAGGACTGGGCGCCACCCAAGGCGCCATGACCGAAAAAGCCGCGGATTCCGCGGCTTTTTTTTGGTTTTTCACCCTATGCGGGGCAAGCAGACGTGTGCTTTGACCCCTTCCAGGCGCGGCGGTCGGTGGGTCGGGCGCTGGGCCCCCATGCCCTTTCCGGCGAATGTCCTCCGGCGTCGGCCTGCGGCCGCCCCCTCCCCCTTGATTTCGCCTCCAAGGGCATGGGAGCCCAGCGCCCGACCCACCGAC
>NZ_JALJRW010000005.1:178039-264956 GCF_024519465.1 Stenotrophomonas sp. Ste86 | reverse complement strand
CGCGTACTTCTTCCTGAAGATCCGGGCGGCCTTCCCCGGAGTTGGGTGAAGAACCAAATAAAGGAGGAGGCCGCCAGGCCGGGGGACATTTGCGCCAGGGGCCTACCGGCTGCTGCGGGGCCCTCACGCTCGCGGCATACAAGAACGAAGCCCCCCCGATCCCACACATCGCCCGGACTATCCGACCACTCGCGTATCGCCGTGAATTATCGACTGCGATGTTGGAACAAGACGCGCCAGCCCACCGGGAGGAAAACCAAAAAAAAAGCCCTTGGCTTTCACCAAGGGCTTTTCAAAGATTGGCGGAGCGGACGGGACTCGAACCCGCGACCTCCGGCGTGACAGGCCAGCATTCTAACCAGCTGAACTACCGCTCCGCGCTTGAAACTTTGCAGGCGCTCATTCTATCCGAAGATATTCAGAAAACCTACCCCGAATGCTGCTTTTCTCGAGGATTTTTTCGTAACTGGCGGAGCGGACGGGACTCGAACCCGCGACCTCCGGCGTGACAGGCCAGCATTCTAACCAGCTGAACTACCGCTCCGCACTTGAAACTTTGCAGGCGCTCATTCTATCCGAAGATATTCAGAAAACCTACCCCGAATGCTGCTTTTCTCGAGGATTTTTTCGGAACTGGCGGAGCGGACGGGACTCGAACCCGCGACCTCCGGCGTGACAGGCCAGCATTCTAACCAGCTGAACTACCGCTCCACATTTCAAACTTTTACTGGCGGTGCTGTGGTGGGTGCTGAGGGTTTCGAACCCCCGACCCTCTCCGTGTAAAGGAGACGCTCTACCGCTGAGCTAAGCACCCCAGCAAGCCGCTTAGTTTACGGCATCCTTCAGGGCTTTGCCAGCCTTGAACGACGGATTGTTCGATGCAGCGATCTTGATGGTGTCGCCGGTCTTCGGGTTGCGGCCGGTGCGGGCAGCACGTGCGCGAACCTGGAACGTACCGAAGCCCACCAGCGTCACTGCATCGCCGCCCTTCAGGGCCTTGGTGATGGACGCGATGACGGCGTCGACGGCGCGGTTGGATTCGGCCTTGGTCAGGTCGGCGGCTTCGGCAACGGCATCGATCAATTCGGTCTTGTTCATTCTGTACAGCTCCTTTGGCGGGGATTCCGCATATTCGACAGTGAAGCATCCGACCCACAATGCGGCCGGACGCCAGTGAAGTTCTCGATTCGCCGACGTCAGTGAGTGCTGACTCGCGAGTGGTGCTTTTATACCAGCGCACCACTACCCGCGCAAGCTGAAAAGCCAATAACGACGCGGGTTTCGGCGATTTCCAGATGGCGCGTCAGTGCTTGACGCGCGTCGTGGAAGCTGTCTTGCCCTTGCTGCGCACTGTGACGCGCGCCCCATCCTTTTTGGCCTTCTTGGGCGTCAGCGGTGCCTCCAGCGCCAACTCCAGCACCTCTTCGATCCACTTCACCGGAATGATCTTCAGATCGCGGGTGACGTTGGCCGGGATATCGGCCAGATCCTTGCGGTTCTCCTCCGGGATGATCACCGTGGTGATGCCACCCCGCAGCGCGGCCAGCAGCTTCTCCTTGAGTCCGCCGATGGCGGTGACGCGGCCACGCAGGGTGATCTCGCCGGTCATCGCCACTTCGGCGCGGATCGGCACCTTGGTCAGCGTGGACACCAGCGAGGTCACCATCGCGATACCTGCGCTGGGACCGTCCTTGGGCGTGGCGCCATCGGGCACGTGCACATGCACGTCGTGCTTCTGCAGGAACTCGTTGTCGATGCCCAGCCGCTCGGCACGCGAACGCACCACCGACAGTGCCGCCGACGCCGATTCCTTCATCACATTGCCCAGCTGGCCGGTCAGGATCAGCTGGCCCTTGCCCGGCACCAGGGTCGATTCGATCTGCAGCAGGTCGCCACCGACTTCGGTCCAGGCCAGGCCGGTGACCAGGCCGATCTCGTTCTGCTCTTCGGCACGGCCGAAGTCGACGCGGCGCACGCCCAGGTACTTGTCCAGGTTCTTGCCGTTGACCACCACGAGTGCTTTCTTCTTCGCGCCGGCCTTCTTGCCGACCTTTGCCGGCTTGACCGCAGCGACCGGCCCCGCCAGCGCGATGTCCTTGACCACCTTGCGGCAGATCTTGGCCACTTCGCGCTCGAGGTTGCGCACGCCGGATTCGCGCGTGTAGTAGCGCACGATGTCCTGGATGGCGTCGGCCTCGATCTCCAGCTCCTCCGGCTTGAGGCCATTGGCCTTGAGCTGCTTGGGCACCAGGTAACGCATGGCGATGTTGAGCTTTTCATCCTCGGTGTAGCCGGGGATGCGGATGACTTCCATGCGGTCCAGCAGCGGTCCGGGGATGTTGAGCGAGTTGGAGGTCGCCACGAACATCACTTCGGACAGGTCCAGATCCACTTCGAGGTAGTGGTCGTTGAACGCGTTGTTCTGCTCGGGGTCGAGCACTTCCAGCAGCGCCGAGGAGGGATCGCCGCGGAAATCCATCGACATCTTGTCGATCTCATCCAGCACGAACAGGGCGTTCTTGCTGCCGACCTTGTTGAGGTTCTGCACGATGCGGCCCGGCATCGAGCCGACATAGGTACGACGATGGCCACGGATCTCGGCCTCGTCGCGCACGCCGCCCAGGCTCATGCGCACGAACTTGCGGTTGGTCGCCTTGGCGATCGACTGGCCGAGCGAGGTCTTGCCCACGCCGGGCGGACCGACCAGGCACAGGATCGGGCCCTTCATCTGCTTCACGCGCGACTGCACCGCCAGGTATTCCAGGATGCGGTCCTTGACCTTGTCCAGACCGAAATGATCGGCGTCCAGCGTGTCCTGGGCGACCTTGAGGTCCTTGCGCACCTTGGTGCGCTTTTTCCACGGCACGCCCAGCAGCCAGTCCAGGTAGTTGCGCACGACGGCAGCTTCGGCCGACATCGGCGACATCTGCTTGAGCTTGTTGAGCTCGGCCTTGGCCTTGGTCTCCACCGGCTTGGGCATGCCCGCCTCGGCGATCTTGCGCGCCAGTTCGTCCAGCTCGCCCGGTGCATCGTCCAGGTCGCCCAGTTCCTTCTGGATGGCCTTCATCTGCTCGTTGAGGTAGTACTCGCGCTGGCTTTTTTCCATCTGCGACTTCACGCGGCCGCGGATGCGTTTTTCCATCTGCTGCACGTCGATCTCGCCGTCGACCAGGCCGACCAGCATTTCCAGGCGGTCGCCGATCTGCAGCGTTTCCAGCAGGCGCTGCTTGTCAGCCAGGCGCACGCTGATGTGCGCGGCGATGGTGTCGGCCAGGCGCGCTGGCTCGTCGATGCCGGCCAGCGTCTGCAGCAGCTCCGGCGGCAGCTTGCGATTGGTCTTGACGTACTGCTCGAACAGCGACATCAGCGAACGGGCGATCGCCTCGATCTCGCGCGGCTCGCGCGATTCGTCCGATTCGATCTCCGTGGCGATGCCGTGCAGCGCGCTCTCGCGCTCGGTGACTTCGGTGACGTTGACCCGCGACAGTCCCTCGACCAGCACCTTGATGGTGCCATCAGGCAGCTTCAGCAGCTGCAGCACCTGCGCCAGCGTGCCGACCTGGTAGAGGTCGGCGGCGGTCGGGTCATCGGTCTCGGCCGACTTCTGGGCCAGCAGCAGGATGCGCTTGTCCGCCGCCATCGCCTGCTCCAGCGCGTGCATGGACTTGTCGCGGCCGACGAACAGCGGGATGACCATGTGCGGGAACACCACCACGTCACGCAGCGGCAGTACCGGCAGGTCGAGAGTCTCAGTAGGGGAACGGGCCATGTGGGCTCCAGTGGAACAGTGGGGATGGCCTCCGGGCGCCTCGCCCGGATACAAAAAAAGCCGATGGCCTCGTTATGGGGCCATCGGCTTCTAGATGCAAGCTGTTCTGAAAAATTTCTATCAATTCAATCACTTGAACCGATTATTCAGCACCAGCCGCCTTCTGTTCAGGCGCCGGTGGCGTCTGGTAGATCAGGTACGGTTCGGACTTGTGTTCGATCACCGATTCGTCCACCACCACCTTGCTGACGTTCTCTGCCGATGGCAGGTCGTACATGGTGTCCAGCAGGACCGATTCGACGATGGTACGCAGGCCACGGGCACCGGTCTTGCGCTTGAGCGCCTTGCGGGCGATCGCGGCCAGGGCGTCCGGACGGAACTCCAGCTCGACGTGCTCCATCTCGAACAGCTTCTTGAACTGCTTGGTGATGGCGTTCTTCGGCTCGGTCAGGATCCTGACCAGGGCCGCTTCGTCCAATTCTTCCAGGGTTGCCACGACCGGCAGGCGGCCGACGAATTCCGGGATCAGGCCGAACTTGATCAGATCTTCCGGCTCGACTTCGGCCAGGATCTTGCCCACTTCCTGCTTGCGCTCGGAGCTCTTCACCTTGGCGCCGAAGCCGATGCCGCCAGCGTCGTTGGAGCGCGCCTGGATCACCTTGTCCAGCCCGGCGAACGCACCGCCGCAGATGAACAGGATGTTCTTGGTGTCCACCTGCAGGAATTCCTGCTGCGGATGCTTGCGCCCGCCCTGCGGCGGCACGCTGGCCACGGTACCTTCGATCAGCTTCAGAAGCGCCTGCTGCACGCCTTCGCCGGACACGTCGCGGGTGATCGACGGGTTCTCGCTCTTGCGCGAGATCTTGTCGATTTCATCGATGTAGACGATGCCCTGCTGTGCCTTCTCGACGTCGTAGTCGCACTTCTGCAGCAGCTTCTGGATGATGTTTTCCACGTCCTCGCCCACGTAACCGGCTTCGGTCAGCGTGGTGGCGTCGGCCATGGTGAACGGCACGTTGAGCAGGCGGGCCAGGGTTTCGGCCAGCAGCGTCTTGCCCGAACCGGTCGGACCGACCAGCAGGATGTTCGACTTCGCCAGTTCGACCTCGTCGTTCTTCTGGCGGCTCTCGATGCGCTTGTAGTGGTTGTACACAGCCACGGCCAGCGTGCGCTTGGCCCGGTTCTGGCCAATCACGTACTGATCGAGGACCTCGAGGATCTCGCGCGGCTTGGGCAGCGAACTGCGCGCCGACTGCGCCTTTTCCTCGAGTTCTTCACGGATGATGTCGTTGCACAGCTCCACGCACTCATCGCAGATGAACACGCTCGGGCCCGCAATCAGCTTGCGCACCTCATGCTGGCTCTTCCCGCAGAAAGAACAGTAGAGGATCTTGCCGGTGTCCGTGGAACGACCTTGGCGGTCTTCGCTCATGCTTCGCTTACCCAGTTACCCCACCCGCTGAACGGGGGTTCGATTCGAGAATAGCACAGGGTCAGGAGGACACCAGTCCTACCCGACCCTGCGGAAACAAGCCGGTTTGCCGGCCTGGCTGCATCATCACGCCGGGGTGATCGACTCTTCCGGACGGCGCTCGAGCACCTGGTCGACCAGACCGTAGGCCACCGCATCGGCCGCGCTCTTGAAGTTGTCGCGCTCGGTATCGCGCGCGATGGTCTCCAGCGACTGGCCGGTGTGCTTGGCCAGCACCTCGTTCAGGCGCGAACGCAGGGTCAGGATTTCACGGGCATGGATGTCGATGTCCGAGGCCTGGCCCTGGAAGCCGCCCAGCGGCTGGTGGATCATCACCCGCGAGTTGGGCAGCGCATACCGCTTGCCCGCCGCGCCGGATGCCAGCAGCAGCGCGCCCATCGAGGCGGCCTGACCGACGCAGATGGTGCTCACGTCCGGCTTGATGTATTGCATGGTGTCGTAGATCGCCATGCCGGCGGTGACTACGCCACCGGGCGAGTTGATGTAGATGCTGATGTCCTTTTCCGGGTTGTCCGCTTCCAGGAACAGCAGCTGCGCCACCACCACGTTGGCCATGTGATCGTCGATCGGGCCCACCAGGAAGATCAGACGCTCCTTCAACAGGCGCGAATAGATGTCATAGGCGCGCTCGCCGCGGCTGGTCTGTTCGACCACCATCGGAACCATGTTCAGGGCTGTGGTTCGGTTGTCCATTAGTGAGGCACCTATTTTGGGGGGAACGACCCCGCGCCGGGGCGCGGGGCGTAAAACGCAGGCCGCTTACTGGCGGATCGCGTCCTGGAACGACAGCTGTTCTTCGGTGTGCTGGGCGCGCTCGGCGATCCAGTCGATCACCTGCTCTTCCATCACACGATTCTGCAGCCCACTCATCAGCTGGGGGTCATTACGGTACATCTCAATGACCTGCTCCGGCTCTTCATAGGTGGAGGCAATCAGGCGCATGGTTTCATTCAGGCGCTTGGGGTCCAGGCGCAGGTCGTTCTTGCGGGCCACTTCGCCGACCAGCAGGCCGACCAGCACGCGCTTGGCAGCGGCGTCCTTGAAGCCTTCATGGGCGTCGGCCGGGACGTCGCCCGGGTTGCGGCCGCTGCGACGGATCTGCTCGACCTGCTGGGCCAGCATCGCACGGGCTTCGTTCTCGACCAGGCGCGGCGGCATTTCGACCGAGGCGTAGGCGGCGATCAGTTGCTCGCCCACTTCACGGCGCAGGCGGTTCATCAGCGCGCCCTTCAGTTCGCGCTCCAGGTTGGCGCGGATGTCCTTGCGGAACTGCTCCTCGTCGCCACCCTTCACGCCGAAGCTCTTGATGAACTCGGCATCCACGTCCGGCAGCACCGGCGCGGACACGTCCACCGCCTTGACGGTGACCTTGACCTGCTTGCCGGCCAGCGCCGGAACGCGCCAATCGGCCGGGAATTCGACGTCCAGGGTCTTTTCTTCGCCCTTGGCCAGGCCGATCAGGCCCTGTTCGATCTGCTCGAACATCATGCCCTGACCCACGATCACGCTGCCCTTTTCGCTGCCTTCGGCCGGCAGGCGCTCATCGCCGGCCTGGGAGAAGGTTTCCAGCGCGACCAGGTCGCCGTCCTGCGCCCCACGGGTGACCGGGCTCCAGCTGCGACGCTGTTCGCGCAGGTTGGTGATCATCTGGTCGATGTCGGCATCGTTGATGTCGGCGGTGTGGCGGACCACGGTCAGCTTGCTGACGTCGACATCGCCAAAGTCCGGAATCAGCTCGACGGTGGCCACGAAGGAGAACTCGCCTTCCTCGCCCTTGTCGATGCGCGGGGTGCCGGCAATGCGCAGCTCATGCTCGCGCAGGGCGGCATCGAAGGTCTCGCGCAGCAGGCCGTCGACGGCTTCGCTGCGGACCTGCTGGCCGAAACGCTGTTCGATCACCTTGGCCGGGATCTTGCCCGGACGGAAGCCCTTGATGCGCGCGGTGCGGGCGATTTCGCCCAGACGGCCACTGATGTGGGTCTGCAGGCGGTCTTCCGGCAGCGAGAAGGTCAGGCGGCGTTCCAGATTGCCAGTGGATTCGATCGAAGCTTGCATGTTGACTCCTGCCACCGGCGGCAACGCCCCCGGCACGATGTGATGGATGGAACGGGTTTTGAACGCGGGGTCGTTGACGCGCATGCCCGCCGCAGCCCTGTAGTTTCGCCGATATCGGCCAGCGCCGCCAGCGCAGGGCCGGAGCGGCCGTGAAGGCCTGCCCGGGCAGCATGCGGCCGTCTCCCCGGATCCGGGACGTGCCGACCATCAACCTGCCGGCCAGGGGCCGGGATGACTGGTGCGAAAGGGGGGACTCGAACCCCCACGCCTTGCGGCACTGGAACCTAAATCCAGGGCGTCTACCAATTCCGCCACTTTCGCGAGCGATACCGCTCAGCCGTCCATTGTTGCAGGGCTGGCGGGAAAGAAAAAGCCGCAAGGGCGCTATTGCGCCTGGATTGGCGCCGCGGCCTATGTGCCCTGGGCCGTCCCCGTCGGTGACGGGGCGGGCGTCGCATCCAGCAACCGTTGCGCCAGTGCCCGATAGATCGGCTGGCGGCACACCAGCGACGAGAGCGCACGCGCCAGCAGGACCGTGGCCAGGATGGGCAGCAGCATGTCGGTGTTGTCGGTCAGCTCCATGGAAATGACCGCCGAGGTCAGCGGCGCCTGGGTGATGCCGGTCAGGTAGGCGCACATGCCCAGCAGCACCACTGCCGAGGGGTCCACGCCGGGCAGCAGCGCGGCGAGGTTGTGGCCGATCCCCGCGCCGACCGCCAGCGCCGGCGAGAACAGGCCGCCCGGGATACCGGCGATATAGGACACCAGGTTGGCGGCGAACTTCATCAGCCCGAACTCGTGCCCCACCACGCCCTGCCCCTGCACAAGACCACGCGCCTGCTCGTAGCCGGTGCCAAAGGCGCCCGCGCCGAACACCAGCCCCAGCACCGCCAGCAGCAACCCGCAACCGGCGGCGAACAGCACCGGCCGCGACGCCCGCGCGCGTCCCAGCCAGCGGGGTCGGCCGTCCACGGCAGCCAATACCAGCCAGCTGAACACCCCGCCGGCCAGCCCGCCGACGACACCGCACAGCAGCACCGCCAGCCACCCCATGCCCAGCGGCAGCGTCACATCCACCCGGCCGAAATAGGTGTAATTGCCCAGCAGCCCCAGCGACACCACGCCACCGACGATCACCGCCGTCAACAGTGCGCCGGAGAAGCGATGCTCGAGCCGCCCGGACAGTTCTTCGATCGCAAACACCACGCCCGCCAGCGGCGTGTTGAACGCCGCCGCGATGCCAGCCGCGCCACCGGCCAGCAGGAAGTGGCCGGCGTGGCGCGGGTCGCGGAACCCGAGCGCGCGCCCGATCACGAACATGAGGCTTGCACCGACATGGACGGTCGGTCCTTCGCGCCCCACCGATGCACCGCCCAGCAGTGCCAGCACCGTCAACCCCAGCTTGCCTGCGGATACCGGCAGCGACAGGTTGCGCTGGCGGAATCCGGCGTCGGGCACGTCCAGTGCGGCGATCACCTGCGGGATGCCGCTGCCGCGGGTGGATTTGAGGGCGCCCTGGGTGACCCAGGCCAGCAGGCCGAATACGACCGGGGTGAGCAGCAGGGGCCACCAGGGCGATGCGTCGTAGATGCGCCGGAACAGCGCGAAGGCCGCGTCGCTGGCCTTGGCGAACACGATGGCCGCCAGCGCGACGGCGACCGCACCGCCCCACAGGGCGAAGCGTTCGAACCATTGCTGCCGCGACCCAAGCAAGCGCGTGCGCGACGAAGGTGACGGGGTATCCATGCCGATAGTGTTCCACCGGACCGATCCACGCGATGTGCAGTGACTGGCGGCAGCGGCGGCTGAATCAGTCGGTTGGCAAGGCCTGGGCGGGCTGGACGTCACCGTCGGCAAGGTCGGTACGCAGCACGGTCTGCGCGTAAGGATGGACGGGGACGTCTGCGAGCGGGATGGCAGGCACGAACGTGCCCGGCGCCATGTCATGGCGAACCACCGTGGTGGCGTACTGCGCCTGCACCGACGGCAGTGCGGCCTGCGGCGATGCGTCTGCTGCCAGCGCGGTACCGGCAAAGGCGGCCAGCAGGAGTCCGGCAAAGGTGGGAAGCGTCATCGTTGCTGCCCTCGAACAGGCGCCGTTGGCGCGGTACGTCGAGTGAAACGCGGTTGCCAGGCACAGACCGTGCGCGGCGTTGCAGGTTGGGAAAACGCCGTGACGTGTTCGGCGCGACGGGCGGCGGGAGGTCATGACAGCGACGTGCGCGATGGAGATCCTGCCGCGTTGGACCGTTGCCGAGCGTGGCTCGGCACTACCGCGTTGCGTCCCACGCGAACGCCGGGCAAGAAAAAAGCCACCTGGATGACCAGGTGGCTTTCGTCTTGGTGGGCTGTCAAGGATTCGAACCTTGGACCTATTGATTAAGAGTCAACTGCTCTACCAACTGAGCTAACAGCCCGAAAATCGGGAGGCGAATTATGCTGGATTCCCCACCAGGGATGCAAGCACTTTTTCTAAACGGATGAGAAACACCGCCCCGCGGTAGAGCCGGGCTCTGCCCGGCTGGCAGAGCTGCGATCCTGCTCGTTTTTACGAGGCTGCCGGGCGTGGCTCGGCACTACCGGTGCTTGCGGAATCGCAGGCAAGAAAAAAGCCGCCTGGCGGACCAGGCGGCTTTTGTCTTGGTGGGCTGTCAAGGATTCGAACCTTGGACCTATTGATTAAGAGTCAACTGCTCTACCAACTGAGCTAACAGCCCTGAAAACTCAGGCGCACATTGTAGCGTGTGTGCTGCCTTTTGCAACTCTGATTCACTTTCGGTGAACCAGTTTGAATCAGTGGGGTGGCTGAGGGGACTCGAACCCCCGACCACCGGAATCACAATCCGGAACTCTAACCAACTGAGCTACAGCCACCACTGAAAACTTTGCTTCCTGACGCATGCACCCGATGGTGCGCCCGACAGGAATCGAACCTGTAACCGCCGGCTTAGAAGGCCGGTGCTCTATCCAGTTGAGCTACGGGCGCCCTGGCTGGATTATCGCATTTCAATCCTGTTTTGAGCAGGCTTGGTCGGGGTAGAGGGATTCGAACCCCCGACATCCTGCTCCCAAAGCAGGCGCGCTACCAGACTGCGCTATACCCCGGTGGTAAATCCCTCGAGGTTCCCCCCGAAAGAGTCGGCTATTGTGGGAATCTGCGCAGCATCTGTCAACGCTTATTTCACGTTGCCGTACACGTCGCGTCCCGACCGCTGCGTATCGGCTATGCTCGCCGCAGCGGTCGGATGGCCGGAACCCTACCCCTTCAAGGAGATTGGCAATGCGCAGCGGCAATCCCGCACTTTCCGAATCGACGTTCCTGGATCTTGCCAGCGGCTCGGTAGTGACCTCGCCCGACCAGGCAATGACCATCAACGGCACCGTCAACAAGACCGGCCTGCTGCTGCTGTTGACCGTGCTTACCGCAGCCTTCGCCTGGAGTCAGTCGGTGGATGCCGCTGGCCTGCCGACCGGCGGGGCAATGCTGTACACCGTGGCCGGTGCGATCGGCGGCCTGGTGCTGGCACTGGTGACCATCTTCAAGAAAGAATGGTCGCCGGTCACCGCGCCGATGTACGCGCTGGTCGAAGGCCTGTTCCTGGGCGCGATCTCGGCGGTGTTCAACGCCAAGTTCCCGGGCATTGTGATGCAGGCGGTGATGCTGACCTTCGGCACGATGTTCGTGATGCTCGCGGTGTACCGCAGCGGCCTGATCAAGGTCACCGAGAACTTCAAGCTGGGCGTGGTCGCGGCCACGGGCGGCATCGCGCTGCTGTACCTGGCTTCGTTCGTGCTGAGCTTCTTCAACATCAATGTGCCGATGATCCACCAGGGCGGCTGGATGGGCATCGCCTTCAGCCTGTTCGTGGTGGTGGTGGCCGCGCTGAACCTGGTGCTGGATTTCGACTTCATCGAGAACGGCGCCGAAGCCCGCGCGCCCAAGTACATGGAGTGGTACGGCGCGTTCGGCCTGATGGTCACGCTGGTGTGGCTGTACGTGGAATTCCTGCGCCTGCTGGCGAAGATCCAGCAGCGCTGAGCCGCTCGATCCGCACCTTCAAGAGGGCGCCCCCGGGCGCCCTTTTTCATGCGCGCTCGCCAGCCGCCGGGCCCGCCCCGCCCGTCTGCCCGGCGTAATGCGCGGCCAGGTAATCCACCAGCGCGCGCACCTTCGGGGCAAGCGCACGCGCATGCGGATACAGCGCGAAGTAGCGGCGCTGTCCGGCGTGCCAGCCGGGCAGCACGCGGATCAGGCGACCGGTGCGCAGATCCTCCTGCACGGTCAACGCGGTGAACAGGCTGATGCCCATGCCCGCCAGCACGGCGGCATACAGCGCCGGGGTGGCATCCACGTGCAGTCGCTGGCCGGCCTCGACGCTGGCGCTGGCCCCGCGCGGCCCCTGCAGTTCCCAACGCGAAGCGGCACCGGCCGGACTGAAGGCCAGCAGCGCGTGTTTGTCCAGGTCAGCAGCCTGCCGCGGCAGGCCATGGGCGGCAAGGTAGGCCGGCGCGGCGACCAGGATGCGCGGGCAGCTGGCCAGTTCACGGGCAACCAATTGGCTGTCCGGCAGCGTTGCGGCGATGCGCAGCGCCAGGTCGAATCCACCGCCGACCACGTCGACCAACTGGTCGTCGGCGGAAAGATCCAGCGCCACCTGCGGATAGCGTGCAAGGAACCCCGGCAGCCAATACGGCAACTCCTGGCTGGCCACCACCTGCGGCACGCTGATCCGCAGCCGTCCGCTGGGCGTGGCCTGCCCTGCACGGGCACGGTCATCGGCCTGGTCCAACCGCTCCAGCAGCGCCACGGCCTCGCGGTAGTAATCGCGGCCGGCCTCGGTCAGCGACAGCCGTCGGCTGTTGCGGTCGAGCAACCGGACCTGCAGGTGCTCTTCCAGTTGCCGCAGTTGCCGCGACATGGCCGAGTGGGTGGTGCCCTGCCGCTCGGCGGCAGCGGTGAAACTGCCGGCGTCGACGATCGCGCGCAGCGCACGCAGGGCGGCGAAGTGATCCATCGGCAGGCAGCTCCGGTTGGCAGGGCCCGCCGGATGCGGGCCCTGCCAGCTTATCAAGCGCCGTCGCCCGACTTGCGCACCGGCAGCGCCAGGATCGCCTCGGTGGCCATGACATCGCCGAACGCGTCGTCGATCTGTGCCAGCGACGCTTCGTGCAGCGCGCGGTGGCCGATGCGCTTGCCGCCGGCCAGGTCGAGGTCGCGGCTGGCGCTGGCGTCGGAGGACACGATCACCCGATAGCCGCGCGGGGCCGCGGCCGCGTCACGGGCGGCGCCCACCACGCAGGCATGGGTCTGCAGGCCGGTGACGATCAAGGTGTCGATACCGGCGTCCTGGAGCACCTTGTCCAGCGCGGCGGCCGAGGCGCCGGCGAACACGCTCACGTTGTCCTTCTGGATCACGGTTTCGCCGCTGCGCGGCTGCATGTCGCGGTGGAAGGCCACATTGACGCTGCCCTGAGCGAACAGCGGCGCGCCAGCCGGCAGCACATGCTGCACGTGGATGACGCGGATGCCGTTGGTATCGGCGAAGTCGACCACACGACGGGCCTGGGCCAGCGCGGCCACGCCATCGGGAATGACCATGCGGCCGCCGGCAAAGCCCGGGGCGGCACTGGCGTCGAAATACTCGTTCTGGAAGTCGATCACCAGCACCGCGGTTTTTGCGGCATCCAGCGCGGTAGCGCTGGGCGCACCGGCCAGCTGGCGGATGGTGGGATGGCTCGGTTCGGCGGCAACCGCCGGGGCGATGGCGGCCATGCCGATCAGACTGGCCAGGCCAAAGGTGGTGAGGTTCATGGGAGTGCTCCTGTGCGTGGAAGGTGGGCACAGGATGCGCGCCGACCTGTGCACCCACCAGCCATCTTCCTGCACGCCATCTGTGCGGGAACCGCACAGATAAAGTTCCAGGCACGCCAACGCAACGGGGCGCCCGAAGGCGCCCCGCTGTGGATTCACCAGTGTCGCCGGACCGCTTACAGGCGGCTGGCGATGGCCTGGGCGAAGCCCATGGTGTTGCCGGTGCCGCCCAGGTCGCCGGTCAGCGAGTCCTTGGCTTCCAGCGTGGCCACGATGGCCTTCCGCAGGCGCTCGGCGTTGTCGGTCTGGCCGACATGGTCCAGCATCTGCGCGGCTGCCAGCAGCAGCGCGCACGGATTGGCCTTGCCCTGCCCGGCGATGTCCGGCGCGGTGCCGTGCACGGCTTCGAAGATCGCCGCGTTCTCACCGATGTTGGCGCCCGGGGCTAGCCCCAGGCCACCGACCAGACCGGCGCACAGGTCGGAAATGATGTCGCCGAACAGGTTGGTGGTCACGATGATGTCGAACTGTTCCGGACGCATCACCAACTGCATGCAGCAGTTGTCGACGATCATTTCCTGGAACTCGATCTCCGGGTACTTGGCCGCCACTTCGCGCGCCACGGCCAGGAACAGGCCCGAGGTCGACTTGATGATGTTGGCCTTGTGCACGGCGGTGACCTTCTTGCGGCCGGTGCTGCGGGCCAGCTCGAAGGCGTAGCGCACGATGCGCTCGGAGCCCTTGCGGGTGATGCGGGTGCCCGAGAACGCGGTCTCGCCATCGGCCGACACTTCCTGGCCTTCGGCCAGGTAGGCGCCTTCGGTGTTCTCACGCACGGTGATCAGGTCCACGCCGTCGCCGAAGCGCGACTTGGTGTTCGGGAAGGACACCGCCGGACGCACGTTGGCATACAGGTCGAAATGACGACGCAGGCTGACGTTGATCGAGGTGAAGCCGCCACCGACCGGGGTGGTCAGCGGGCTCTTCAGGGCGATCTTGTTGCGTGCGATCGATTCCAGCGTGGAGGCCGGCATCAGGTCGCCGTGCTTTTCCAGCGCGACCAGGCCGGCGTCGGCGTCTTCGTATTCAAAGCCGGTGTCCAGCTTACCGAGCACGAACAGGGTAGCGTCCATGATCTCCGGGCCGATGCCGTCGCCGCGGATGACCGTGATTTTCTGCGTCATTGATGTGTAGTCCGAACCGAGGGGGAGCGCCGTCCGTCAGCTACGCGGAGCACGGGCGCAAGGGAAGTTTCATCGGCAATTATGCCTGACCCGCCCAACGGACCCAAATCCGCCATTGGTGGTAGTGACGGCCGCTGGCCGGCAACAAGGCGGTCCCACCCCACGGTAGCCACCGACCGTCGGTCGGTAGGCACACCTTGTCGAACATGAACGAAAACCCGCCGGCGCGTCGCCGGCGTCACCCGGGACAGGCCGCACGGCGGCCCCGGACCTCAGTGTTCGTGAACGGCCGGGGCGTCCGCGCCGCCTTCGAGCTGGTCGAGGAAATCGACGGCGCGGCGCAGGTGCGGGATCACGATCGAGCCGCCGACCACCAGGCCGACCGAGAAGGTCTCGAAGAACTCTTCGCGGGTGACCCCGGCGTCCTTGCACTGGGCGACGTGGTAGCTGATGCAGTCATCGCAGCGCAGCACCATCGAGGCCACCAGGCCCAGCAGCTCTTTGGTCTTCACATCGAGCGCGCCAGCCTGGTAGGTCTGGGTGTCGAGCGCGAAGAACCGCCGCACGACCTGGTTGGGCTCGCCGAGGATGCGCTGGTTCATGCGCTGGCGGAATTCGGTGAATTCGGCGATGCGATCCTTGCTGCCGTCGTCGGCCGCGCTCATGCCGGGCCCTGCCCGGCCAGCAGCGGCTCCAGCTTGCCGGCGCGATGCAGGGCCATCATGTCGTCGTAGCCGCCCACATGGACGTCACCGACGAAGATCTGCGGCACGCTGGTGCGGCGGGTCTTGGCCATCATCTTCTCGCGCTCGACCGGATCCAGGTCGATCCGCACTTCGGTCCAGTCGCGACCCTTGCTCTTGAGGAAGTTCTTGGCAGCCACGCAGTAGGGGCAGACCGCGGTCGAATAGATGGTGATGGCAGGGGCCCCACCCGGGTTGGACGCAACATCTTGGCTCACGGGAAACTCCACGGACAAACGAGTGTCTGTACATGGTAGCTGGCTGCTGGATTTTCCACGTCATCACCGCAACACTGTGGATTAACCGCAGATTTGCATGGCGCCTGTCACGCTGCCGCCTGGTCCCCTGCCCCGCCCGTCCTGGAGCTTCGATTGCGCCCTCTGCTGCTCTCCGCCGCGCTGACTCTCGCCCTGGCCGCGCCGTTGGTGTCCGCGCAGGAGTCCAAGCTGCCCGACATCGGCTCCTCGGCCGGTGAACTGCTGACCCCGGCCCGCCAGGCCGAATACGGCGGGATGATGCTGCGCGAGCTGCGCAACTACGGCTATCTGCTGGACGACCCGCTGGTGGACGACTGGCTGCAGACCATGGGCGCCCGGCTCGGCTCCAACAGCGCCCAGCCGCGCCAGTCGTATACGTTTTTCATGCTCAAGGACCGCCAGATCAACGCCTTCGCCACCCTGGGCGGGTACGTGGGGGTCAACGCCGGCCTGGTGCTGACCGCCGAGCGTGAGGACGAGGTGGCGGCGGTGCTGTCCCACGAAATCGCCCATGTCACCCAGCAGCACGTGCTGCGCGGAGTGGAACGGGCCCAGCGCGACCAGATCCCGATCCTGCTGGGCATGCTGGCGGCGGTGGTCGCCGCGCAGCAGGCCGGCGGCAATTCCTCGGGCGATGCGACCATGGCCGCGATCACCTCCGGCATGGGGCTGATGCAGCAGCGCCAGATCAACTACACCCGCAGCAACGAATCCGAGGCTGACCGCCTGGGCATCCGCACCCTGGCCCGCAGCGGCTACGACGTGGATGCGATGGCCGGCTTCTTCGAACGCATGTCCGCCTCGATGCGCGGCAATGCCGGCGGCTACTCGGTACCGGACTTCCTGCAGACCCACCCGGTCACCACCACCCGCATCAGCGAGGCCAAGGCCCGCGCCGAGCAGATGAAGAAGGACACCGTGCTGCTCACCACCGAGGTGCCCGGCGGAGTCCGCCAGGAGCGGGTGAACCCGGCCGATCCGGCGTTGTCCGATCCGATCGTGCGCGGCAACAATCCAATGCTGCCGGCCTCGATGCAGATCTCGGTCAACAGCCTCAGCCGCGGCGCCACCGGCCAGTTCGAATGGGCACGCGAGCGCCTGCGCGTGCTCAGCGCCGATACCCCCGGCGATGTGGTGCGTGAATACGAAAACCTGCAGCGCGCGCAAAAGCAGGGGCTGACCCAACCGCAGCGCTATGGCCTGGCCCTGGCGCGGCTGCGCAACAGCGGCGCCGGCGAGGCCCGGCGCGACCTGACCGAGCTGTTGCGCGACCACCCCGACAACCTGTGGGTAGCGCTGGCGCTGGGCGAGGCCGAATCGCGTTCGGGCCAGCCGACCGAGGCCAATACGCGGTTTGAGACGCTGCTGCGCCAACACCCGGGCAGCCGTCCGGTGGCGCTGACGTACGCGGAGATCCTCAACGAACAGGGGGGCCGCGAGGCCGGCCAACGGGCCCAGGCGATGCTGCGCCCGTTGCTGTCGCAAAGCGGCAATGATCCGGTGTTCCAGCTGCGCTACGCCCGCGCCAGCGAACTGGCCGGCGATACCGTGCGCGCCAGCGAGGCCTACGCCGAAGCGGCGTTCCTGAACGGTCGCCCGGAACAGGCGCTGATGCAGCTCCAGGCGCTGAAAAAGCAGCCGGCACTGGACTACGTGGGCCGTGCCCGGGTCGATGCGCGCATCGAGAGCATCACCCCGACGGTGCTGGAAATGCGCCGCCAGGGCATCCGCGACCCCGAGCTGGAGCGGCGCTGAGCCCGCTGGCGCCCCGGCGGCATATGACGGCGCCATGGCAGTTGCAGGAAGTGTCGGCCAGGGCCGTCACAAACATGTCATGAAACCGTAGTCTACTGGGCTCAATCCCGGTCTGATAAGCAATACGGTGCCACGTGCAGAAACGCATTCTGATCGTCGATGACGAACCCGCGATCCGCGAAATGGTCGCCTTCGCCCTGCGCAAGGGCGACTACGACCCGATCCATGCCGGCGATGCCCGCGAGGCGCAGACGGCGATCGCAGACCGCGTCCCGGACCTGATCCTGCTGGACTGGATGCTGCCCGGCACCAGTGGGCTGGACCTGGCCCGACGCTGGCGCAAGGAAGCCCTCACCCGCGAGGTGCCGATCATCATGCTCACCGCGCGCGGCGAAGAGAACGATCGCGTCGGCGGCCTGGAAGCTGGTGTCGACGACTACGTGGTCAAGCCGTTCTCGGCCCGCGAGCTGCTGGCCCGCATCCGAGCGGTGATGCGCCGCGCCCGCGACGATGACGAAGACGGCAGCGTCGCGGTGGGTTCCATCCGCATCGACGGCGCCGCCCACCGCGTCTTCGCCGGTGACCAGCCGGTGCCGATCGGTCCGACCGAATACCGCCTGCTGCACTTCTTCATGACCCACCCCGAGCGTGTCTACACCCGCGCGCAGCTGCTGGACCACGTGTGGGGCGGCAGCGTGTACGTGGAAGAGCGCACCATCGACGTGCACATCCGTCGCCTGCGCAAGACCCTGGAACCGTTCGGCGCGGAAAACATGGTGCAGACCGTGCGCGGCGCCGGTTACCGGTTCTCGACCTCGACCTGAGTCTCGTCGGGCCGGTGCCTGGCCATTGCGCCCGGTGCCGGCCACTCCTGCTATAACCTTGGATCGCGTCCGAGGACCGCACCTTCTGCGAGACCGCAATGCCCCGCCACATCCGCTCTGCCTGGTTGAAAACGCTGGCCACCCTCGCCGCCCTGCTGCTCGCGGCCGGCGTGCTGGGCCTGGTGGTCGGACATGTATGGATGTGCATCGCACTGGCCTCCATCGGCGCGCTGGCCTGGCACTACTGGCGGCTGCGCCGGGTGCTGCGCGGGCTGACCGCCCGGCATCGCTGGGACATGGGGGATGGCACCGGCGTGTGGAACGAGCTGGACCGGCTGCTGTACCGCAACCAATGGGAAATGCGCACGCGCAAGCGACGCCTGCTGGACATGCTGCGCAGCTACCGCGCCGCCGCCGCCGCGCTGCCCGATGCGGTGGTGGTGGTGGACCGCAACAGCCAGCGCGTGCAGTGGTTCAACGAAGCGGCCACCTCGCTGCTCGGCCTGCACCACCCCGGCGATCTGGGCGAGGCGCTGGTGCAGCGCCTGCAGCCGATGCCGCTGGCCCACTGGCTGGCTGGCGGACGCAATGCCGAGCCGATCCTGGATGTGCCCTCGCCGGTCGATCCGGCCATCCGCCTCAACCTGCGCCTGATCCCCTATTCGCCCGATTACTGGCTGCTGATCGCCCGTGACGTAAGCAAGCTGCTGCGCCTGGAACAGGTGCGCCGCGACTTCGTGGCCAACGTCTCCCACGAGCTGCGCACGCCGCTGACGGTGGTGCACGGCTACCTGGACATGATGGAGCCCGAAGACTTCCCCGGCACCGGCCCGATGCTGGAAGAAATGCGCAAGCAGTCCCAGCGCATGGCCCAGTTGGTCGAAGACCTGCTGACCCTGTCGCGGCTGGAATCGCAGGAACACACCGAGGAAGAAGCGGTGGCGATGGCGCCGATGCTGGCCACGCTGCGCCGCGAGGCCGAGGCGCACAGCCAGGGCCGCCACCAGATCAGCGTGGTCGACAACGCCGGTATCGACCTGCAGGGCTCCAACAAGGAACTGCACAGTGCGTTCTCCAACCTGGTCACCAACGCGGTGCGCTATACCCCGGCCGGTGGCCGCATCGAGGTGGAACTGGCGCGCGAAGGCCAGGGCGCGGTGCTGTCGGTGCGCGACACCGGCTACGGCATTCCCGCCACCCACCTGCCGCGCCTGACCGAACGTTTCTACCGCGTATCGAGCAGCCGATCGCGCGAAAGCGGCGGCACCGGCCTGGGCCTGTCGATCGTCAAGCACATCCTGGGCCTGCACCACGCGCGCCTGGAGATTCAGAGCGAGGTCGGCAAGGGCAGCGTGTTCTCGTGCCACTTCGACGCCGACCAGGTGCGTGCGCGCACCGAAACGGCCTCCCTTCCTTCTGCAGAAGACTTCTCCGCATGAGCACCCTCGTCCCGATCGCCGTGCCGGTGGACAACGATCCGCTGCGCGACCCGGCGCTGTACATCAACCGCGAACTGTCGCAGCTGGACTTCAACTTCCGCGTGCTGGCCCAGGCCATGGATACGCAGGTGCCGCTGCTGGAGCGCCTGCGCTTCATGTGCATCTCCTGCACCAACTTGGACGAGTTCTTCGAGATCCGCGCCGCCGCCGTGCGCCACGCGCAGGAGTTCGGCCTGCCTCCGGCACCGGACGGGATGACCCCGCAGGCGATCCTCAACTCGATCCACGACCGCGCCGCGCAACTGGTGGACCAGCAGTACCGCTGCTGGAACGAGACGCTGCGCCCGGCGCTGCACGAGGCCGGCATCGACGTGCTCGGGCGCCACTCCTGGAACCACCGTCAGAAGCGCTGGCTGCGCGCGTTCTTCCGCAACGAGATCATGCCGGTGCTGTCGCCGCTGGGCCTGGACCCGTCGCATCCGTTCCCGAAGATCCTCAACAAGTCGCTGAACATTGTGGTGGTGCTCAAGGGCACCGACGCGTTCGGGCGCGCCGGCCACCTGGCGATCGTGCGCGCGCCGCGTTCGCTGCCGCGCATCATCCAGCTGCCGGAAAAACTCGGCGGCCCGCAGACCTATGTGTTCCTGTCCTCGGTGCTCTCCACCTTCGTCGATGAGCTGTTTCCGGGCATGGAAGTCCAGGGGGCCTACCAGTTCCGCGTCACCCGCAACTCCGAGCTGGTGGTGGACGAGGAAGAAGTGGAGAACCTGGCACTGGCGCTGCGCGACGAGCTGGTCGACCGCGGCTACCGGCCGGCGGTGCGCCTGGAGATCGCCCAGGACTGCCCGCGCGACATCGTGCGCACGCTGCTGCAGAACTTCGGCCTGACCGAGAACGCGGTGTACCGCATCGACGGCCCGGTCAACCTCAACCGCGTGATCCAGCTGTACGACCTGCTGGCCCGCCCGGAACTGAAATACCCCACGCTCAACCCGCGCGTGCTGCGCGATGGCGACGGCATCTTCGACGTGGTGTCGCGCAAGGACGTGCTGCTGCACCATCCCTTCGATGCATTCACCCCGGTGCTGGACCTGATCAAGCAGGCCGCGGTGGATCCCAACGCGCTGGCGATCAAGCAGACGCTGTACCGCACCGGCAAGGATTCGCAGATCGTCGATGCGCTGATCCAGGCCGCGCGCAACGGCAAGGACGTGACCGTGGTGGTCGAGCTGCGCGCGCGCTTCGATGAGGAAGCCAACCTGGGCCTGGCCGATCGCCTGCAGGAAGCCGGCGTGCAGGTGGTGTACGGCGTGGTCGGCTACAAGACCCACGCCAAGATGCTGCTGATCGTGCGCCGCGAAGGCCGCAAGCTGCGCCGCTACGTGCACCTGGGCACCGGCAATTACCACAGCGGCACCGCGCGCGCGTACACCGACCTGAGCCTGATCACGGCCGATCCGGATATCGGCAACGACGTGCACCTGCTGTTCCAGCAGTTGTCCGGGCTGGCGCCGCGGACCAAGCTCAAGCGCCTGCTGCAATCGCCGTTCACCCTGCACCCGGGACTGCTGCAGCGCATCGATCGCGAAACCCGGCTGGCCGCCAGTGGTCGCCCGGGCCGGATCATCGCCAAGATGAACGCCCTCAACGAACCGCAGATGATCCGCGCGCTCTACGCCGCCTCGCAGGCCGGTGTGCAGATCGACCTGATCGTGCGCGGCGCCTGCACGCTGCGCCCGGGCGTGCCGGGGGTGTCGGACAACATCCGCGTGCGCTCGATCGTTGGCCGCTTCCTCGAACACAGCCGGGTCTACTGGTTCGGCAACGATGGCGCCGCCGAACTGTACTGCGCCAGCGCCGATTGGCTGGAACGCAACCTGCTGCGGCGGGTGGAGACCTGCTTCCCGATCCTGGACCCGGAGCTGGCGCGAAAGGTGTACCGCGATGTGCTGCAGAACTACCTGGACGACAACCTCAATGCCTGGGAACTGCAGGCCAACGGCGAGTACGCCAAGTGCACCCCGGGCCACGACGAGCCGCCGCACTCGGCCCAGATGACGTTGATGCAGGGTCTGTAGGTGTACGCGTCATCGCATGCGCGCTGCGGCCCCACGGCTTGCTACGCAGGCCGCTGGGCCCTCTTGCCACCACCCACAGCCCGCGCCGGTTGGTGCGCCCCCTGACTCAGGGGGCCATGCCTCCAGATGCATGGCGGTAGTGCTGGCCGTTGATCGCCAGCGTCATGAACCGCTGCGACCCCACGTCGCAGCCCATGTGAAGGCCGCGCGGTGACTTCGCGCCCCACCCATCGGCTAACATTCGACCATGCCGCATACCTCCACGACTCCGCCCGCCCTGCAGGATGGCGACCTGCTCGCCGCCATCGACCTGGGTTCCAACAGTTTCCACATGGTCATCGCGCGTTACACGCTTGGGCAGCTGCGGGTGGTCGACCGCCTGCGCGAGACCGTGCGCATGGCCGACGGCCTGGATGGCAAGGGCGGCCTGTCCGCCGAGGCCCGCCAGCGCGCGCTGGAATGCCTGGCGCGGTTCGGCCAGCGCATCCGCGCGATCCCGCCGGCACGGGTGCGTGCGCTGGCCACCAACACGGTGCGCCAGCTGCGTTCGCCACATGCCTTCCTCATGCCGGCCGAAACCGCGCTCGGGCATGCCATTGAAGTGGTCAGCGGCCGCGAAGAGGCGCGCCTGATCTATCTTGGCGTCGCGCATGCGCAGCCGCCCAAGCCCGACCAGCGCCGGTTGGTGATCGACATCGGCGGTGGCTCGACCGAGTTCATCATCGGTCAGGGCATGCAGACTCTGGAGCGCGAAAGCCTGCAGGCCGGCTGCATCGCCAGCACGCGGCGTTTCTTCCCGGGCGGCAAGCTCAGTCGCAAGCGCTGGAAGGACGCACTGACCGAGATCGGCGCCGAGTTCCAGCAGTTCGCCACCAAGTACCGTTCCCTGGGCTGGCAGGAAGCGCTGGGCTCCTCGGGCACGCACAAGGCGATCAGCGAAATCTGCGCGACCATGAAGCTGAGCAAGGGCGCGATTACCGCCGAGGCGCTGCCACAGCTGCGCAATGAGCTGCTCAAGGCCAAGCGCATCGAAGACATCGACCTGCCCGGCCTCTCGGCTGATCGCCGCCCGATCATCGCCGGCGGCATCCTGGTGCTCGAGGCCGCCTTCCAGGCGCTGGGCCTGCAGAAGCTGCTGGTCAGCAAGGCCGCCATGCGCGAAGGCATCCTGTACGACATCCTCGGCCGCGCCAGCGAGAACGACCTGCGCGATGAATCGGTGGCCGCGCTGACCCTGCGCTACGGTATCGACACCACGCAGGCCGACCGGGTCGAGCGCACCGCGATGAACCTGCTTGGCCAGGTCGAGGACAGCTGGGCGCTGGACCCCGACGATGCGCGCATGCTCGGCTGGGCCGCGCGCCTGCACGAGCTGGGCCTGATGATCGCGCACAGCGGTTATCACGTGCATGGCAGCTACGTGCTGGAGAACTCGGACATCGCCGGCTTCTCCCGCCAGGAACAGCAGCTGCTGGCCGCGCTGGTGCGCAGCCATCGCCGCAACATCTCCAAGTCGGCCTTCGATGCCTTGCCCGAACGCCTGCTGCAGCCGGCGCGCCGCATGACCGCACTGCTGCGGCTGGCGGTGCTGCTCAACCGCGCCCATGAAGACACCCCGATGCCGGCGCTGGAACTGACCGCCGAGGACAGCCGGTTGTCGCTGATCCTGCCCCAGGCCTTCATCGATGCCCGTCCACTGCTGCGCGCGGACCTGATCGGGGAAGCCGAAGGCATGGCCGGGCTGGGCGTGCAGTTCCGGCCGTTCGTGGCCTGACGCCTTCCCCGCGCGTCCGTCCCGGTCGCGCGGCCACCGCGCCACAAGACAGCCTGACCGGCCCGTTGTCGGCACCGGCGTAAATGGGCGTGCGCGGTCGATCCGGCCCCGGCCGTCCGGCTGACCGGTTGATGTCTCACCGTGACCGTTTGCGTGTCCGCCCCGCTCCCGGCGCGGCCATATCCGCGCCAAAACCATGTTGCGTCGCAACATGCGGATACATTCAGATACACATCGACATGCATCGCATGTGTGGGCATATTCCCAAGCTATTGCTTTTGCTGAATTTTTGCTCTCACCGGAAAGCTATCGTGAAAAATTTTTCACTTTTGCTTTACAGGACCTTAACTACCGAGACTATGATCAAGAACCGGCCTGAACAGGGTCGGATTTTTGAGGCGGCGGGGACTTGGGCCCGCCACCTCTTTTTGAGTCAGTTCCGAACGAGAGAGAGACCACATGAATTCACGCACCAACGTATTGGGGCACGCGATCCGCTGTGCCCTGATCGCCGGCACCGCAGGCCTGATGGCCGCGCCGGCGATGGCACAGGACGCGCCGACCGCTACCAATCTGGACCGCATCGAGATCACCGGTTCGCGCATCCGCCAGGTTGACGTGGAAAATGCCCAGCCGGTGCTGGCCATCACCCGTACGGACATCGAACGCCAGGGCTTCAGCTCGGTGGCCGACATCCTGCAGAACGTCACCGCCATGGGCAGCCCGGCGATCAGCCGCGCCAACGTCCTGAGCGCCGGCGAGAACGCGGGCGGCACCTACATCGACATGCGCAACCTGGGCGCGCAGCGCACCCTGGTGCTGATCAACGGCAAGCGCCTGGGCATCAGCACCTCCGGCTACCAGGACGTGTCGAGCCTGCCGGTGTCGGCAGTGGAACGCGTGGAAGTACTGAAGGACGGCGCGTCGGCCATCTACGGTTCGGACGCGATGGCCGGTGTGGTCAACATCATCACCCGCCATGATGTCACCGGCGTGACCGCCAACGTCTACCACGGCCAGTACAGCCAGGGCGACGGCGCGCGCGACCGCTTCGACGTGGTCGCCGGCTGGGCCAACGACCGTGGCTCGATCACCCTCTCGGCCGAGCACACCGAAGAAAAGGCCGTGTGGGCCAAGGACCGTGGCTTCAGTGCCTACGGCAACACCGACCGTCACCCGACCGAAGCGTGGACGACCGTCAGCCAGTACGGCCAGATCACCGGCCTGCGTGGCCCGGGCTGCACCGGCACCGCCGCCTGCAGCTACTCGCTCAACCGGGGTGCCAACCCGCTCAGCCCGGCCAACTACCACCTGACCAACGCCAATGCTCCCGACGGCGATGTCAGCAACACCAACGAGCAGATGCACCTGAACTACCCGCTGAAGCGGGACTCGCTGTTCGTCGATGGTCGCCTGAACATCACCGACGACATCCGCTTCAGCACCCAGCTGGGCTACAACAAGCGTGACTCCAGCCGCCAGATCGCCGGCTACCCGCTGCAGTCGTCCACGGCCGGCATCGGCCCGATGTCGATCGACAGCTACTTCAACCCGTTCGGTCGCAAGAACGGCTACGCCACCCCGACCGCCGTGGCCTGGAACCACCGCACCTGGGAAGTGCCGCGCGTCAGCGACAGCTCGCTCAAAACCTACCGCGCCGTGGCCGCCTTCGATGGTTCGTTCAACATCGGCGAGCGCTACTTCGATTGGGAAGTGGGCTACCAGTACAACAAGAACGAACTGCGCCAGCACGCCACCGGCAACCTGCACAAGGAACGCGTGAAGAACGCGGTCGGCCCGTCGTACTTCAACGCCGCCACCGGCAAGGTCGAGTGCGGCAGCGCTGCCGCCCCGATCGCCAACTGCATGGTGTGGAACCCGCTGATCGCCGCAGGCGTGACCGACCCGTACGGTCTGACCGGCAACCAGGCGCTGATCGACTACCTGATGCCGGCGGAAGACTCCACCGGCAAGACCGTCGGCAAGAACTTCTTCGCCACCATCGCCGGCTCCATCGTGACGCTGCCGGCCGGCGACCTGGGCTTTGCGTTCGGCCTGGAAAACCGCAAGGAAACCGGTGAGTTCATCCCCGATGCGCTGGCCCAGACCGGCGCGACCACCAACCTGGCTTCCGGCCCGACCGGCGGCAGCTACAAGGTCAAGGAAGCGTACGTCGAGTTCAACGTGCCGGTCCTGGCCGACCTGCCGGGTGCCAAGGAACTGACCTTGAACGCGGCGACGCGCTTCTCGGACTACGACACCTTCGGCAACACGCTCAACAGCAAGTTCGGCTTCAAGTGGCGTCCGATCGACCAGATCCTGGTCCGCGGCACCTGGGCCGAAGGCTTCCGCGCCCCGACCATCGCCGACCTGTACGGCGGCGGCTCTGAAACCTTCACCACCGGCTATGCCGATCCCTGCGATACCGTCTACGGTCCGTCGCGTACCAGCGCCGCCGTGCGCGCCCGCTGCGCCCGCGACATCGCCAATGCCGACACCTACCGTCAGCTGAAGCAAGGCAACGTGCCGATCACCAGCAGCACCGACCAGACCCCGGTGCCGTTCACCAATGGCTCCAATCCGCTGCTGCAGCCGGAAACTTCCAAGAGCAAAACGCTCGGCGTGGTGTGGAGCCCGAGCTTCATCAGCAACTTCAACGTGTCGCTGGACTGGTGGAAGATCCGCATCGACAACACCATCGTTGCCGACAGCCCGAACCAGATCCTGATCGACTGCTACGAGCAGGGCATCGATTCGCGTTGCGCACAGTTCACCCGTGACCCGGCGCTGGGCATCGTCAACAAGCTGAACTACGGCAATCGCAACGCCGGTTTCCTGGAAACCGAAGGTTACGACATGGAGCTGACCTACCGTCTGGACACCGACGCGATGGGCAAGTTCAGCACCAACTGGTCGACCACCTACGTCAGCTCCAACATCTACCGTTCCACCAACGACACCAGCGTCGTGCCGACCCCGACCAACGGGATCTCCACCAACGCCACCAGCGGCTTCCGCGTGCGCTCCAACCTGACCCTGGGTTGGGACCTGGGCAACTTCGGCATCAGCTGGACCGCGCGTTACTACTCTGGCGTCAAGGAGCAGTGCCTGAACGCAACCGCGCATCCGGATGAGTGCTCCGATCCGGGCGTGCGTGCGCCGTGGTACTCCGGTACGCGCAACTACAACGAGCGTGGTTCGGTGACCTTCCACGACGTGCAGTTGCGCTACAACCTGCCGTGGGATGCCACCGTATCGGTCGGTGCCAACAACGTGTTCGAGAAGTACGGCCCGAACATGTACACCAAGCCGAACTCGGTGTTCTCCTATTACGGCGGCTACGACATCGGCCGCTTCGTGTACATGAAGTACCAGCAGCGCTTCTGATCGCTGCCGGGTAATACCGCTGCACCCAACCACGGCCCTTCGGGGCCGTGGTTTTTTTTGCGTCATCGCCCATATGCGGGGCAAGCACGTGGCGCGCGTTCAGCCTTTCCAGACGCTGTTCGGTGGGTCGGGCGGTAGGCTCCTGGGCAAAATCAAGGAGGAGGCCGCCCCGCGGCCGGGGGACATTTGCGCCAGGGGCCTACCGGCCGCTACGGGGCCCTCACGCTCGCGACAGATCCGAGCGAAGACACAGCCCGATCCACCACGTCGCCGGCACTGCCCATCCAGACCCGTAGCGTCGTGCTTGCTCTGCGACGGCGACTGCAACAAGACACTCCCCCAGATGGGAGAGGAACCTTTTTTCCCGTACTCGCCGGCGCGGCGGCCGGCACCGGCGTCATCGGCCGGTAATACCCACGTCATGTCCACTACATCGCCCGGGCCGAGCATGGACGCAACCCGGAGGCCCGCCATGCGCTATGCCATCGTCACTGAAACGTATCCCCCCGAGGTCAACGGCGTCGCGCTGACCGTGCAGGGACTGGAACAGGGACTGCGCGCGGCCGGCCACCAGGTCGACCTAGTGCGTCCACGCCAAGCCAGCGACGGCACCGATCCAGACGGCGGCACGGTACTGGTGCAGGGCGCCGGTCTGCCGCGCTACCCCGGACTGCGCTTTGGCCTGCCCGCGCCAAAGCGGCTGGCGCGGCAGTGGCAGCTGCAACGTCCCGATGCGATCTACATCGCTACCGAGGGCCCACTGGGCTGGTCGGCGCTGCGCACCGCGCGTCGGCTGGGCATTCCGGTCGCCACCGGTTTCCACACCCGTTTCGATGAATACCTGCCCGATTACGGCGTGGCCTGGCTGCAGGCTGCGGCATTGCGCTGGATGCGCCGCTTCCACAACGAGGCCGACGCCACCCTGGTGCCCACCCAGGAGCTGCAGCAGTTCCTCGGCGAACAGGGCTTCGACCGCGTGCGGTTGCTGGCCCGTGCGGTGGACAGCAGCCAGTTCGAACCGCAACGACGCGATCCGGCCCTGCGCGAGGAATGGGGGATCGACGGCAACGGCTTCGCGGCGATCTACGTCGGCCGCATCGCCCCGGAAAAGAACCTTGCGCTGGCAGTGAAGGCGTTCCGTCGGCTGCAGCAGATCCGGCCCAAGGCCCGCTTCGTCTGGGTGGGCGATGGCCCATCGCGCGAGAAACTGGCGCATGAAAATCCCGATTTCATCTTCTGCGGCGTACAGCGTGGCGACGCGCTCGCACGTCACTTCGCCAGCGGCGACCTGTTCCTGTTCCCCAGCCGCAGCGAGACCTTCGGCAACGTCACCCTGGAAGCGATGGCCAGCGGCGTGGCCACCGTCGCCTTCGACTATGGCGCGGCGCGCGAACACCTGCGCACCGATCAGACCGGCATGGCCGTGAACGATGACGCTCAATTCCTGTCCGCAGCGCTGCAGTTGGCTGGCGATGACGTGCTGCGCGCCCGCCTCGGCCGCAATGCCGCCAGCGCCATGCAGCGCCTGCACCCGCAGCAGGTGGTGGCCGAGTTCGATGCGCTGCTGGCCGAACTCGCGCAGGCCCGGAGGCCGCATGCCGACCACGCCGCTTGACGCCCTGCGCGGGCGCGAGACCCGCTGGTGCCGCCGCGCCAACCATTACTGCCGCCGCCGCCGCGTCCGCCAGGCATTCGCTGCGGTCAGCCGGTTGGGCGATGGCGTGTTCTGGTATGCGCTGATGGCCGCGTTGATCCTGCTGGACGGCGTCGAGGGCCTGCGCGCGTCGCTGCACATGGCCGCCACCGGCCTGATGGCGTTGCTGTTGTACAAAGGCCTCAAGCGCTGGACCCGTCGCCCGCGTCCGTATGCGGCCGATCTCCGCATCCGCGCCTGGGTGGCGCCGCTGGACGAGTTCAGCTTCCCCTCCGGGCACACCCTGCACGCGGTGTCCTTCACCATCGTCGCTCTCGCCTACTACCCGTGGCTGGCACCGCTGCTGGTGCCGTTCACCGCCGCCATCGGCGTGTCGCGGGTGGTGCTGGGGCTGCACTACCCCAGCGATGTACTGGCGGCCACGGCGATTGCGACCGCGCTGGCCGGGGCCAGCCTGCGCTGGCTGCCGTTGCCGATGTAAGGCGGTTGCGGGGCCTGTCGGCCGGCATCCGGCATCGCGGGAACGGCGGTCACGCATGGCGTGGCGCTGCCCTTTTCCGCGATGTGCATGCAACCCGCTGCGGGCAACCCGTTTTACAATGCGCCCATGACCACGCTGTTCATTTCAGATCTGCACCTGGACCCGAGCCGTCCAGCCATTACCGAGCTGTTCCTGGCGTTCCTGCGCGATGAAGCGATGCAGGCCGATGCCCTGTACATCCTCGGTGACCTGTTCGAAGCCTGGATCGGCGATGACACGCCCTCCGCTGCCGCCGATGCGGTCGCTGATGCGCTGCACGCCGTCGCCGATGCCGGCGTGCCGGTGTACTTCATCCGCGGCAATCGCGACTTCCTGGTCGGCGAGGACTATGCGCGTCGCGCCGGCTTCCGCATCCTGCCCGATCCCAGCGTGATCGACCTGTACGGCCGACCGGTGCTGCTGCAGCACGGCGACCTGTTGTGCACCGACGATGTGGCCTACCAGCAGTTCCGCGCCCAGACCCGCGACCCGGTCTTCCAGGCGCAGTTCCTGTCCCAGCCGCTGGCCGCGCGCATCGCCTTCGCGCAGAAGGCGCGCGATGCCAGCCAGGCACGCCAGTCGGAAATGAAACAGGAGGATCACGGCACCTTCGAGACTGTCACCGACGTGGCGCCGGCCGAAGTGGACGCCACCTTCGTGCGCCACGGCGTGGACACCCTGATCCACGGCCACACCCACCGCCCGGCCATTCACACCCTGCAGGTCGGTGGCCACGACTGCACCCGCATCGTGCTCGGCGACTGGTACGAGCAGGGCTCGGTGCTGCGCGTCACCCCGCAGGGCTGGACGCTGGATGCGCTGACGCGCTGAGCCGCCACGCTCCACAACAACATCCCCCGCGATCGCCGGGACGATCGCGGGGGATGCGCTTACTCAACGGAACGCGGCGACCGTCGCCTTGGTATTGACCAGCACGCGCTGGTTGTCGGCGCTGGACGCAATGCCCATCGGTACGCCGTTGTAGTTGATGTTCGGGTTGGACCAGAAGTTCAACCGCGGGCAACCGGCCGTGCACGCGTAGGCCATGATCGTGCGCCAGCGCGCGCCGCTGGCCGGCTCATAGCGGTAGCCGTGGCCATACGCATACGGCGAGGTGCTCGAGTCGGTGGCGATGTCGTGGCGCGCGCTCTGCAGGTGGCCGATTTCATGCGCGAAGGAGTAATACCCGGTGGCGCAGTCCCAATGCACGGCGGCGAACGCGGTGGCGGCGGTCGAGCCGATGCTGGAGGCGAGCCCGCACGAACTGGCGTTGTTGATCACCAGCACGGCCACATCGGCGCGGGTGTTGTTGCGGCTGGTGTGGATGCTGTCCATCACCCCGTCCGTGGTGCTGCGGAAGCGCGACAGGTCGGTGGAGAAGCTGCTCGACTCGGCGTAGCTGGTGGTCTCGTAACCGGCCAGTTCCAGGGTGATGCCGACGTTGCTGTTGATGTAGCCCTGGTTGGATTCGGCCACGGCCAGTTGTACCAGCGACTGCATGTTGCCGCCGTAGGCCGCCACTGCGCCGTTGGTCGCCACCACCAGTACACGGATGGTGGCCGGGGTGCCGGAGGAGGCTGCTGCGATCCCCGCGCGGTCGCTCACCGGCATGGCGACCTGCGGCAGGCTGTTGTAGTCGGCGGGATGGTCGGCCGGCATCCGGGTTTCATCCACTTCCACCAGCACGTGCCGTCCATCGCTGAGCGGGCGCAGTCGATACAGCTGGCCATCCTTGCGGATCGAGCCGGTGACGGTATTGCCAGCGCGTACCAGGATCACCGAGTTGGCCGGGTCCGATGCACTGGCCTGACGGTCCAATTTGGCGCTGCGCGACTGGATCTGGCCGTACCAGATGCTGCCGCCGTCGGGCAGCGCCTGCACACGCTGCTGCACCGCCTGCACCTGTGCGCCGAGCAGTTCGAACTCCAGCTGGCGCTGGCCGGCCGTGACGGCAGCGGCATCCACGCGCACTTCCTGCACCGCGGCGGTGGAGGCGGCCGACAGCACCGCCTGCGCGGCAGGTTGGTTGGCGGCCCCGGCCCGGCTGAGCACCGTGACCGGTTCAAACAGCGGCGCGGCGCTGGCAGCGCCCGCCGCCATCATGCACAACGTGATCACACCTGCGGCCTTGCTCATCGATCTGGACATCGTGTCGCCTCTCTTTGAGTGGAATACGGGGTGGTGGTGCCCGCCCATATGGCGCCAACTGATCGCGTGAATTCAATAGACCAGAGCAATCAACATTCCGAACTGTGACCGCCGACCGGCCGGTTCAGCGACGTCGCGTCCGCGTCATTTTCGCGCTACCGTTGCCGTGCAACCCCAGGGACCCCAGCGCCATGGCAGGACAGCCCACCCCGGCAACGAGGGCGGCGACAGTGTCGCTGCAGATCGGCCTGTTCTTTGACGGCACGCGCAACAATGCCGACAACCTGTTGCATGCCTCGCGCCCGCAGCGCAGCACCACGCCCACGCCGCGCCCGCCGGCGCCGTTGGTTGCCGATGACGCCTCGCCCTACCAGAGCCGCCTGACCAGCAGCTACAGCAATGGCCTGACCAACATCGCCCGGCTGCACGCGCTGTATCCCGACGATCGCGCACAACCCGCGCATGGCGACGCCCTGTCACTGGCGATCTACATCGAAGGCACCGGCACCCGCACCGGTGAGGATGACGACCTGATGGGCCTTGCCTTCGGCATCGGGCGTACCGGGGTGCTCGCCAAGATGCGCCGCGGGTTGGATACGTGCCTGCCCGACGCGCTGCGCGCCTTGGCGCGTGTCCATCCGCATCAGGTACTGGGCACGGTGCGCATCGACCTGTTCGGTTTTTCGCGCGGTGCGGCGTCCGCGCGCGCTGCGCTCAGCCAGCTCAACCGCCGCGACGGACGCCGCTGGCTGCAGGAACAGCTGCGCCGCACCGGCTGGCAACTCGGCAGTGAGGCGGCGGTGTCGGTACGCCCGGTGCGCTTTGTCGGCCTGTTCGACACGGTGGTGGCGATCCATCCGCAGCAGCGTGATGAACTCCCGGCCGTAGCGTTGCCGGCCGGTTGCGCCGACAAGGTGCTGCAACTGGTCGCGCGCGACGAGCATCGCCAGTATTTCCCGCTGACCACGGTCGGGCCGCAGCACGAAGAGATCGCCTTGCCCGGCGCGCACGCCAACATCGGCGGCGGCTACGACCAGCGCATCGAGGGCCCGAAACTGCTCACCCGCCCGCTGGGCCAGCGCCTGCGCGACCACGGGCTGGCCGACACCGCCGTGCCACCGCTGGCGTTGCTGCGCGACACCGATGTCTATCGGGAAGCGAAGGCGGCGTGCGCTGCCTGGCAAGCGCAGCTTGGTCTGGGTGATGACGCGGTATGGGTGGATGTCTGGCACCGCTGGCAGTCGCAGCGCGTGGCCGGCAGTGACAGCGTGCTGCCGCAGTGGGTGGTGTTCGCGTATGCGGCGGTGGTGCTGAAGCGTGAGATCGATGGGCGCTACCAGTGGGTGCCACTGCGCCTGATGCAGCAGCGCGCCGAGGCGGCGGGGGTGCGCTGGCGCAGTGCGGTGGATGCGATGCCCGAGCTGGCCCTGCCCGCGCCGCTGCTGCCGATCGCCGCGCGCCTGTTGTCGGGCCAGCCGCTGGAGGCCGCGCAGGAACTGTTGCTGCGGCAGCGGTACCTGATGCAATCGGCACACTGGAACTTCGACGCGCTCGGCGACACCGCCCTGCTCTACGCCGCCGATGAAGCGACCCGCGAACTGCCCTATCGACCGGGCCCGGGCCTGTTCTACATCAACCGTCCCACCGAGGATGGCAAGCGCGTGGTCCTGCCCAACGCGTGAGGCGCCCGCATGGGCGGCGGTTCATGGCGCCGGAACGAGAGGCAGCCACGCATGGCGTGGCTCTACCAAACGTCACCTGTAGAGCCACCCCATGGGTGGCTGCACGCGGCGTCGAATGGAAACGCAGCCACGCATGGCGTGGCTCTACCGGGCGGGGCCGCTGGTGCGGCCGGCCTGTTCGATCAGGTCGGCGAGTTCTTCCTCGTCGAAGCCGGCCAGCAGCCGCGCTTCCAGGTTGAAGGGGCCGTACAGGAAGCCGCCGGCGTACTCGTTCAACAAGGCGATGAAGCGCGCGCGCGGCTCGACCCCGGCGCGGTTGCAGTACCAGTGGTACCAGCGCGAACCGGCAGCCACGTGGGCCACTTCCTCGCGGAGAATGATCTCCAGCACATCGGCGGTAGCGTGGTCGTTGGCCGAGCGCAGCTTGGTGATCATGCCGGGGGTGACATCCAGCCCACGCGCTTCGAGCACGCGCGGCACCAGCGCCATCCGCGCCAGACCGTCGTGCGCGGTTTTCTCGCACATTTCCCACAGGCCGTTGTGCGCGTCGAAATCGCCATAGTCGAACCCCAGCGCCCGCAGCCGGCCATGCAGCAGCATGAAGTGGCGCGATTCGTCATCGGCCACGCTCACCCAGTCGGCATGGAACGAGCCGGGCAACCCGCGGAAGCGGTATACCGCATCCCAGGCCAAGTCGATTGCGTTGAGTTCGATATGCGCGATGGCATGGATGAAGGCGGCGCGTCCTTCGGCACTGCCCAGGCCACGCTTGGGCAGATCACGCGGATGCACCAGCGCTGGCCGGGACGGACGCCCCGGCATCCGTATCGGCTCCGGTGGCGGGGCGTCGGCACGGGCCTTGAGCTGGCCCGTGCGGAACTGCGCGGCGTAGGCCTGGGTCAGGGCGACCTTGTGCAGCGGATCGACCGCGGCCAGGCAATGCTGCGCGGCACGCAGCAGGTCACCGGCCGCCTCCAGCGGCAACTGCTCGGCCATTCCCCTGCCCTCAGGCGCGGCGCTTGTGCTTGGCGTCATCCGAACGCAGCTGCTGGATGCGCTCGAAGTAGCCCGGCTCGATACCGGTCGGGTAGATGCCGTTGAAGCACGACGAATCGAAGGCCTTCAGCTCCGGATTGCCTTCGCGCACCGCCGCTTCCATGTCTTCGATGTCCTGGTAGATCAGCCAGTCGCAGCCCAGGTGCTTTTCGATTTCTTCGATGCTGCGGTTGTGCGCCACCAGTTCTTCGGCGGCCGGCATGTCGATGCCGTAGATGTTGGGGTAACGCACCGGTGGCGCGGCGCTGGCCAGGTAGACCTTGCGGGCGCCGGCATCGCGTGCCATCTGCACGATCTGCTGGCTGGTGGTGCCGCGCACGATCGAATCGTCCACCAGCAGCACCACGCGGTTGCGGAACTCCAGGTGGATCGGGTTGAGCTTGCGGCGCACCGACTTCACCCGCTCCCCCTGCCCCGGCATGATGAAAGTACGGCCGATATAGCGGTTCTTGATGAAGCCTTCGCGGTACTTCACCCCGAGCGTGTTGGAGATCTCCAGCGCGGCATCGCGCGAGGTGTCCGGGATCGGGATGATGGTGTCGATGTCGTGGTCCGGGCGCAGGCGCAGGATCTTCTCGCCCAGCTTGATGCCCATGCGCATGCGCGCCTTGTGCACCGACACGTTGTCGATCATCGAGTCCGGACGGGCGAAGTACACGTACTCGAAGATGCACGGGCTGTGTTCGACCGGCTCGGCGCAGACTTCGGAGAACAGCTCGCCGCGCGCGGTGATCACCAGCGCTTCGCCCGGGCGCACGTCGCGCACGCGCTGGAAGCCGAGCACGTCGAGCGCGGCCGATTCGGAGGCCACGATGTATTCGTCGCCTTCGGCGTGGGCACGCTTGCCCAGCACCAGCGGGCGGATGCCGTGCGGATCGCGGAAGGCGACCAGGCCCAGGCCCAGCACCACGCTGATCACCGCGTAGCCGCCCTTGACCCGGCGGTGCACGGCGGCCACGGCGCGGATCGCCGCTTCCGGGGTCAGCTGGCGTTGCGCGTCCAGTTCGAAGGCGAACACGTTCAACAGCACTTCGCTGTCCGAGTCGGTGTTGACGTTGCGGCGGTCCTGCTCGAACACCTGCTGACGCAGGCTTTCGGTGTTGATCAGGTTGCCGTTGTGGGCCAGCGCGATGCCGTACGGCGAATTGACGTAGAACGGCTGCGCCTCGTCCATGCCTTCGGAGCCGGCAGTCGGGTAGCGCACGTGGGCGATGCCGACACGGCCTTCCAGGGTGGACATGCGCTTGGCATCGAACACATCGCGGACCAGCCCGTTGGCCTTCTGCACGCGCAGGCGGGTGCCGTCGGCGGTGGCGATGCCGGCCGCGTCCTGGCCACGATGCTGGAGGACGGTCAGGCCGTCATACAACTGCCCGGCGACGTTCTGATTGCCGACGATTCCGACGATGCCACACATGGTGCGAATCTCCGCTGGGCTGCGCCCATTTACTGTGAAGGTGGCCGTGCCTGGCCGGGGGACCCTTTCCGTGCCGGATCGGGTTGGTCCGGGCGCACGAGCGCCGGATCGGTGTTCTGGGGGGAACCGGGCGTGGCGCTGCGCGCCCATACGTCAGCCGGATCACCCGCCGGTTGCGGGGTTTCATCGACGGGTCGCGGCCATCCACGTCCCCCCAGCAGTCCGCCAAGCACGCCATTATCGCCTGTCAGCCCCGGCTTGCCCAACTCCCCACCGGGCAGTTGCGCCATGTTCACCTCCGGCAACGCCATCGGCAGGCCCTGCAGCCCCGGCATGCCGTCCAGGCTGGGCATCTGCGGCATGTCGGGCATGCGCGGCATCTTGGCCTGCATCCAACCCACGCCGGGTTGCAGCATGGCGCGCAGGTTGGAGTTTCGCCAGGTGGCCTCGCGGGTCAGCGGGGTATAGGAGGCCATCAACAGCAGGGCGCAACTGATCAACCCGCCGCGAGCCAGGCCCAGCCCCCCGCCCATCAGGCGGTCGGCGCTGTTCATGCTGGTCGAGCGCACTGCCTGGCGGATCACCAGGCCGATGCCCCACACCGACACCATCACCAGCAGGAACACGGTGAGATAGCCGGCGAAATAGTGCCCGGTGCCCGGCGCGGCCGGTGCCGACCACCAGCCGGCGGCGGACCTGCCGAACATCAGCGCGGCCCAGCCACCGAGCAGCCAGGAAAAGGTGCTGATGACGATGCTGACGAAGCCGCGCATCACGCCCAACAGGGTGGAGATGCCGATGACGGCCAGCAATACGAAATCGATCATGCCCGTCCTCCGTTGCAGGACAGTCCGGCCTCACGGCGCGGGCGCATGGCGGGCATCAGGGGTGCGGCCGGACCATGCCGGCCACGCCGACCTTGGACGCAACCTGGGCCTTGAGGTTCTCCGCCTCGGCTCGGTTGGCGACCGGGCCGACGCGCACGCGGTTGAGCGTGCCCTTGTCGGTGCGTACCTGTTCCACGAACGCGCTGAAACCGGCGGCGCGGACCTTGTCGCGCAGCGCGTTGGCCTCCGACGCCTGGCCGAAGGCGCCCAGCTGCACGGCGAAGCCGACGCCGCTGGCGGCCGGTGCCGCCGGTGCGGCAACGGCCGCCGCTTCGGGCTTGGGCTCCGGCTTGGTGGCCGGGGCCGGCTTGGGTTCGGGTTTGGGTGCCGGCTTGGCGGCGGCCACCGGTTCAGGCGGCAGTGATTCGGTCTTGACGGTGGCCGCGGCCGGCGCGGCAGCGGCGCTGGAGGCAGCGGGCGACGCTGCGGACGGCGTCGGCGTCGGCGTCGGCGTCGGTGCCGCAGCCGGGGTGGCGGCGACGGCAGTGTCGGCGCGCGCGTCCAGGGTGACCACTTCGGCCTTGACGTCGTTGCGCACCTTCACCGCCTGCAGGCGGGCGGCTTCGGCCTGCGCACGATCGGCATACGGGCCCACGCGCACGCGCCACGCCTGGCGGCCGTTGATGGTGGCCGCTTCGCTGAAACCCGGCAGCTGCGACTTCTTCAGGTAGGCGATCACCGCATCGGCGTCGGCCTGGCTGCCATAGGCGCCGAAGCTGACCGCGAAGTTGCCGGCGGCGACTGCCGGCGAGGTGTCCGTCGCGGCCGGGGCGGCAGCGGCCGCGTTGTCCTGCAGCGGCTGGGTGCTGGACGCACCGAGCAGACCGGTGGCGCCGCCGGTGGGCGCGACCAGCGGCAACTCGCGGGTTTCGAACTGGCCATCCGACGGCGCGGCAGGCGCACTGATCGGCACGCTGGCCACGCCACTGTCAGGCGCAGGGCCTTTGACCAGCATGGGCAGGAAGATCACAGCCAAGGCCACCAGAACGATGGCACCAATCAGTCGCTGTTTCAGAGGAGTATCCACGGAAGGCAGGCAGGGGCGGCGCGGCGGAATGCCACGGCGATTATACGGGTGTCCGCGTGAGCGGCGTCTGTTGCGGCTGAACGGCCGCAGCGGGGTGGCGGGCGCGGGTCAGCCGGCAGCGTCCAGCCATTGCAGCGCCTGTGCAGCGGTATGGAACGAACCGAACGCGAGCACGCGGTCACCGGCTGCAGCGTCGGCGACGGCCGCACCCAGCGCATCGGCCACGGTGGCGTGGCGGCGGGCGCTTGCGGCAGCGGTGTCCTGCAGCCGCGCCTGCAGCGCCTGCGCACTCTGCGCGCGGGCGCCGTCGAGGCCGGCCAGGTGCCAGGCATCGACCTGCTCACCCATTGCCTCAACCACGCCAACGGCGTCCTTATCCTGCAACGCGGCAAACACGGCCACGGTACGGCCGGACACCGGCGCGGCCTTCAACGCGGCGGCCAGTTCGCGCGCGGCCTGCGGGTTGTGGCCGACATCGACCAGCACTTCCACGCCGCCGCGATCAACACCCTGCAGGCGGCCGCGGATGCGCGCGGCGGCCACGCCTTCGGCGATCGCCGTGCGCGACAGCGGCATATCCAGCGTACGCAGCGCGGCAATCGCCGAGGCGGCGTTGCGCAGCTGGATCGGGCCGCGCAGCGCCGGGGTCGGCAGCTCGATGCGGAAGCCGACATCACGCCAGCACCATGTCTGCGCATCGATCACATCGACGAAGAAGTCGCTGCCACCGCGGATCGCGTTGGCACCCAGCAGATACGCGCGGGCCAGCACGCTGGACGGTGGATCGGTTTCCCCCAGGATCACCGGCTTCCAGCCGCGGATGATGCCGGCCTTCTCCACGCCGATGGCTTCGCGGTCCTCGCCCAGCCAGTCGCTGTGGTCGATATCCACCGTGGTGATCACCGCCACATCGGCATCGACGATGTTCACCGCGTCCAGGCGTCCCCCCAGGCCGACTTCCAGCACGGCCAGATCGAGGCCGGCATCGCCGAACAGTTTGAGTGCCGCCAGCGTGCCGTACTCGAAATAGGTCAGCGTGGTGCTGCCACGCGCTGCTTCGATGGCCTGGAAGGCCGCGGTCAGCGCATCATCGGACACGTCCTGGCCATCGATGCGCACGCGCTCGTTGTAGCGCAGCAGATGCGGGGAGGTGTACGCGCCGACCTTGCAGCCGGCCGCACGCGCGATCGCCTCGATGAAGGCGACGGTGGAGCCCTTGCCGTTGGTGCCGCCGACCACGATGGTGTGCGTGCCCGGCTGCCCCAGTCCCATCGCCTGCGCCACGTTGCGGACGCGCTCCAGGCCCATGTCGATGGTGGCCGGATGCTGCTGCTCGATGTAGGCGAGCCAGTCGGTGAGGGTCTGCGGGGCGACGGTGGTCATGGGCGTTGGATCAGTGGGTCAGAGGATTACAGTGCGCGGTGCTTGGCTTCACCGAAGAACGGCGTGTGGTGGGCGCAATCGTTCAGGCGCACCACTTCGAGCTGGTCCAGGTCGGCGCCTTCGAGCAGGTTCAATGTGGTCGGCGCCTGGCGGAAGGTCCACAGCCGCGACAGCGGCAGGCCGAGGATGCGGCACAGGATCACGCGGTTGACCGCGTCATGGGCGACCACCAGCAGCGTGTCGTGCTCGCCGAGACCTTCGGCCGCGCGGGCCAGGCCGCGCCAGCTGCGCTCCAGCACCAGTCGCAGCGATTCGCCGCCGGGCATCAGCACGGTGTCCGGCTCGTTGCGCCAGGCCTGCAGGCGCGACGGATCCTTTTCATTGATTTCGCTGGCGAGCAGGCCTTCCCACTCGCCGTGGGCGATTTCCTGCAGGTCCGGTTCGGTCAGCAACATCGGCGCACGTTCGGCGCCGAGGGCCAACTGTGCGGTGCGCTGTGCACGCGACAACGGCGACGCCACCGCACGGGTGATATCGACCGACTTCAGGCGCTCCCCGAGGGCCTGTGCCTGGGCTTCGCCGATCGGCGACAACGGGATATCGATCTGGCCCTGGTAGCGGCCTTCGGCATTCCACGGTGTTTCACCGTGGCGGGCAAGCAGGATGCGCATGCGTACTGGGAGTCCTTGGGGGGAGGAATGCGGTCGCAATCGTTCACAAGATGTGAATGATCGAGGGGACACGCATGATACCCCGTGCCCTGCCCGGCTGCCGCCGTCGCGACCATCGGTCTGCGAGGGGTCGGGGTGGCGCTTGCCCGCACCTGACATCGCGTGGTTGCCAGCCAACGGCCGGCACCCCGCAACGAAAAACCCCGCGGTGTTCGCCGCGGGGTCGGGAGGGGCTTATTTGGCCAGGTTCAGCTCTTTCAGCAGCTGCGGCGCCGGCGCCACTTCCTGCATGATCCACTGCATGTAACGGCTGTCGACGGCGATCATGCGGGTCATCACCGGATCGAACACCCAGTTGGAGCTGACCGATTCCCAGTTGCCATCGAAGGCCAGGCCGACCAGCTTGCCGTGGGCATCGAGCACCGGCGAGCCGGAGTTGCCACCGGTGATGTCCAGGTTGGACAGGAAGTTCACCGGCACCGAGCCGACGCGCTTGTCTTCCAGGCCACCGTAACGCTTGGCCTTGACCGCATCGAGCAGCGCCTTGGGCGAGTCGAACGGATCGGCACCGGTTTCCTTGGCGGCCACGCCTTCCAGCGTGGTGAACGGGGTGTAGGCCACGCCGTCCTTCGGGGTGTACCCCATCACGTTGCCGAAGGTGATGCGCAGCGACAGGTTGGCGTCGGGATAGACGAACTCGCCCTTGCTCTTCTTGTAGTCGGCCAATGCCTGGAGGTACAGCGGGCGCGAGACCAACGACTCGCCTTCGCGGGTCTTCTTCTGCTCTTCCTGCTTGAGCAGCGCCGGCATCACCGCCACCGCGTACTGGATGGCCGGATCGGTGCTGGCTTCGAAGGCGGCACGGTCGGCCTTGAACCACTTCAGGCGCTCGTCCAGGCTGCCCAGCTGCGTGCCGGCCAGCTTGCCGACCAGGCCATCGATGGCGGCCTTGTCGCTGCCCGCCAGCCACTGGTTGAGCACCTCGTTGTTGCGCTGCGCGGCCGGCAGCGCAGCGTACTGGCTGAGCCAGTACGTCTGCAGCTGCTGGTCCATGCGCGCGACATAGCGGCGGTCCATCTGCTTCAGCCCGCCTTCGATCGAGGGCAGGTCGCGCTCCTGGTAACCGGCTTCGCGCTCGGCGTCCGCCTTGGCACGTTCGATCGACAGGCGGTACAGGCTGAGCGCCGAGCCCAGCACGGCGGTGTTGTTGAACTGGCTCACGATCAGGTCGCGATCGCGCGTGGCGCCGCCTTCTTCCAGGTGCTTGATCAGCTGCGCGTGCGCAGCCAGCGCCGGCTTGCCGGCCGCGCCCTGCTGCTTCAGCCACGCCAGCACGGCCGCTTCTTCGGCCTGCTTCTGGCCGGCCGCATCGATGCGCTTGAAGCCATCCAGCTGGCCCTGATAATTCTTGGCGGTGTTGTTCAGGCCCGCCATGGTGGCGGCGTATTTCACCTTGATATCCGCATCCTGCTGACCCGCCTTGCCGATCAGATCGATCACCGCGTTGTAGTGGCGCGCGATGGTCGGGTAGGTCCAGGTGGCGGTTTCGTTGAACTCACCGGCCAGCGCATAGCGGTTGGTGCGGCCCGGGTATCCGGCCACCATCACGAAGTCGTCGGCGCCCAGCGGCGTGTCGGCGAATGTCAGGAAGTGCTTGGGCTGGTAGGGCACGTTGTCGGCCGAGAACGCGGCCGGCTTGCCGTCCTTGCCCACATAGGCGCGATAGAACGAGAAATCGCCGGTGTGGCGCGGCCACATCCAGTTGTCGATGTCGCCACCGAACTTGCCGACGCTGCCCGGGGGCGCGTAGACCAGGCGCACGTCCTTGATCTCGATGTTGCGGAACAGGCGGTAGGTGTTGCCGCCGGAAAAACTGAACAGACGGCAGCGGAACCCGGCATCGGCTTCGCACGCCGCGGTCTGTGCCTTGTCGAAGGCATCCAGCGCGCGGGTCCGCGCCAGCGGATTCTTGCCGGCGGCGGCGATGGCGGCCTTGGCCTGCGCGGTCACATCGGTGATCTGGTCGAGCACGTACACGCGCGCGTTCGGGCCGGCGCTCAGCTCATCCTTCAGGGTGGGTGCGTTGAAGCCGTCCTTGATCAGGTTTTTCTCGGCGGTCGAATTCAGCTGGATCGCACCGTAGGCGCAATGGTGGTTGGTCACCACCAGGCCCTGCGGCGACACGAAGCTGGCGGTGCAGCCGCCCAGCGCCACCACCGCGCCCATCGGGTCGCCGGTCAGGTTGGAGATCTGCTCCGGCGACAGCTTCAGCCCCGCCTGCTTGAGCGGACCGGCGATTTCCGGCAGCTGCTGCGGCACCCACATGCCTTCAGCGGCTTGGGCAACCTGGACCAGCCCAAGGCTGGCGACGACGGAAAAAGCGAGCAGGTTCGAGCGCATTGAGCAGCCCCTTGCAAAGAGAACCGCCGATTCTAGCCCGCCCCCCTGCCCCGGTCCGAACCCCGGAAGTCATGGGCGGTGTGACCGGCGCCGATCATTGCCTGAAATGAATCAACCGCCGTGCCTGGCGGAACGTTTCCCGCGCATGGCGATGCGTTCATCAGAAAGGCGCCTGGGGGTCACGTGGCGCGGCATGGCCCGGCTCTACCCTCCCGCTTTCGCCTTCTGCCAGGCGCAGCCATGTGTCCGGAGGTGCCGGGCAGGCCGGTGCAGGACCGTGTATTGCCATGGATGGCAATACCGAGCCCCCAAGGATGGGTTCACGGCGTGTCCTGCACCGGCCTGCCCGGCACCTCCCACGCCAGAAGGAGGCGCTGCCCCTACCCCAAACCACCCGCAACGCAACATGGAAAAACCGCCATCGGCTCTATAATCCGCGTTTTCCCCCCGACGAGTTCCACCGAGATGGCGCAGCAAACAATGAAGGCCCTGGTCAAGCGTGAAGCCGCCAAGGGCATCTGGCTGGAAAACGTGCCGGTCCCGACCCCGGGTCCCAACGAAGTCCTGATCAAGCTGGAAAAGACCGCCATCTGCGGTACCGACCTGCATATCTACCTGTGGGACGAATGGAGCCAGCGCACCATCAAGCCCGGCCTCACCATCGGCCACGAATTCGTCGGCCGCATCGCCGAAATCGGCCCCGGCGTCACCGGCTATGAAGTCGGCCAGCGCGTCTCGGCCGAAGGCCACATCGTCTGCGGCCACTGCCGCAACTGCCGTGGCGGCCGCCCGCACCTGTGCCCCAACACCGTCGGCATCGGCGTCAACGTCAACGGCGCCTTCGCCGAATACATGGTCATGCCGGCCAGCAACCTGTGGCCCATCCCCGACCAGATCCCGTCCGAACTGGCTGCCTTCTTCGACCCCTACGGCAACGCCGCGCACTGCGCGCTGGAGTTCAACGTCATCGGTGAAGACGTGCTGATCACCGGCGCCGGCCCCATCGGCATCATCGCCGCCGGCATCTGCAAACACATCGGCGCGCGCAACGTGGTGGTCACCGACGTCAACGACTTCCGCCTCAAGCTGGCCGCCGACATGGGCGCCACCCGCGTGGTCAACGTCTCCAACACCTCGCTCAAGGACGTGATGAAGGACCTGCACATGGAGGGCTTCGACGTGGGCCTGGAAATGAGCGGCAACCCGCGCGCCTTCAACGACATGCTCGACTGCATGTACCACGGCGGCAAGATCGCCATGCTCGGCATCATGCCGCGGGGCGCTGGCTGCGACTGGGACAAGATCATCTTCAAGGGCCTCACCGTGCAGGGCATCTACGGCCGCAAGATGTACGAGACCTGGTACAAGATGACCCAGCTGGTGCTGTCCGGTTTCCCGCTCGGCAAGGTACTCACCCACCAGCTGCCGATCGACGACTTCCAGAAGGGTTTCGACCTGATGGAACAGGGCAAGGCCGGCAAGGTGGTGTTGAGCTGGAATTGATCCTCAGTGCCTTTGGCACGGAGGATCAACGGCCCCTGTCACCTTTTGCCCGCGCCGTCGACGCGTCCCCTTCAACAGCAGGGGGCTCTGCTCCAGCGCGGATCCGGTGTCAGGCCAGCATTGAAAAGGCGCCCATCCGGGCGCCTTTTTTTGTTTCGCGGGGTGGCCGGTGGCGCGAGGAGCCGGCCAGCGGCCGGCACTACTTGCCTACCGCTACCGTGAACACCACGCGGTTGTCGGCCAGCTTGCCGGAGTTGTCGCGGCCGTTGCCGTCGGTGCCGTAATAGCCCAGGCCCAGGGTGAACAGGCCGAAGCTGCGATTCACCCCGATGTTCCAATCGGTGTAGTCCTTGGAGATGCCTTCCTCGAAGGTACTGCGACCCACGTTGGCGGCCAGGGTGAACTCCTGCGGCAGCGCCCACTCGCCGCCCACGGCGTAGTACCAGCCATCGGTGCCCGAATTGAATACATCGTTGGTGTAGGTCACCGTCAGGCTGTACTGCTTGGCGAACGTGGTCTTGGTGATGAACTCGTTGTAGGCCAGGTCGCTGGAGCCCGGGTAGGTGTAACGATTGAGCAGCAGGTCCAGGTTGACGTTGTCGGTGACGTCGAACGCATACCCGATCAGGTAATCGACCTCGGCATCCGGGCCACCGTCGCCGAAGTCCACGCCCGAGCCCCACACGCCGGCGTAAAGACCGACCGGCGAGGTGTAGGTGAAACCGGCCTGCAGGGTCGGGTCCTCGTCGGTCTGCGAGACACCGCGGAACACGTAGTCGGAGACGCCGGTGACGTTCCAGCTGAAGGGAGAGGCGGCCTCGTCCTGGGCACTGGCGGCGAACGGGGCAAGCAGGGCGGCGCAGAGCACAACGGCGGCGGTACAGCGCGTGGCGTGGTTCATGCGGGGTCTCTCCAGACGGTGGGGGTGGGCGGAATGGCGGCGGTTTACAGTTTTTTAACCTGATTGATATTGCGATGCAACAATCACGTCTGCAACTGTCGGTGCCGGCACTGACCCGATCGGCCGGCGCGCGCAACCCCAGCGTCGCCGCCGGCAGGTAAAATCCCGGTTTTCCCGTGCCGAAGACTGCCTGCCATGAGCGATGCCACCACCGCCCCGCTGACCCAGCACTATGTTCAAGAACTGGAGTCGATCCGCGCCCAGGGCCTGTTCAAGTCCGAACGCATCATCACCAGCCCGCAGTCGGCCGAGATCACCCTGGACGACGGCCGCACGGTGCTCAACTTCTGCGCCAACAACTACCTGGGCCTGGCCGACCATCCGGACCTGATCCAGGCCGCCAAGGATGCACTGGACAGCCACGGCTTCGGCATGGCCTCGGTGCGCTTCATCTGCGGCACCCAGGACCTGCACAAGCAGCTGGAAAAGCAGATCGCCACGTTCTTCGGCAAGCAGGACACCATCCTGTACGCGGCCTGCTTCGACGCCAACGGGGGCCTGTTCGAGCCGCTGCTCGGCGAGAACGACGCGATCATCTCCGACGCGCTCAACCATGCCTCGATCATCGACGGCGTGCGCCTGTGCAAGGCCAAGCGCTTCCGCTACGCCAACTGCGACATGGCCGACCTGGAAGCCCAACTGCAGGCTGCCGATGCCGCCGGCTGCAGAACCAAGCTGATCACCACCGACGGCGTGTTCTCCATGGACGGCTTCATCGCCCCGCTGGATGAGATCACCGCGCTGGCCAGGAAGTACAACGCGCTGGTGCACATCGACGAATGCCATGCCACCGGCTTCCTGGGCGCCACCGGCCGTGGCTCGGCCGAGGTCAAGGGCGTGCTGGAGAAGATCGACATCATCACCGGCACCCTGGGCAAGGCCATGGGCGGCGCGCTGGGTGGGTTCACCTGCGCCAGCGCCGAAGTGGTCGAACTGCTGCGCCAGCGCTCGCGCCCGTACCTGTTCTCCAACTCGCTGCCACCGCACGTGGTCGCCGCCGGCATCAAGGCCTTCGAGATGCTGGCCGCCGCCGATGACCTGCGCAGCACGCTGGCCGACAACACCGCCTATTTCCGCCAGAAGATGACCGCCGCCGGTTTCGACGTGAAGCCGGGCGTGCACCCGATCAGCCCGGTGATGCTGTACGACGCCCCGCTGGCGCAGAAGTTCGCCGAGCGCCTGCTGGAAGAAGGCATCTACGCGATCGGCTTCTTCTTCCCGGTCGTGCCCAAGGGCCAGGCGCGCATCCGTACCCAGATCAGCGCCGCGCATACGCGTGCCCACCTGGACCGGGCGATCGATGCGTTCACCCGCATTGGCCTCGAGCTGGGCGTGATCAAGCACTGACACGCGCAAACCGGGTAGCGCCACCCCATGGGTGGCGGCTCTCCGCAGCGGCATCATGAACATCTGGCGAGGGCACGCCTGTGTGCCCTCGCCGACCCACGGCCGGCGTCAGCCGCTTACTTCTTCTTTTTCTTCTTGTCCTTGGCCGTTTCCTTGCTGGCCACCACCACCGGTGCGGCGACCGGCCTGTCCTGGCCGTTGCCCTTGGCCACGCGGATGCCGTTGGCCTTCATCCAGGCGTCGAACTCATCGGCGGACATCTTCTTGTCGCCGTCGCTCATCATGAAGCGGTAGCTGCCGCGGCCGTCCAGCTCGGGCGTTTTGACTTCCACCACCTTGTCGGTCACCGGGGCCTCGGCCTTGGCGGCCTGTTTGTGGCCCCCACACGCGGAGAGCAGCACGGCGGGCAACAGCAGGCAGGCGCTGCGGAACAGGGGGCGATTGAACAGGTTGGCATGCATGGGGGAATCTCCCGGGGGTGAATGAAACGTCGGGTAGGCGGCCATCCATTGCCTAGTTCGGTCGGCCTGCCGCGCACGGGCAGGCCACGGCGTCACGGCGGCGCCACGGCGCCATCGGCCGCGGCATACAGCAAATCCAGGTCGTGCTGGCTGAGTTCACGCCAGGCACCCTTGCCCAGCGCGCCCATCGGCAGGTGCCCAATGGCCACGCGCACCAGGCGCAGCACGTTGATATCCAACGCGGCCAGCAGGCGCCGGATATGGCGGTTTCGGCCTTCTTCGAGCACCACTTCCAGCCACGCGGTCTTGTCGCCACTGCGCAGCAGGGTGGCGCGTCGAGCGCGCAGCAGTTCGCCTTCGTCCTCCACACCGGTGCACAGCGCCTGCAGCTGCGCGGCATCGGGGATGGCGTCGATCTGCACGTGGTAGGTCTTGTCCGGGCCGGTGGCCGGGTCGGTAAGTCGTGCGGCCCACTGCGGGTCGTTGCTGAACAACAACAGGCCTTCGCTGGCCTTGTCCAGCCGCCCGACCGGGGCGATCCACGGCAACCCGGCGTCATCGAAACAGCGGTAGACGGTGTCGCGGCCCTGCTCGTCCTGGGCGGTGGTGACCAGGCCGCGCGGCTTGTTGAGCATCAGGTGGATGCGCCGCGGCGCGTCCAGCGGCTGACCGTCGACGCGCACGTGGTGGCGACCGTCGACGATGGGGAATTCGGGGTTGTTGATGACACGGCCATCGACGGTGACGCGGCCGGCGGCAATCCAGCGCGCCGCTTCAGTGCGCGAACACAGCCCGGCCTTGGACAGCACGCGCGCCAGGCCATGGCGGGGTGCGCCGTCGCTGCGCGCGGGGCGGGTCGATGACGCACGCCGCTCGGGGCGGCGTGGTCGAGCGGCTGGCGCGGCAGGGGGCCGGCGTGTGCTCATCGTGCTCCGCGCAGCGCGCGGCCTACTTCTTCTCGCCCGGCTTGGTGTCAGCCGGTGCTTCCGCGGCGGCCGGGGCGGCGGCCGGCACCGGCCGCGCCTTGACCACGCGCACGCCGCGCGCCTTCATCCAGGCGTCGAATTCCTCGGCGGTCATGCGCTTGCCGTTCTGGCTCATGTCAAAGCGCCAGGGGGTGTTGTCGAACTCGGTGGCCGGCTTGTACGCGGCCGGATCGTTGGCCTTGATCGCCGGCGCGCCGGGCATGGCCTTGGCGATGTTCTGGCAGCCGTCGATGCGCAGGCGCTGCAGGACGCGGTCCAGCGACTGCTGCTGGTCGAAATTGGAGGTGAGCACGCCAGCGGGCATGCCGAGCTGGACGTTGCGGATGTAGAGCTCTTCGGCAACCGGCGCAACGGCGGTGGCCGGCAGCGGCAGCGGCGAGGCGCTGATGGCATGCGCCGAGCAATCCACGGCTGCGTAGGCGGTGGGGACCAGGGCCAGGCCGAGCACGGCGGCCAGTGCGATACGCAGCATGGGATGCATCCAGGAAAGGGGTCGACGCGGCGAGTTTAACAGCGCCACAACGGCTTTCAAGATCCCACATTCAATGAATACGGCAACTTGTTGGATTTATTGTTGATTTCTTGATCAAGAGCGCGGAGCGAAGATCAAGTTCGCCCCCCCATGTCCGCTTGCCCCGAGCTGGGCCGGTAGGGGTGGGGTTGCGGGACACGCCGTGAATCCATCCCTGGAGGCTCCGTCGCCGCATCCATGCGGCTCAGGGTCCCGCAACCCCACCCCTACCAGCCTCCGACACATGGCTGGTGCGCACAGGAAAGACGGAGCGCGACGGCCCTGCCTGCTTTCGCTCGGCGCATTTCATTGGCCACCGGCCCACTGTCGAGGGAGGGGGTGTGTGGGTTCGCGGGACCCTGAGCCGCATGGATGCGGCGACGGAGCTTACAGGGATGTACTTGCAGCGTGTCCCGCGAACCCACACACCCCCGCCCAGCCTGGGACCCGGCGGCAACGACAGCTTTTGGCTTTTGGCTTTTGGAGAAAAACAGGCGAAAAAAAGGGCCCGGCAATGCCGGGCCCTCTTCTGAGGCTGTACTACCAGAAGGCTTAGTTCTGGACGTTCAGCTCGGTACGACGGTTCTTTGCACGACCTTCCGGGTTGTCCGAACCATCCGGGTTGGTGTTCGGTGCAATCGGACGGCTCTCGCCGTAGCCGATCGGACCCACCAGACGCGAAGCGGACACGCCGTTCTTGGTCAGGTAGTCATACACGGTGGTGGCGCGACGCTCCGACAGCTTCTGGTTGTAAGCGTCGGTACCCTTCGAGTCGGTGTGACCGGCAACTTCAACGCGCAGATCCGGGTAACGCTTCAGGATCTCGGTGGCTTCGCTCAGGATCGCCACGGCGTCCGGACGCAGGGTCGCCTTGTCGAAGTCGAAGTTCACACCCTTCAGGTCGATGGAGACCGGCACCGGGCAACCGTCCGGACCGATGGTCTGACCCGGCTGCGAATCCGGGCACTTGTCGTCGCAGTTGTTGACGCCGTCACCGTCGTCATCCATGTCTGCGCAGCTCGGCGCCACCGGAGCCGGGGCAACCACAGCAGCGGTCGGGGCCGGGCCCAGCGGGATCACGACGCCGACCGAAGCCAGCACGTCGCCGAACCAGCTTTCGTTCGGAGCCGAGATGCTCTGGTCGTCGAAATCAGCGCGGTAGGCCACTTCGGCGCGGACAGCAACGCGCTTTTCGAAGGTGGTCTGCAGGCCGACGCCGACCTTGGCGGCGAAGTTGCCGTCCTTGCGCTCACGCGGACCATTCAGGTTCAGCGAGTTGTACTCTTCTTCCGACTTCTGGTAGCCCAGACCCATCAGCAGGTACGGGTTCCAGCCACGGCCTTCGGAGATGAAGTGGCGGCGCAGATCGACGGACACGCCGTACTGGCTCCAGTTCAGATCCTGGTTCGCGTCGAAGTTCGGGTTCTGGTAGTTCAGCTCGCCGTCCAGCGACCAGTTGGGGCTGATGAACTTACCGAGGCCCAGGGTCACGAACGGAGCGTCGTTGGTCAGACGGTCGCTATCCTGGAAGTTGAAGCCGGCCGAACCGGTCAGGTACCAGCGGTCATCAAAATCCTGCGCCGATGCAGCCTGGGCGAAAGCCAGACCGCCCAGCAGCGCGGCAGTAAGGATCTTCTTGTTCATTGAGTACAGCTCCTATTTCGGGGGTATGAAACCGGTAGAGGCATGGGCCAGCACCTGCGTCGTTTTCAGACTGCCGATTCAGCACGCCACCGCCGCGAACATTATGCTCAGGCGAGTGAAGGTGATGTTAACGGTCACGTAACATGTGAAGACGACGGCCAGACCTCTACCGGTCCAGCTGGTGGCACCCTATACAGGTTGATGAAATTCCGCAAGACCCAGCAATGACAAGGGTTTCGGCTTTTTTGCCTGCATTTCCGCTGTGCAATGCCGTATTCCAGCGTTAACGCGTCCTTACGGGTGATTCAGCGCAGTAACAGCTTTGTCAGCAGCCGTATGATGACGAACAAGCCAGCGCTGGAGCCGCCATGAACGCTGTGGGTTTGACCCGTTACCTGCCGATCGACGATCCCGACGCACTACTTGACCTGAACGTTGCGCAACCCGGCCCGCCCACGGGCGCGGATCTGCTGGTGCGCGTGCAGGCCGTTTCCGTCAATCCGGTGGACACCAAGCAACGTGCACCGCGCGCGCAGCAGGAAGATCCGCCGCGCATCCTTGGCTATGACGCGGCGGGCATCGTCGATGCGGTGGGGCCGGAGGTCACCGCGTTCGCGCCGGGCGATGAGGTGTATTACGCCGGCGATGTCACCCGACCGGGCTGCAATGCGCAATGGCAGTGCGTGGATGAGCGGCTGGTCGGGCGCAAACCGGCCACGCTTGATTTCGCCGACGCCGCGGCGCTGCCGCTGACCGTGCTGACGGCGTGGGAACTGCTCTTCCAGCGCATGCCATTACAGTTCGATGACCGTCGTCATGCCGGCCAGGTGATGCTGATCATCGGCGGCGCCGGTGGTGTCGGCTCGATCGCGATCCAGTTGGCCCGGCATGCCGGTTTCACCGTGGTGGCCACCGCCTCGCGCCCGGCATCGGCAGACTGGTGCCGGCAGATGGGCGCCGCGCACGTCATTGATCATCGCCAGCCGCTGCCGCCGCAACTGCAGGCGCTGGGCATGGAACAGGTGCAGGTCGCGCTCAACCTCGCCGACACCGATCATTACTGGGATGTGGTGGGTGAACTGCTGGCGCCGCAGGGACATGTGGGCCTGGTGGTGGAGCCGCGCGGCGCGCTGCGCATCGGCGATCCGTACAAGGCCAAGTGCATCGGCATCCACTGGGAATTCATGTTCGCGCGGGCCAAGTTCCGCACCGAGGACAGAATCGAACAGCACCGCATCCTCAACCGCGTCGCCAGCCTGGTCGATGCCGGCGAACTGCGCAGCACGCGCAGCGCGCATCTGGGTGCGATCAACGCGGCCAACCTGCGCCAGGCACATCGCCAATTGGAGAGCGGCAGCGTGATCGGCAAGCTGGTGCTCGCCGGTTGGGAATGACGGTGTCGGCGCATATTGGCGCCCATCTGTATCTGTCTGCCCGCAACGGGGCGGCCTACAGTCAAGGCCCCCTTCGGTGAAACGGCCATGCCCACGTCCCTGCCCCTGCGTCTGCTGCAACTGCTGATCGGCCTGTTCCTGTACGGGATGGGCGCGGCGGTGATGATTCGTGCGGCGATCGGGGTGGCGCCGTGGGATGTGCTGTCGCAGGGCATCGCGCTGCAGACCCCGCTGTCCTTCGGCGTGGCCACCAACGTGATCGGTGCGCTGGTGCTGCTGCTGTGGTGGCCGATCCGGCAGAAGCCTGGCCTGGGCACGGTGCTCAACGTGATGCTGATCGGGCCAAGCGCGCAGTTCGGGTTGTGGTTGCTGCCGGAGGTGCATGGCCTTGCGTGGCAGGTGCCGATGTTCGGGTGCGGCCTGCTGCTCGTCGCGCTGGCGACCGGGCTGTACATCGGCGCGCGCTTCGGCCCCGGCCCGCGCGACGGGCTGATGACCGGCCTGCACGCCCGCACCGGCTGGCCGATCTGGATCGTGCGCAGCTTGATCGAAGGCACCGTGCTGGTCATCGGCTGGCAGTTGGGCGGCAACGTCGGCGTCGGCACCCTCGCCTTCGCATTGCTGATCGGCCCACTGTGCGGCGTGACGCTGCCGCTGTTCGGGATCCACAAGCCTGCCCCGGCGGCAGCCACCCCGTAACGGCATCTGGCCCGGTGGTGCCGGCCGTTGGCCGGGTCCTCGACCTCCAACGGTGCGTGGAGCCGGCCAACGGCCGGCACTACCTGTGCACGTGCCAACCAACGGTAGTCACCCGCGCGATCCACCTGGAAAGGCGCCCCCTGCGTCAGAGGGAGGCGCCGAAGGCGCGGGGGTCTGGGTGGTGGTGAGACGGAGCCCGCGGTTTGCGCAGCAAAGCGGGGCGCGACAGCGCGAAGGGGGCCGCGAAAGGCCCTTGCTTGTGGGGGCCTTTCGCGGCACCCTTCACGCTTCCGTACGCAAGCGTATCGACATGTCGCCAGCCGCCGAATCCTCCGCCTATCCCCATCTGTTCACTCCGCTGGACCTGGGCTTCACCCAGCTGCGCAACCGCATCCTGATGGGGTCGATGCACACTGGCTTGGAAGACCGCGCGCGTGATTTCCCGCGCTTGGCCGCGTACTTCGCCGAGCGTGCCGCCGGCGGCGTGGGGCTGATCGTCACCGGTGGCTTCGCACCGAACGTGGTCGGCTGGCTCAAGCCGTTCGGCGGCAAGCTGTCCTGGCCGTGGGAAGTACGTCCGCACCGACAGGTGACCGCTGCGGTGCACGACAACGGCGGCAAGATCTGCCTGCAGCTGCTGCACGCCGGGCGCTATGCCTACCACCCCCTGTCGGTGGCGCCGTCGAAATTGAAGGCGCCGATCAACCCGTTCACCCCGCGTGCGCTTTCCTCGCGCGGGGTGGACCGCCACATCGCCGATTACGCGCGCAGCGCGCGGCTGGCGCGCGAGGCCGGCTACGACGGCGTTGAAGTGATGGGCTCGGAAGGCTATCTGATCAACGAATTCATCGCCCCGCGCACCAACACGCGCGCTGACCGCTGGGGCGGCGACGCCAGCCAGCGCATGCGCTTCGCCGTCGAGATCGTGCGCCGCATCCGCGAGGCCTGCGGCCCGGACTTCATCATCATCTACCGGCTGTCGCTGGTGGACCTGGTCGAGGACGGCAGCAACTGGGACGAGATCGTGCAGCAGGCCAAGGCGATCGAAGCCGCCGGCGCCACGCTGATCAATTCCGGCATCGGCTGGCACGAAGCGCGCATCCCCACCATCGCCACGTCGGTGCCGCGCGCGGCCTTTGCCGGTGTGACCGCCAAGCTCAAGCCGCACGTGCAGGTGCCGGTGATCGCCACCAACCGCATCAACATGCCCGAGGTGGCCGAGCGCATCCTGGCGGGCGGCGGCGCGGACATGGTGTCGCTGGCGCGACCGCTGCTGGCCGACCCGGAATGGGCCAACAAGGCGCGCGCCGGCCGCCCGGACGCGATCAACACCTGCATCGCCTGCAACCAGGCCTGCCTGGACCATGTGTTCGAGAACAAGACCGCCAGCTGCCTGGTCAATCCGCGCGCCGTGCACGAGACCGAGCTGGTCTACCGCCCGGTGACCACGTCCAAGCGCGTGGCGGTGGTCGGCGCCGGCCCGGCCGGGCTGGCCTGCGCCACCGTGGCCGCCGAACGCGGCCATGCGGTCACTCTGTTCGATGCCGGCACCGAGATCGGCGGTCAGTTCAACGTGGCCAAGCGCATTCCGGGCAAGGAAGAATTCCACGAGACCCTGCGTTACTTCCGCCACAAGCTCGACGAGACCGGCGTGGCGGTGAAGCTTGAAACGGTCGCCGACGTGGCCCTGCTCGCCGGCTTCGACGAGGTGGTGGTCGCCACCGGGATCACCCCGCGCCGGGTCGACTTCCCCGGCGCCGACCACCCCAAGGTGATCAACTACCTGGACGTGCTGCTCGGCCGGGTCGAGGCCGGGGCGCAGGTGGCGATCATTGGCGCTGGCGGCATTGGCTTCGATGTCGGCGAGTTCCTGGTCCATGACGGCCCGTCCAGCGCACTGGACCCGGCCCGCTGGATGGCCGAATGGGGCGTGGATGCGACCTTCGAAGGTCGCGGCGCACTGGCCAAGGCCGTCCCCGAAGCGCCCGCGCGCAAGGTCTGGCTGTTGCAGCGCAGCCCAGGCAAACCCGGCGCGCGGCTGGGCAAGACCACCGGCTGGATCCATCGCGCCACGCTCAAGGCCAAGGGCGTGAAAATGCTCGGCGGCGTTGAATATCTGGGCGTGGACGACGCCGGCCTGCGCGTCCGCATCGAAGGCCAGGAACAGACGCTGCCGGTCGATCATGTGGTGGTCTGCGCCGGCCAGGAACCGCGCCGCGATCTGCATGCCGCATTGCTGGCCGCCGGCATCAACGCACACCTGATCGGCGGCGCGGATGTGGCTGCCGAACTGGACGCCAAGCGCGCCATCCACCAGGGCAGCCACCTCGCGGCCGGGCTCTGAACACGGTCAATCGCGACCTGAATAGGGGCCCGTGAGCGCAATCCGGGCCCCGCTCCGAACCTGAATGTCAAGCCGCTGAGTTCAGGATGCATTGGGAAATGGCCCCCTATCGTGCGCCAACTTTCCCGCTCACCACCCAGTTCGAGTGAGCGCGCGGACCCCACGTCTTGTTCGGGTCCGCTCCCGGGCGGCCCCGATGGCCGCCTCCCCATGACGCCAAGTCGTACCCTCGCCCCGTCCGCATGATCGGATGGACAGCCAGGTGCGGCCCACACGGAGCAAGGAGATTTATGAAACTGGCCTGGATTCTCTGGCTGTCACAGTTGTTGCCGCAGCCTGCCGCCGATTCGTTGTGCCTGAGCACGACCGTCTACCTCGAAGCGCGTGACCAGACCCTGCGCGGCCAGCAAGCCGTCGCGGAGGTGGCCCTGCGCCGCCTGGACAGCGGGCTGTGGGGCGACTCGATGTGCAAAGTGGTCACCGCGCGCAAGCAGTTCGCCCCGACCATCGTCGCCCCCGGCACCCAGCTGGGCAACGCCGACGCCTGGCAGGAAGCGATGACCGTGGCCTTCGATGCCGAGCGCAACTGGGCCCTGCCGGTCGGTGAGCGCAAGGAGATCGTGCCCGGGGCGAGCCACTTCGCCGCACTGTCGATCGCCAACCCGAGCTGGCGCAACGCCTACCAGGTGGCCACGATCGGCGACCACACCTTCTACCGCGTGCAGAAACTCAAGCCGCGCGCGTCGTAACGGTCTGTTACGGCCATACCGTTGAGGATGCGGGTCCTGCTCTGGAATATTGAGCGGCTGACCCATCACCCCCAACGGAGTTCCCATGAAGCTGTACAGCAAGCCCGGTGCCTGCTCCACCGCCGACCACATCGCCCTGCAGTGGACCGGCCAGCCGTTCGAGGTGGAACTGCTCGACAAGGACACCCTGAAGGCGCCGGCGTTCCTGAAGATCAATCCGGTCGGCTCGGTGCCGGCGGTGGTCGATGGCGACTTCACGCTCACCCAGAACGCGGCGATCATGGGCTACATCGCCGACACCTACCCGCAGGCCGGCCTGGCCGGTGACGGCAGCGCCCAGCAGCGCGCAGAAGCCACCCGCTGGCTGTCCTTCGTCAATTCGGACCTGCACCCGGCGTTCAAGCCGCTGTTCGGGCCGGGCAACTTCATCGGCGATGAAGGCCAGTACGACGCGGTCCGCGCTATCGCGCTCAAGCGCCTGCGTGGCCTGTTCGAACGCGCCGACCAGCAGCTGGAAGGTCGCCAGTGGCTGGCCGGCTTCCGCAGCTTCGCCGATCCTTACTTCTACATCACCCTGCGCTGGGCGGCTGGCGCCAAGGTCGACCTGAGCGGCCTGGACAACGTGGCCGCGTTCAAGCAGCGCATGGAGGCCGATCCGGGCGTGCAGGCGACGCTGCAGGCCGAAGGACTGCGCTGAGCCCGGCGTGATGGTGCCTATATAAGAAGAGAGCCCGGCACTGCCGGGCTCTTTTTTATGGGCGCCGCACAAACGACCACCACCGGGGTAGAGCCACCCCATGGGTGGCTGCACGACCTGCCTCTCGAAGCGCAGCAAGGCATGGGGTGGCTCTACCCCCGCCGATGCCACGCACCCATCCCCCGGTAGAGCCACCCCATGGGTGGCTGCACGCGATCCCCGGCCCGAACAGCAGCCACCCATGGGGTGGCTCTACCTTCAGCCGATCGTGCGCAGCACGTGGCCTTGGGCATCGCGCAGCTCGGTGGGCTCGACCCGGATGCGCAGGCGGCCGCCCGGCAGCGGATAACTGCCGCGTTCGGCATGCAGGTGCTCGCGTATCGCCTGCAGGCTGGCCGGGCTGAGCACGCAGCGCGCAGCATCCTGGTCGACCTCGACGTGGTCCTCCTCGCCCGGCTCGAAGCGCCAGCTGCGTTCCCGATCCACCAGGGTCAAGGCGCGGCCATGCCCGAGGCGCAACGGCAGCAGCTCGAGGATGCCCGGCACTTGGCCAGCACCAAGCACCAGCTCGACCGTATCGTCCTGCACCTCCCAACCCAGCGTTTCGATGAACAGCGTGCCGGTCGTGGAGCCCTCGCGGGCACTGCCGGCCGCGACCTGGGCGGCCACCGACGCATCGGCGAGCAACGAGCCGCGCGCCAGATCGGTGATCCACAGCGGCATGCCCGCTTCCAGCGCCTGCAGCACGCCGTGGGTGGACCAGCGGCGCACGGCCGCCATCTCGTCGTCGCTGAGTCCGACCACCTGCAGGAAGCGCACGCGGCCGTTGGCGGTATCGCGCGGGGGCAGCTGCGGGTCCTCGATCAACGCCAGGTGGCGCAGTACGGTCTCGCTGTCCAGGGCGATCGGACCATTGGCATCCAGATGGTGCCCGGCCTCGAGTACGTTGCCGCTGCTGAAGACGTAGCGGGCCAGGTTCTGCAGCAGGTTCATCGGCCACACCGGCGGCGCGTCATCGGCGCCCTGCCCCGGCGCGGCGGCCAGGCGGAAGGTCAGTTCGAAGCCGTAGCCGCTGTCGGCCAGGTCATCACTCTGCTTGCCGTACAGCTCGGAAAAGCCATAGGTCACGTAATGCCAGTGCGGGCGCGGTGTCTCTGCCCAGTACACGCTGATGCCGTCCAGCGGATCCTGGCCGCCCAGCGTGTAGGGGATCGCCGTGCCGAAGTGGCGGGGTTCCTGAGCCGGGTACAGCGCGCCCAGCGCCGCGTTGAGGGCGTCCCACCCCTGGGTGCCCTCATCTTCTTTCTGCGTGTGGTCCATCTGCCATGCTCCTGGCCTGCGTAGCCGGGCAAGGTAACCCCGGCCGGGCCATCACGGCCAGCCTTCCGGCCTCTGCCGCAGGTGCGGGTCAGCCCGCCACGGCGTCCGGCTGCGCGTCCACCACCAGCAGCGCATGGGTATCGCTGAGCCAGCGGCTGGCCAGCGCCGGGCTCTTGGCCTTGGCCACCGCCGCGGCCATGTCCGGCCACAGCTTTTCCAGCCCCCCGGCATCGGTGCAGCGTTCGATCTTGAGCTGCATGAAGTAGCCCTTGAGGCCGAGGTGGCGGCGCACCGACTCGCTCATCCAGTCATACAGGCGCTTGTACAGATCCGGATCCTGCTCACGCCCGGCGGTGAGCGCCCGCGCGGCCGGGGCGGCCACCGCGCCGCCGACCACTTCGATCAGACCTGCCTGCGCCAGTTGCGCCAGCGCATCGTCCGGCGCGCGCAGGCCCGGTAACAAGGCGGTCAACGCATCGTCATCGCGCTGACCATCGACCATCAGCAGAATGGACCGCAATGCCGGCGGCAGACGCCGCGCGCGGTCTTCGATTTCCTGACGGCCAGCGGCCGTCTTGGCATGGATGTACGCCATGTGTTCCCCCTGTCACCTGGTGCATTGTCACGCGCGGCAGTCAGCGCTGCGCTGATGCCGCTGCGTCCCCTTGCGACCGTCGCCGGCGGATGCGCCGACCAGCGCCCGCTGCGCGCCGTGTCCCCAGCGCGCGGCGTTCGGCCAGCGGCCTGCAACGATCACGCCCGCAGCTTACCTGACGTTCCCGGCTGCCGATAATGCGTTGCAGCAAGCGTGCTCTCGCCGCGTCGCCGGTGCCGGGGCAGACAATGCTGGCCGGCGACCGGCCCGCATTTGCAGGCGGCCGTGGTTACGGCCTGCGCCTGGCGAGCGCCATCATCAAACCGTAGACCACTGCGGCCAGGGTCGCGATCAACAGCAACGTACCGGCGTTCCGCTCGGTGTTCAGTACCGGCTCCAGCAGCGCCATCCCCACGCCCCACCCCACCCCAAAATGGGTGCCGTGAAGCACCCAGTTCAGTGCAAAGGATCGGTCGGCACTGTCAGATGGCAGGTCCAGGCCACACTTCCTGCAGATCCACAGGAGAAATCGGGGCTCACGCTTCATGCTCACTCCTAGCGCGGACACCGACGTGATGTGGCATCCCTGCGTCGATCGTGCGCGACCGGATAGTCCACGGCCATGTCCGGACGCGACACGTGCGAATGATTTCCGGGAAGCGCGACGCCCATCAAGCGCCGCATACAAACCAGCCCACACATCCATCGATGTGCCGGCTCCCGAGACATCTGCGGAAACGACGGTTTCAGCTGCCCAGCGCGCGCCGGATTTCATCCAGGGCCGCCGGATCGTCCAGGGTCGACAGATCGCCGGGATCGCGGTCTTCGGCCAGCGCCTGCAGCGAGCGGCGCAGCAGCTTGCCGGAGCGGGTCTTGGGCAGCGCGTTGACGATGTGGATGTGCGCCGGCCGCGCCAGCGCGCCGAGGGAGTTGGTTACCCGCTGCATCATCTCGGTGATGATCGCGCTGCCATCGCCGTCCACCGCCTGGCGCAGGGTGACGAACACCAGTGGCACCTGGCCCTTGAGTTCATCCTTGACCCCGATCACAGCCGCCTCGGCCACCAACGGGTGGCCGGCGATGCACTCTTCGATCTCGCGCGTGCCCAGCCGGTGCCCGGCCACGTTGATCACATCATCGGTGCGGCCGAGGATGAAGGTGTAGCCGTCGGCGTCGCGGATCGCCCAGTCCAGCGAGCTGTACAGCAGCTCCTTGAAGTGGCTGAAGTAGCTCTGGATGAAGCGGTCGTCATCTTTCCAGACGGTGCTCATGCAGCCCGGCGGCAGCGGCGGGACCATCACCAGCACGCCCTTCTGCCCGGGAGCCACTTCCTCGCCGGTGTTTTCATCGATCACCTTCATCTTGTAACCAAGATTCGGGAAACCCGGCGACCCGAAGCGCACCGGCTTCATGTCCACGCCCGGCAGCAGGGTGAGCGCCGGCCAGCCGGTCTCGGTCTGCCAGTAGTTGTCGATGATCGGCTTGCCGAGCGCATCGTTGATCCAGTGCGCGGTGGGTTCGTCGAGCGGTTCGCCGGCGAGGAACACGTACTTGAGCGCATCCAGGTCGTGGCGGCGGATGAAATCGGTGTCGTGCTTTTTCAGCACACGGATCGCGGTGGGCGAGGAGAACAGCGTACGCACCCCGTACTGCTCGCACAGCGCCCACCAGATGCCCGGGTCCGGGTTGGTCGGCAGCCCTTCGTACAGCAGTGAGGTGCAGCCGCCGATCAGCGGTCCGTACACGTTGTAGGAATGCCCGACCGCCCAGCCGACATCCGAGGTGGAGAACATCACCTGTCCCGGCTTGCAGTCGAAGACGGTCTGCATCGACTGCGCCATCGCCACCGCGTAGCCGCCGACATCGCGCTGCACGCCCTTGGGCTTGCCGGTGGTGCCGGAGGTGTACAGCAGATAGCTCGGCTCGCTGGATTCCAGCCACACCACCGGCACGTCCTGGTCACCCACTTCCTCGCGCAGGGTGGCGTAGTCGACATCGCGGCCGGGCACCTTCGGCTCGGCCGGATCCAGTCCGCGCGACACGATCAGCACGTGCGGCGGCGGCGACGTGGCTTCGGCGCAGGCGGCATCGACCATCGCCTTGTACGGAATCACCTTGCCGCCGCGCTTGCCGGCATCGGCCGCGATCAGCAGCTTGGGCGCGGCATCGTCGATGCGCAGCGCCAGGTTGTGCGCGGCGAAGCCGCCGAACACCACCGAATGGATCGCGCCGATGCGCGCGCAGGCCAGCATCGCGAACACCGCCTCGGCCATGTTCGGCATGTAGATCACCACGCGGTCGCCGCGCTGCACGTCCAGCCGCTGCAGCACGGCGGCGAATGCGTTCACCTCGCGATACAGCGCGCGGTAGGTGATCTCGCGGGTCACGTCGGTTTCGGTGGAGATGGCCACCAGCGCCAGTTGGTCGGGGCGATCGACCAGATGGCGGTCGACGGCGTTGTAGCAGAGATTGGTTTCGCCGCCGACGAACCAGCGCCGGAACGGCGGGGTGCTGTAGTCGAGGATCTGTTCCGGTGGCTTGTGCCAGTAGATGCGCTGCGCCTCCTCCGCCCAGAACGCCTCGGGTTCGTCGATGGAACGTCGGTACATTTCCTCGTATTGCATGACAGCCCTCCCAGACAAAGCCATGCGTCGAGCATAGTCCGATGGTGGGGCGTGGGCCGTCCGACCTTGGTCGTAGGGCCAGGTAGAGCCGAGCCATGCTCGGCTGCTTCGGCACCGATCATTGCCGTGCTGCGCACGGCCAGGTAGAGCCGAGCGATGCTCGGCTGCTTCGGCGTCGATCGTTGCCGTGCTGCGCACGGCCAGCCGAGCATGGCTCGGCTCTACCGGGTCGTTCACCGGCCGATCCTTGACCCGCGTTTGCGCGCCGTTTGTCGAGCATCGTCCGAGGGTGGGGCGTGGGCTGTCCGACCTTGGTCGTAGAACCAAGTAGAGCCGAGCCATGCTCGGCTGCTTCGGCGTCGATCGTTGCCGTGCTGCGCACGGCCAGGTAGAGCCGAGCCATGCTCGGCTGCTTCGGCGTCGATCATTGCCGTGCTGCGCACGGCCAGCCGAGCATGGCCCGGCTCTACCGGGTCGTTCACGGGCCGATCCTTGACCCGCGTGTACGCACCGTTTGTCGAGCATCGTCCGAGGGTGGGGCGTGGGCTGTCCGACCTTGATCGCACGGCCAGGTAGAGCCGAGCCATGCTCGGCTGCTTCGGCACCGATCGTTGCCGTGCTGCGCACGGCCAGCCGAGCATGGCTCGGCTCTACCGGGTCGTTGACCGGCCGATCCTTGACCCGCGTTTGCGCACCGTTTGTCGAGCATCGTCCGAGGGTGGGGCGTGGGCCGTCCGACCTTGGTCGCAGGGCCGGGTAGAGCCGAGCCGTGCTCGGCTGCTTCGGCGTCGATCATTGCCGTGCTGCGCACGGCCAGCCGAGCATGGCTCGGCTCTACCGGAAGGGCAAAAAAAACGCCAGGCAATGCCTGGCGTTTTTCGTCAACGCACCGACCAACGGTCGGCATGCGCCTGCGGATCGATCAACCCAGCAGGTGGGCCACGCCAGCGCGCTCTTCTTCCAGCTCGGCCAGGGTCTTGTCGATGTACTTCTGGCTGAAGTCGTCCACCGGCAGATCCTTGACCAGCGTGTACTCACCGTTTTCGGTGGTCACCGCGAAGCCGAAGATCACGCCTTCCGGAATCCCGTAGGAACCGTCGGACGGCACGCCCATCGTCACCCACTTGCCGTTGCTGCCCAGCACCCAGTCGCGCACGTGGTCGATGGCGGCATTGGCGGCCGAGGCGGCCGAGGACGAACCACGGGCTTCGATGATCGCCGCGCCGCGCTTGCCCACGGTCGGGATGAAGGTGCCGGCGTTCCATTCCTGGTCGTTGATCGCATCGGCGATGGACGCACCATCGGCGGTGGCGAAACGGTAATCCGGGTACATGGTCGGGCTGTGGTTGCCCCACACGACCAGCTTCTCGATGCCACCGACCGACTTGCCCAGCTTGGTCGACAGCTGGCTCAGCGCGCGGTTGTGGTCCAGGCGCAGCATGGCGGTGAAGTTGCGCGGGTTCAGATCCGGCGCCGACTTCATCGCGATGTAGGCATTGGTGTTGGCCGGATTGCCGACCACCAGCACCTTCACGTTGCGGCTGGCCACCTTGTTCAACGCCGCGCCCTGCGCGGTGAAGATCTTGGCGTTTTCCAGCAGCAGGTCCTTGCGCTCCATGCCCGGGCCGCGCGGACGCGCACCGACCAGCAGGGCGATGTCGGCATCCTTGAAGGCCACTTCGGCGTCATCGGTACCGACCATGCCAGCCAGCAACGGGAATGCGCAGTCTTCCAGTTCCATCATCACGCCGCGCAGCGCGGCCTGGGCCTTGTCGATCGGCAGCTCGAGCAGCTGCAGGATGACCGGCTGGTCCTTGCCGAGCATTTCGCCGGAGGCGATGCGGAACAGCAGGGCGTAGCCGATCTGGCCGGCGGCGCCGGTCACGGCAACACGAACAGGTGCTTTCATGGGGATTTCCTCTGCTAAGAAGCTAAGAAGCGGTGTGGGAGATGGCCGCGCGGGCGGGGACAGGCCTGGCGGGGCGGCCGCAACGTAAAAACGGCCTCCTTCACAGGGGGCCGTTGGAATCGGATCAGGCGGTGGGGATGAGCTTGTTCCACTCGGCCACGCGCTCGGCCTGGGCGGCCAGCACCGCGTCGGTGTCGCCTTCCAGGGTGATCGAATGGATCACGTCGCCCTGCTTGACCGAATCGACGATCGCCTGGCCATCCAGCACCTGGCCGAACACGGTGTGCTTGCCGTCCAGCCAATCGGTCTTGATGTGGGTGATGAAGAACTGGCTGCCGTTGGTGTTCGGGCCGGCGTTGGCCATGGACAGCGAACCGACCTGGTGCTTGACGCCGTTCTTTTCATCTTCGAACTTGTAGCCCGGACCGCCAGTGCCCTGACCCTTCGGGCAGCCGCCCTGGATCATGAAGTCCGGGATCACGCGATGGAAGACCAGGCCGTCATAGAAGCCGTGCTTGACCAGATTGACGAAGTTGGCGACCGTCAGCGGGGCCTTGTCGGCGAACAGCTCGACCTTGATCGGGCCCTGGGTGGTGTCGAAAGTGGCGATAAGGGACATGCAAATCCTTGGGGTACGGGGGTTTGTCGTTAGCCCCATAGGATACACCCCGCGTCATCGCGTTCGTGCTGCCGCCCCACGGTTCGCTGCGCAAACCGCGGCCCCCGTTTACCATCGTCCATACCCCCGCCGCTTCGCGGACGCCCCCTGACTCAGGCGGCGTCCTTCCGGGCCTGCCAACGTCCGCCCGCCCTGTCACGGCTTCCACAGGATCGGAGATGGCAGGTGCGGCCGGCGACGGGCGTTACCTGAATGGGAATTCGGCACTACCTGAAACGCACTTTTCGCGATTGGTCATGTTGGCCGTATAATGTTGGACTTCTTTTTCCAAATCCGGCGCCGACTGGCCCCCTTTCGCATGTCTATCGAAAATCTTCGCAACATCGCCATCGTCGCCCACGTCGACCACGGTAAGACCACCCTCGTCGACCAGCTGCTCAAGCAGTCCGGCACCCTCTCCGAGCGCACCGTGCTCGCCGAGCGCGTGATGGACAGCAATGACCAGGAAAAGGAACGCGGCATCACCATCCTGGCCAAGAACACGGCCATCACCTGGGAAGACAAGAAGACCGGTGTCAAGAACCGGATCAACATCGTCGACACCCCGGGACACGCCGACTTCGGCGGCGAAGTGGAGCGCGTGCTGTCGATGGTCGACACCGTGCTGATCCTCGTCGATGCGATGGACGGCCCCATGCCGCAGACCCGCTTCGTCACCCAGAAGGCCTTCGCGATGGGCTTCAAGCCGATCGTCGTGGTCAACAAGGTCGACCGCCCGGGCTCGCGTCCGGATTGGGTGATCGACCAGGTGTTCGACCTGTTCGACAAGCTCGGCGCCACCAATGAGCAGCTCGACTTCCCGATCGTCTACGCCTCGGCCCTGAACGGCTATGCCGGCCTGGAAGACACCGTGCGCGACGGCGACATGACCCCGCTGTACGAAGCGATCATGCAGCACGCGCCGATGCCGGAAGTGGATCCGGAAGGTCCGTTCCAGATGCGCATCAGCCAGCTGGACTACAACAACTTCGTGGGCGTGATCGGCATCGGCCGCGTGCAGCGCGGCACCCTGAAGAAGAACATGCAGGTCGCGGTCATCGATCGTGAAGGCAAGAAGCGCAACGGCAAGGTCGCCCAGGTGCTGGGCTTCCTGGGCCTGGAGCGCATCGAGCAGGACACCGCCGAGGCCGGCGACATCGTCGCCATCTCCGGTATTCCGGAACTGACCATCTCCGACACCCTGTGCCACCCGGATACCCCGGAAGCCCTGCCGGCGCTGACCGTCGATGAACCGACGATCTCGATGACCTTCCAGGTCAACAACTCGCCGTTCGCGGGCAACAAGGACCTGTCCGGTGGCAAGTTCCTGACCAGCCGCCAGATCAAGGATCGCCTGGACCGCGAGCAGGTCCACAACGTGGCCCTGAAGGTCGAACAGCTGGAAGACGCCGACAAGTTCCTGGTCTCCGGCCGTGGCGAACTGCACCTGTCGGTGCTGATCGAGAACATGCGTCGCGAAGGCTACGAGCTGGCCGTGTCGCGTCCGGAAGTGATCATCAAGCAGATCGACGGCCAGGCCATGGAGCCGATCGAACAGCTGGTGGTGGACATCGAAGAGCAGCACCAGGGCGGCGTCATGGAAAAGCTGGGCACCCGCAAGGGCCAGCTGAAGAACATGGAGCCGGACGGCAAGGGCCGTGTGCGCCTGGAATACCAGATCCCGGCCCGTGGCCTGATCGGCTTCCAGAACGAGTTCAAGACCCTGACCCAGGGGTCTGGCCTGCTGTTCCACGTGTTCGACCATTACGGCCCGAAGGAACAGGGTTCCATCGCCAAGCGCCAGAACGGCGTGATGATCGCCAATGCTCCGGGTGCCACCCCGGCGTACTCCCTGGGGCCGCTGCAGGAACGCGGCAAGCTGTTCGCTGCGGAAGGCGACAATGTGTATGAAGGCCAGCTGGTCGGCATCCACTCCAAGGACAACGACCTGACCGTCAACGCGATCAAGACCAAGCCGCTGACCAACATGCGCGCCTCGGGCAAGGACGATGCGATCCAGCTGACCCCGGCGATCAAGTACTCGCTGGAACAGGCCCTGGACTTCATCGAGGACGACGAGCTGGTCGAAATCACCCCGAAGGAAATCCGCCTGCGCAAGAAGGGGCTGACCGAAAGCGACCGCAAGAAGGCGTCGCGCGGCGGCTGATAGGATCCTGTCGTGACCGACAAGCCCTATAACCCGGATCCGCACAAGCATCCGGGTCTGCACCTGATCGCCTTGCTGGAAGCCAGCAAGGCGGCCTTGGCGCTGTTGGCGGCGACCGGGCTGGAAATGCTCGGTCCGCAGCCGTTGCGGGATGCGGTCAATGCCCTGATCCGGCGTTTCAGCCTGGACCCGGATCACGGCACCCTGCCCTCGCTGCTCAACATGATCAGCCCCGACGCGGTGCACCTGGCCGCCGCGGCCATGGTGGCCTACGGGGTGCTGCATCTTTTCGAGGCCTGGGGCCTCTGGCGTGCCAAAGCCTGGGCCTCCTGGCTGGGCTGCGTCACCGCCGGCATCTACCTGCCGTTCGATATCTACGCCATCGTCCGTCACCCTGGCTGGGCCTCATGGTCGGTCCTGGTGATCAATCTGATCGTGGTCGGCGTGCTCGCCCGCGATATCCGCAAACGCCACCGCAAGCTCAACGCCCTGCACTGAGTTGCCAAGCGTGGCACCGGCTGGTTAGCCTGAGCGCCGGTTCCCGGGACACCCTCATGCGTCTGACGCTGACATCGATGCTGATGCTCATGTCACTGTGTGGCTGCGCCCCTGCGCCGGCACCGGTGCATGCCAGCGAAGCGCGCGCCGCCCTGCCGACGACGTCACTCGATTCTCCCTTCCTCTATGCCGAGACCGACATCGCCGATCTGCAGGCGCAGATGTCTGCCGGTGCCCTGGACAGCGTGCATCTGACCGGCGCCTATCTGGAACGGATCGCACGGCTGGATCGTGCCGGTCCACGCTTGAACGCGGTGATCGAACTCAACCCCGACGCCCTCAAGGAAGCGGCCGCGCGCGATGCCGAACGCCAGCGCGGACAACTGCGCGGGCCCCTGCATGGCATTCCGCTGCTGCTCAAGGACAACATCGGCGCACGCCCGATGAGCAACAGCGCCGGCTCGTTGGCACTGGCCACGTTCCGCCCCGACGATGCGTTCCTGGTCACCCGCCTGCGCGCGGCCGGCGCGGTGATCCTGGGCAAGACCAACCTCAGCGAGTGGGCCAATTTCCGCTCCAGCCAGTCGATTTCCGGCTGGAGTGCGCGCGGCGGGCAGACCCGCAACCCCTATCGCCTCAGCCACAACCCCTGCGGCTCCAGCAGCGGCAGCGCGGTGGCGGTGTCGGCCAACCTGGCCGCTGCGGCGGTCGGTACCGAGACCGACGGCAGCATCGTCTGCCCGGCGGCGATCAACGGCGTGGTCGGACTCAAGCCGACCGTCGGACTGGTCAGCCGCGAAGGCATCATCCCGATTTCCTTCAGCCAGGACACCGCCGGCCCGATGGCGCGCAGCGTCGCCGATGCCGCCGCGCTGCTGACCGCGATGGCCGGCCGCGACGACGCGGACCCGGCGACCGCGACCATGCCCGGGCGCGCGGTGTACGACTACACCTCACGGTTGAATCCGGACAGCCTGCGCGGCGCCCGTATCGGCGTGCTGTATGGCCCGCTCGACCAGCTGCCGGGCATCGGCCCGGCGCTGCAGCACGCCATCGCCGTGCTGCGCGAGGCCGGCGCGGTGGTGGTACCGGTGCAACTGCCGACCCAGGGCCAATGGCAGGACGCCGAACGCCTCGTGCTGCTGCATGAGTTCAAGGCCGGCCTACAGCGCTATCTGACCACCTACAAGGCCCCGGTGCGCGACCTGGAGCAGCTCATCGCGTGGAACCGTAGCCACGCCGACAAGGAGCTGCTGCCGTTCGGCCAGGACCTGATGGAAGCGGCGGCAGCGGCCGGCGGGCTGGGCAGCCCGGAGTACATCGCCGCCCGCACCGAGGCGCGCCGCTTGGCCGGCCCGGAGGGCATCGATGCGGCGCTGCGCGCGCAACAGTTGGATGCCCTGATCGCACCGACCACCGGCACCGCCTGGCCGATCCGCGCTGGCGCCGGCGACGACTTCCCCGGCGAGAGCTACAGCGCTGCTGCCGTGGCCGGTTACCCGAGCTTGAGCGTGCCGATGGCCCACGTGAACGGCCTGCCGCTGGGCCTGCTGTTCATGGGCACCGCCTGGAGCGAGCCGCGCCTGATCGAGCTTGCGTACGCCTACGAACAGCGCACGCGCGCCCGGCGTCCGCCGCGCTTCAAGACCGACAGCCTGCTGGCCAACCCCGGCCCACCCTGAGCGGTTCGGTAGTGCCGGCCGCTGGCCGGCTCTGCGCGACACCCGACGCTGCGAGGAGCCGGCCAACGGCCGGCACTACCGGGACGCGGGGACGGCATTATCCGTTGGTGGGCTCTGGAAGGATGGCCGGCGCGCCGTCTTCGGCGCCCGGCGAACGCACGTCCTCGGCCGGCGTCGAGCGCGGCCGCTGCACCGGGTCGGGTTGCTGCAACAGCTCGGCGCGGGTGCGCGGCAGTGCCTGTGGATGCTCGCGCGCCAGGAAGTCGAGCATGCGTTCGCGCACGATGCAGCGCAGGTCGAAGGCATCACCGGAACTGCGCGCACTCACCAGTAGGCGCACCTGCACCGTGTGCTCGGTGGTCTCGGTCACCTGGGTCACGCAGACCCGTCCATCCCAAAGTGATTCGCCCTTGCAGATGCGTTCGAGCTCGGCGCGTATCGCCGGGATCGGGGCCCGATAGTCCAGCCACAGGAACGCGGTGCCGAGCAGATCGGCGCTGCGGCGTGTCCAGTTCTGGAACGGGTGCTCGATGAACCAGGTGAGCGGCACCACCATGCGTCGCTCATCCCAGATCCGCACCACCACATAGCTGCTGCCGATCTCCTCCACCCGGCCCCATTCGCCTTCCACGATCACCACATCGTCCAGCCGGATCGGTTGTGTCAGCGCGATCTGCAGGCCTGCGATCAGGTTACCGAATACCGGCTTGGCCGCGATGCCCGCCACCAGGCCGATGATGCCGGCCGAGGCCAGCAGCGCCGTGCCGATCTGGCGCACCATCGGGAAGGTCAGCAGGATCAGCGAGACGCCGACCAGGATGATCACGCCCATCAACACCCGGCTGAGCACGCGGGTCTGGGTCTGGATGCGCCGTGCTTCCAGGTTGTCGGCCACTTCCATCGGATTGTCGCGAAGGATGGCGTCCTCGCCGGCGGCGACGGCACGCACCAGCAGCCAGATCACGCAGGCGGTCAGGCCGATGTGCAGCAGGCGCAGCGACTGGTCCAGCCAATGGCCCTGCAACGGCGTCGCCTCCAATGCAGGAATCAACACCAGCAGCGGCAACGCGAACGCCATCGGGCGACTGATCACCCGACCGATGCGCGCGCGCCGGTAGTCACGCCCCTTGAGCCTGCGGGTCAGTGCCATCAACAACCACCACCCGGTGAGTCCCACCGCCAGCGAGATGCCGATCGGCCACAGATACAACGCCGCTTGCTGCCAGTCCACCCTCACTGCACGCTCCAGCGATCTTCCAAGGAAGTCGACAGCGTGCCTGCACGGCCATTACCCGCATGTCAGGCGAATGTAAGCCGCGCGTGGACAACGCCCTGTTGGCGCAGCCACCACGCGCGGCTGGGCAGCGTAGCGTCAGGCCGCGTAAAGCTGCTGCTTGCGCACGATCGCCATGGCGATCTCCAGCGACTGGTCGTAGTTCAAGCGCGGGTCCACCGACGAGCGGTACGCACGTTCAAGATCGCGCTCGGTCAGCTCGCGTGCGCCGCCGGTGCATTCGGTCACATCCTCACCGGTCAACTCCAGGTGCACGCCCCCCAGGCGGGTGCCGGCCGCGGCGTGCAGGTCGAAAGACAGCTCCACCTCGCCCCGCACGTTGTCGAAGCGACGCGTCTTGTAGCCGTTGCTGGTGCTTTCGGTATTGCCGTGCATCGCATCACACACCCACAGCACGCGGCGGCCATCGCGCTTGACCGCGTCCAGCAGCGGCGGCAGTTTCTCGGCGATCTGTGCCGCGCCCATGCGATGGATGAAGCTCAGGCGACCCGGTTCGTCATCGGGGTTGAGCACGTCGATCAGGCGCAGCAGCTGGTCCGGCTGCACGGACGGGCCGACCTTGATCGCGATCGGGTTGCGCACGCCGCGCAGGTATTCCACATGCGCGCCATCCAGTGCAGCGGTGCGCATGCCGATCCACGGGTAATGCGTGCTCAGGTTCAACCAGCCGTGCTGGCGCGGCACCTGGCGGGTAAGCGCCTGTTCGTAGGGCAACAGCAGCGCTTCGTGTGACGTGTAGAAATCGATCCGATTGAGGTTGTACACCTGCGAACCGGACAGGGTTTCCATGAAGCGCACCGCGTCGCCGATCGAGGCCACCATCTGCTGGTAGTCGCTGGCCAGCGGTGAATGACGCACCCACTCCAGGTTCCAGTACTCGGGATGGTGCAGGTCGGCGAAGCCGCCGTCGATCAGGGCGCGCACGAAGTTCATGGTCATCGCCGAGTGCGCATGGGCCTGCAGCATGCGGCGCGGTTCGGGCAGGCGCGCGGCCTCGGTGAACTCCGGCGCGTTGATCACATCGCCGCGGTAGCTGGGCAGGGTCACCCCGTCGCGGGTCTCGGTATCGGCCGAGCGCGGCTTGGCGTACTGCCCGGCAAAGCGGCCGACGCGGATCACCGGCTTGCGCATGCCGTGCACCAGCACCAGGCTCATCTGCAGCAGCACCTTGAGCCGGTTGGAGATGGTGGTGGATTCGCAGTCGCTGAAGTTCTCGGCGCAGTCGCCGCCCTGCAGCAGGAAGCGCTTGCCTTCCTGGGCGTCGGCCAGCTGCTGCTTGAGCGACAGGATTTCCCAGGAGGTCACCAGCGGCGGCAGACGCTTGAGCTCGTGCAGCGCCGCGTCCAGGGCCAGCGGGTCGGGATAGGTCGGCATCTGCAGCGCGGTCTTGCCGCGCCAGCTCTCCGGCGACCAGGCAGCGCTGTCGGCGGCAGCAGTGGCGGCGGGATCGACTACGGGCGGTGCGGACGGGCTCATCACAGACTTCCGAGGGGGTGGGGACCGGTCATGGTCGCAGAGCGCGTCGCTGGCGCAAAGCGTCTGCTGCGCAACGGCGCCAGCTGAACGGTGGAAAACGGACGGCGCCGGTCGCCCGGAACGGCATTCCCGCCGGACGCTGGACAGGCGCATGATTTGTTACGGAGTAACACTCGCCAGGCCGGCCCCCTCCCCCACGCCCAGTCAATCAAGTGCTCCCCATGAAGCCATCCCTTCTTGCCAGCGGTATCGCCTTCGCCCTGGCCTTGGCCAGCCTGCCCGTCCTGGCTGCCCCGGCCGACACCGCCACCCCGGCAGTCACCGACCTGGACGCGGTCACCGTCAGCGCCCAACTCGACCTGGCCCGCAACGCCCTCTCCCCCGATATCGGCAGCAGCCAGTACCAGATCACCGCCGAGGACATCCAGAAGCAGCCGCTGGGGGCATCGGCCCCGCTCAGCCAGGTGCTGCTGCAGGCCCCTGGCGTGGTCCAGGACAGCTACGGCGGGGTCCACGTGCGCGGCGACCACGCCAACCTGCAGTACCGCCTCAACGGCGTGCTGCTGCCCGAATCGATCTCCGGCTTCGGCCAGACCCTGGACGCCCGCACCATCAAGAGCATCCGCCTGATGGACGGCGCACTGCCGGCCCAGTTCGGCGAACGCACCGCCGCCGTGGTCGACATCACCACCCGCAGCGGCGCCGAGCTGGGCAATGGTGGCAGCGCCGGCATCACCGCCGGGTCGTTCGGCACGATCAACCCCAACGCCTCGTGGTGGGGCAACCAGGGCCGCTGGAGCTGGTACCTGACCGGCAACTACAACCAGAACGAGGTCGGCCTGGAAAACCCCACCGCCTCGCGCCGGCCCGACCATGACGACACCCACCAGGGCAAGGCGTTCGCCGACCTGACCTACCTGGTCAACGACACCACCCGCCTGAGCCTGTTCGCCGGCTTCGCCAACAACCGCTTCCAGATCCCGGTCAACCCCGGCCAGACGCCACAGTTCGGCTATCTGGATACCGTCCAGGCCGACTCGGCACAGCTGGATGAAACCCAGCGCGAGACCACCCGCTTCGGCATGCTCGTGCTGCAGGGCACGCTCGGCCAGACCGCCTACCAGGTGTCGGCCGGGCAGCGTTACAGCGACCTGGCCTTCAACCCGGACGTGGCCGGCGACTTGATCTTCGATGGCGTGGCCTCACAGGTGGACCGCAACAACCGCGCCAGCACCGTGCAGGCCGATTTCTCGACCCCGCTGGGCGACAACCACACCCTGCGCTATGGCCTGTACGGCAACAGCGAACGCGCGCGCGCGGGCAGCACCGCCTGGGTGTTCCCGGTCGACGCCGACGGCAACCAGGCCAGCACCACCCCGATCGTGATCACCGATGCCAGCGCCTTCCATGCCAGCACCGCGGCGGCGTACGTGCAGGACGAATGGCGGGTCGGCCAGGACTGGACGGTCAACTACGGCCTGCGCGCAGACCGCTACAAGGCCTTCGGCGGCACCGAAGGTCAGCTCAGCCCGCGCCTGGGCGTGGTCTGGAACGCCAGCGACAGCACCACCGTGCATGCCGGCTACTCGCGCTACTTCACCCCACCGGCCAGCGAGCTGGTCGCCAGCAGTGACATCGCGCGCTACGACGGCACCACCAACCAGCAGCCGACCGTCGGCAGCACCACGCCGTTGTCCGAACGCAGCGACTATTACGACGTGGGTGTCTCCCAGCAGGTTGGCGAGCACCTGACCCTGGGCCTGGACGCGTACGACCGCAAGGTCGACCGCCTGCAGGACGAAGGCCAGTTCGGTGCGGCCTACATCTATTCCACCTTCAACTACCGCTACGGGCACATACACGGCGTGGAGTTCAGCGCCGACTACAGCAGTGGCCCACTCAGTGCGTATTTCAATGCGGCTTACAACAAGGCGATGGGCAAGCAGGTGATCACCAGCCAGTACAACCTGGACCCGGAAGCGCTGGCCTACGTGCAGGACAACTGGATCCATCTGGACCACGACCAGAAACTGACATCGTCAGGCGGCGTCAGCTACGCCTTCGCCGGCCACAACCGGGTCGGGGCGAACTACGTGTATGGCAGCGGCCTGCGTTCGGACATCGAGGGCGTGCCCAATGGCGGTGCGCTGCCGTCCTACCTGCAGGTCAACCTCAGCGCGGCGCACGACTTCAACGCCGACAGCGGCCACCCGCTGCACGCGCAGCTGGCGCTGGTCAACGCACTGGACCGCAGCTATCAACTCCGCGACGGCGGGGGTATCGGCGTGTTCGCCCCGCAGTGGGGTCCGCGTCGCGGCGCCTACCTGAGCCTGCAGCAGGACTTCTGAACGACTGCGCCCGCCAGCACGTTGCCGGCGGGCGCAGCAGGCACGCGATCAGCGCGCCGTGTCGATCAGGCGCGGCGCTTGCGGAAGGACACGAACAGCGCCCACGCGGCCAGCAGCACGAACCACACCAGGCTCCACATCGGCATGGTCAGGCCGAGGAAGCGCCAGTCGATGTTGCCGCAGTCGCCGGTACCGGTCAGCACGGTACGAAACACCTCGAACGGCCCCATGGTTTCACTGAGGAACGCCAGCGGTGGGCCGCAGCTGGACCCCATGTCCTTGGGCAGCAGTTGCACGTACACGTGGCGACCGGCGATACCCATGCCGACGGCCGCGGCGATGAAGGCGAGCACGCCATAGGTGCCACGACCGGCGCGATCACGCGGGCCATGCAGGGCGCCGATCAGGAACAGCAGCCCGAGCGCGGCGAACGCGATCCGCTGGAAAATGCACAGCGGGCACGGCTCCAGGCCTATCTTGAGCTGCAGGAAGATCGCATACGCCAACAGCCCGGCGCAGATCAAAAACCCCAGCAGGAACTGGGCGCGGTAATTCCAGCGCAGTGGATTCATTGCCAACACTCGTGAACGTGCAAGGCGCCAAGATTAACAGGGCGCCGCAGGCCCCGGCCCCTGCCGACCTACCGGCTATCGGCCCGCTGGACCAGACAGCCTGTTCTGTTGACGTTTGAGATCTTGGCAGTGACCCGACAGCAAGAGCGAATGCCTTTGACTCCTTGCCCCGGAAGGGGCGTCGGTACGGGTGGATTGGCGGGACACGCTGCAAGTCCCGTAGACCCACCCACGCCAACGCCCCGCCGTAGTACGCGACGCGCTTTGCCGTTGCCGTTGCCGTTGCCGTAGATCAACACACCAACAAACCCCTACCCCACAAACGGAAAAACCCGGCACAAGGCCGGGTTCTTCACCGAATTTCGGGTGTTGCGCGTCGATTATTCTTCGACGGCTTCAGCCACGGCAGCCGGACGATCCACCAGTTCCACGTAGGCCATCGGCGCGTTGTCGCCAGCGCGGAAACCGCACTTCAGCAGACGCAGGTAGCCGCCCGGACGGTTCGCGTAACGCGGGCCCAGGATGGTGAACAGGTTGCCGACGGCTTCCTGGTCGCGCAGGCGAGCGAAGGCCAGACGGCGGTTGGCGACGGAGTCGACCTTGGCCAGGGTGATCAGCGGCTCGGCGACGCGGCGCAGTTCCTTGGCCTTCGGCAGCGTGGTCTTGATCAGCTCGTGCTTGAACAGCGACGACGCCATGTTCTTGAACATCGCTTCGCGGTGGGCGCTGGTGCGGTTGAACTTGCGGCCGGACTTCATATGACGCATGGGAGTGATTCCTTGATTGAATATTGGATCGGTTGGGTATCGCTGTCGCCTTCCTGGCGTTGTTGCTTGGACTGCGGATGGTCCGATGCCGGCCCTCCTGGCCGACCGTCACCGCAGGCTGTGGGCCTGTCGATGCGTCGTGTTGCGGTGAAGCCCCCGCACCCGAAGGTGCGGGGTCAAGCATCTTGCGTAGCGCTGGATCAGCCGAGCATGCCGTGCTGGGCGACACCGGCCGGCGGCCAGTTCTCCAGCTTCATGCCGAGCGAAAGACCACGCTGTGCGAGGACTTCCTTGATCTCGGTCAGCGACTTCTTGCCGAGGTTCGGGGTCTTGAGCAGTTCCACTTCGGTCTTCTGGATCAGATCGCCGATGTAGTAAATGCTCTCAGCCTTGAGGCAGTTGGCCGAACGCACGGTAAGTTCCAGGTCGTCGATCGGGCGCAGCAGCACCGGATCCACGCCGTTGTTGGCCGGCTTGGCTGCACCGCGGTCGCGGTGGGTGAAGTCACCGAACACCGACAGCTGATCGCTGAGGATATCCGCGGCAGTGCGCACGGCTTCCTCGGCATCGATCGTGCCGTTGGTTTCGATGTCCAGCACCAGCTTGTCCAGATCGGTACGCTGTTCGACGCGGGCCGCTTCCACCGAATAGGCGACGCGACGGACCGGCGAGAACGAAGCGTCCAGCACCAGACGACCGATGGCACGGGTTTCTTCATCCGGACGGCGGCGGGCAGCAGCCGGCTGGTAGCCGAAACCGCGCTCGACCTTCAGACGCATGTTGATCGCCACATCCTTGGTGAGATGGCAGATCACATGAGCCGGATTGAGGATCTCGGTGTTATGGTCAATCTTGATATCAGCAGCGGTAACGACACCCGGCCCCTGCTTGGACAGCGACAGCGTAGCGTTGTCGCCGGTATGCATGCGGATGGCCACATCCTTCAGGTTGAGCAGGACTTCAAGCACGTCCTCCTGCAAGCCTTCAAGGGTGGTGTACTCGTGCAGCACGCCGTCGATTTCCACTTCCGTGATGGCGAAGCCCGGGATGGACGACAGCAGCACGCGACGCAGGGCATTGCCCAGCGTATGCCCGTAACCACGCTCCAAGGGTTCGATAACGACCTTGGCGCGGGTGTCGGTAAGGCGTTCGATCTGCGGACCGCGAGGACGCAGAACCTGGTTGGCGGTAACCGTCATGTTGCGGGTTCTCCTAGTGAATCCCCGGCCGTCGCCGGGGATTCTCCAATGTGAATTACTTCGAATACAACTCGACGATCAGCGCTTCGTTGATATCCGCAGGCAGGTCCGCACGATCCGGAACAGCCTTGAAGATGCCGGCGAACTTGCCGGAATCCACTTCAACCCACGACGGACGCAGGTCGTGCGTGGCAGACACGGTCAGGGCTTCCTGAACGCGCAACTGCTTGGCAGCCTTTTCGGACAGCGCGACAGCGTCGCCAGCCTTGACCTGGTACGAAGCCAGGTTGACCGACTTGCCGTTCACGGTGACGCCGCGGTGCGAGACCAGCTGACGGGCAGCCGGACGGGTCACAGCGAAGCCCATGCGATAGACAACGTTGTCCAGGCGGGTTTCCAGCAGCTGCAGGAGGTTCTCGCCGGTGTTGCCCTTCTTGGTCGAGGCCTTCTTGTAGTAGTTGCGGAACTGACGCTCCAGCAGACCGTAGATACGCTTGACCTTCTGCTTTTCACGCAGCTGGGTAGCGTAGTCGGACAGCTTGCCCTTACGGGCAGTGGCGCCGTGCTGGCCGGGCTTCTGCTCCAGCTTGCACTTGGAGTCCAGCGCGCGCGCCGGGCTCTTGAGGGAAAGGTCGGCGCCTTCGCGGCGGGCGAGCTTACAGGTAGGACCGATATAACGAGCCATTTCTTATCGCTCCTTTAGACGCGACGCTTCTTCGGCGGACGGCACCCGTTGTGCGGGATAGGCGTCACGTCGATGATGTTGGTGATCTTGTAGCCCACGTTGTTCAGCGAGCGCACGGCCGACTCACGACCCGGACCCGGGCCCTTGATGCGGACTTCCAAGGACTTGACGCCGTAGTCGAGCGCGGCACGGCCGGCCTTCTCGGCAGCCACCTGGGCAGCGAACGGGGTGGACTTACGCGAACCGCGGAAGCCAGCGCCACCGGAGGTCGCCCACGACAGAGCATTGCCCTGACGGTCGGTGATGGTCACGATGGTGTTGTTGAAAGAAGCATGGACGTGGGCGACGCCGTCAGTGACGACGCGCTTGATCTTCTTCTTGGTCTTAGCGACGGGCTTAGCCATTTCTTAGGTCCCTTACTTCCTGATCGCCTTGCGCGGGCCCTTGCGGGTGCGGGCGTTGGTACGGGTGCGCTGGCCACGAAGCGGCAGACCGCGACGGTGACGCAGACCGCGGTAGCAGCCCAGATCCATCAGGCGCTTGATCGCGATACCGATTTCACGGCGCAGATCGCCTTCCACGATGTACTTGCCGACTTCGAGACGCAGGCGCTCGATTTCCGGTTCGGACAGGTCGCGGATCTTGGTGGTCGAGGTAACGCCTGCGGCGTCGCAGACCTTCTTCGAACGGGTACGGCCGATGCCGTAAATGCTTTGCAACCCGACCCAGACGTGCTTCTGGGCTGGCAGGTTGACGCCTGCAATACGCGCCATGACGCGGTTCTCCAGCTGAGTGATGGCCGACAGCGCACCTTGGGCGCGCTAATCCGGCAGGATGGATCAAAAAAGTGAACTAGCGATTCTATCAAGGTTTCGGTGTACTTGGAAGTCCGTGGAACCTCAAAGGTTCCATGGACCCGGCGTGGGGAGTGTGCCCATGCTCCGGCGCCGGATGTCGTTGACTGCGGAGGTTGCCCTCTTCGTCGCCCGCGCTACTCCTGCGCGGGACCACCACATCACACCCCCACCCGAAACCGCTGCGGGGGCCGCCCTTCGATTTGGAAGGCCAGGTCCGGGAACCGGAGGGGCCTTCGCAACAAGAAGAATAGTGTAACAGGCTTATCAGCCGCGAGCAAAACCGCCGCGGTTGCCGCCCTTCAGGTTGGCCTTCTTCAACAGGCTCTCGTACTGGTGCGACATCAGGTGCGCCTGGATCTGCGCGATGAAGTCCATCACCACCACCACCACGATCAGCAGCGAGGTGCCGCCGAAGTAGAACGAGGCGCCCAGCTGGGTGCGCATGATTTCCGGCAGCAGGCAGACGATCACCAGGTACAGCGAGCCGGCCGCGGTCAGGCGGGTCAGCACACCGTCGATGTAATCGGCGGTGGCCTTGCCCGGACGAATGCCCGGAATCAGTGCGCCCGACTTCTTCAGGTTGTCGGCGGTTTCCTGCGAGTTGAACACCAGCGCGGTATAGAAGAACGCGAAACCGGTGATCAGCGCAGCGAACACGATCATGTGCAGCGGCTCGCCCGGACCCAGCGCATTGGCAACCTTCTGCAGCCACGTGGCCGAACTGGCCTGGCCGGACCACATGGCCAGGGTCGTCGGGAACGCCAGGATGCTCGAGGCGAAGATGGCCGGGATCACGCCCGCCATGTTCAGCTTCAGCGGCAGGAACGAGGTCTGGTTCATGTACGCATTGCGACCGCCCTGGCGGCGCGCGTAGTTCACCGTGATCCGACGCTGGCCACGCTCGACGAACACCACGAAGTAGGTGAAGGCCAGCACCACCAGCACGATCAGCAGCAGCGAAATGAAGCTCATGTTGCCGTCGCGGTAGGCTTCCACGGTGTGGATGACCGCGCCCGGCAGGCCGGCGACGATGCCGGCGAAGATGATCAGCGAGACGCCGTTGCCGATGCCACGCTCGGTGACCTGCTCGCCAACCCACATCAGGAAGATCGTACCGGCGGTCAGCGCGACGATGGCGGTGAGCACAAAGCCCATGCCCGGGGCGTACACGACCGGCGCGCCGCTCGGCGACAGCTGGTTCTGCAGCGCCAGGGCGATGCTGCCGCCCTGCACTACGGCCAGCAACACGGCGCCGATGCGGGAATATTGGGTGATCTTGCGACGGCCTGATTCACCTTCCTTCTGCATTGCCTTCAATGCCGGGAAGATATGGACCGCCAGCTGCATCACGATGGACGCCGAAATGTACGGCATCACGTTCAGCGCGAAAATGCTGAAACGGTGCAGGGCGCCGCCCGAGAACATGTTGAACATGTCCACGATGCCGCCGCCCTGCGCCTGCATGAGCGCAAGCATGGCATCGGGATTCACGCCCGGCACCGGCACATAACAGCCGATGCGATAGACGATCAACGCCCCGATGACGAACAGCAGACGCTGACGAAGTTCCGTGAACTTGCCGAGCCCGCCGCCGAGGTTACCAATGCCAGCTTGCGCCATGTCTTACTCCTGTACGCTGCCGCCGGCAGCTTCGATCGCGGCCTTGGCACTGGCCGTTGCAGCGACGCCCTTCAGGGTGAACGCCTTGGTCAGGTCGCCCTTCATGACGATCTTGGCACGCTTCGCGGTGCTCGGGACCAGCTTGGCAGCGCGCAGCGCGGCGAAGTCGATCTCACCCGCTTCCAGGCGTTCCAGCTGGTAGGACAGCACTTCAGCGGTGTCCTTGGCGATCTTGGAACGGAAACCGACCTTCGGCAGACGACGCTGCATGGGGGTCTGGCCGCCTTCGAAGCCTGCCTTGATCTTGCCGCCACCCTTACGGGCGAACGAACCCTTGTGGCCGCGGCCGCAGGTCTTGCCCAGGCCGGAGCCGATACCACGACCGACGCGGGTACGCTCTTTGCGAGCGCCCGGTGCCGGGCTCAGTTCATTCAGATGCATGGTCATTGGATTATTCCTCAACCTTGACGAGGTAGTGGACCTTGTTGATCAGACCGCGAACCTGCGGGCTGTCCTTCAGTTCACGAACATCGTTGAGCTTGCTCAGACCCAGGGCACGCACCGACAGGCGGTGACGCGACTGGGCACCACGGAGGCCGCGCACCAGGCGGACCTTGACGGTCTTGACGGTTTCATTAGCCATGGTTGAGATCCTCTACCTTCTTGCCGCGCTTGGCTGCAATGCGAGCCGGCGACTGCATTTCGCTCAGGCCCTTCAACGTGGCGCGAACCAGGTTGATCGGGTTGCGCGAACCGACGGCCTTGGCCAGCACGTTCTTGACGCCAACGGCTTCCAGCACGGCGCGCATGGCACCACCGGCGATGACACCGGTACCTTCGGAGGCCGGCATCATGAACACGCGGGCTGCGCCGTGGCCGGACTTCACCGGGTGCCACAGGGTGCCGTTGTTCAGATCGACGTCGGCCAGGTTCTTGCGCGCCTGCTCCATCGACTTCTGGATGGCGACCGGCACTTCACGCGCCTTGCCGTAACCGAAACCGACCTTGCCTGCGCCGTCACCGACCACGGTCAGTGCGGTGAAGGTGAACTGGCGACCGCCCTTGACGGTCTTGCTGACGCGGTTGACCGCGACCAGCTTCTCGATCATGCCGTCGTCGACTTTCTCTTCGCGGTTACGGTCGCGATCGCGACCCCGCTGCTGACGTTCTTCTGCCATGTTGATTCCTTGATTGGTTGGGTATGTACGGCTCAGGGCCGCTTATAGCTGTGAAGTGGTGCGGTGAACCGATCGCCCTTGCAGAAGAAGGACGTCGTCCGGCGCAACCCGCGCCGGCAGGCAGGTGGGAGCAGGGGAAACCCCTGCCCCCGAATCCCTTAGAACTGCAGGCCGCCTTCGCGGGCTGCATCGGCCAGTGCCTTGATGCGACCGTGGTAGCGGTAGCCCGAGCGGTCGAAAGCGACCTTCTCGATGCCCGCAGCCTTGGCGCGCTCGGCGACCAGCTTGCCGACCTTGGTGGCGGCGTCGCTGTTCTTGCCGTTCTTCAGGCCTTCCTTGACGTCGGCCTGGGTGGTGTTGGCAGCAGCCAGCACCTTGGAGCCATCGGCGGTGAAGACCTGGGCGTACAGGTGCTGACCGGTGCGCAGCACCGACAGACGCGGCACGCCGAGAACGCGGATGTGTGCACGGGTCGACTTGGCGCGACGCAGGCGGGCGATGTTCTTGTTGATGCTCATGATTTGAGTTCCTTGAAAGCTGAAGTGAAGCGGGCTTTTGCGTTGAGAAACCCGGCCGGTGACGGCCAGGCTCCCGTGGAAGTTCCCGCGCCTGATTAGGCCTTCTTGGCTTCCTTACGAATGATGACTTCGCCGGCGTACTTCACACCCTTGCCCTTGTAGGGCTCCGGCGGACGGAAGCCACGGATCTTGGCAGCCACTTCACCGACGCGCTGCTTGTCGGTGCCCTGGACCAGCACTTCAGTCTGGGTCGGGGTCGAGATGGTGATGCCTTCCGGCGCCACGAACAGGACCGGATGCGAGAACCCGAGCGACAGGTTCAGATCCTTGCCCTGCATGGCGGCACGGTAACCGACGCCGACCAGCTCGAGCTTGCGCTCGAAGCCTTCGGTGACGCCGTGGACCATGTTGGCCAGGATCGCGCGCACGGTGCCGGTGAGGGCAAGCAGGCTCGGATCGTTGGCGGCCAGGTTGGCAACGCCGTTTTCGATGGTGATTTCAACGCCAGCAACCTTGGGCAGCGACAGGGTGCCCTTCGGGCCCTTCACGCTGACGGATTCCGGCTGGATGTTCAGTTCAACGCCCTTGGGCAGGTTGACCGGCTTCTTGGCTACGCGGGACATAGTTGGTTCCTTCTCGCCTTAGGCCACGAAGCACAGGACTTCGCCGCCGACGCCCAACTGGCGCGCCTGCGCATCAGTCATGATGCCCTTGGAGGTGGAGATGATGGCGATGCCCAGGCCGTTGAGGACCTTCGGCAGTTCGGACTTGCCACGGTACTGGCGCAGACCCGAACGCGAGAAGCGCTTCAGGGTCTCGATGACCGGCTTGCCCTCGAAGTACTTCAGGACGATTTCAAGCTCGGCCTTGTTGTTTTCGATCTTGGTCACGCGCAGGTCGGTGATGTAGCCCTCGGACTTCAACACTTCTGCGATGGCAACCTTGATGTTGGACGACGGTGCTTTCACCGTCTGCTTACCAACCGCGGCCGCATTCTTGATGCGTACCAGCAGGTCGGCGATGGGATCAGTCATGCTCATAGTCGATACCTTTGAGTGCACCGATATCCGCTTTCGCGAAAATCTTGCTGTGTTCCTGGGATGGGCCAGGACCCTTCACGCGCTGCTCACGTCTTGCGAGCAGGCAAGACGCGGGAGTATACGGCAAAAAGAGCCCGACTTGCGTCGGACTCTTCAATTGGGAACAAACCTGAACAACCGGTCGGTCCCCCTACCCCGCACCCAGGGGATGCGAGGCAGGTTCCGGGACGAATCCCTTACCAGCTGGCCTTGCGCAGGCCCGGCACGTCGCCACGCATGGTGGCTTCGCGCAGCTTGTTGCGGCCGAGGCCGAACTTGCTGTAGACGCCACGCGGGCGGCCGGACAGTTCGCAACGGTTGCGGTGGCGGCTCGGCGACGAATCGCGCGGCAGCTTCTGCAACTTGACGACAGCGTCGGCCTTTTCGTCGTACGAAGCGGTCGTGCTGGAGATGATCTTCTTCAGCTCTTCACGCTTACCAGCGAACTTGACGGCCAGCTTGGCGCGCTTCAGATCGCGGTTGACCATGGAGGTCTTTGCCATATCGGATTCCTCGACGTATCAGTTACGGAACGGGAACTTGAACGCTGCAAGCAGCGCCTTCGCTTCCGCATCGGTCTTGGCGGTGGTGGTGATGGCGATATCCATGCCGCGGATCGCGTCGACAGCGTCGAAGTCGATTTCCGGGAAGATGATCTGTTCCTTCACACCCATGTTGAAGTTGCCACGACCGTCGAAGGAACGACCCGAGACACCACGGAAGTCGCGCACGCGCGGCAGCGAGATGTTGATCAGGCGATCCATGAACTCATACATCTTTTCACGACGCAGCGTGGTCTTGCAGCCGATCGGCCAACCATCGCGGATCTTGAACGAGGCCACCGAGACGCGGGACTTGGTCACGATCGGCTTCTGACCGGAGACCTTGGCCATGTCGGCGACGGCGTTTTCCAGGATCTTCTTGTTCGTGGCTGCTTCACCGACACCCATGTTCAGGGTGACCTTGACCAGCTTCGGAACCTGCATCGGATTGGTGTAGCCGAACTGCTTCATCAGCGCCGGCACCACTTCTTCCTTGTAGAACTTTTCGAGACGGGTATTCATCAGCGCATCCTCAGGCGTCGAGCGCCTCACCGCTGGAGCGGAACACACGCAGTTTGCGTCCATCCTCCAGCACCTTGAAACCAACGCGTTCGCCCTTGCCCGAAGCCGGGTTCAGCACATTCACGTTGGAGATATGGATCGACGCTTCACGCTCGACCACGCCGCCGGCAACGCCTGCCTGCGGGTTCGGCTTGGTGTGGCGCTTGACGATGTTCACGTTGGCGACGATCACACGATCGCCGTCGACGCGGACGATTTCGCCCTGCTTGCCCTTGTCCTTGCCGGTGTTGACGACGACCTGGTCGCCCTTCTTGATACGGTTAGCCATGATTATCTCCTGTCGCTCACAGCACTTCGGGAGCGAGCGAGACGATCTTCATGAACTTCTCGGTACGAAGTTCACGAGTCACCGGTCCGAAGATGCGGGTGCCGATCGGCTCTTGCTTGTTGTTGAGCAGGACCGCAGCGTTGGCGTCGAAACGGATCAGCGAACCGTCGGCGCGACGCACACCCTTGCGGGTACGCACCACGACGGCATCGAACACTTCACCCTTCTTGACCTTGCCACGCGGAATTGCATCCTTCACGGTGACCTTGATGATGTCACCGATGTGGGCGTAGCGACGCTTGGAGCCGCCCAGCACCTTGATGCACATCACTTCCTTGGCACCGGAATTGTCCGCGACCTCGAGGTAGCTCTGCATCTGGATCATGATTCAGATCTCCTTATTCAGCCGCACGCGTGATGACTTCCACCACGCGCCAGTTCTTGGTCTTGGACATCGGAGCAATTTCGGTCACGCGGACGACATCGCCTTCGTTGCAGGCGTTGTCGGCGTCGTGTGCGTGGAGCTTGGTCGAACGCTTGATGTACTTGCCGTACAGGGCGTGCTTGACCAGGCGTTCCACCAACACGGTGACCGTCTTGTCCATCTTGTTGCTGACGACACGGCCTTCGACCGTGCGCAGCGTCTTGTTTTCAGTATTGTCGCTCATCGCGGCCATCCTTACTTGGTGCTGCCGAGCAGGGTCTTGACGCGAGCAATCTCGCGGCGGACCCGGCGGGTTTCGTGAGTCTTCGGCAGCTGGCCGGTAACCTGCTGCATGCGGAGCGAGAACTGCTCCTTACGCAGATCGGTCAGGTGGGCCTTCAGATCGTCAGCCGACTTTTCGCGAAGTTGTTTGATATCCATTACATCACCGTCCGGGTCACGAAGGTGGTGGTCACGGAGAGCTTGGCGGCCGCCAGGCGGAACGCCTCGCGAGCCACGTCTTCACCCACACCTTCAATTTCATAGATCATGCGGCCGGGCTGGATCTGGGCGACCCAGTATTCCACGTTGCCCTTACCAGAACCCATTCGGACTTCGATGGGCTTCTTGGTGATCGGCTTGTCGGGGAACACTCGGATCCACATCTTGCCACCGCGCTTGACGTAGCGGCTGATCGAGCGGCGGGCCGCTTCGATCTGACGCGCGGTCAGCTGACCGTGGGCGGTTGCCTTCAGGCCGTACTCGCCGAAGCTGACAGCATTGGCGCTCCAGCTCAGGCCATCGTTACGGCCCTTGTGTACCTTGCGGTACTTGGTTCGCTTGGGTTGCAACATTGTCGTTACCTCGCTTCACGGGCCGGGCGCTGACGGTCACCACGGTCGCCGCGATCGTTACGATCGTTGCGCGGGGAATCGTCCTGCTTTTCCTGGCCAACCTGGGAGAAATCGAAAACCTCGCCCTTGTAGATCCAGACCTTGATGCCGATGATGCCGTAGGTCGTCTTGGCTTCAGCGAAGCCATAGTCGATGTCGGCACGCAGCGTGTGCAGCGGCACGCGGCCTTCGCGGTACCACTCCGAACGGGCGATTTCTGCACCGTTCAAGCGGCCACCGACGTTGACCTTGATGCCCAGGGCACCGAGGCGCATCGCGTTGCCGACCGAGCGCTTCATTGCACGGCGGAACATGATGCGACGCTCCAGCTGCTGCGCGATCGACTCGGCAACCAGCTGCGCGTCCAGCTCGGGCTTGCGCACTTCGGTGACGTTGATGTGCGCCGGGACGCCCATCATCTCGCTCACTTCCTTGCGCAGCTTTTCGATGTCCTCACCGCGCTTGCCGATCACCACGCCCGGACGGGCGGTGTGGATCGTCACGCGAGCGGTCTTTGCCGGACGCTCGATAAGGATCTTGCTGATGCCGGCCTGCGCAAGCTTCTTGCGCAGCATTTCCCGCACCTTCAGGTCGGCTGCCAGATAACCAGCAAACTCGGCCTTGTTGGCGTACCACTTGGAGTTCCAGTCCTTGGAAATGCCGAGGCGGATACCAATCGGATGAACTTTATGACCCATGGTGTTTTCCTTTCCGCTTACTTGCCGGCGCCCACAACCACAGTGATGTGGCTGGTGCGCTTGAGGATGCGGGTGCCGCGGCCTTTCGCCCGCGCCATGAAACGCTTCAGGGTCGGACCTTCATCTACCATGATGGTCTGAACCTTCAGCTCGTCGACGTCGGCGCCCTGGTTGTTTTCGGCATTTGCGATAGCCGACTCCACCACCTTCTTGATCAGGTGGGCAGCCTTCTTATCCGAAAACTTCAGCAGGTTGACCGCACGCTCGGCCGGCAGGCCACGCACCTGGTCTGCGACCAGGCGGGCTTTCTGCGCAGAGATGCGCGCGGAGCGCAGGATTGCTTTCGCTTCCATTGTCATCTCTCCTTACTTGCCCGACTTCTTGTCACCACCGTGACCCTTGAAGGTCCGAGTGATGGCAAATTCGCCGAGCTTGTGGCCGACCATGTTCTCGTTGACGAGCACCGGGACGTGGTTCTTGCCGTTATGAACGGCGATGGTGATGCCTACCATTTCCGGCAGGATCATCGAACGGCGCGACCAGGTCTTGATCGGCTTCTTGCTACCCGCAGCGGCCTCCACCTTCTTGACGAGGTGGTGATCGACGAACGGGCCCTTCTTGAGTGAACGTGCCATGGTCGATTAGCCCCTACGATCGCGGACGATGAATTGCTGGGTGCGCTTGTTCTTGCGCGTCTTGTAACCCTTGGTCGGAACACCCCACGGGGTGACCGGATGCGGATTACCCTGGCCGGCCTTCGCCTCACCACCACCGTGCGGATGGTCAACCGGGTTCATGGCAGCACCACGAACGGTCGGGCGAACACCGCGCCAGCGCTTGGCGCCAGCCTTGCCCAGCTTTTCCAGGTTGTGTTCGTCGTTACCGACTTCACCGATGGTGGCGCGGCACTCGACCGGCACCTTGCGCATTTCACCCGAGCGCAGGCGCAGGGTGGCGTAGATGCCTTCACGAGCGACGAGCTGCACGGCGGCGCCGGCGGCACGGGCGATCTGGGCACCCTTGCCCGGCTTCAGTTCGATGCCGTGGACAGTGGTACCGACCGGGATGTTGCGCAGCGGCAGGGTGTTGCCCGCCTTGATCGGCGCGTCCGAGCCCGCGATCACCTGGTCACCGGCCTTCAGGCCCTTCGGTGCGATGATGTAGCGGCGCTCGCCGTCGACGTAGCACAGCAGGGCGATATGGGCGGTGCGGTTCGGATCGTATTCGATGCGTTCCACGCGCGCCGGAATGCCTTCCTTGTTGCGCTTGAAGTCGATGACGCGGTAATGCTGCTTGTGACCACCACCAACGTGACGGGTGGTGATGCGGCCGTGGTGGTTACGACCACCGGACTTGCTCTGCGGCTCCAGCAACGCTGCGTGCGGTGCGCCCTTGTGCAGATCGGGCGTAACCACGCGCACGGCCGAACGGCGGCCGGGGGAAGTGGGCTTGAATTTCATCAATGGCATGGGATGGACCTCAGGCCTTGGCCGTTACATCGATGGACTGGCCATCGGCGAGACGCACGTATGCCTTGCGCCAATCGCCGCGACGGCCGGTGCGGTTACGGAAGGACTTGTTCTTGCCCTTCACGTTCAGCACGTTGACCGACTCGACCTTGACGGCGAACAGCTGCTCTACCGCGGCCTTTACATCGGCCTTGGTCGCTTCGTTCGACACTTCAAAGACATACTGGTTGGAATGTTCCTGCAGGCGCGCGGTCTTTTCGGAGACTCGCGGAGCACGCAGCACGCTGAAGACTTTCTCGTTGGCGCTCATGCCAGCCACTCCTCGACCTTCTTGACCGCGTCAGCGGTGATGACGACCGTGTCGGCACCGACCAGCGACACCGGGTCCAGACCCTGGACGTCACGCACTTCCACGTAGGGAATGTTGCGCGCCGACAGGTACAGGTGCTCGGAGGCATCTTCGGTGACGATCAGCGGGCGCTTGCCCACTTCCAGGCCGGCCAGCTTGGCGATCAACGACTTGGTGTTGGTCGCTTCGACATCGAAGGACTCCACGATCGTCAAACGGCCCTGACGGTTCAGCTCGGACAGGATCGCGCACATAGCTGCACGGTACTGCTTGCGATTGACCTTCTGCTCGAAGCTGCGCGGCTTGGCCGCGAAGGTGACACCACCGCCGACGAAGATCGGAGCCGTCAGTGCGCCATGACGCGCGCCGCCGCCCTTCTGCTTCTTCGACTTCTTGGTGGTACCAGCCACTTCAGAGCGAGTCTTCTGCGCCTTGGTGCCGGCGCGACCGGCGTTGCGGTAAGCAACGACGACCTGGTGAACCAGATCTTCGCTGAAATCGCGACCGAACACGGCATCGGAGACCGAGACCTTGTTGTTGCTACCCGTGATAACGAGTTCCATCGTCATCTCTCCTTATGCCTTGCTAGCCGGACGAACGATCACGTCACCACCCGCTGCGCCCGGAACGGCACCACGGATTGCGATCAGACCACGTTCGACATCGACCTTCACCACTTCAAGGTTCTGGGTGCTCTGCTGCACCGAACCCATGTGGCCGGACATCTTCTTACCCGGGAAAACACGACCCGGGGTCTGGCGCTGGCCCAAGGAACCCGGCGCGCGATGCGACAGCGAGTTACCGTGGGTTGCATCGCCCATACGGAAGTTGTAGCGCTTGATGGTGCCCTGGAAGCCCTTACCCTTGGTGACACCCTGGACGTCGACCTTCTGGCCAACTTCAAAGATGTCCGCCTTGACTTCGCCGCCGACGGCGAAATCGCCGAGCTGCGCGTCTTCAACGCGGAATTCCCACAGGCCACGACCGGCTTCGACCTTCGCCTTGGCGAAGTGACCGGATTCGGGCTTGTTGACCAGGGCAGCGCGACGCGCGCCGACGGTCACCTGCACGGCGCTGTAGCCGTCAGCTTCGACGGTCTTGATCTGCGCGATGCGGTTCGGGGTGGCTTCAATCAGGGTTACCGGGATGGCCTGGCCATCTTCGGTGAACACGCGGCTCATGCCAGCCTTGCGGCCCACGAAGCCCAACGAATATTTCTTCGTCATGGTCGTAGTCCTCAGGTCAGCTTGATCTGAACGTCGACGCCGGCAGCCAGTTCGAGCTTCATCAGCGCGTCCACGGTCTTGTCGTTCGGGTCAACGATATCGAGCACGCGCTTATGCGTGCGGGTCTCGTACTGGTCACGCGCGTCTTTGTCGACGTGCGGGGAAACGAGAATGGTGTAACGCTCGATCTTGGTCGGCAGCGGGATCGGGCCACGCACTTGCGCGCCGGTCCGCTTTGCCGTTTCTACGATCTCGCTGGCCGAACGGTCGATCAAACGATGATCGAACGCCTTCAGCCGAATCCGGATCTTTTGGTCCGCCATGACGGTGGGTTCCTTCGTTAAAAGAGCGACGGACAAGGCCTCTGGGTTGCCTTGCCCCATGAATATCCTGAATGCAGACGCCGCACATTCCCGTGCGGCGACAAGATCTTTCCGTAGACCTCAAAAATCGAGGCAGACCGGTCTCCCGATCTGCCCAGACAAAAAGTATAGCGCGCATACAACGTGGCGGTCAACAGGGGACCTGTTGACACTGCCTGAATGGCGCGACCCTTCCTGGTCTGGGGAACACGAGGAGCTTCCTGCGCCTCTTTTCCCGTTTGGTTCCGCCCCGATGCCCTACCCAGGCAACATCGGGGCGAAGATTCTAGCAGATTACTTGAGGATCTTGGAGACCACGCCGGCGCCGACGGTACGACCGCCTTCACG
>NZ_JALJRW010000005.1:67318-177939 GCF_024519465.1 Stenotrophomonas sp. Ste86 | reverse complement strand
ATTACTTGAGGATCTTGGAGACCACGCCGGCGCCGACGGTACGACCGCCTTCACGAATCGCGAAGCGCAGGCCTTCGTCCATGGCGACCGGGTTGATCAGGGTGACAACCATCTTCACGTTGTCGCCCGGCATGACCATTTCCACGCCTTCCGGCAGCTCGACCGCACCGGTGATGTCGGTGGTACGGAAGTAGAACTGCGGACGGTAGCCCTTGAAGAACGGGGTGTGGCGGCCGCCTTCATCCTTGGACAGGACGTAGACTTCGGCGTCGAACTGGGTGTGCGGCTTGATCGAACCCGGCTTGCAGAGGACCTGGCCACGCTCGACGTCGTCACGCTTGGTGCCGCGCAGCAGCAGACCGGCGTTGTCGCCTGCCTGACCCTGGTCGAGCAGCTTGCGGAACATTTCCACGCCGGTCACGGTGGTCTTGACGGTGTCGCGGATACCGACGATTTCGATTTCTTCGCCGACCTTGATCACGCCGCGCTCGATACGACCGGTCACCACGGTGCCGCGGCCCGAGATCGAGAACACGTCTTCGACCGGCATCAGGAATGCCTTGTCGACGTCACGCTCCGGCAGCGGGATCCAGGTGTCCAGCGCCTCGACCAGCTTGATCACCGACGGCACGCCGATGTCGCTCTGGTCGCCTTCCAGCGCCAGACGGGCCGAGCCCGCGATGATCGGGGTGTCGTCGCCCGGGAAGTCGTACTTGCTCAGCAGCTCGCGGACTTCCATTTCGACCAGTTCCAGCAGCTCGGCGTCGTCCACCATGTCGGCCTTGTTCAGGAACACGACGATGTACGGCACGCCGACCTGACGCGACAGCAGGATGTGCTCGCGGGTCTGCGGCATCGGGCCGTCAGCGGCCGAGCAGACCAGGATCGCGCCGTCCATCTGGGCAGCACCGGTGATCATGTTCTTGACGTAGTCAGCATGGCCCGGGCAATCCACGTGGGCGTAATGACGCTCGGTGGATTCGTATTCGACGTGCGCGGTCGAGATCGTGATGCCACGCGCCTTTTCTTCCGGCGCGGCGTCGATCGCCGAGTAATCCTTGAATTCGCCACCGAAGCGCTCGGCACCGATCTTGGTCAGTGCAGCGGTCAGCGTGGTCTTGCCGTGATCGACGTGACCGATGGTGCCGACGTTGACGTGCGGCTTGGTGCGCTCGAACTTACCCTTTGCCATTGTTGTATACCTTGGATATCAGAAAAGAATGAGGTGGAGTCCCGAGCTTACGCTCAGGACTTCTTGATCACGGTTTCGGCGATGTTGTTCGGCGCCGGCTCGTAGTGGTCGAATTCCATCGTGAACGTCGCGCGACCCTGGGTCTGCGAACGCAGCGAGGTGGCGTAACCGAACATTTCACCCAGCGGGATCATCGCGTTGATGATGCTGGCCGAACCGTCACCGGTGGTGCTCGAACCCTGCAGCACGCCACGACGACGGCTGACGTCGCCCATCACGTCACCCTGGTAATCCTCCGGGGTCACGATCTCGACCTTCATGATCGGCTCCAGCAGGACCGGCTTGGCCTTCTGGAAGCCCTGCTTGAAGGCCATCGAGGAAGCCAGCTTGAACGCCATTTCCGAGGAGTCGACGTCATGGTACGAGCCGAACACCAGCTTCACCTTGACGTCCACGACCGGGAAGCCGGCCAGCGGACCGCTGGTGATGGTTTCGCGCAGGCCCTTTTCGATCGACGGAATGAATTCCTTCGGAATCACGCCACCGGTGATGTCGTTGATGAACAGGAAATCATCCTTGATGCCGGCGGCCAGCTTCGGATCTGCACGGTCTTCAGCGGTGATCGGCGACAGCTCGATCACGACGTGACCGTACTGCCCCTTACCACCGGACTGCTTGGCGTGCTTGTAGTCCGACTTGACGTCGGCCATCTGGATGGTTTCGCGGTACGCAACCTGCGGCTTGCCCACGTTGGCTTCAACGTTGAACTCGCGCTTCATGCGGTCGACGATGATGTCCAGGTGCAGCTCGCCCATGCCCGAGATGATGGTCTGGCCGGATTCTTCGTCGGTCTTGACGCGGAACGACGGATCTTCCTGGGCCAGACGGCCGAGGGCCAGACCCATCTTTTCCTGGTCGGACTTGGTCTTCGGTTCGACGGCCATCGAGATGACCGGCTCCGGGAACACCATGCGCTCCAGGATGATCGGGTGGTCCTGCGAGCACAGGGTGTCACCGGTGGTGGTGTCCTTCAGGCCCACAGCAGCCGCGATGTCACCGGCCAGCACTTCCTTGATCTCTTCGCGATCGTTGGAATGCATCTGCAGGATGCGGCCGATGCGCTCCTTCTTGCCCTTGACCGAGTTCAGCAGCTGGTCGCCGGCGTTCAGGGTGCCCGAGTAGACACGGAAGAAGGTCAGCGCGCCCACGAACGGATCGGTGATGATCTTGAAGGCCAGGGCCGAGAACGGGGCCTTGTCGTCGGACTTGCGGCTCAGGGCGATGGTTTCATCGTCCACGTCGGTACCGGTCACGTCCGGCACGTCGATCGGCGACGGCAGCAGCTGCACCACGCCGTCGAGCATGGCCTGCACGCCCTTGTTCTTGAACGCCGAACCGCAGTACATCGGCACGATGTCGGTGGCCAGGGTGCGCACGCGCAGGGCCTCGACGATTTCGGCCTCGGTCAGCTCTTCGCCGCCCAGGTACTTTTCCATCAGCTCTTCGCTGGCTTCAGCCGCGGCTTCGATCATGTAGGTGCGGGCCTCTTCGGCCTCCGCCTGCATGTCGGCCGGGATTTCCAGGTACTCGAACTTCATGCCCTGCGAGGCTTCATCCCAATGGATGGCCTTCATCTTGATCAGGTCGACCACGCCCTTGAAGCCTTCTTCAGCGCCGATCGGCAGCTGCATCGGCACGGCGGTGGCGCCGAGCTTGGCCTTCAGCTGGCCCACGACCTTGGTGAAGTTGGCACCGGTGCGGTCCATCTTGTTGACGAAGGCAATGCGCGGCACCTTGTACCGGTTGGCCTGGCGCCACACGGTTTCCGACTGCGGCTGCACGCCACCGACGGCGCACAGCACGAACACCGCACCGTCGAGCACGCGCAGCGAACGCTCCACTTCGATGGTGAAGTCGACGTGTCCGGGGGTATCGATGATGTTGAAGCGGTGCTCCGGCAGGGACTTGTCCATGCCCTTCCAGAACGCGGTGGTCGCAGCGGACTGGATCGTGATGCCACGCTCCTGCTCCTGCTCCATCCAGTCCATGGTGGCAGCGCCGTCGTGCACTTCACCGATCTTGTGGCTCTTGCCGGTGTAGAACAGGATGCGCTCGGACGTGGTGGTCTTGCCGGCATCGATGTGAGCCATGATGCCGAAGTTGCGGTAACGCTCGATGGGAGTGTTGCGGGCCACGGGAGCCTCTCAATTTCTTGGAATTCGGATGGCCGAACGCCGCCTTTCGGCGGCCTTCGGATTGGCGCGGCACCCCAGGTGCCGCGAAGCGGCACTAGGAGATAGTGCCGCCGTGCCTGTTTTGCAAGGCCGTCAAACTCACCAGCGGTAGTGGGCGAATGCCTTGTTGGCTTCGGCCATGCGGTGGGTTTCTTCGCGCTTCTTGATAGCGCCACCACGGTTTTCCGAGGCGTCCAGCAGTTCGGCAGCCAGCTTCTTCGGCATGGTGTTCTCACCACGCTTGCGCGCGGAGTCGATCAGCCAACGCATGGCCAGCGCCATCTTGCGCGAGGAACGCACTTCGACGGGCACCTGGTAGGTGGCACCACCGACGCGACGGGACTTGACTTCGACCGACGGAGCCACGTTTTCCAGAGCCTTCTGAACCAGCTCGACGGAATTCGGGTTCTTTTCGCCGATCACGTCCATGGCGCCATAGACGATCTTTTCAGCGACCGACTTCTTGCCGCTCAGCATCACCATGTTGATGAAGCGTGCGATGGTTTCACTTCCGTGCTTCGGATCCGGCAGGACAGAGCGCTGCGGCGTATTACCTTTACGAGACATGTGTACTTTCCCTTAGCTCTTCGGACGCTTGGCGCCGTACTTGGAACGGCCCTGGCGACGCTTGGCAACGCCGGAGGCGTCCAGCGAGCCACGCACGGTGTGGTAACGCACACCCGGCAGATCCTTGACGCGACCGCCACGGATCAGGACCACGGAGTGCTCCTGCAGGTTGTGGCCTTCGCCGCCGATGTAGCTAATCACTTCTTCCTGGTTGGTCAGGCGAACCTTGGCAACCTTGCGAAGCGCCGAGTTCGGCTTCTTCGGAGTGGTGGTGTACACGCGCGTGCAGACGCCACGGCGCTGGGGGCACTTATCGAGAGCCGGGGAGGCACTCTTATAAGTGGTTGCCTGCCGCGGCTTGCGGACAAGCTGATTGATCGTCGCCATCAGTATGTTCTTCTGAGAGAGGCCAATGAAAAGACTGGCCATTGAATGCGGAAATGTGCGAGCAGGCGAGAAACCGGCCTGCTGAGACAGACGATTGTAGCAACCCGGCGAAAACGCAGTCAAATGCGCACGCGCCCGGCCAGCCCTGATCCCGGGCCGTTACAGGGGAGCCTTTTCCGTGCCCCCCGTTCAGGTTGTCAAGCCGGTCCTTTGCAAGACCGGCGGGCATCCTACCTCATCGGTGGCGATCCGGCCAGTGGCCGGTGCTGCCGATTCATCGGACCGGCCTGCGCCGTGTCCTGCCGGGACGGGGCCGACCCGGAGGTCGGCACCCTGCCCTGCCGCGGGCCCGGCCGGAGCCGGGCCTGCGTATTACTCGTCGCTGCCCGGCGCCTGTTCGGCGTCGGTCGATGCCACGGCCACCGGTGCCGGCGCTGCCACTTCAGCCACTACCGGCGCGGAGCCGGACAGGGTCTGCATTTCCGAGTCGGTCAGACCCGAGGCGTTGCGACGGCGGTTGGCGTGGTACGACAGACCGGTACCGGCCGGGATCAGGCGGCCGACGATGACGTTTTCCTTCAGGCCGCGCAGGTTGTCCTTGGTGCCGCGGACGGCAGCTTCGGTCAACACGCGGGTGGTTTCCTGGAAGGAGGCCGCCGAGATGAACGATTCGGTGGCCAGCGACGCCTTGGTGATACCCAGCAGGACCGGATCGAAACGGGCGATCAGCTCGTTGCGGGCGGTCAGGCGTGCATTTTCCTCGATGACGCGCTGGCGCTCGGCCTGCTCGCCATTCAGGAACTTGCTGCTGCCCTGGTCGGTGATCTCGACCTTGCGCAGCATCTGACGGGTGATCACTTCGATGTGCTTGTCGTTGATCTTCACGCCCTGCAGGCGGTACACGTCCTGGATTTCCTTGACCAGGTAGGCCGCCAGCGGCTCGACGCCCAGCAGACGCAGGATGTCCTGCGGGCTCGGCTCGCCGTCCACGATGGTTTCGCCCTTGGTCACGTGCTCGCCTTCGAACACGATCACCTGACGGTACTTCGGGATCAGCTCTTCGTGCTCGGAACCATCGGTGTCCTTGATGATCAGGCGCTGCTTGCCCTTGGTGTCCTTGCCGAAGCTGATGATGCCCGAACGCTCGGCCAGGATCGCCGGATCCTTCGGCTTGCGCGCTTCGAACAAGTCGGCAACGCGCGGCAGACCACCGGTGATGTCACGGGTCTTGGACGCTTCCTGCGGGATCTTGGCGACCACGTCGCCCACGCCGACGGCGGCGCCGTCCTGCAGGTTGACGATGGAACGCGGCGGCAGCAGGTACTGGGCCGGCAGATCGGTGTTCGGAATGGTCAGGTCATTGCCCTTGCCATCCACGATACGCACGATCGGGCGCAGTTCCTTGGCCTGCGAGCCACGACGCTTCGGATCGGTGATTTCACGCGATGCCAGGCCGGTCAGTTCGTCGGTCTTCTCGATGACGGTGACGCCGTCGATGAAGTCGATGAAGCGGATGAAACCGGCCACTTCGGACACGATCGGGTGGTTATGCGGGTCCCAGTTGGCCACGGTCTGGCCAGCCTTGACCTGGTCGCCATCCTTGGACGCGATGGTCGAGCCGTAGGGCAGCTTGTAACGCTCACGCTCACGACCGTGGGCATCGAGCACCGAGATTTCACCCGAACGCGAGACCGCCACCAGCGAACCGCTGGCGTGCTCGACCGACTTCAGATTGTTGAACTTCACCGAACCGGTGGTCTTGACGGTGACGTTGTCGACCGCAGCCGCACGCGATGCCGCACCACCGATGTGGAACGTACGCATGGTCAGCTGGGTACCCGGCTCACCGATCGACTGGGCGGCGATGACGCCGACCGCTTCACCGATGTTGACGATGTGGCCACGGGCCAGATCGCGGCCGTAGCAATGGGCGCAGACACCGAAGGGCGAGGCGCAGGAGATGGTCGAACGGACCTTCACCGACTGCACGCTGGCATCTTCAAGCAGGGCCACCCACTGCTCGTCGAGCAGGGTGTTGCGGGTCACGATCGGATCTTCGTCGTTGCCCGGCAGGAACACGTCCTCGGCCACGACACGACCCAGCACGCGGTCCTTCAACGGCTCCACGACGTCGCCGCCTTCCACGATCGGGGTCATGGTCAGGCCTTCGGTGGTACCGCAATCCACCTCGGTGATGACCACGTCCTGCGCCACGTCGACCAGACGACGGGTCAGGTAACCCGAGTTCGCCGTCTTCAGCGCGGTATCGGCCAGACCCTTACGGGCACCGTGCGTGGAGTTGAAGTACTCCTGCACGTTCAGGCCTTCACGGAAGTTCGCCTTGATGGGCGTTTCGATGATCGAGCCATCCGGTCGCGCCATCAGGCCACGCATACCGGCCAGCTGACGGATCTGCGCCTGGCTACCACGCGCACCGGAGTCGGCCATGATGTACAGCGAGTTCATCGACTTCTGGTCGATGGTCTCGCCCTTGGCGTTGATCACCTTCTCGGTACCGATGGTGTCCATCATCGCCTTGGCGATGCGTTCATTGGTACGCGACCAGATGTCGACCACCTTGTTGTAGCGTTCGCCGGCGGTGACCAGGCCCGACTGGTACTGCTCCTGGATTTCCAGCACTTCGGCTTCGGCCTCGGTGAGGATGCCCTTCTTCTCGTCCGGGATCAGCATGTCGTCGATGCCGATCGACACGCCGGCACGGGTGGCGTAGGCAAAGCCGGTGTACATCAGCTTGTCGGCGAACACGACCGTGTCCTTCAAGCCCAGCTGGCGGTAGCTGGAGTTGATCAGGCGGCTGATGTTCTTCTTGGTCAGCTCGGTGTTGGCCAGCGCGAACGGCAGGCCTTCCGGCAGGATTTCAGCCAGCAGGGCGCGACCGATCGTGGTGTCCACGATCGAGGTCTTGTTCTGCTTGTTGCCGTCCTCGTCGGTCACCACTTCGGTGATGCGGACCTTGACGCGTGCGTGCAGTTCGACCACGCGGTTGTCGTAGGCGCGCTTGACTTCGGAGATGTTGGCGAAGGCCATGCCCTCGCCCTTCTTGTTCTCCAGCGAGCGGGTCATGTAGTACAGACCCAGCACGACGTCCTGCGACGGCACGATGATCGGCTCGCCGTTGGCCGGCGACAGGATGTTGTTGGTGGACATCATCAGCGCACGCGCTTCCAGCTGGGCTTCCAGCGAGAGCGGCACGTGGACGGCCATCTGGTCACCGTCGAAGTCGGCGTTGAACGCGGTGCAGACCAGCGGGTGCAGCTGGATGGCCTTGCCTTCGATCAGCACCGGCTCGAACGCCTGGATGCCCAGACGATGCAGGGTCGGCGCACGATTCAGCATCACCGGATGTTCGCGGATGACCTCTTCCAGGATGTCCCAGACTTCGGCTTCTTCGCGCTCGACCAGCTTCTTGGCGGCTTTGATGGTGGTGGCCAGGCCACGACGCTGCAGCTTGGCGAACACGAACGGCTTGAACAGCTCAAGCGCCATCTTCTTGGGCAGGCCGCACTGGTGCAGGCGCAGGTACGGACCGACCACGATGACCGAACGGCCCGAGTAGTCGACGCGCTTGCCCAGCAGGTTCTGACGGAAGCGACCCTGCTTGCCCTTGATCATGTCGGCCAGCGACTTCAGCGGGCGCTTGTTGGTGCCGGTGATGGCACGGCCGCGACGACCGTTGTCCAGCAGCGCATCGACCGATTCCTGCAGCATGCGCTTTTCATTGCGCACGATGATGTCCGGCGCGTTCAGCTCGAGCAGGCGGCGCAGGCGGTTGTTGCGGTTGATGACGCGGCGGTACAGATCGTTCAGGTCGGAGGTCGCGAAGCGGCCACCGTCCAGCGGCACCAACGGACGCAGGTCCGGCGGCAGCACCGGCAGCACGGTCATGACCATCCACTCCGGACGGTTGCCCGACTCGAGGAAGGCCTCGACCAGCTTGATGCGCTTGGTCAGACGCTTGAGCTTGGTTTCCGAACCGGTGCTGGCGATTTCTTCGCGCAGGCGGGTCATTTCCGACTGCAGGTCGATGGTGCGCAGCAGTTCGTACACGGCCTCGGCGCCCATGGCGGCATCGAAGTCGTCGCCGTGTTCCTGGCGTGCCTGCAGGTACTGCTCTTCGGTCAGCAGCTGACGGCGCTCCAGGGTCGTCAGACCCGGCTCGGTCACCACGTAGGCTTCGAAGTACAGCACGCGCTCGATGTCACGCAGGGTCATGTCCAGCATCAGGCCGATGCGCGACGGCAGCGACTTGAGGAACCAGATGTGCGCGACCGGCGAGGCCAGGTCGATGTGGCCCATGCGCTCGCGACGCACCTTGGCCAGGGTGACTTCGGTGCCGCACTTTTCGCAGACCACGCCGCGGTGCTTCATGCGCTTGTACTTGCCGCACAGGCACTCGTAGTCCTTGACCGGTCCGAAGATGGCGGCGCAGAACAGGCCGTCACGTTCCGGCTTGAACGTACGGTAGTTGATGGTTTCCGGCTTCTTCACTTCGCCGAAGGACCACGAACGGATCAGGTCCGGCGAGGCCAGCGCGATCTTGATCGCGTCGAAGTCCAGCGTCTGGCGCTGCTGGTTGAAGAGGTTGAGCAAGTCTTTCATGGTGTTTCTCCGAAAGGAGGAAATCTTGTCGATGGGCTGTCAGTAAACAAACGGGTGGCGCGGCTGCCGGGGCAGCCGCGCCTGCGCCATCAGTTGTCTTCCAGTTCCATGTTGATGGCCAGCGAGCGGATTTCCTTCACGAGAACGTTGAAGGATTCCGGCATGCCCGCGACCATCTCGTGCTCACCGTCGACGATGTTCTTGTACATCTGGTTACGACCCTGCACGTCATCGGACTTCACCGTCAGCATTTCCTGCAGGGTGTAGGCCGCGCCGTAGGCTTCCAGCGCCCAGACTTCCATTTCACCGAAGCGCTGGCCGCCGAACTGCGCCTTGCCGCCCAGCGGCTGCTGGGTAACGAGCGAGTACGGGCCGGTCGAACGGGCGTGCATCTTGTCGTCGACCAGGTGGTTCAGCTTCAGGTAGTGCATGTAGCCCACGGTGGTGTGGCGATCGAATGCCTCACCGGTGCGGCCGTCATACAGCTGGGTCTGGCCGCTCAGCGGCAGGTCGGCCAGGGCAAGCATGTGCTTGATCTCGGCTTCGGTGGCACCGTCGAACACCGGGGTGGCCATCGGCACGCCGTCGGTCAGGTTGTCGGCCAGGCGCAGCAGCTCCTCGTCGCTGAACTGGGTCAGGTCGACATGGTTGGCGTGCTGGGTCTTGTCGTGGTTGTAGACATCGTCCAGGAACTTGCGCAGGTCGCTGATCGCGGCCTGGGCTTCCAGCATGCCCTGGATCTTGCGACCCAGGCCCTTGGCGGCCCAGCCCAGATGCACTTCCAGGATCTGGCCGATGTTCATACGCGACGGCACGCCCAGCGGGTTCAGCACGATGTCCACGGTCTCGCCCGAGGCCATGTACGGCATGTCCTCGACCGGCACCACGTTGGAGACCACACCCTTGTTGCCGTGGCGGCCTGCCATCTTGTCGCCCGGCTGGATACGACGCTTCACGGCCAGGAACACCTTGACCATCTTCAGCACGCCCGGCGCCAGGTCGTCGCCCGCGGTGATCTTGCCGCGCTTGTCGGCGAAGCGACGCTCGAATTCCTTCTCGTGCGCCTGGATCTGCTTCTGGGCGCGTTCGATGGCTTCGGAGGCGTCGTCATCCTTCATGCGCAGCACGAACCAGTCGGCCTTCTTCAGGCCGTCCAGGTAGGCGTCGGTAACGGTGTCGCCCTTCTTCAGGTTGGCACCGCCGTTGACCACCTTGCCCACGATCTGCGAACGCAGACGGGCGTAGATGGCGCCTTCCAGGATGCGGAACTGGTCGTCGAAGTCCTTCTTGACGCGCTTGATTTCAGATTCTTCGATCTGACGGGCACGCTTGTCCTTCTCGATACCGTCGCGGGTGAAGACCTGCACGTCGATGACGGTGCCGTCCATGCCCGGCGGCACGCGCAGCGAGCTGTCCTTCACGTCCGAAGCCTTCTCGCCGAAGATGGCGCGCAGCAGCTTCTCTTCCGGGGTCAGCTGGCTTTCGCCCTTCGGGGTGACCTTGCCGACCATGATGTCGCCGGCGCGCACTTCGGCACCGATGTACACCACGCCCGACTCGTCCAGACGGTTCAGCGCCTGCTCGGACACGTTCGGGATGTCGGCGGAAATTTCCTCCGGCCCCAGCTTGGTGTCACGCGCGACGCAGGTCAGCTCTTCGATGTGGATCGTGGTGTAACGATCCTCTTCCACCACGCGCTCGGAAAGCAGGATGGAGTCTTCGAAGTTGTAGCCGTTCCACGGCATGAAGGCGATCAGCATGTTCTGGCCCAGGGCCAGTTCGCCGATGTCGGTGGACGGACCGTCAGCCAGCACGTCGCCACGCGCCACCACGTTGCCCACTTCCACCAGCGGACGCTGGTTGATGCAGGTGTTCTGGTTGGAACGGGTGTACTTGATCAGGTTGTAGATATCCACGCCGGCGTCGGTCGCGTCGGTGATCTCCACTTCGTTGACCTTGACCACGATGCGGCCGGCGTCGATCTGCACGATCTCACCGCCACGACGGGCGTTCACGGTCACACCCGAGTCACGGGCCACGGCGCGTTCGATACCGGTACCCACCAGCGGCTTCTGCGCACGCAGGGTCGGCACGGCCTGGCGCTGCATGTTGGCGCCCATCAGTGCACGGTTTGCGTCATCGTGTTCCAGGAACGGAACCAGCGCCGCTGCAATGGACACGGTCTGCATCGGCGAGACGTCCATGAAGTGGACTTCCGCCGGCGGCTTGAGCAGCGATTCGCCCTGGAAGCGGCACGGAACGAACTGCTCGGTGAGCATGCTGTTGGCATCGGTCAGGGCGTTGGCCTGGGCGATGACGTATTCGTTTTCTTCGATCGCCGACAGGAACTCGATGTCGTCGGAGACCTTGCCGTCGGCGACCTTGCGGTACGGGGTCTCGAGGAAACCGTACTGGTTGGTGCGGGCGTACACGGCCAGCGAGTTGATCAGGCCGATGTTCGGGCCTTCCGGGGTTTCGATGGTGCAGACGCGGCCGTAATGGGTCGGATGGACGTCGCGCACTTCGAAGCCGGCGCGCTCACGGGTCAGACCGCCCGGGCCCAGGGCCGAGACGCGACGCTTGTGGGTGACTTCCGACAGCGGGTTGTTCTGATCCATGAACTGGGACAGCTGCGAGGAGCCGAAGAACTCCTTGATGGCAGCGGCGACCGGCTTGGCGTTGATCAGCTCCTGCGGGGTCAGGCCTTCGGATTCGGCCATCGACAGGCGCTCCTTGACCGCGCGCTCGACGCGGACCAGGCCCACGCGGAACACGTTCTCGGCCATTTCACCGACCGAACGCACGCGACGGTTGCCCAGGTGATCGATGTCATCGACCACGCCGCGACCATTGCGGATCTCGGTCAGGACCTTGATCACTTCCAGGATGTCGGAGGTATCGGCATGCTCGGCGACCAGGCGCTTGGACTCTTCGTCGTTGCGCTCACCGAAGTACTTGCGGTCGTACAGCACCGCTTCGCCGGTGACAGCCTTGCGGCCGACACGACGGTTGAACTTCATGCGGCCGACCGTGGACAGGTCGTAGCGCTCGAAGGTGAAGAACAGGTTGTGGAACAGGTTCTGCGCGGCATCCTTGGTCGGCGGCTCGCCCGGACGCATCATGCGGTAGATCTCGACCAGGGCTTCCAGCTGGGTCTTGGTCGGATCGATGCGCAGGGTGTTGGACAGGTACGGGCCACGATCCAGGTCGTTCACCCACAGGGTGCCCACGGCATCGACGCCGGCCTTGCGGAAGGCCTGCAGCTGGTCGTCGGTGATTTCGTCGTTGGCCTGGGCCAGCAGTTCACCGGTGTTGGCGTCCACCACGTCGTGCGACAGGATGCGGCCGACGATGTAATCGTCCGGCACGGCCAGGGCGGCAATGCCCGAGGCTTCCAGCTGCTTGACGTGGCGCGCGGTGATGCGCTTGCCGGCTTCGACGATGACCTTGTCGCCGTCGGCCAGGTCGAAGTTCAGGGTCTCGCCGCGCAGACGCTCGGCCACCAGTTCGAGCTGCACACCTTCATCGGGGTTGATGTGGAAGGTGTTGATCTCGAAGAACTCGGCCAGCATTTCTTCATTGCTGTAGCCCAGCGCACGCAGCAGGATCGACACCGGCAGCTTGCGGCGACGATCGATACGGGTGAACAGCGCGTCCTTCGGGTCGAACTCGAAGTCCAACCAGGAGCCGCGGTACGGGATGATGCGGGCGCTGTACAGCAGCTTGCCCGAGCTGTGCGTCTTGCCACGGTCGTGGTCGAAGAACACGCCCGGCGAACGGTGCAGCTGCGACACGATGACGCGCTCGGTACCGTTGACGATGAAGGTGCCGTTGTCGGTCATCAGCGGGATTTCGCCGAGGTAGACCTCCTGCTCCTTCACGTACTTGATGGCCTTGGTCGACGACTCGCGGTCGTAGATCACCAGGCGCACGGTCACGCGCAGCGGCGCGCCGTAGCTCATGCCGCGCTGGCGGCACTCGCGCTCGTCGAACACCGGTTCGCCAAGCTTGTAACCCACGTATTCCAGCGCAGCGTTGCCGCTGTAGCTGGCGATCGGGAAGACCGACTTCAGGGCGGCGTGCAGGCCCAGATCACGGCGCTTGGCCGGATCGATGTTTTCCTGCAGGAACTCCCGATAGGAATCCACCTGGATGGCGAGCAGGAAAGGCACTTCGAGGATCGAGCGCTGCTTGCCGAAATCCTTGCGGATACGCTTCTTTTCGGTGAACGAATATGACGTCATGGGGTCTCACCTTGGCTGTGCGGGCCGCCGTACAGGCGCGGCCCGAAGGGAACATGAAAATTGTCAGTTGGAAGTCGCTGGTATTGCCGGCACCAGCACGCCTTCTTTTGCTACTTCCAACTGCCAACTCGCCGGCCTGGGGCCGGAAAGGTCAGCCGACCAACGGTCGGCTCTACCGGTCGTTGTCGCAACAACGACCAAAGGCCGGGGGCTTACGCCCCCAGCCTTGGCTGCATCGCCGTGATTCGATGGCGAGGCAAGGAACTGCTTACTTGACTTCGACAGTCGCGCCAGCAGCTTCCAGGTCCTTCTTGAACTTGGCAGCGTCGTCCTTCGAAGCGGCTTCCTTGATCACGCCACCGGCTTCGGCCAGGTCCTTCGCTTCCTTCAGGCCCAGGCCCGTGATGGCGCGGACGGCCTTGATGACTTCGACCTTCTTGTCGCCGGCCGACTTCAGGATGACGTCGAATTCGGTCTGCTCTTCAACGACGGCAGCCGGGCCAGCCACAGCAGCGGCGACCGGAGCAGCGGCGGAGACGCCGAACTTCTCTTCGATGGCCTTGACCAGCTCCATCACTTCCATCAGGGACTTCTCGGCGATTGCGTCGACGATCTGTTCGTTGGTAAGGGACATTTTGATTACCTTTGGATAATTTTCTGGGTTGAGGTTCCGTCAGGAACCACGGAAACGTCGACTCAGGCGGTCTCGGCAGCCGGTTCGGCAGCGTCGGCAGCGGCTTCTTCGCCACCACCCTGCTTGTCGCCGATGGCCTTGATGGCGCGGGCGAACATCGTGACCGGCTCGGTCAGGACGCGGGCCAGCATGGCCAGGGCCTGATCACGGGTCGGCAGCGAGGCCAGCACGTCGACATGGCCAGCCGGGAACAGTCCCCCGCCGATGGCCACGACCTTTGCCTGCAGCTTGTCGTTGGTCTTGGCAAAATCCTTGATCAGGCGACCGGCTGCGCCGGGCTCCTCGAGCGAGAACGCGTACAGCAGCGGACCGACGAGTGCGTCTTTGGCGCATTCGTATTCGGTACCTTCCACTGCACGTGCCGCCAGCGTGTTCTTGACAACTTTCAAGAAAACGCCGGTTTCGCGTGCCTGCTTGCGCATCGCGGTCATCTGGGAGACCGTGGTGCCAGCATATTCGGCTGCGATCAAGGAGTGAGCCTTGGCGGCGACTTCTGCCAGCTCCGCGACTACTTCTTGCTTCTGGGACAGATTGAGAGCCATTGCACTCCTCCAATTGAACTCCGCTTACGGCTCCTGCCGAGCGCGGTCCTGGGCGGTATCCCTCCTGGACGCCGGGAACATCAGGTGATGTTCCAAGGGTGGGCCGTTCTAGACCTGGATGGCCAACCTGGGAGAACCCAGACGTGCGTAAACCAGAAAAACTCCAGAAGGGCACCATCTACGCAGGGTGATTCCCGAGAGAATCGATTAAGCGGTCGGTACTGCGCCGGCGGCGACTCCTTGCCAAAGCGAGCATCCCTGCCCGTCGCCGGTATGTACTGACCGCGCCTGCGGTCTTTGACGGCTTCTCCGCGGGGTTGCCCCTGCTCGGATGCCTTCAAATGTGACGGACACGGGACCCGAAGGACCCGCGCCCGCTTGAAACGATTACTTCAGGGTCAGCGACGACGGATCGACGGTGACGCCGGGGCCCATCGTCGAGCTGACCGAAACCTTCTGCAGGTAGGTGCCCTTCGAGGTTGCCGGCTTGGCCTTGATCAGGTCCATCAGCAGCGCCTGCAGGTTCAACTTCAGCGCGTCTTCGGCGAAGTCGGCCTTGCCGATGGTGCAATGGATGATGCCGGCCTTGTCGGTGCGGTAACGCACCTGACCCGACTTGGCATTCTTGACCGCTTCACCCGGGTTGGCCGACACGGTGCCGACCTTCGGGTTCGGCATCAGGCCGCGCGGGCCGAGCACGGTGCCCAGCTTACCCACGACGCGCATGGCGTCAGGGGTGGCGATGACGACGTCGTAGTTCAGATCGCCGGCCTGCATCTTCTCGGCCAGGTCTTCCATACCAACGGCTTCGGCGCCAGCGGCCAGGGCTTCGTCAGCCTTGGCACCGGCCGGGGCGAAGACGGCAACGCGCACGCTCTTGCCGGTACCGGACGGCAGCACGGTGGAACCGCGCACCTGCTGGTCGGACTTCTTGGCGTCCACGCCCAGGCGCACAGCGACGTCGAAGGACTCGACGAACTTGGCCTTGGTAGCGGTCTTCAGGATCTTGATTGCGTCCTCGAAGGCATACGCCTTACCCGGGACGACGGCAGCCTTGATGGCCTTCTCACGCTTGGTCTGTGCCATCTTCTTAACCCTCCACCACGAGGCCCATGGAACGGGCAGAACCGGCAATCGTGCGCACCGCGGCGTCCAGGTCGGCGGCCGTCAGGTCGGCTTCCTTGGTCTTGGCGATTTCTTCCAGCTGCTTACGGGTCACCTTGCCCACCTTGTCGGTGTTCGGGCGCTTGGAGCCCGAGGAGATGCCAGCAGCCTTCTTGAGCAGCACGGCGGCCGGGGTGCTCTTGGTGATGAAGGTGAAGGTACGGTCCGAATAGGCCGTGATGATGACCGGCACCGGCAGACCCGGCTCCAGCTTCTGCGTGGCGGCATTGAAGGCCTTGCAGAATTCCATGATGTTCAGGCCGCGCTGACCCAGCGCAGGACCGACCGGCGGCGAGGGGTTGGCCTGACCGGCCTTCACCTGCAGCTTGATGTAACCGACAACTTTCTTTGCCATGAGTATGCTCTCCGGGTGCTAGCGCCTTACGACAACAGGCTCCCCATCGGACCGGGAATCACGCGTCCCGGCATCGCGTTTTGAATTCACGCAGAAGGCCACCTCGCGGCGGCCCTTGCTTTTTGCCAGCTTCCTGGCAGGAAGCCGCGCACTATATCAGAATTTTTCCGCCATTGCCGCAAGGCAGGCGTGACCGGGCCGTTCAGGTTCCGAGCGATGGCCCGGAACCTTGTGCCCGCAGGCTCAGACGGCCTTTTCGACCTGGCCGAACTCGAGCTCGACCGGGGTAGCACGACCGAAGATCAGCACCGAGACGCGCAGACGGCTCTTCTCGTAGTTGACTTCCTCGACCACGCCATTGAAGTCGTTGAACGGGCCTTCGGTGACACGGACCATCTGGCCCGGCTCGAACAGCACCTTCGGACGGGGCTTTTCCACACCTTCCTGAACGCGGTCCAGGATGGCAGCAGCCTCTTCATCATGGATCGGCAGCGGACGATCGGCAGTACCGCCGATGAAGCCCATCACCTTGGAGGTGTCCTTCACAAGATGCCAACTTTCGTTGTCGATGCGCGGGATACCGTTTTCTTCGTGGGTCTCGATCTGGACCAGCACGTAACCCGGGAAGAACTTGCGCTCGGAACGGCGCTTCTGGCCGGCGCGCATCTCGACCACTTCCTCGGTCGGGACCAGGACATCACCGAAGCGCTCCTGCATCTCGTCACGCACGATGCGATCGCGCAGAGCCTGCGCAACCGACTTTTCGAAGCCCGAATAGGCGTGAACGACGTACCAACGCTTCACTGGTTTCTCCTTATCGACCCAGGAACCACTGGGTCGCTTTCTGAATCAGGAAATCAAATCCGCCCAGCAGGAGGCTGAGGATGATCACAACCACGATCACCACCCAGGTCATGCGGATGGCTTCCTGGCGGGTCGGCCAGACAACCTTGCGCAGTTCGAAACGCGATTCGGAAAGAAACGCACGCGTGTCGCGACCTTTGCCGGTCATCAGGAACACGCCAACGCCGGCCGCGAGGCCAACGACAACAGCCAGACCGCGAAGCGGACCGGCCCATGCACTCTGGGACGCATGCTCAGGGGTGCCGAACCAGTACCAAGCAAAGAGACCCGCCAGCACCAGAATGGTTGCGGCGGCGTACTTGACGATGTCACCTCCAGTAGAGGTGTTGTCCTTGGAATGCTCGATCTTGCTGTTCATCCGGCTCTGGCTGCTGAGGCGGCATGGCATGGCCGCTGGAAGGGAGAAGTGGCACGCCAGGAGGGACTCGAACCCCCAACCTGCGGTTTTGGAGACCGCTGCTCTGCCAATTGAGCTACTGGCGTACTGAAAAACTGCCTTCCCTTAGACGGCGAAGGCGGACCGAGGTTCCCGGCCCGCCATTCGCGAGACCGGCAGCGCTAAGCAACCGCCGGCATTACGAAATTACTTGAGGATCTTGGAGACCACGCCGGCGCCGACGGTACGACCGCCTTCACGAATCGCGAAGCGCAGGCCTTCATCCATGGCGACCGGGTTGATCAGGGTGACAACCATCTTCACGTTGTCGCCCGGCATGACCATTTCCACGCCTTCCGGCAGCTCGACCGCACCGGTGATGTCGGTGGTGCGGAAGTAGAACTGCGGACGGTAGCCCTTGAAGAACGGGGTGTGGCGGCCGCCTTCATCCTTGGACAGGACGTAGACTTCGGCGTCGAACTGGGTGTGCGGCTTGATCGAACCCGGCTTGCAGAGGACCTGGCCACGCTCGACGTCGTCACGCTTGGTGCCGCGCAGCAGCAGACCGGCGTTGTCGCCTGCCTGACCCTGGTCGAGCAGCTTGCGGAACATTTCCACGCCGGTCACGGTGGTCTTGACGGTGTCGCGGATACCGACGATTTCGATTTCTTCGCCGACCTTGATCACGCCGCGCTCGATACGACCGGTCACCACGGTGCCGCGGCCCGAGATCGAGAACACGTCTTCGACCGGCATCAGGAATGCCTTGTCGACGTCACGCTCCGGCAGCGGGATCCAGGTGTCCAGCGCCTCGACCAGCTTGATCACCGACGGCACGCCGATGTCGCTCTGGTCGCCTTCCAGCGCCAGACGGGCCGAGCCCGCGATGATCGGGGTGTCGGCGCCCGGGAAGTCGTACTTGCTCAGCAGCTCGCGGACTTCCATTTCGACCAGTTCCAGCAGCTCGGCGTCGTCCACCATGTCGGCCTTGTTCAGGAACACGACGATGTACGGCACGCCGACCTGACGCGACAGCAGGATGTGCTCGCGGGTCTGCGGCATCGGGCCGTCAGCGGCCGAGCAGACCAGGATCGCGCCGTCCATCTGGGCAGCACCGGTGATCATGTTCTTGACGTAGTCAGCATGGCCCGGGCAATCCACGTGGGCGTAATGACGCTCGGTGGATTCGTATTCGACGTGCGCGGTCGAGATCGTGATGCCACGCGCCTTTTCTTCCGGCGCGGCGTCGATCGCGGAGTAATCCTTGAACTCGCCACCGAAGCGCTCAGCACCGATCTTGGTCAGTGCGGCGGTCAGCGTGGTCTTGCCGTGGTCGACGTGACCGATGGTGCCGACGTTGACGTGCGGCTTGGTGCGCTCGAACTTACCCTTGGCCATGGCTGCTTATCTCGAAATCGTCTGAATTGGTAGCACTTAGATGGTGCTCACGAAAGGAATCGAACCTTCGACCTCCTCCTTACCAAGGAGGTGCTCTACCGACTGAGCTACGTGAGCGAGTTTTGTATTATGGCACGAATTTGAATATATTCAAATTCATTCAATGGAGCGGGAGACGGGGATCGAACCCGCACCATCAGCTTGGAAGGCTGAGGTTCTACCATTGAACTACTCCCGCATCGGAAGCTCTTGCCACAACATGAAACTGGTGGAGGGAGGTGGATTCGAACCACCGAAGGCGTAAGCCAGCAGATTTACAGTCTGCCCCCGTTGGCCGCTTGGGTATCCCTCCTTACCACCCTGTCCCGTGGCGCCGAAGCGTTTTCGGTGTGGGGTGGAAGAGCCGTGAATTTTGGGGGTGAAGACGGGTTCTGTCAACACTCTTTTTCAACTTTTTCACAGCAATCGCAAATTCCGCCGCAACGACGGGCTATTGCGCGGGAAGCGGCAGCGCTTCGTCGGCAAAGATGGCCACGTGCGGCACGCCGTCGGCACCGATCCAGCCGCGGTACATGCCCTGGGTGTTGAACGGCATGGCCACGCGACCGTCGGCGGACAACACGATCGCCCCACCGTCGCCGCCCAGCGCGGGGATGCGCTGGTTGATCACCGCGCGTCCGGCCTCGGCCGGGCTCTGCTTGAGGTACTGCATGCGTGCGCAGATGTCGTAGGCGGCGGCGGTGCGGATGTAGTACTCGCCCCAGCCGGTACCCGACACCGCGCAGATGTCGTTGGCATAGGTGCCGGCGCCGATGATCGGCGAGTCGCCGACGCGGCCAAAGCGCTTGTTGGTCATGCCACCGGTAGAGGTACCGGCGGCCAGGTGTCCCTGCGCATCGAGCGCGATCGCACCGACGGTGCCGAAGTGGCGCGCGGTCTCCAGATCGGCATGGGCCTGGCCGCTGGCCTCTTCCTTGAGCGCTTTCTGCAGTTGCTGCCAGCGCTTCCCGGTGCGGAAGTAGGACGGATCGACCAGCGTGATGCCCTGGGTGGCGGCGAACGCTTCGGCGCCCTGCCCGACCATCATCACGTGCGGGGAATGCTGCATTACCGCCTCGGCCAGCAGGATCGGGTTGCGCACCCGCTGCACCCCAGCCACCGCACCGGCCTTGAGCGTGGCGCCATCCATCAGCGACGCATCCAGTTCGTTGCGGCCATCGTGGGTGAACACCGCGCCCTTGCCCGCATTGAAGGTGGGATCGTCCTCAAGCACGGTGATGGCTGCGGTGACCGCGTCCAGTGCCGGCTTGCCCGCAGCCAGCACGGCATGGCCTTTCAACAATGCCTGCTGGAGGGCGGCGCGCGCGGCTTTTTCCTCGGCCGGCGACAGATCCTTGCGCTCCACGCCGGCACCGCCATGAAGGACCAGCACCGGGCCGGCGGCGGTGGCCGCCAGCGGCATCGACAGGCACAGCGACAACAGCAACGCGGTTGGACGGGACATCGGCGGCACCGGCAGGTTGGGAAGGTCCATCATGGCCGCAGATGCGCGGCGCGGGTAGGCCTGTGCCCTGCCCAGGCGGACCTCGCGCGTGATCCGGGTATCGCTGCGGCCAACGGGGGTGCGCTACCGCAGCTGCAGGTGGCCGTCGCGGATGTCGGCGGTCATGCGGAAGGCCGCATCGTCCACGCCGAATCCATCCAGATGCAGCAGGCTGCCGCTGCCCACGCCGGTGACCGGGATCGCGTGGAAATCCAGCGGTTCACCATCGCGCAGGCGCTCGGCGGTATGCCGGGGCATCACCAGCCAGGCGTAGCCGTCGTCATTGCTGAGCACGCGCCCTCGCCCATCGGCCTCCACGCACAGCGCGGTGTCCTCGTCCACGCCGATGCCCACCATGTCATCACGCCCGGCCTGCCGAGCGGCCCGGGCAACGAAGACAATCAACCGGCCGAGCCGGTCACGCTTGCCGAAATGGGTGTCGGTGACCACGTTGGACAGGTACGGCAAGGTCAGGAAGTCGTTGTCCAGGGTGACCGCACTGCCCATCGGGTCGCGCAGCGCGCGTTCGGAGGTGACGCTGCCGCCATCCAGGGCGCCGTAGCTGTACCCGCCAAGGATGGCCAACCCGGCGCTGGTGCCCGCGATGGGGCGCCCGGCACGAACATGCGCGTTGAGCGCGGCATTGAGTGCGGTGCCTTTCCAGAAGCGGATGTAGCGGGACTGGTCGCCGCCGGCGATGAAGATCGCATCCGCCGCGGCCACCACCCGCAGCACGGCCGGGTCATCGGCGGCGCGGCGGCTGTCGAACACCAGGGTTTGCACCGAGGCGGCCCCGCCGATGCCGCGGTACAGGCGCTCCTGCAGGTCATCGGCGCCGGAGGCGCGCAGGATCACGACGCGGCCGTGCCCGGCCCGCTGCAGCCACCACTGGAACGCCTCGAGCACCCACTCCCCGCCTCCCATCAGCATCATCGCCGGTTCGGTATGCGCGGCCGGCGACGCGTCCAGGTCGCCGACCTCGTAGTAGCGATAACCGGGGTCCTGCAGCGATTGAGCGTGGACCGGCGCAGCCAGGCCGACCGACAGCAGCCAGAGCAGGGGCGCGAAGGGGCGGAGAGCCTTGTGCACACTGATCTCCCTGAACACATCGAGGGTGTAAACGCTTCCACTGTGTGCCAGAGAACATGGCAGTGGTCAACCCCGTAAAAAAGGCGTTAAATGCGCGCCGTCCATTCGCGAAATGTGAATGGGGGACAGGCCTCCCTCGAGGCCGACACTTTCTTCTCGAGAATTCTCATGCGTAAACAGGCGATGGCGTGGTCGATCCAGCTGGCGTTGATGGGTGTGGCCGCGACCGCGGCTGCCCAGACTTCCGCCCCCGGGGTGCAGCAACTGGACACGGTGCAGGTCACCGGGTCGCGCATTCCGCGTGCGCAGGTGGAGGGCCCGGCACCGGTGACGGTGATCACCGCCGAGCAGATCCAGGCCAGCGGCTTCACCAGCGTGCCCGATGTGCTGCGCTCGATGACCCAGAACGGGGGTGAGACCCAGAGCCAGCAGTCCTCCAGCGGCGCCGACTTCTCGCCCGGCGCGCAGCAGGTCGACCTGCGCGGGCTGGGCCCGAACCATACCCTGGTGCTGGTCAACGGCCGCCGCATCGCCGACTTCCCGATGCCGTTCCAGGGCCGCAGCAACTTCACCGACGTCTCCAACATCCCGATCGGGATGATCGAGCGGATCGAAGTGCTGACCGGCAGCGCCTCGGCGATCTACGGTTCGGACGCCATCGCCGGGGTGGTCAACTTCATCCTGAAGAAGCGCGTGGATGGCACGACCGTGGACATGCGCATGGGCACCACCACCGAAGGCGGTGGCGAGTCGTTCGACATCAGCCTAGCCAGCGGTTTCGATACCGGTCGCTTCAGCGCGGTGTACAGCCTGGAGCTGCAGTCGCAGACGCCGCTGTGGGCCTATCAGCGCAGCCAGCAGGATTCCACCCAGGATGCGCCGACCGAGAGTGCGCGTGCCGCGCGCCGTGCCTACCTGCGCACCGACTACAACGATGATTACCTGGACCCGGGCCAGGCCACCTGCGATGCGCTGGCCGGGCAGAACCGTGGCAGCACCCGGTACGCCGAGCGCGCGCGCTACGGCTTCTACTGCGGCAGCGACACGTCCATCGGCTACGGCACCATCCTGAGCAAGCGCCGTGGCGTCAACGGCTATGCCTCGCTCAACTACGCCTTCGACAACGGGGCCAGTTGGTTTGCCGACGTGCAGATGGGCTACCACGACATCGCGCTGATGCGCGATGTGTCCCAGTGGGGCCGGATGGCTGCCGACGGCAACGAGGACGGCTACTTCTACAACCAGGCCACCGACCAGGTCGAGTTCTGGCAGCGTCAGTTCTCGCCGGAGGAAATGGGCGGGCTGCGCAACGGCATGATCCGCAGCACCCAGAAGACCTTCAGTGTCACCACCGGCTTCAAGGGCAGCCTGGACGCGAACTGGGATTACGAGGCCTCGCTGAGCCACTCGCAGTACCAGTCTTCGATCCGCTGGCCGCAGATCATCGCCGCCAAGGCCAACACGCTGTTCCTGGGCGAGCAGCTGGGCGAGTACACCGACGAGGACGACAACGTGTTCCCGGTATTCAACGCCGACCCGGCGCGCCTGTACCGGCCGCTGAGTCGCAGCGAATACGATTCGATCGCCGCCAGGACGACCTATACGCCGAAGTCGCGCACCGACACCGCCGCGCTGACCCTGACCAACGGCGCGCTGTTTGAACTGCCGGGCGGCAAGGCCGGTTTCGCCGCCACCGCCGAGTTCGGCAACCAGTCCTACGCGCTCAATCCCGATCCGCTGGCGACCGGGTACTACTACTACAGCTGGAAGGATTCGGACGGACACGGCAGCCGCAACCGCTGGGCCACGGCGGCCGAACTGCGCCTGCCGTTGCACGACACCCTCAACGTGAGCGTGGCCGGTCGCTACGACCAGTACCGCTATTCGGGCAACAGCATCGGCAAGGCGACCTGGAGCGGCGGCATCGAATGGCGCCCGATCGATACCCTGCTGGTGCGCGGCTCCTACGGCACCGCGTTCCGCGCGCCGGACCTGCACTACGTATACGCCGGCCCGGGCAATGACGAGACCAGCAACAACGACTACTACAACTGCCAGCTGGACCAGGCCGAGGACTGCTCGGACTACGAGGAAAACCTGATCCGCACCCGCGAGGGCAACCGCAATCTGGACCCGGAGACCAGCACCTCCTGGAGCGCCGGCTTGGTCTGGTCGCCGGCGATCGGCCTGGACCTGTCGGTGGACTGGTTCGACATCGACATGCGCAACCAGGTGCAGGACATGGACGTGGGCACCATCCTGCGCGATGAAGCGGCATGCCGGTTGGGCAAGGCCGAGGCCGATTCGCCGACCTGCGTGGATGCGATCGGCCGGGTCACCCGCACCAGCGACGGCCGCCTCTACGGCGTGCACGTCAACCCGATCAACATCGCGCGCGAAACCACGCGTGGCATCGATGTGGGCCTGCGTTACCGGCTGAGCACCGGGCTGGGCGACTTCATCCTGAGCGGCAACCACACCTGGGTGAAGACGCACGACTTCCAGCAGTTCGAGGGTGATGTGGTCGAAGACCAGTTCGCGGTCAACAGCGGTTTCGACATCCCGCGCACCAAGACCAGCGCCAGCATCACCTGGGAGAAGGACGCCTGGTCGGCCACGGTCTACGGCTCGCGCCTGGGTCGGCTGCCGACCTACGACAGCTACGACCAGAGCTTCGACCCGGACAGCGGCGACAGCCCGTGGATCGGCGCCACCTACCGCTACAACGTGTCGCTGCAGTACCGCTTCGACGACCATTCGCGCCTGTCGCTGACGGTGGTCAACGTGGCCAACAAGATGCCGCCCAAGGACGTGACCTACACGCCCTACCCGTACTACGACGTGTCCTGGTTCGACACCGTCGGCCGTACGGTGAACCTGCAGTACACGCACAAGTTCGGCGGCACCGCGCTGTAAGCAGCGCCCTGCACGGAGCACTGGACGGGCCCGCCACTGTGCGGGCCCGTTCGTTTTCATCCAGCTGAACGGCGCCCGTGACGCGGTCGCGGCACGCCCGGTTTTAGGGATCGGCTGATGTGCGCGGGCGGCCGCGCTTCCTAGCATGCGCGCATGCATCGTCTCCTGCCCCGACGTTCCTCCCTCGACGCCCCGGTCGTAGCGGCCAACGTGCTGCTGCGCTGGTTGTCGCTGTGCGTGCTGTTCTGCCTGCTGGGCACGGCCGGGTTCTACCTGCTGGCGCAGCTCAGCGAGGACGTGTCGGTACATCGCCGCGACATGAACGCTGCCGCCTACCGGGCGCAGCTGTATTTCGACCATCGCGAAGCCCTGTTGAACTACCTGGTGGACTCGGTGGTGGAATCGCCGCTGCCCGCCGCCGCCCCGGCCCGGCCGGACGACGGCCAGGACAGCGAGGTACAGCGACTGCCGCTGGGGCCGGGCCGCGACGGCCGGCAGCTCAGCCTGCTGCTGTCCGCGCGCGCCGAGCAGACCATGGCCGACTTCGGCGCGCACCTGCTGCACGTGAGCAGCGATCCGCAGGCGCCACGCCAGTGGCTGCAGGGTCGGCACACGCCGGCAACACCCCCGCCGGCCGAGCTGACCGCGTCGGTACTGCGTGCGCATGCCGGCCGCGCCGCGCCCGGCACGGGCGTGTACTGGCTGCCGGCGAACCACCCCGGGGCCTCGATCTACCTGTACCGCGCAGCCGAAGAGGGCGCCGATCCGGCGCATTGGCTGGTGCTGGCGCTTGATCCGGCCGCGGTAGCGGACACGGTCTCCGGCCAAGACATCGGTGAGTTCCTGCTGCTCGACCAGCGCGGTCAGCCCGTGCTCTCCAGCCCTTCGGCCGAGCCGCCCACGACATGGCTGCGCGGCCAGCACGCAGATGCCTTCGCCTTCGTCTGGGCGCACGGGATACCCAAGGGGCTGGCTCTGGTGAAGAGCATCGGCCAGGACGGCTGGCGGCTCGTCTACCACCTTCCAGCGGCGCTGCTGCTGCGCGATATGGCCGTACACATCGCGGTGTCGCTGCTGGTATGCCTCGCCGCCATCGCGGCGTTGCGGTTGCTGATCCGACGCATCGACCGCCAGCTCATCCAGCCGGCACACCGCCAGCACCTGCGGTTGCTGGAGAGCTTCGATTTCGGCAGCACGGTGATCGAGATGGCGCCGGTGGGCATGTGCGTGCTGCGCTGCCACGACGCTCGGGTAATGCTGGAAAACCAGCTCGCGCGGGACTGGCTGGGCAGCGATACCGGCACCGGCGACTGGACCGGGGCGTGGCGACGCACGGCCGACCTTGCCCAATGCACTGCGGGCAGCCGCCGCCCGGTCGACGTCACCACCGCCGATGGACGCCAGCTGCAGGTCCTGTACGCAGCCACGCGCTACCACGGTGACGATGTGCTGCTGTGCGTGTTCAACGACATCAGCCGGCACCGCCAGATCCAGGCGGCGTTGTCCTCGGCCAAGCAGGCGGCCGACGAGGCCAGCCAGGCCAAGAGCGCGTTCGTGGCCACCATGAGCCATGAGATCCGCACGCCGCTGTACGGCGTGCTGGGCACGCTCGAACTGCTGGGCAACACGGCGCTGGATCCGCGTCAGGCCGAGTACCTGAAGACCATCCGGCACTCCTCGTCGGTGCTGCTGCAGTTGATCAGCGACATCCTGGATGTCTCCAAGATCGAATCGGGCCAGCTGACCTTGGCCACCACGGCGTTCTCGCCGCTGGACCTGGCCGAGACCACGCTGCGCGCCTACGCGGCCGCTGCGGCCCGCAAGCAGCTGCAGATGGTGGTCTGTACCGATCCGCGCCTGCCTGCGCAGCTCACCGGCGACGCCGACCGCATCCGCCAGGTGCTGGGCAACCTGCTCAGCAATGCGATCAAGTTCACCGACAGTGGCCGCGTCGTGCTGCGCGTCAAGCTGCTCGCCTGCGAGGGCGGCACCGCTACCGTCAGCTGGCAGGTCACCGACACCGGGATCGGCATCGCCGCGGCCGAACATGCGCGGCTGTTCGAGCCGTTCCGCCAGGCGGACGGCCAAGGCCGTTCGGATGGCACCGGCCTGGGGCTGTCGATCAGCGACCACCTCGTGCGCCTGATGAACGGCGACATGCGCCTGGTCAGCGAGCCCGGCCTGGGTAGCAGCTTCACCGTGATCCTGCCGCTGGGCGTGGATGCCGATGCATTGGCCGACGCCGGCGCCGATGGTCCGCGCCTGCTGTGCGACCCACCCGTGTACGTGCGCGCGGCCCTGGCCGAACTTGCCGACAGCGCCTGCCAATGGCTGCAGCGCTGGGGTGCCAGCGCGCGCCGTTACAGCACGGACATGCCGGTACCCACGGAGCCGGGCGCGATCCTGGTCGACAGCGATCCGCGCGATGCGGTGCCGATCGCGTGGGCCGGTCCGCGGGTGATCGCAACCGCTGACGCCGGCGACCCGTCCTGCGACGATCCGGCACGACCGGATCAGTTGACGGTCACTACGCTCAGCATCCGCGCGATCGCCGATGCGGTGTTCCGCCTGCAGCATGGCAACCGGGCACCGGCAGTCTCGACGACGCCGGTCGTGCGTGCCGCGCTTGGCCTGCACGTGCTGATCGCCGAAGACAATCCGATCAACCGCCTGATCCTCAAGGAGCAGCTGGAAACCCTGGGCTGCAGCGTGGTCACCGCCTGCGACGGGCACGAGGCGCTGGCCTGCTGCACGGCCGAGGAGTTCGACGTGGTGCTGACCGACATCAACATGCCCGGCCTTGGCGGCCACGCGCTGGCCAGGCGGCTGCGCCAGCAGGGCCATGCGATGCCGGTGATCGGCGCCACCGCCAATGCCACCCCCGAAGAACGCGAGCGCTGCCTGGCCGGTGGCATGACCGACTACCTGGTGAAACCGATCGACATCGGCACCCTCCGCCATGCCCTGGGCGGACTGACCGCAGGAGCCCCGACGTGAGCAACCACCGTGTACTGATCCTCGAAGACCAGCCGTTCCAGCGCGGCTTCCTGGCCAACATGTTCAATGCCGCGCCCGGCATCGCCACCGACACCTGCGGCGATGCGGCGCATGCGGTGGAGATGTGCAACTGGCGCCGCTACGACCTGGTCGTGACCGACCTGATGATGCCGGGCGTGGATGGCATCCAGTTCATCCAGGCGCTGGCCGCGCAGGAGCACCGCCCGATGCTGGCGCTGGTCAGCTCGGCCTCGCAACGGATGATGGCATCGGCGCGGTTGATGGCCGAATCGCTGGGCATCACCGTGCTCGGCATCCTGCCCAAGCCGGTGTCCCCGGCCGATGTCGGCGACCTGCTGGCGCAGCTTGACCACGCCAGCACCGAGGCCACCCCGCCGACCGCACCGGAGGAGGCTCCGATCCTGGCCAGCCGGGAGCGCCTGTGCGCGGCGATCTGCGACGGCCAGATCACCGCGTGGTTCCAGCCGAAGAAGTCGCTGGATTCGGGGTTGGTGGTGGCCGCCGAAGCACTGGTGCGCTGGCGCCATCCCGAGCACGGCACCCTGCAGGCCGGTCGCTTCCTACCGCTGATCGAGCAACATGGGCTGGAACCGGCGCTGCTGCGCCATATCCTCAAGGCCAGCGTGCAGGCCCAAGCGCGCTGGCGCGAACAGGGCTTCCGCATCCCGGTGTCGATCAACCTGCCACCCCACCTGCTCGAGCGCAGCAGCCTGCCCGACGAACTGCTGGAGCTGACCCTCAAGCACGGCGGCATTCCCGCCGATCTGTGCTTCGAACTGATGGAGAGCAGCACCACCCACCATGTCAGCGATTACTACGCCGGGGCCTGCCGGTTGCGCATGAAGGGCTTCGGACTGGCCCAGGATGATTTCGGCCAAGGTCTCAGTTCGGTGCACAATCTGGTCAGCACGCCCTTCACCGAGGTCAAGATCGACCGGGCACTGGTTCGCGGCTGCGCGCGCGATCCGGCGCTGCACAGCGCGCTGGCCACGGTCATCGCACTGGGCAGCAAGCTGGGGCTGAACATCGTCGCCGAGGGTGTGGAAACCGATGCCGAGCTGGCTACCCTGCGCAGGCTGGGCTGCAACCAGGTCCAGGGTTTCCTGATTTCGCGCGCGATTCCCGCCGAAACCTTCGGTGCGTTGCTGGACCAGGAAAAGGCCGCACACCGACACACCGAACTGGGCCACCCGGACACCCTCGCCACGCGCTGAGCCTTCACCGGCCCGCATTCACCACGCCATCCAGCGCGGCCCCGCACCCTTGTGCATCGGTTCACAACGGTTGACGATCGCAGGCACGCGGCATCGCGCGGCATCCGGCGCGTCGTTGCCACCATCACAAGGGGATTCCATGCCCGAGGCCGCACCCATCCGCCAGCTCGCCCGCCGTTCGCTGCGCGTGCACGCGCTGTTGATCGGCGTGATCGTCCTGGCCACGATCCAGGCCGGGTTGGTGCTGTCCACCACCTTGCAGTTGCTGCGCGAGGAACAGGGCAAGATCGATTTCCACTTCCGCCGCCTGGATGGCGCACTGCAGGAACAGGAGCGCTTCATGCGGCGCTGGCGCGCCCATGATCACGAGCGCGCGGCGGTGCCCGGTGGTCCACCAGGAACCGTCCGCAGCCAGCCACTGTCGGGCAGCGTGGAGGCGGCCAATCCGGCGCGGGCCTACATCCCGTTCTCGGTACTGCATGACCAGGCGCCCCCGCCACACACGGCATCGGCGCTGGGCGTGCGATTCTCCGGCTTCTACGGCGCGTTCTGGGCTGAATCGCTGTATCCCTCACCGCGCTGCCTGCTGGTCAGCGGCGAAGGCACGGCCGGATTGCTGGTGCCGCTCACGGTGGACGATATCGACCCGGTGCGGCCCGCCTCGGCACCGATGCAGGCGCTGCTGCGCTACATCCACGCGGTGGCGGCCAGTGTCTCGCTGCAACGCGGCGATGTGCGCTGGTTCCAGCGCGATCCCGGCGATGGCAACAACCGCCTGCTGTCGATCGCACAGGCACCGCGGGACATCGACGCGTGGGGCGATACGGACGCCCGGGCCATGCCGGCGATCGCCTGCCTGCTGGACCTGTCGCGCCTGGACGACCGTCGTCAGCTGCTGGGCGAGACGATCTACGACCAGCTGTCCATCGTCGACCCGAACGGTCGACTGGTGCACGGCCCCCACCTGGAGGGCGGCGGCGCGCAGCGCAGCTTTACCCGTGACGGGGTGATCTACCGCATGCGAACCAGCAATGGCTGGCAGGCCGTGTACCAGGTGCGCTGGGCGCGCCTGCTCAGCCATCCCCGCGGGCCGCTGATCGGCAGCGTGATCGCCGCGCTGCTGCTGGCGCTGGGCGGCGTGCTGGTGCTGCGCAGCTATCGACGCTCGGTTCTGGTCCCGCTGCGCCAGAACCATGAGCGTCTGCTGGAAAGCGAAGCGTTCAGCCGCACCGTGCTGGACGCGGCACCCATCGGTCTGTGTCTGCTGCGCCAGCGCGATGGTCGGGTGATCCTGGAGAACGCCCTGGCACGCAACTGGCTGGGAGAGCATCCTGACGCACCCGGCTGGCACGGTGGGTGGCGCGATGATGCGTCGGCCGACGCGGATACCCAGGGCCCTGCCACGCGGCCCTACACCACGCCCGACGGACGCCATCTGCTGGTGACCGTCACCGCCGCGCGCTACCGCGGCGAGCCGGTGATGCTGTGTCTGTTCATCGACCTCACCGCCCAGCACGACGCCGAACTGGTGCTGCAGCAGGCGCGCGTGGCCGCCGACCAGGCCAACCGGGCCAAGAGCCTGTTCCTGGCGACGATGAGCCATGAGATCCGCACGCCGCTGTACGGCGTACTGGGCACACTGGAGCTGCTCGGACTGACCCCACTGGACAGCCGACAGCAGGAGTACGTGGGCACGATCCAACGCTCGTCGTCGACCCTGATGCAGTTGATCAGCGACATCCTCGACGTGTCCAAGGCAGAGGCCGGGCAGCTGGCACTGGAGCCGGTCGCGTTCTGTCCGGCGGGATTGACCGAAGACGTATTGCGCTCGTATGCCGCTTCGGCCACGCGCAGGCGGCTGCAGCTGTATGCGTGCATCGACGGCACTGTTCCGGCGCTGGTGATCGGCGATGCCGCGCGCATCCGACAAGTGCTCAACAACCTCATCAGCAACGCGATCAAGTTCACCGATGCCGGCCGTATCGTCGTGCGCCTGCGCGCGGTGGAAGCGGCGGGGGAATTGCCGCGACTGAGCTGGCAGGTGGCCGACACCGGCATCGGTATCCAGCAGGAGCACCAGGCACGACTGTTCGAGCCGTTCTACCAGGCCAACCCGGGCACCGATGCGCTGCGCGGCACCGGGCTGGGGCTGGCGATCAGCGCGCATCTGGTGCAGTTGATGGGGGGCGAACTGCGGGTGGTCAGCGACAGCGGGCTGGGCAGCAGTTTCAGCTTCGAACTGCCGCTGGCCGAAAGCCCCGACCTGGCCGAGCAGCGTCCGGCGTTCGGCCAGCGCGTGGCGGTCTACGTGCGCTCGCCATCGCGCGAACTGGCCGACAACCTGTGCGAGCGCCTGCGCCAGCGCGGCGCCGCCGCGCAGGTCTACCACAGCGAATCGGCACAGAACTTCAGCGCACACACCCCCTTGCTGGATGTGCTGCTGGACGAGCCCGATCCCGGCTGGGCTGGGCCGCACGTGGTGGCCAGAAGCGACGGCGGTGACCATCCCGAGCGGATCGACGGGCGCTGGGTGGTGTCCATGCACAACCTGGATGCCATGGTGGATGCGCTGCTGATGGCCGCAGGCGGGGATGCGCCACGGCAGGCGCCGGCGGCCGCGCCGCAGTTCCGTCGCCTCGGCCTGCACGTGCTGGTCGCCGAGGACAATCCGATCAACCAGATGATCCTGCGCGAACAGCTGGAACAGCTGGGCTGCCACGCCGTGGTGGCCAGCGATGGCGACGAAGCGCTGGGCTACTGGTCACAGCGTCGCTTCGACGCGGTGCTCACCGACGTCAACATGCCGCACATCGATGGGTATGCCCTCACCCGCCGGTTGCGCGCAGACGGCGTGCGTGTACCCATCATCGGCGCCACCGCCAACGCCGCGCCGGAAGAGCGCGAGCGCTGCCGCAGCGCCGGGATGGACAGCTGCCTGGTCAAGCCGATTTCGCTGCAGGCGCTGTACCGCCAGCTCAGTGGGTTGACCGAACCGGTGGCCCCTGCCGGAGTGGACCTTTCACCGACCCGCGATGTGCCAGTCGATACGATCGTCGTCTCCGACCACCTGCGCGAGCTGTTCCTGACCACCATGCGCAGCGACCTGCAGGGCCTGTCGGCGGCCGTTGAGAGCGGCCAGGCCAACGAGATCCGGCAGATGCTGCATCGCATCCGCGGGGCGTTGGTGATGGTCTCGGCGCAACGCCTGGTCGACGTTGCCCAGGTGATCGAAGATAGAATCGCCGCCGGCGCGACGGTGGCGGCGTGCAGCGCGGCAGCGCAGGCCTTCCTGATCGAACTGGAACGCGCGCTGGTGCGGCTGGAACGCTCGCCACCGGAAGCCACCGATGTCCCCTGAGTTTTGCTCCTGCCGGTGCCGAGAACACGCATGAAGACCAAGATCGTCATTGCCGATGACCACCCGATCGTGCTGGCCGGCATCTCCGATGTCATCGACCGCGACCCGCGCTTGGAGGTGGTCGGCCAGGCACAGAGTCCGGCGGCACTGGTCGAGTTGATGCAGACGCTGGCACCGGACATCGTCATCACCGACTACAACATGCCCGGCGATGACGCCCTCGGCGATGGCATCAAGCTGATCTCCTACCTGCTGCGCAATTTTCCCGATGTCCAGGTGTTGATCCTGACCATGGTCTCCAATCCCTCGATCATCGCCGAGATGTACCGGGCCGGCGCCAGCGGCGTGGTACGCAAGAGTGGGGATCTGAAGGAACTCAACGTCGCGCTGTCTGCGGTGCTGGCCCAGCGCGTGTACCGCTCGCCGGACCTGCCGCGCGAGGAGGCCCTGCCGGGGGCCGGTGATGCCTCCTCGGCCTCGCTGCTGTCGCCACGCGAGTTCGAGGTGATCCGGCTGTTCGCCAACGGCCAGAGCGTGGGCGACATCGCCAGACGACTGAACCGCAGCAGCAAGACCGTCAGCACCCAGAAGGTCAACGCGATGCGCAAGCTGGGAGCCAAGACCGACCAGGAACTGATCACCTTCTGCCTGGCATCGGACCTGTTCACCTGAGCAGGCGCGCGGCCTGCCCGAGGCCGGCGGATACCGCGCCTGCCTGTCGCATTCGCTGACTGCCGGCCCAACCACGCTGCCGGCATCGGCGTACTTTAGGGATCGCCTGATGTCTCCGGTGGCAGTCACTGCCTAGCCTGTGCTTACCGGCTGCGCAGTGGTCGCGCCGGTACGGCTTCAAGGACGCCCCTGATGCACGCCCCGGCGTGTCGTGGCGATGGCGCTGCCATCCGCCCCCCTCCCCCGCGCCTTGTCGCCATGCGGCGTTGCCGGCCTGTGCCGGTGACGCCGCAACGGTGGTCGCCGGATGGCGATCGACATGGTCTGCAGATCCGTCTGGCGTACGCCGGACGGCTGCCTTGCGACGAGAAAAACCAGGATGAACAGAATCTACCGATTGGTGCGGGACCCCGTGAATGGACGCTGCAAGGTGGTGTCCGAACTTGCGCGGCAGCGTGGCACGGTGTCCATGACCACGCGCGCGGTCCGCGCCGGACTGCCGACCCGGATCGCGCTCGGTGCGGCACTGCTGGCGGCGCTGCCGGCCAGCGCGCTGGATTACACCGTGCCGATCACCGTCAACGCAGGCGAGTCGCTCGACCTGGCCAGCGGTGACAGCGTGCTGCACACCGGCAGCAGCTACGCGGTGACCGTAACGGGTCAGGACGCTACGCTGCACGCCACCGACCTGGACCTGGGCGTTACCGGCAACGGCAGCGGCATCGGCGCCATGTCCGGCGGCAGCGTGCAGATCGAGGGCGGCCACATCCAGCTCGGCGACGGCAGCGCCAGCGTCGGCTATGCCTTGAATGCCAGCGGCGCGGGCAGCGTGATCCGCGCCAACAACCTGGTCATCGATGCATATCGCAACGGCTCCGGCTACGGCACGGTCAATGCCACCGGCGGCGGCAAGGTCTGGCTGACCGGCGGCCGCGTCAGCAGTGGCGGGCATGCGCTGTACGCCACCGGCAGCGGTAGCGAGCTGCACGTGACCGGCACCGAAATCAACAACGGTGGCAACAGCGCCGTGTCTGCCGAGGGCGGCGCGCTGCTGGCGATGGAAGCGCTGCAGCTTACCTTTGCCTCGGGCAACAACGGCTACAGCGGCAGGCTGTCCTCCAACGGCGTGGGCAGTGTGCTGTCGCTGACCGATGTCGATGTGGTCAATGGCTATTTCGACATCAACAACGGCGGCCTGCTGCGCATCAACGGCGGTAGCGCCACCACCAACGGCGGCAGCATCCGCCTGCTCGGCAATCGGGCCAACGGGATTCACGCATCGGCCGAGGTAACCGGCGGAACGTTCGATACCACCGGCGGCTACGGCGTCAACGTCAACGAATGGGGCCAGCTCACCGCCAACGGCGCACATTTCACCGTGCGCGATGGCCAGTCCGGGCTGTGGTTGTCCAGCGCCGCCTCGTTGGCCGATCTGACCGATACGGTGATCAGCACCTATGGCACCAACGGCTACGGCCATGGCGTGGACGTCTGGGGCGGCACCGCGACAATGACCGGCGGCAGCATCGATACACACGGTGACGGCGTCTACGGCTTGCGTGCGTCGGGCAGCAACCCGCCCACGCCATACTCGCGCATCCGCGCCAACGATCTGGACATCACCACCTACGGCAACGGCGGTGGCGGCGTGTTCCTGGGCGGCAGCACGGCCGACGTGCAGCTCGATGGCGGCCATATCACCGTGCTGGGCGATGCAGCGTTCGGCATCGTGCAGATGAACACCGCACAGCTCACCGCGGACAATCTGGGCATTCATGCCAAGGGCGCAGGCAGCGGTGCGTATCGCTCCTACATCACCGTGTTCGGCCCGTACTGGGACCGCCTGACCTTCAACAACAGCCAGTTGCAGACCGAAGACGGCCCCGCGCTGTGGTTGCAGGGCAGCAATCATGCGCTGACGCTCAACAACACCGACGTGGTTGCCCGCCAGGCCGGCAGCGTGGACGGTGGCCGGCTGTTGCGGGTCAGCGATACCGTGTTCACCGATGGCAGCTCGGTGGCGACCTCGGACATTCTCTTCAGCGCCGACAACAGCCGCCTGACCGGCGATGTGGTGGTGGACAGCGCCACCGCCAACGTGCAGATGGCGCTGGCCAACGCCAGCGTGCTGACCGGCGCGCTGCGCGGCGACAGCGGCTTCCACGTGGCGTCGCTGTCGATGGATGACAGCAGCCGCTGGAACCTGCGCGGCGATTCCACCGTGGGGACGCTGCAGCATGCCGGAACGATCGCGTTCGTCGCACCCACGCGGGGCGACTTCAAGACATTGACCATCACCGGCGACTACGTTGGCAATGGCGGCACGTGGGTGATGAATCGCCAGCTTGGCGATGATGGCTCGGCCGGCGATGCGCTGGTGATCCAGGGCAACAGCAGCGGCACTGCGAACGTGCGGGTGGACAATGCCGGCGGCGCCGGCGCGCTCACCAGCGAAGGCATCCGCCTGATCAGCGTGGCCGGCCAGTCCGACGCGCAGTTCACGCTGCAGGGGCGCGCCGTGGCCGGTGCCTACGACTACTTCCTGTACAAGGGCGGGGTGAGTACGCCGGATGACGGCAACTGGTACCTGCGCTCGGAATATGTGGCGCCGGTGGACCCGGTGGAGCCCGTAGATCCCATAGATCCCGTGGACCCGGTGGAACCTGTAGATCCGATCGACCCGGTGGATCCGGCCACTCCCGATCCCGGCCAGCCGGTCGACCCGGTCGACCCGATCGATCCGGTGGATCCGGTGGATCCGGTGGATCCGGGCCCCAAGGTCGAACGCCCGGAGCCTGCCATCTACCTGGCCAACCAGTCCGCCGCCCTGCGCATGTTCCAGCACAGCCTGCATGACCGTGCCGGCGATCCGGGCACCCGTGTCCACGCCGAGGATGCAACCGGCGCGCTGGCCTGGGCAAACGTACGCAGCAGCAACCTGGACCGGCACGCCGCTGGCGAGCAGGTCCGCGTGGACAGCCGCGTAGACAGCGTCATGGTCGGCATTGGACATGCGCTGGCCGCCAACGTGGGCGGCCAGCTGCAGCTGGGGCTGATGGGTGGCCATGGCCGCGCCAGCAGTGATGCCGTATCAACGGTGACCGGCTACGCCGCGCGCGGCGTGGTCACCGGCACCACCCTTGGCCTGTACGGCACCTGGTTGCAGGACGCGGACATGCAACAGGGTGCGTATGTGGACAGCTGGGTGCAGTACAGCCGCTTCCGCAACCGCGTGCAGGGCGAAGGCCTGGCCGAGGAACGCTACCGTTCGCGCAACTGGAGCGGTTCGGTGGAAGCCGGCTACGTGTTGCCGCTGCAGCGCACTGCCGATCGCGGCCTTTACCTGGAACCGCAGCTGCAGGTCGTCCACAACCGTTACGACGCCGACAACGTGGTCGAAGCCAATGGCACCGCCGTGGAGAGCCGTCGCGCCGGCGGTACCAGTACCCGGCTGGGTGCACGTCTGTACACCCGCGCACTGACGCCAAAACAAGGCGATGTGCATCCGTTCGTCGCGGTCAACTGGTGGTCCGGTGGCAACGCGTCGGCGATCGCGGTCGACGACGTGTCGATCCGCCGCGACCTGCCCGACGACATCTACGAGGCCAAGGCAGGCGTGCAGGTGAACCTTGCCGGTGGCTGGCGCGGCTGGGGCCAGCTCGGGCACCAGACCGGCAGCCAGGGCTACCGCGATACCAGCGCGCAGCTCGGCGTTTCCTACAGCTGGTGACGGCGTGCCCGCTTCCGGTCGTAGGGCCGGAAACGGGCACCACCGGTAGCGCCGGCCGCTGGCCGGCGCCACGCAACGCCGAACACACCCCTGCACGCATGTGGCTTTTCCACACCCCGCGTGGAAAGTCGTGGGGGTTTGATGTGGACAAGTCGGTGCAAGCCAGCCACGCCAACGTTTTCGGGGCGTGGCGTTTTTTTGTCCAGGTGCTGACGCGGTTTTCCACAGCGCCTGGGCAAAGCGGTGGGGGTTTGTTGTGGACAACCCTGCGTAAGCGGTACGCGGCAAGGGTTTCCACGCGTGGTCATTAATTGTCCACGTGGTCTGCGGTGGAGGATTGCGTGGGCGCCGGCCAACGGCCGGCGCCACCGGGCCAGGTTTTCCACATGGGACGTGGAGAGCGATGGGCGTTTGTTGTGGACAAGTGGTGCAGAGCCCCACCTGCCGGGCATTCTCAGCAGTGGTGATTTTTTATCCAGCGCACGGGATCGCGCGCCACCAACGCAAACGCCCCGCTCAAGGCGGGGCGTTGCGGGCATCAACCGGCGATGCGATCAGACGTTGAAGCGGAAATGCAGGATGTCGCCTTCCTGGACGCGATATTCCTTGCCTTCCAGGCGCAGGCGACCGGCTTCCTTGGCGCCGGCTTCGCCCTTGTACTTGATGAAGTCGTCATAGGCGATGGTTTCAGCGCGGATGAAGCCCTTCTCAAAGTCGGTGTGGATCACCGCGGCGGCCTGCGGCGCGGTGGCGCCCTTGCGCACGGTCCAGGCGCGGACTTCCTTCACGCCAGCGGTGAAGTAGGTCTGCAGGCCCAGCAGCTGGTAAGCGGCGTAGATCACGCGGTTCAGACCCGGCTCGGACAGGCCCAGGTCGGCCAGGAAGGTGTCGCGGTCTTCGTCGTCCAGCTGCGACAGCTCTTCCTCGATCGCCGCCGACACCGGCACAACCTGCGCGCCTTCCTCGGCGGCACGGGCGCGCACGGCGTCCAGGTGCGGGTTGTTCTCGAAGCCGTCTTCCAGCACGTTGGCGATGTACATCACCGGCTTGAGGGTCAGCAGGAACAGGTCGCGGACCAGCGCCTTCTCTTCCTCGTCCAGGCCGGCGGTACGACCGGCCTTGCCGTCGGCCAGCGCGGCCTGCAGCTTGGCCAGCACCGGCTTGCGCGCGGCCGCTTCCTTGTCGCCGCCCTTGGCGGCGCGCTCGGCGCGATTCAGCGCCTTTTCGACGCTGTCCAGATCGGCCAGGGCCAGTTCGGTATCGATGGTATCGATGTCCGACAGCGGGTCGACCTTGTTGTTGACGTGGATGACGTCGGCGTTCTCGAAGCAGCGCACCACGTGGGTGATCGCGTCCACCTCGCGGATGTGGGCCAGGAACTTGTTGCCCAGCCCTTCACCACTGGCGGCACCGGCGACCAGGCCGGCAATGTCCACGAACTCCACTGCAGTCGGGATGACCTTCTGCGGGTTGATGATCGCGGCCAGCTCGTTCAGGCGCGGGTCCGGCACCGGCACGATGCCGACGTTCGGTTCGATCGTGCAGAACGGGAAGTTGGCCGCGGCGATGCCCGCCTTGGTCAGCGCATTGAACAGGGTCGATTTGCCGACGTTGGGCAGACCGACGATGCCGCATTTGATACCCATCTTTGACAGCCTCTGGGGTGGTAGGTACCGACCGTGGATCGGTACACCGTGGTTATTTCGGGGTGTGCAGGCGTTTCATCGCCTCACTGTAATCGCCGCATACCGCCAGCGGCAGCACGTCGATCGCATCGTCGATGGCGTGGCCGATCAGCACATCGTCGTCCTTGCTCGCGCGGCCCAGCACCCACGGCACCACGCGGTCCTTGTGACCGGGGTGACCGATGCCGATGCGCAGGCGGTGGAACCGGCCGTGGCCCAGCAGGCGGATGGTGTCGCGCAGGCCGTTCTGGCCGCCATGGCCGCCGTCGAACTTGAGCCGTGCCACGCCGGGCGGCAGGTCCAGCTCATCGTGCGCCAGCAGGGTCTGTTCCGGTTCGATCTTCCAGAAACGCTGTGCGGCAGTAACCGACTTGCCACTGAGATTCATGAAGGTGGCGGGCTTGAGCAGCCACACCGCCTGCCCGGCGATGTCGACCTTGGCGGTCTCGCCGAACAACTTGCTGTCCACGCTCCAACGCGCGCCGGCCTGTGCGACCAGGGCGTCAATGAAACGAAACCCGGCATTGTGCCGGGTCTGGGCGTGCTCGGGTCCGGGGTTGCCCAGACCAACGATCAATCGCAATCCTGTCATCACTCTTCTTCGTCGGTACCCGCCCTGTGCCGGTACATACAGAAACGGCGCCTGCCCCGGAGGACAGGCGCCGCAATACCTTACTCTGCGGCCGGCGCTTCGTCGGCAGCGTCTTCCTTGCCGTGCTTGGCGGTGACGATCGCATCGTCATGGTCCTTGCCCTGGGCCAGGGCCGGGATCTCAACGCCCTTGGGCAGCTTGATATCCGACAGGTAGACCACGTCGCCAGCCTTCAGCTCGCTCAGGTCGACGTCGATCGACTCCGGCAGGTCCTTCGGCAGGCAGGTGACAGTCACTTCCTTCAGTTCGTGGGTGACCACGACGTCGGCAGCCTTGCCAGCCGGCGAGGTGTCTTCGTTGATGAAGTGCAGCGGGACGTTGGCGGTCAGGGCCTCGTTCTCGTTCACGCGCAGGAAATCCAGGTGGATGATCAGCTGCTTGAACGGGTGGCGCTGCATGTCACGCAGCAGCACCTTGGTGACCTGGCCGTCCAGGTTCAGGTTCAGGATGGACGAGTAGAACCACTCGTTCTGCTGGGCCAGCCAGATCTGGTTGTGGTCCAGGTTGATGTTGATCGGCGCGGCTTCGCCGCCGTACACGACGGCCGGGATCACGCCGGCGTGACGCAGGCGGCGGCTCGCACCCTTGCCCTGCACGTCACGAGCGGTGACCTTGATTTCATGGGTCTTGGACATTGTATTGACTACCAGTTGGTGCCTTGCCCGAGGGCTTGGCGAATGAGGGCACGTCCGCGACCAGACGTACCCGGGACCCGACCACCGTTGCCGGTGGCCGGAAAAAAATCAATCCACGTACAGCGAGCTGACCGATTCGCCGAAGGCGATGCGGCGCATCGTCTCGGCCAGCATTTCCGCCACGCTGAGCTGGCGGATCTTGCTGCACACCCGCGCCTCTTCGCGCAGCGGGATGGTGTCGGTCACCACCAGCTCATCGAGCTGGGAGTTGTTGATGTTGTCCACCGCCGGGCCCGAGAGCACGGCGTGGGTGCAATACGCGGCCACCTTCAGGGCGCCACGCGCCTTCAGCGCTGCGGCAGCCGCACACAGGGTGCCGGCGGTATCGACGATGTCATCGACCATCACGCAGGTCTTGCCTTCGACGTCACCGATGATGTTCATCACGGTGGAGACGTTGGCGCGCGGCCGGCGCTTGTCGATGATCGCCAGGTCGGCATCGTCCAGGCGCTTGGCGACGGCACGTGCACGCACCACGCCACCCACGTCCGGGGACACCACGATCAGGTTTTCGGTGCCGTAGGCGCGCCAGATATCGGCGAGCAGCAGCGGCGAGGCATACACGTTGTCCACCGGCATGTCGAAGAAGCCCTGGATCTGGTCGGCATGCAGATCCACCGTCAGTACCCGGTCGGCGCCGACGGCGCTGAACATCTTGGCGGCGACCTTGGCGGTGATCGGCACGCGCGAGGAACGCATGCGGCGATCCTGGCGCGAGTAGCCGAAGTACGGCACCACGGCGGTGACGCTGTTGACCGAGGCGCGCTTGAGTGCATCGATCAGCACCAGCAGCTCCATCAGGTTTTCCGCGCTGGGCGCGCAGGTCGGCTGGATCACGAACACGTCCTGCTTGCGGACGTTTTCTTCGATCTCGACCTGCACTTCACCATCGGAGAAGCGCGACACCAATGCCTTGCCCGGCCGCACCCCCAGTTCCTTGCAGATGCTCTGCGCAAGGCGCTTGTTGGCGTTGCCGGAAAATACCAGCAGGTTGGGGTGATCTTGCATCATGACGGTCTCGGGCGGGAGCGATTGGAGAACTCGGCCGCCGGCACCCTGGAGTGTCTGCGGTGACAACACCGCGAGACATCGGCCGTGCCCGCGCAGGCGTGCGCATGGGAACGCGGCTGATATCCGCAAGTGGCAGGGGCGGGAGGATTCGAACCTCCGAATGCCAGGATCAAAACCTGGTGCCTTGGGCCTCTTGGCGACGCCCCTGCATCAAAATCAATAACGCTCGAGTACATCAAGCAACGGCGAACGCTCCACGCCCGCCACTACCCATGCCCGCAGTTCCTTCGGCAACCGCGCCAGGCCCTGCTCTGCAGCAGCGCGCGTGGCGAACTCGACGAAACAACCGCTTCCCGACCCGGTGAGTCGTGCCCGGCCGATCCTGCTCAACGTCGCAAGCACTGCCTCTACGGCGGGCTCGCGGCGGCGCAATACCGGCTCGAACGCATTCCCGAGCAAAGACCCGGAAGCGAAGTCCGCTATTTTCGCCACTGGGGCGTCTCGCGTCAAATCCGGATCCGCGAAAAGTCGCGGCGTGGGCACATGCACCCCCGGATCGGCCAGTACAAACCAGGCCGGGGGTAGCGCGATCGCGGTGAGCTGCTCGCCCACGCCTTCGGCCCAGGCGTTGTGCCCGCGCACGAAGACCGGCACGTCCGCGCCCAGCTCCAGGCCCAGCGCGGCCAGGGTATCGACGTCCATGCCCGCGTTCCACAGCCGGTTCAGTGCGACCAGCACGGTGGCCGCATCGGACGATCCCCCGCCAAAGCCGCCGCCGGCCGGAATGTGTTTTTCGACACCAATATCGGCACCTTGGCCGACATTGGCGGCATTCTTGAGAAGATGCGCTGCACGGATGGCCAGGTCGTCGGCTTCTGCCACCCCTGCCACCGACGCGCCTTCACGCTGGATCCGTCCGTCCTCACGCACCCGCAGCCGGATCTGGTCGCCCCAGTCGAGCAGCCGGAACACCGTCTGCAGCTGGTGGTAGCCATCGGCGCGGCGGCCGGTGATGTGCAGGAACAGGTTGAGCTTGGCCGGGGCCGGCCACTGCGACCAGCCCGCATTCAGGTCCAGGCCGCTCATGGGCTGCGCAGCACCCAGCTGTCGACTACCAGGCGCACTTTGGCATCGCCGTTGACTGCTTCGATCCGGCGCGGCAGCATCGGGCGATCGCCTTCGGCCGGGTACCAGTCCAGGTACTGGATCTGCCAGCCCATCTGCACGACCCGGCGCGGACGGCCATCACCATCGCGCTCGACCTGCTCGGCCGGGGCGGTGTCATCGGCCACCAGGCCACGCACCCAGTCCGGCAGTTGATTGACCGGGATGTCCCAGCCGGTCGCATCCAACAGCACCTGTTGGGCGTCCTCGCCTTCCCGCGGACCGCCGTCCAGACCTTCCAGGCGACCCCCTTCGTGGTGGCTGTCTCCGGTCAGCTTCCAGCTCTGGCGGGTCACCGGCGCACTCAGCTCGACCACGTACTGGCGATCCCGCTGCTGCCAGTCGATGCGGCCATTGCCGCCATTGCGCCCCTTGTTGATCGCCACGCGGCCCTGGAACGACCACTGCGGCTGCGTGCGCAGCGCTGCCACGCGGGCGGCTTCGGCCTGCTGTGCCTGCGCCGACACGGTCGTCACCACGGCCGGGGCGGACGGGGCCTTGCGCTCGTCCAGCGACACACAGGCCGACAACGTCAGCCCCATCGCCAGCGCGGCGCCGGCCTTGAGCAGCTGCAGATTCATACGCCGTATTTCTCGATCACGCGCTGCAGGGCGCGGTTGTCAGGGTCCAGCTTGCGTGCCTCGTCGAAGAAACGCCGCGCCTCTTCCTTGCGGCCCAGCACCCACAGCACCTCGCCCACATGCGCGGCGATCTCCGGGTCCTTGGCCAGGGTCCAGGCGCGGCGCAGCTGCACCAACGCCTCTTCGTTGCGGCCCAGGCGATACAGCACCCAGCCGTAGCTGTCGACGATGGCCGCATTGTCCGGCTCGGCGACGCGGGCGCGGTCGATCAGCTCCAGCGCCTCCTGATAGCGCTGGGTACGGTCGGCCAGGGTGTAGCCCAGCGCATTGAGCGCGGCCACGTTTTCCGGATCGGTCACCAGCACCTTGCGCAGGTCGGCTTCGGCGCGTGGTACATCGTCGCGGCGTTCCCAGGCCAGGGCGCGCGCGTACAGCAGCGCGCCCTCATCGGGATACGCGGCCAGGCCACGGGCCAGGGCGTCCAGTTCGCCGGGCAGGTCCTCGCCGCGCTGGCGCAGCTCGGCCTCCAGCAGGTAGGCATCGCGGCGGGCGTCGTCATCGACGCTGGCATCGGACTGGATCGTGTGGACTTCGGCAAATGCCTTGTCCGTGCGCCCGGCCTCGTACTGCGCATTGGCCGCGCGCAGGCGCGCCTCGTCCAGTTCATCGCCGCCGGGCACGCTGTGGTACCAGTCCACCGCCTCGGCCGGGCGCTTCAGATACTCGGCGATCTTGCCCAGCAGCAGGCGCTGCGCCGGATCCGGCTTGGCCGCCTGCCTGGACAGATCCGTATACAGGGCCAGCAGCGCGGCATCGTCCTTCTGCTTGGCCAGCAGCGAGGCACGCATGCCCCAGGTCTGCACATCCTGCGGGCCCACCGCCAGCACGCGCGCGGCCGAACGGGCATCGCCCATGCTGTCGTAGGCGATGGCCAGCGCGTTGCGCAGCTCCGGATCCTGGCGGCTCCGGGGTTCCACCCCGTGCAGCAGCGCCAGCGCTTCGTCCTGCTTGCCGGCCTGGGCCAGCTGGCTGGCATTCAACAGCGCCACCCGCGGTTCATTGGGGAAGCGCTTGACCACTTCGTCGACCATGCGCTTGGCCAGGTCGGGGCGTTCCATGCGCATCGCCAGCCGCCCCAGTTCCTGCCAGACCTCGAGCTGGTCGGGGATCGCGTTGTCATCGACCAGGCCACCCAGCACCTGCGCCGGCACGGCTGGATCACGGCCACCGCCGATCAGCGCGGCGATGGCGAACTTCCAGCCACGCGGGTCCGGGTCCTTGAGCAGCGCACCGAGTTCGGTGCGCGCGGCCTTCACATCGTTCTGGCGCATGTCCAGCGCGGCGGCGGCGCTGCGCATGGCCAGCGAACGCGGCGCACGGGCTTCCCACAACGCCAGTGCGCGGGCGGCGCGCTTGTCATCGTCGGCGAGCATGGCGATGCGGGTGGCCCGCTCAGCCAGCCCGGCATCGTCGCTGCCGGCCTCGGCCGCCTCCAGATACCAGCGCGCGGCGTCGGCGAGCTTGCCGGCCTGCAACGCGAACTCGCCGGCCATCACCGGGGTGAGCGGCGCGGTTTCGGCCACCTTGGCCTTGGCGGACGGGGGTGTGGCGGGGGCCGTCGCCGGGGCCGCGAAGGCACTGGCGGCGGACAAGGACAGCAGCAGAACGCTGGAGATGCGAATCAATGCGGGCATCGGGGGCTTCTGGCCTTAAAATGACGACTTGAATGGCCAGCAGCTTATCGCAAGCAACTGAACAATGACCCTGTGGGTGCTCGGACTGAATCACCAGACCGCGCCAGTGGAACTGCGCGAACGCGCGTCCTTTGGCGGCGACGCCCTGCCCCAGGCATTGGCGTCGCTGCGCGATACGCCACAGGTAGCCGAGGCGGTGCTGCTGTCCACCTGCAACCGCACCGAGCTGTACGCGGTGGCCGAATCGAGCGAGGCGCTGGCGCACTGGCTGGAATCCCACGCCGGCGCGCTGCACGGGTACCTGTACCAGCATGCCGATGCCGACGCGGTGCGCCACCTGTTCCGGGTCGCCACCGGACTGGACTCGATGGTGCTGGGCGAGCCCCAGATCCTGGGCCAGGTCAAGGACGCGTGGGCGACCGCGCGCGACCACGGCCTGCTCGGCCAGCGCCTGGACCGGCTGTTCCAGCAGACCTTCTCGGTGGCCAAGCGCGCCCGCACCGATACGCGGGTGGGTGCCAACCCGGTCTCGGTAGCCTCCACTGCCGTGCGCCTGGCGCAGAACTCGTTTGCGCGGCTGGAAGACTCCACCGTGCTGCTGGTCGGCGCGGGGGAAACCATCGAGCTGGCCGCGCGCCACCTCAGCGAAGGCAAGGTGCGGCGCCTGCTCGTGGCCAACCGCACGCTGGCCCATGCGCAGGACCTGGCCAGCCGGCATGGCGGCGTGGCGCTGCCGCTGAGCGAACTGGAGCGTCACCTGGGTGAGGCCGACGTGGTGTTCTCGGCCACCGCCGCGCGCCAGCCGGTGATCGCCCGCGCGCACGTCGCCGCTGCGCTCAAGACCCGCAAGCACAAACCGATGCTGCTGTTCGACCTGGCCGTGCCGCGTGACATCGAGGCCGGCGTGGGCGACCTGCAGGATGCGTTCCTGTACACCGTCGATGACCTGGAGCGCGCGGTCGAAGACAACCGCCGCAGCCGCCGCGAAGCCGCCGCCGAAGCCGAGGCGATCATCGAACTGCAGGTCGCCCGCTTCGTGGAGACGCTGCAGGCCAGCGCCCACCAGGCGCCGCTGCTGCAACTGCGCGCCTATGGCGAGGCGACCCGCGTGGAGATGCTGGACAAGGCGCGCCAGCAACTGGCCCACGGCAAATCGCCGGAGGACGTGCTGGAACTGCTGGCCCACGGCCTGACCAACCGCCTGCTGCACCCGCCCACCGCGGCGCTGCGCGCGGCCGCGCTGACCGGCGATACTGAGTTGACCCGCGCCGCCGAGCGCCTGTTCCCGGCCAAGCCGGGTTATCAACACCCTCCTGTGAAGACCGATGACGCCGACCCTGCGCCGTAAGTTGGAAGCGCTGGCCGAACGCCGCGAAGAACTCGAACGCCTGCTTGCCGACCCTTCGGTGGTCAGCGACAACGACCGCTTCCGCGCGTTCTCGCGCGAATTCGCACAGCTGCAGCCGATCGCCACCGCGCTGGCCGACGAGGCCCGTGCCCTGTCCGACCTGGCCGCCGCCGAAGCGATGCGCAACGACCCGGACCTGCGCGAGCTGGCCGAAGAAGAAATCACCGCCGCCCAGCAACGGCTGGAACAGCTGGACCGGGACCTGGCGCTGCTGCTGGTGCCGCGCGATCCACGCGACGACGGCAACCTGTTCCTGGAAGTGCGCGCCGGGACCGGGGGCGACGAAGCGGCGATCTTCGCCGGCGATTTGTTCCGCATGTATGCCCGCTATGCCGAGCGCCAGGGCTGGAAGGTCGAGATCGAATCGGACAGCCCCGGCGAACATGGGGGCTACAAGGAAGTGGTGGCGCGCGTGGTCGGGCGTGGCGCGTATTCCAAGCTGAAGTTCGAGTCGGGCACGCACCGCGTGCAGCGGGTACCGGCCACCGAATCGCAGGGCCGCATCCATACCTCGGCCGCAACCGTGGCGATCATCCCCGAGGCCGACGAGGTCGACGAGATCGTGATCAACCCGGCCGACCTGAGGGTGGATACCTTCCGCTCGTCCGGCGCCGGTGGTCAGCACGTCAACAAGACCGAATCGGCGATCCGCATCACCCACGTGCCGTCCGGCGTGGTGGTGGAATGCCAGACCGAGCGCAGCCAGCACGCCAACCGCGACAAGGCGATGAAGCGCCTCAAGGCGCAGTTGCTGGATGCCGAGCGCAGCAAGCAGGCCGCCGCCACCGCCGAGAGCCGTCGCCTGCAGGTGGGCAGCGGTGACCGCAGCCAGCGCATCCGCACCTACAGCTTCCCGCAGGGCCGGATCACCGACCATCGCGTGGAAGGCCTGACCCTGTACGACCTGCCCAACATCATTGCCGGTGAAATGGACACGCTGGTCGAGCGCCTGATCCACGAACACCAGGCCGACGAACTGGCGCAGCTGGCGGCAGGCACCTGAGCATGGCGCCGGATCGGCAGCAGCTGCGCCTGGCGGTGCAACGCCAGCCGACCGACTTCATCGCCTGGGTGATGCTGGCCGACGCCGAGTTGGAAGCGGGCGACATCGCCGCCGGCGAACACGCCGCCACGCGTGCACTGCAATTGCGCGGCGACCATCCCGAAGCCCTGGCCCGGCTGGGCCGCGCGCGCTGGATGCAGGGCCGCCACGACGAGGCCGCCGCGCTGCTGCGCCAGGCCTCGAACCTGGCCCCGCAGCACCCGGGCATCGCCTTGTGGCTGGGCCATGCACTGGAAGACGCCGGCCAGCCCGAAGCGGCCGCCGATGCGTATCGCCATGCGCACATGCTGCTGCCCGGCGAACCCTACATCAGCGCACACCTGCTCAACTGGCAGCGCCGTCTGTGCGACTGGCGCGATATCGACCGCCTGTCGGCCCAGGTCCGCCAGGCGGTCGCGCAGGGCCAGGCGGCGGTGGAGCCGTTCGCCTTCCTCAGCGAAGAGAGCAGCGCGGCCGAACAACTGGCGTGCGCGCGCCAACGCGCGGCGGCCATTGCCGCCGACGTGCGTCCGCTGCCCGCCGCCACGGTGCGCGCGCACGGCCGCCTGCGCGTGGGCTTCCTGTCCAACGGTTTCGGCGCGCATCCGACCGGGCTGCTGACCGTGGCCCTGTTCGAGCAGCTGCGCGCGCTGGGCACACTGGAGCTGCACCTGTTCGCGCTCAATGGCGACGACGGCAGCCGCATCCGCGCGCGCCTGCACGCCGCGGCCACCCAGCTGCACGAGATCGGCGCACTGCCGCACCAGCGCATCGCCGAGCGCATCCGCGCGGCCGGCATCGATGTGCTGTTCGACCTGCGCGGCTGGGGCGGCGGCGGCACCCCGCAGGTGCTGGCGATGCGTCCGGCACCGGTGCAGGTGAACTGGCTGGCCTACCCCGGCACCGCCGGCGCGCCGTGGATCGACCACGTGCTCGCCGATGCCTTCGTGCTGCCGCCCGCGCTGGACGCCGGCTTCAGCGAAGACGTACGACGCCTGCCGCGCGCGTTCCAGCCCTCGGACAACACCCGAATACTGCAGCCGCCGCCGTCGCGCGAGGCCTGCGGGCTGCCGGCCCACGGCGTGGTGCTGTGCTGCTTCAACAACAGCTACAAACTCAATCCGCGCAGCGTGCAGCGTTTGTTCGCGGTGCTGCAGGGCGTACCCGGCAGCGTGCTGTGGCTGCTGTCCGGTCCCGGCAATGCCGATGCGCGCCTGCGCAGCGCCGCACGCCAGGCGCAGCTGGACCCGGCGCGGTTGGTGTTCATGCCCAAGCTGCCGCATCCGGAGTACCTGGCCCGCTATGCGCTGGCCGACCTGTTCCTGGACACCCACCCCTACAACGCCCACACCACCGCCTCGGACGCGCTGTGGGCCGGCTGCCCGGTGCTGACCTGCCCGGGTGCGACCTTCGCCGCGCGCGTGGCCGGCAGCCTCAACCATCACCTGGGGCTGGCGCGCATGAACGTCGCCGACGACCGCGCCTTCGTCGCCACCGCCATCGCACTCGGCAACGATCCGGCGGCCTTGCAGGCACTTCGCGCGGAGCTGGCGCAGCGCCGCGTCGACAGCGGGCTGTTCGACATGGCCGGCTTCGCCGGTGACTTCAGCGCCGCGGTCGAGACGATGGCGCGCGAACGCGGTTGGCAGGGCGCACACACGCCCTGACCCACCGCTGCGCTAGGCTCGGGCTTTCCTGTGAACGACCGAGGCACGCCGATGGGCAAGCTCAAACGCAAGGACTACCAGGCCCTGCTGGAACCGATGCAGCTGGAACTCATCGCCATGGCACGCTGGGTGCAGCACACCGGCCAACGCGTGCTGGTGCTGTTCGAAGGCCGCGACACCGCCGGCAAGGGCGGCGCCATCCAGGCCATCGCCGACCATCTCAACCCCCGCCAGTGCAGAGTGGTGGCGTTGCCCAAACCCACCGACCGCGAGAGCACGCAGTGGTACTTCCAGCGCTATGTGTCGCACCTGCCGGCCGGCGGTGAGATCGTGCTGATGGACCGCAGCTGGTACAACCGCGCCGGCGTCGAGCACGTGATGGGCTACTGCAGCGAGCCTGAGTACCACGCTTTTCTTGCGCAGACGCCGGTGTTCGAGAAACTGCTGATCGACGACGGCATCCTGCTGTTCAAGTACTGGCTCAGCGTGGACCAGGCGCAGCAGGAAAAGCGCTTCGCCGAGCGCCATGTCGACCCGCTCAAGGGCTGGAAGCTGTCACCGGTGGACCTGAAATCGCGCAGCAAGTACAGCGCGTACACCGAAGCGCGCGAGGCCATGCTGCGCGCCACCCATCGCGAGGAAGCGCCGTGGACACTGGTGGATTTCAATGACCAGAAGCGCGGCAGGCTGGGACTGATCCGCAACCTGCTCGACCGCCTGCCCGACACCCGCGTGGACGAGCCGGAGCTCGCCCTGCCGCCGTTGAAGGGCAAGCTGCACAAGGAACACTTCGACGTGTTGAAGCCGATCGAGGCGTATCCGCTGGCCGACTGACGCCGGGGGCGGCGTCAGCCGCCCTGCGCGATCCGGGTTTCGATGTCGTGCGCGGTGACCGGGCCGAGGAATTCCTTGGCGACCTTGCCGTCCGGTGCGATCAGGTAGGTCAGCGGCAACCCGCGCGGAATGGCGAAGTCTTCCGGCGGGTTGTACGTATCGACGATCACGATGGGATAGGTCACCGGACGCTTGTCCAGGAACGCCTTCATTTCCGCCGGCTCGATGTCCTCGAAGGCCAGGCCCACCACCTCGATCTCGCTGCGCATGGCATGCAGTGCCGACAACTCCGGCATCTCCTTGCGGCACGGCGCGCACCAGGTCGCCCAGAAGTTCACCACCACCCACTTGCCGCGGTGCGCGGCCAGGTCGTAGGTGCTGCCATCCAGCGCCGGCAGTGTCAGGGTCGGACGCTCGACGGTCTTGCGGTCGGTCGGTGCGGTTTCGGCCGTCGCGGGCGCCACCGGTTCAGTGACGGGCGCGGGCGGCGTTGCGGGGGCTGGCGCGGCGGCATCGGGCTGCGCGGTGGGCTTGTTGCAGGCGGCCAGCGCCAGCAGGCTCATGGCCAGCAGCAGGGGCTTGACGGTCATGGGGGCGTGTCTCCGGGAATGGAATAGATGTCGCTGACGCGACGCTTGAGCAGTTCACGCAGCGGCAACCGCAGGGTGTCCAGGGCCAGCACCGACGCCTGGCCCAGGCTGTCGTCGCGATACGGCAGGTAGGCCTCGCGGATCGGGATACGCATCTGGGTGGTTTCGTACAGATCGGCCAGGGTCAGCTTGTCCAGGTCGCGCGCCAGCAGCCACTCGCCGCGTTCGTCGCGGCGCACCACCCGGATTGCCTCCAGGTCGCAGAGCATGGTCTGCAGCAGCGAATCGGTCAGCATCGGCTCCAGCCGCAGGATCTCGTCATCGTCCAGGCTGCGTCCATCGCGGCGCGCCTGCTGGAAGCGCCCGATCAGGCGCAGCAGGCCGTAGATCTCATAGCCGGTGGGCAGGCGCAGGTCGGCCGGCTGGTAGCGGAAGGCGGCAATCGAGGAGGCCAGCGACGCCCCCAGCAGCACCGAGACCCAGCACAGGTAGATCCACAGCAGCAGGATCGGCACGAACGCAACCGTGCCATAGAGCTTCTGGTAAGACTGGAAGCTGCCCAGGTAAGCGCCCATGCCCCACTTCACCAGCTCGAGCATCACTGCGGCCAGGATCGCGCCGGGGATGGCATGGCGCCACTTCACCACATGGTGCGGCACCACCCGGTAGACCAGCATGATGCACACGAACTCGATCAGGAACGGCGCGACGGTCAGCGAAAAATTGGCCAGCCAGCGGCCTTCGCTGGTGCCGAACAACGGCAGCGCGAACACCCGCGCCGATACCGCCAGCGAGGCGGCGGCGAGCATCGCGCCCAGGGTCAGTACGGTCCAGTAGACCAGGAAGCGGGTCAGCTTGGGACGCCCGGAATTGACCCGCCAGATCTGGTTGAAGGTCTGCTCGACGCTGTTGAGGGTAATCAACAGCGACACCACCAGTGCGATGAAGCCGGCCGCGGTGAGCTGCCCCGCGCTCGCCGAGAACTGACGCAGGTAGCCTTCGGCGGCGCGGGCGGCGTTGGGCACGAAGTTGGAGAACACATAGTCGCTGAGCTGGTCGCTCCAGCGGTCGAACACCGGGAAGGCCGAGAGCACGCCGAACACCACGATGGCCAGCGGCACCAGCGCGAACACCGTGGTGTAGGCCAGCGAGGCGGCCGCCTGGAACAGGCGGTCGTCCAGGAAGCGTCGCCACAGGAAGCGACCGAAGCTGGCGGCACGCGCGCGATCACGCAGGCGCTCCATCCAGAGATTGACGGTATCAAGGGGTTCCATCGGCGCAAGGGTACCCGAAGAGGGGTGTGCGGGACTGCATCGCATCGCCATACTGGCCGCTGGTCCCAATGAGTGAAGCGCGATGGCGGAAATCCTGGTGCTGTATTACAGCCGCGGCGGTTCGGTGGCCCGGCTGGCCCGCCAGATCGCGCGTGGCATCGGCGAGGTGCCCGGCATGAGCGCGCGGCTGCGCACGGTGCCGCAGGTGGCCGCGGTGACGCAGACCGCCCGCCCGCCGGTGCCCGAAGACGGCGCGCCGTACGTGGACATCAGCGATCTTGCCGAATGCGACGGCCTGATCCTGGGCAGCCCCACCCGCTTCGGCAACATGGCCGCGCCGGTCAAGCATTTCCTGGATGGTCTGGGCGCCGAATGGGTCAATGGCACCCTGGCCGGCAAGCCGGCGGCGGTATTCACCTCGACGGCTTCGCTGCACGGCGGCCAGGAATCGACCCTGCTGTCGATGCAGGTGCCGCTGCTGCACCACGGCTGCCTGATCGTGGGCATTCCGTTCACCGAGCCCGCGTTGAGCCACACCACCACCGGCGGCACGCCGTATGGCGCCAGCCATGTGGCCGGTGCCGATGACAATCCGGTGCCGAGCGAGGATGAGGCGATCCTGGCGCGGGCGCTGGGCCGACGGGTTGCCGACATCGCGCGGCGGCTGGCATGAAGGGCCGCGCGCAGGACGCGACGCTGGCGCTGCTGCTGGTCGCGCTGGCGGCGCTGTATGCGCTGTGGTTCGCCCACGACAAGCACTGGCTGGCCACGCAGCTGGTGTTCACCCTGCCGCCGCTGCTGCTGGCCCTTGGGGTATGGCTGCGGCGCGGCAAGGCCGCCTTCTGGGCGGGCGTGCTGGCGCTGTTCTGGTTCAGCCACGGGGTGATGAGTGCCTGGAGCCACCGGGAAACGGCCGGCTGGGCCTGGGCCGAGCTGCTGCTGGCGCTGGCAGTGATCGGCGTGGCGAGCACGCCCGGGCTGCGCCGGCGCTTCGGCAAGCGCTGAACGCGCCCGTCGCCACGGCTGCGAGGCGGCGCTGGCGGTCGTATCATCTGCATCCCGGCGCGGGTTGCCCGCGCGGTTCTGACCGCTATCCAGGATGCCCGCAATGGAAGAACTACTGATCATCACCACCGGTGGCACGATCGACAAGATCTACTTCGACGACAAGTCGGATTACCAGATCGGCGATCCGCAGATCGGGATGATCCTGCGCGAGCTGGGCGTGACCTTCCGCTTCAACGTGATTCCGATTCTGCGCAAGGATTCGCTGCACATCACCGATGACGACCGCGAGTTGATCCGCGCCACCATCGCCGCGCAGCCGACCCGTCACGTGCTGGTGACGCACGGGACCGATTCGATGGTGCAGACCGGCCAGGTGCTCAAGACCATCGCCGACAAGACCATCGTGATGACCGGTGCGTTGAGCCCGGCGCGCTTCCGTGGTTCAGACGCGGAATTCAACATCGGCTGCGCGATCGGCGCGGTGCAGTCGCTGGCCAGCGGCGTCTACATCGCCATGAACGGGCGCATCTGGAATCCCGAACACGTGCGAAAGAACGTGGCCGCCAATCGGTTTGAAGAAGCCTGATCGGCTGGGGCTTCTAAAAGCCGCACTCCTCGAGCGCGCTGGGCTGGGCGGGGGTGTGTGAGATTGCGGGACACGCCGTAAATCCGTCCCTGGAGGCTCGCGTGCGCCATCCATGGCGCACGACGGTCCCGCAACCTCGCACACCCCCACCCTCGACAGTTGGCTGGTAGCCGAGGAAAAGCACTGCGGGCAAAACAACGCCAGCGCCGCCGCTTCCGTGTTCCCGCTTCCGCTCTTTCATTGCGCACCAGCCCACTGTCAAAGAGTGGGTACGGGTGGCGTTGCAGGACCGTCATGCGCCATGGATGGCGCATGCGCGCCGACAGGGACGTACTTGCGGCGTGTCCCGCAACGCCACCCGTACCCGCCCAAGCCAGAGCAGGCACGAACTCGCGGCCGTTGTTCCTGCTTCGGCTTCGGCTTCTAGCTTTTGGCTTCTAAAAGAAAATCCAAAAAAAACGCCCCGGCCGAAACCGGGGCGTGCCCATTGGAGAGGGATCTGGGCTCAGTACTGCGCGGTCAGGGTGACCCCGGAGAAGGTCGAATAGCCCTTCACCCGCACGTGCCAGGTACCGGCCGCCGGTGAAGTGATCGTGCAGGTTTCGTTGTTGCCGCTCAGGTACGGGCGGCAGTTGTAGACCGTGTCGGTCGGAGCGCTGCCCGAACGCACGTACAGATCGGCGTCACCGCTACCGCCGGCGATGCTCACCTTCAGCTGCGAACTGCCCGACGGCACCGTCAACGTGTAGGCCAGCGATGCGCCGCTGGCGGCACCCAGGCCGCTGACCGGCACATTGTTCTGCAGCACCGTACCGGTGCCCGGGTTCGGGTTGGTCCCGCCCAGTGCCGCCGTGACCGCCGCGTCGGCGTCCACGATGCCCGCACCGCAACCGCCGCTGCATGCGCCCGGCAGGGCCCGTGCGGTGTTCTTCAGCAGCGTCTCGATCGCCGCCGGCGTGAGCGCGGTCGGGGCCACCGACTGCACCAGCGCGACCACGCCGGCCACATGCGGCGCCGCCATCGACGTGCCGTTGTAGGACGCGTAGGACGCCGTGCCCGGCACCGTGGTGCCGCTGTTGAGGGTGGACAGGATCGCCTGGCCCGGGGCCGAGATATCGATGCCGGCGCCGTAGTTGGAGAAGCTGGCGCGGGCGCCGGCCGAGGTCGTCGCAGCGACCGCGATCACGTTGGCGCAGTTGGCCGGCACCGAGGTGGACACGTTGGCGTTGCTGTTACCGGCGGCCACCACCACGGTCGTGCCGCGCGAGACCGCGCCGTTGATGGCGTTCTGGTAGGTGGTCGAGCAGGTACCGCTGCCGCCGAGGGACATGTTGATCACTTCGGCCGGGTTGGCATTGGCCGGCACGCCGCTGACGGTGCCGCCGGAAGCCCACACGATGGCATCGGCGATGTCGGAGGTGTAACCACCGCACTTGCCGAGCACGCGCACCGGCACGACCTTGGCATTGAACGCAGTACCGGCCACGCCGGTACTGTTGTTGGTCACCGCCGCGATGGTGCCGGCCACGTGGGTACCGTGCCAGCTCGAGTTGGAGGCCGGGATGCCCGAACCGCACTCGTTGGCGCCGTACCAGTCGCCTTCATCGTTGGGATTGTTGTCGCGGCCACCGCCATCGCGCGCCATCGCCGCGTCGCTGATGAAGTCGTAGCCGGGCAGGATATTGGCGTTGAGATCGGGGTGGTTGGTGATGCCGGTATCGATCACCGCCAGGACCACGCCGGTGCCGGTCGCCTTGTCCCACGCCGGGCGCACGTTGATCGAGGCGTTGCTGGTGCCAAAGCCCCACTGCTCGGACAGGCGGGTGTCGTTGGGTACCAGGGTGGCGTGCATCAACTGATCGACTTCGACATAGGCCACGTTCGGGTCGGCGGCAAGGCGGCGCATCAGCAGTTCGGCCTCGGCCGCATCCAGCGGACGGTCGGCCTTGACCACGGTCGGGCCGATGGCCAGCTGGCGTAGCGTCTGCACGCCCAGCGCGCGGCCCTGCGAGGCAGGGACAGCCAATGCGGCCGCTTTCAGCGAGCTGGCCAGTGCCGTCGGGGTGGCCGCCAACTGGCTGCCCGGTTTCCAGCCAACGATGAAGCGCTCCTGCTTCGTCTCAGGCGACAGGCCGCTCAGGTGCACGTCGCCGGCGAACGCCGGGGCGGCCAGCAGCAGGGTGGAGAGGACGGACGCGCCCAGTACAACCAATGCACGTTGACGCAAACGGGGTTGCGAATCATGAGACATCGGATTTCCCTTTCAGACAGTGGGTGCCGCGAACGCGGCTGAATGTCCAGTCCCGACCCGGGGGCTGCTGAAGTCGATGGCGCGGATCGGACCAGGTGTTGGATCGGTTCCCCTGAATCAAACCGCCCATCGCGACGCTAGTGGCTCGGTGCGCATTCAACAATGTTTCAGCCGCACTTCAGGAACATGAAATGTCGGATCTGAGACTTTTCGGGTCGAGGGTTTGTGAAAGTGAAGGAACTCTCCGCCTGACGAACGGTCAGGAAACGTCATCACATGTCCATTTCAGCTGTCTTGACCGTCAATTCGCGGACAAGCCTTGCGCGCCGGGGCCTGCACGTCGTTGCCACCGCTGGACAACGTGCCGATCTGCCGATCTGGTGCGCGCCGTTGGCCGGCTGCTCGCGCTGACCGCGGCTGGCGGTGCCGGGGGTCATGAGGAGCCGGCCAACGGCCGGCGCAACTTGCGCGCAGGAACGGGTTGGTGCGGCCCTGAAAAAGCCCGCCGGTGGCCAGCGGATGGCCGGATGATTGTTTGACCGCCCATGAAAAAACCCGCCTGTCGCCAGGCGGGTTTTCAGTACGGCAGCCGCGCGGCGGCGCTTACGCGTCCAGGCGCACCAGCCAGCCGTGACGGTCCGGCAGGCGACCGTACTGGATGTCGGTCAGTTCCTTGCGCAGCGACAGCGTCACTTCGCCGGCCGGGGCGGTGATGTCGCCCACCGAGAAGTCTTCGCCCTTGAGCTGGCCGATCGGGGTGACCACCGCTGCGGTGCCGCAGGCGAACGCTTCCACGATCTCGCCGGAGGTCACGCCGTCCTTCCACTCATCAAGGGTGACCTTGCGCTCTTCGACCTTCATGCCGCGGTCGCGCGCCAGCTGCAGGATGCTTTCGCGGGTGATGCCTTCCAGGATGCTGCCCGACAGCGACGGGGTCACCAGGGTGCCGTCCTTGTAGACCAGGAACACGTTCATGCCACCCAGTTCTTCCAAGTACTTGCCCTCGACCGGATCCAGGAACAGCACCTGCGAGCAGCCCTGCGCCTGCGCCTTCTGCTGTGGCAGCAGCGAGGCGGCGTAGTTGCCACCGCACTTGGCCGCACCGGTACCGCCCTTGCCCGCGCGTGCATATTCGGTGGACAGCCAGATCGACACCGGGGCCACGCCCTTGGCGAAGTACGGGCCGGCCGGGCTGGCGATCACGTAGTAACCGGCCTTGTGCGCGCCGCGCACGCCGAGGAAGGCTTCATCGCCGATCATGAAGGGGCGGAAGTACAGGCTGGATTCGTCGGCCGACGGCACCCAGCTGGCGTCCACGGCAATCATCTGCTTGAGCGATTCGACGAAGATGTCGACCGGCAGTTCCGGCAGCGCCAGGCGCTGGGCCGAACGCTGCAGGCGGCGGCCGTTGGCCTCCGGGCGGAAGGTCCAGATCGAGCCGTCGGCGTGGCGGTAGGCCTTGATGCCTTCGAAGATTTCCTGGCCGTAATGCAGCACTGCGGCGGCCGGGTCCAGCTGCAGCGGGCCGTACGGGCGCACCACGGCATCGTGCCAGCCGGTGTCCTTGTCCCACCGCACTTCCACCATGTGGTCGGTGAAGTGCAGACCAAAACCGGGGGCGGCCAGGATGCGCTCACGCTCCTCGCTGCTGCGCGGCTGGGCGGAACGGGTGGTGTTGAAGCTCACGGAAGACTGGGACACCGGATATTTCCTGTTCTGGTTACGGGGAACGCCTTCCACCGCAGGCGCGGCGGCAGGCGGTTACAGCATGCCGGTTTCGAGCCGGGCGGCCTCGGACATCATGTGACGGCCCCACGGCGGGTCGAACACCAGCTCGACGTCGGCCTCGGCCACCGTCGGAATCATTTCCAGCTTGCTGCGCACATCGTCCACCAGGATCTCGCCCATGCCACAGCCGGGCGCGGTGAGGGTCATCTTGATGTCGACCTCGCGCTGGCCATCGTCCAGGTGCTTGAGGTCCACTTCATAGACCAGGCCCAGGTCGACGATGTTGAACGGAATCTCCGGGTCGAAGCAGGTGCGCAGCTGCTGCCACACCAGTTTTTCGACTTCCTCGTCGGAGGCATCGGCGGGCAGTTCCAGCGCCGGGGGCGCTTCCTTGCCGATGGCATCGCCATCCTTGCCGGCAATGCGGAACAGATTGCCTTCGACAAACACGGTATAGCTCCCACCCAGGGCCTGGGTGATGTAGCCATAGCTGCCGGCGGGCAGCGTGACCGTTTCGCCCTGCGGGACCATGACGGCCTCGCAGTCGCGTTCGAAGTGGACAGGTTCACTGCTACGGGAATACATGTGGATCGATATGGGGGTCGCGGCCAATTCCCGCAAGGCGACCATTTTAGCCCAGTGGCCGCCCACGCGCCGGTCACCCCGCAAGCCGGTATCCTGTGGGCACTTACAGGAAGATTGCATGTCGCCCACGTCCGTGCCTGTCCGGAGCCGCCACTGGCTCTGGCCCCCGATGTTGCTGCTTGGTGTTGTCACGGCCACGTTGGCCTGGTTGTTCATCGCCCTGCTCAGCGGCCGCCAGGCTGGCTGGATGGCCGTGCTGGCGGCCTTGGATATCGCCTTCATGCTGCGCCTGGGCACCTTTGGTGCTGGCCGGGCCCGCGTGGCGGTGACTCTGCTGGCCACCGTGCTGGTGGCGCTGGCAGCCAACTGGGGCATCGCCTCGGCCTACCTGGGTGGCTCGATGGGGCTCAATCCGTGGGATTCAGCGTTGCGGATGGGCCCGTTCATGGCCTGGACCCTGCTCGGCCTGGCCAATGGCGCAGCCGAATGGCTGTGGCTGGGCGTGGCCCTGGTGGTTGGGTGGTGGGTGGCGAAGTAGCCGCCCTGCATGCGCGCTGTCGCCGCATGCCTTGCATGCATCGGTAGTGCCGGCCGCTGGCCGGCTCTTCCTGACGTCTGGACGGAAACGCGTTGGTATTCACGCATCGTGGGAGCCGGCCAGCGGCCGGCACTACGCGATGTTGCTTCAATGCCCGCCGTCGAGCGCCTTCAATTCGCTGACCAGCGCGCTGGCTGCGCCGGCACCATCGCCGTACAGCATGCGGGCGTTGTCGGCGTAGAACAGCGCATTTTCGATACCGGCAAAACCGGTGCCCTTGCCGCGCTTGATCACCACCACATTGCGCGCGTTGACCACGTCCAGGATCGGCATCCCGTAGATCGGGCTGGCCGGATCGGTGCGTGCGACCGGGTTGACCACATCGTTGGCGCCGATCACCAGCACCACGTCGGTGTTGGGGAACTCGGGGTTGATGTCGTCCATGTCGGCGATCAGATCGTAAGGCACGCCGGCTTCGGCCAGCAGCACGTTCATGTGCCCGGGCATGCGCCCGGCCACCGGGTGGATGGCGAACTTCACCTTGATCCCGCGATCGATCAGGCGCTGGGCCAGTTCCCATACCTTGTGCTGGGCCTGGGCCACGGCCATGCCGTAGCCGGGCACGATCACCACCCGCTCGGCGAAGGCCAGCATCGCGGCCACGTCGCTGGCCTCGATCGGCTTCTGCGCGCCGCTGATTTCCTGCGCCACGCCACCGCCGCCGAAGTTGGAGAACAGCACCCCGCTGATCGGCCGATTCATCGCCTTGGCCATCAACCGGGTGAGCAGGATGCCGGCCGCGCCGACCATCATGCCGGCGATGATCAGGGCCTCGTTGCCCAGCACGTAGCCTTCAAAGGCCACCGCCAGGCCGGTGAAGGCGTTGTACAGCGAGATCACCACCGGCATGTCGGCACCGCCGATCGGCAGCGTCATCAACACGCCCAGTGCGAGGGCGACCACGAAGAAGCTGACGATTGCCACCGGGCTCAGGGTGACCGCGGCCCATACGCCCAGCACCACCATCGCCAGCGCGACCAGCAGGTTGAACGCCTGCTGCCCCGGGAAGGTCACCCGCCGGTCCAGCCGGCCGTCGAGCTTGGCCCAGGCAATGATCGAGCCGGACAGCGACACCGCGCCGATCGCCGAGCCGATCACCGCCAATGCCAGCACCGTCGCCGACGGCTGGCGCGCGGCCAGGTCGGCCAGCGCCTGCTCGCTCCAATGGGTGGTATCGCGGTTGGCCAGGAACGAGAAGCGCAGCAGTTCCACCGCGCCGATCGCCGCGGCCGAACCACCGCCCATGCCGTTGTACAGCGCTACCATCTGCGGCATGTCGGTGATCGCCACCCGCTTGGCCGACCACCAGGCCACGCCCGTGCCGATGGCCACCGCCGCCAGGATCAGCGGGATGTTGTGCAGTTCTGGCAGGAAGAAGGTGGCCACCGTAGCGATCAGCATGCCCAACCCGGCCCAGCGGATGCCGCTGCGCGCGGTCATCGGCGAGGCCATGCGCTGCAGGCCGAGCAGGAACAGGGTGGCGGCCACCAGGTAACTCGCCTGCACCAGCCACTGCAGCAGTTGCGCGGTGGTCACGTTCAAGGCGCCTTCTCCCCGGCGTCGCGCTTGGCGCTGGGCTTGAACATGTCCAGCATGCGTTCGGTCACCACGTAGCCACCGGCCGCATTGCCTGCGCCCAGGACCACCGCGATGAAACCGATGATCTTCTCCAGCGGCGTCTGCGCATGGCCCAGCACGACCATCGCGCCGATCAGTACGATGCCGTGGATGAAGTTGGACCCGGACATCAAAGGGGTGTGCAGGATCACCGGCACCCGCGAAATGATCACGTGGCCGGCAATCGCGGCCAGCATGAAGATGTACAACGCCACGAACCCGTCGCTCATTGCAGTCTGTCTCCCAGGCGGTCTTCCCGTCCCCCCATCATAACCATGCGCTGAACCGATCTGCAGGCCGGTCAACCGATCGGGCGCTGGGGCGTTCTCACGGTATCCCCCTGCGCGAGCGCTACCCTGTGCTGGTGAGCCCTACCTTGCAGACACTGCCCGACCAGGCCGACGCCGCGCTGCCGGTGTCGCTGGATGCGTTCCTGGCCGGGATCGGCCCGCGCGCGTTCCGTTTCGCCGAGGCTGGCCTGCACCAGCGCGACGATGCGTTGGATGCGGTGCAGGACGCGATGCTGCGCATGTTGTCCTACCAGGACAAGCCGGCCGCCGAGTGGGCGCCGCTGTTCTGGAGCATCCTGCGCCGACGCGTGGTGGACCTGCAGCGCCGACGCGGCTTCCGCCTGCGCTTCTGGCGCAGCAGCGACGAGGAAGGCGGCGACCATGACATCGATTGGGCCGATTCGGCGCCCGGCCCCGCGCAGGCCCACGAGCAGCACCAGCAGTACGCGCGGCTGGTGGCGGCACTGCGCGAACTGCCTGCGCGCCAGCGCGAGGCCTTCACCCTTCGCGTACTGCAACAGCTGGACGGCGCCACCACCGCCAAGGCCATGGGCTGCAGCGAAGGCGCGGTCAAAACCCATCTTTCGCGCGCCCGGCAGGCGCTGCAGCAGCACCTGGAGATCGAACTGTGAGCCGCCCCATCACCCCACCCGTCCTCGATGACACCACCCTGCGCGCGTTGCATGCGCAGGCCCTGCAGCAGCTGTCGCCGGCCACGCTGGCGCGGCTGCGCCGCGACCGCCAGGCCGCTGCGCCACGGCGTGGGCGCGTGCATGGCTGGTGGATGGCTACTGCCTGCTCGGCCGTGGCTGCGCTGGCGCTGGGCTACAGTTTCACCGTCAACCCGCCAACCACACCGGCCGCACCGCCGGTGACGAGCACGGTGGATGACAGCAGCGATGTGCTCGACGAGAATCCCGACCTGTACGTGTGGCTGGGCACGACCGACCTGGCAATGGAGTGAACATGACACCGCGACTGATCCTGGCGTTGCTGCTGCTGTGCGCGAGCGCGGCGGCCGGGGCGCAGAGCCCGACCCTGCCCGACTGGGAGCGGCTGACCCCGCAGCAACGCGAGGCGCTGATCGCGCCGGTCCGCGACCGCTGGAACGATGCATCGCCGCCACAGCGCGAGCGCATGCTGCAGCACGGCCAGCGCTGGCAAAGCATGACCCCCGAGCAGCGCGAGCTGGCCCGGCGCGGTCGGCACCGCTTCGAGAACATGAATCCGGAACAGCGCGAGCAGGCCCGTGCGCTGTTCGCGCAGATGCGCGAGCTGAGCCCGGCCCAGCGCGACGACCTGCGCGAACGCTGGTCGAAGATGACCCCCGAGCAGCGCCAGGAGTGGCTCAAGGCCAATCCGGTCAAAGACGCGCCGCCGCCGAAGCGCTGAGGGCGCGTCTCGGGTGGAGCCACGCCGTGCGGGGCTACTTTTTGGTCTGGCATCGCGGGCAGCCACCCATGGGGTGGCTCTACCGGGTTGCGGGATGGCTGGGTGGAGCCACGCCGTGCGGGGCTGCTTTTTGGTCTGGCATCGCGGGCAGTCACCCATGGGGTGGCTCTACCGGGTTGCGGGATGACTGGGTAAAGCCACGCCGTGCGTGGCTGCTGTTCGCCTCAGCCGCCGGCTATCCAGCGGGTCTTGGCCAGCAGCTCGTCGTCCCAGTCGAAACCAATCGCCCCGTCCTTGAGGAACAGCGCCACGAAGTTGTAGACGTTGCGCGCATACATCTCGCTGGCGTGCACCGCACCGAGGCTGGCCAGGTCGAGCGGCCCATCGACGGTCACCCCGTCGACATCCACCACCTCACCGGGCCGGGTTGCCTCGCAGTTGCCGCCGGTCTCGGCCGCCAGGTCGACGATCACGCTGCCTGGCTTCATGCCCTGCACCATCGCGGTGGTGACGATCTTCGGCGCCGGGCGCCCGGGCACCGCTGCGGTGCAGATCACCACATCGACCAGCCGCAGGTGCTCGCCGAGACGACGCTGCTGCTCGGCGCGCTCCTCCTCGGTCAGCGGCCGCGCGTAACCGCCCTCACCGACCGCGCTCACGCCCAGGTCGAGGAACTTGCCACCCAGCGATTCGATCTGCTCACGGGTCTCCGGCCGCACATCGAAGCCCTCCACCTGGGCGCCCAACCGGCGCGCGGTGGCGATCGCCTGCAGCCCGGCCACGCCGGCACCGACGACCAGCACCCGCGACGGACGAATGGTGCCGGCCGCAGTGGTCAGCATCGGGAAGAAGCGCGGTGCGCGCTGCGCGGCGATCAGCGTGGCCTTGTAGCCGGCCATGCCGGCCTGCGAACTGAGCACGTCCATTGATTGCGCTCGGGTGGTGCGCGGCAGGCGTTCCAGCGGGAAGGCCTGCAGCCCCCGCGACTGGATCAACCCGGCGCGTTCGGCATTGGCCTGCGGATGCAGCATGCCGACCAGGCTGGCGCCGGATTTGAGCTGGCCCAGCCGCGCGTTGTCCGGCGGCTGCACGCACAACACGATGTCGGCCACGGCCAGGCGCGCGTCGTCGGCCAACTGCGCGCCGACGTCCAGATAGGCCTGATCAGGAAAACCCGCCGCCTGTCCGGCCGCGGGCTCGAACCACACCGTCGCGCCCAGGGCGGCCAGCTTGCGCGCCGTCTCCGGCGTCATCGCCACGCGTCGCTCGCCCGGCGCGCGTTCCCGTACCACCAGCACATCGACAGCCATGCATGTCCCCGACGATCAGCAGAGTGTGGGGGGATCGTAACCTGATCGCGGCATGGACGCCTGCCGCCCCACCTCGCTGGTGCACTGCCGCCGGGCAGGGCCCGGCGCTACCGGCTCAATGCACGGTGGCGTTCTTGTTGTCCAGCCGGTCGATCACACCCTGCATGGCGCTGTCGAAGGCACCATCGTCGATATGCGCGCGCAGGCGGCCCAGCCGCACCATCACCGCAAGTTCTTCCGGCGAGGCCACGCAGAAGCGCACGCCACGACGATTGACGAACAGCAGGCGCGAGGAAATCGGACTCACCCAGGACAGCTTGCCGGCCTGCACCTTGCCGTCCTTGTCCACGAAGTCCAGCCACGTGCCGATCTCCAGGCCGCGGAAACGGTCCGCATCGGCGTTGTCGAAATCGCTGACGTCCACCTTGCTGCCCAGCTCGACGGCAGCGGTTTCCTGCACCGGCGGGGTGGGCAACGCCACCTGCGGCAATTCGGGCAGCGCGCGCTCCAGTTCCGGGCGCGATTCGGCGATGCCCTGCAGGGTGTCGTGCAGCGCATCGATCGCGCCGGTGGCCGCATCGGCATGCACGCCGACACTGGCAAACACCTTGCGCAGCGACGCGTGCCAGGCCTGCAGCCAAGGCTTGCCGACAATCTGCCGGCGCGCCTCGGCCACTTCTTCCAGCAAGCCGTCAGCCAGTGCCAGCGCCTCACCGACCGATGCGCCGTCTTCGCCCTCGCGCAGCACGCTCAGGGTCAGGTGGTGCTGCCACGGCTGACGCAGGAATTCGCCGATGGCCTGTGGCAGCGTCGCATCGGCGATGCGCCGGTCCAGCTCGGCGGCCGAACGGCTGCGCGCCATCTCCAGCTTTTCCTGGCCGCGCTGGGTTTCAGCGGCGCGGCGCTCGGCGATCTCGATCCGGCGCCGGTGTTGGGCGAGGAAATCGCGGAATTCTTCTTCCAGGGTCAGGAAGATCGCCAGGTTCTCATTGAACTCGGCCACCAGGCGCTCGATGATCTCCTCGACCTTGCCCATCAGCACGCGCTCGGCCTGGCTTTCGCCGGTGTTGCCTTCGCAGGCCTCGGCCAGCGAGTTGAGCAGCTTGCGCGCCGGATGGGTCTTCTGCACGAACATGCGTCGGTCGAGCATGGCCACCTTGACGAACGGCACCACCAACCGGCCGATCAGCTCGCGCGAGCGGCCCTCCAGGTCGCGTTCGTCCAGCATCACATCGAACAGCATGCCGACCAGATCGATCGCATCCTCGTCCTGCGGATCCAGCCGCGCCTGCGACGGATCCACGCCCAGGCGGGTGGCACCGGACAGCACTTCGCTCTTCAACCGCTGGGCCAGCGATTCACCGTCTTCGCCGATCGCCGCGCGCAGGGTCGCGCTCGGGGTGGCCTGCAGCAGCGACAGCACCGACATCATTTCGCGCTGGCTGAGCGGACGCTGCTGGCCCACGGCGACGCTGGCCGCCGAGGTGGCGTCCTCGCGCACGTGGCGGGTCTGTTGCAGCAGTTCGTGCAGGGCTTCGAGCAGCATGCCCTGGTTGTTGCTCATGCCTTCGCCGGCGGGGCCCGGCGCCGGGCCGGCCTGCGCGGACTGCATGCGGCCGCGGCTTTCGGCCCAGCGATCGGCGAAGCGTTGCGCCCAGGCAGGCGCCGCCGCATCGTCATTGCCGGCCAGCGATTCGGCATCCAGCGCATCGACCAGTTCGTCCAGTTCATGGCGCGGCGCTGGCGCGCGTGCGGCAGGACGGCGCGGGGTCGACATCTGCGGCATGACCCCGGCGGCGGCCAGCAGCTCGTCCAGCGCTTCATAACGCTTGCCGATCGTGGCGTGCAGGTCGCGTTCGCACAGCTTGATCAGCACCAGCCGCACTTCCGGGGCCAGCTCGCAGTCGGCAAACGCCTCATGGATGGCTACGCCGATATGCTCGGGGCTGATCGGGTTGCTGTCGGGATTGATGTCCAGGCCACCGGCGATCCAGCCCAGGCGGCGATCCAGCCGTCCCAGCACCGGCTTCCAGTCGCGCAGCAGCACGGTGGCGAAATTGCGCACCGCCAACCGCGACTCCAGCACGTGTTCGGGCACCAGGCTCAGCCCATCTTCGATCTGTCCGGCCAGGGTCGCCTCGGCCGAGGCCGGCTGGCCACGATCAAGCGCATCCCAGGCCTCGTCCAGGTGGCCACGGAACCCGCGCACGATGTCCTCGCGGCGGCGGCGCAGTTCGCGCATCCCGTCCAGGAACAGCAGCTGCGACGTGCCAGCGGTGCCGGCACGGTCGAACAACACGTCGTCGAAACGGGCCAGCACGGTCGCGAACGACTCGGTCAACGCGGGCAGCACTGCCTCGCGGGCCTGCTTCAACAGCGCCGGGTCGCGACCCGGCTGCCCCAATGCATTGGGCGTGGCGATCATGCGAAAAGGCTCCCCACCCTCGCAGGCACAGAATGCAGCATGGAAACGATGGATACCGGTGCCCCCCAGGCACCTGCATCCGGATGGCAGGTCGGCCGACCGGTCAGGGACGGTGAAACAGTCCGCACGTTGAACCTCATGACCGGGTGCCGGCAGGCCTTGTATCGTACGGCCAGCGCCGACGGGAAGCGAGTACAGCCATGTGAAGGAATGCCACTCATTAAGTGATGTTCATCACGCTTCGTCGCAAATCGATCAGAGAAGGCCCAAGGCCGCGTCACAAACTGCCGCGACTATACTGGGCACACCGCCCATCTGATCGAGAAATCATGCCCGACTCCCCTGCGCTGCAAGCCCTGGACGCCCGCCGATCGGTGCCGGCCCTGCAACTGGGCGCGCCCGGGCCGGAGCCGGAGATGCTGCTGCGCATGCTGGCCTCGGCGGTGCGCGTGCCCGATCACGGCAAGATGGTGCCCTACCGTTTCCTGAAGATCGCCGGCGACGCGCGTCACAGTCTGGGGGCGTTCCTGGCCGAGCGCAGCCGCGCCCGCGACCCGCAGGCCTCCGATGCCCAGGTCGAAAAGGACCGGATGCGCTTTTCGCATGCCCCGCTGATCATCACCGTGATCGCCCAGCCCCGCCCCAACCCCAAGGTGCCCGAGCAGGAGCAGCTGATGACCGTCGGTTGCGTGTGCTTTGCGCTGATGCAGGCCGCGCAGGCGCTGGGCTTCGGCGCGCAGTGGCTGACGGCATGGATGGCCTTCGACCCGGCGGTGCACGCCCACCTGGGCCTGGCCGAGGGTGAGCGCATCGCCGGCTTCATCCATATCGGCACCCCCAAGCTGCTGCCGCCGGAGCGCGAACGCCCCGATCCGGCCGCGCTGCTGCAGGACTGGGTGGGCTGAGGTGTCCACACTTGCCCCTGCGGCCGTCGTTGCGCGGCCACCGCTGTACCTGGTCGATGCCAGCCTGTACGTGTTCCGCGCCTGGCATTCGATGCCCGACGAGTTCCAGGACCAGCAGGGCTGGCCGACCAACGCGGTGCATGGTTTCGCGCGCTTCCTGCTGGACCTGCTCGAACGCGAGCGGCCGCAGCATATCGCCATCGCCTTCGACGAGGCGCTGGACAGCTGTTTCCGGCACCGTCTGTATACCGCCTACAAGGCCAACCGCGACCCGGCCCCGGACGCCCTGCGCCGCCAGTTCGCGCACTGCAAGGCACTGTGCGCCGCGCTCGGCCTGGCCGTACTGGGCCACCACGAATACGAGGCAGACGACCTGATCGGCAGTGCCCTGCATGCGCGCCGCGACGCCGGCATGCGCGGGGTGATCATCTCCGCCGACAAGGACCTGTCGCAGCTGCTGTTCGAACATGACGAACAGTGGGACTACGCACGCAACCAGCGCTGGGGCATGGCCGGGGTCAAGGCCCGCCACGGCGTGCACGCGCACCAGATGGCCGATTACCTGGCGCTGTGCGGTGATGCCGTGGACAACATCCCCGGCGTGACCGGCGTCGGCGCCAAGTCGGCTGCGGTACTGCTGGCCCATTTCGGCAGCTTGGACACACTGTACGAGCGGCTGGACGAAGTGCCGTTCCTGCGCCTGCGTGGCGCGGCGCAGATGGCCGTGCGCCTGCGCGAACAGCGCGAGCACGCGCTGCTGTGGCGCCAGCTGACCACCATCGCGCTGGATGCCCCGCTCGACTGCGCCGATGCCGATTTCCGCCGCGGCAGCGCCGACCCGCAGATGCTGCAGGGCCTGTGCGATGCGCTGCGGTTCGGCCCGCTGACCCGGCGCCGGCTGTTCAGCGCCGCCGGGCTGCCCGATTCTCCTTCCATTGCCAGCGAGTTCGCATGAGCCACAACACCCAAGAACCCAAGGTCGTCTACGAAGGCAAGTACCAGCGCATGGTCGTGCGCGGCACGTGGGAATACAGCGAACGCACCCATGCCGGCGGCCTGGCCGCGATCATCATCGCGGTCACCCCGGAGGACAACGTGCTGTTCGTCGAACAGTTCCGCGTCCCCCTGCAGGCCAACACCATCGAGATGCCGGCCGGGCTGGTCGGTGACATCGATGCCGGTGAGTCGATCGAAGTCTCGGCGGTGCGCGAGCTGGAAGAAGAGACCGGCTGGACCGCCGCGCACGCCGAAGTACTGATGATCGGCCCGACCTCCTCCGGTGCCAGCAGCGAGAAGATCGCCTTCGTGCGCGCCACCGGTTTGCGCAAGATCGGCGACGGCGGCGGCGACGCCAGCGAGGACATCACCGTGCACGAGGTACCTCGCGCCCGCGCCGCCGCATGGCTGGTGGAGAAAATCGGCGAGGGCTACGAGCTGGACGCCAAGCTGTGGGCCGGGCTGTGGATGATCGAGCACCACCTGGACGGAACCCCGCGTGGCTGATGCATCTCCCCATCAGACGGCCCACGGCGCACTGCTGGGGCCTTCCGATCCGCCACCGTTCACCGTGCATCGGCCGCAGGGACGTTCGCCGTTCGTGCTGATCGCCGACCACGCCGGCCAGCAGATACCCGCCGCGCTGGCTGGCCTCGGCCTGGCACAAGCCGAGCGGGACCGCCACATTGGCTGGGACATCGGCATCGCCGGGGTCACCGTCGCGCTGGCGCGCCTGCTCGATGCGTGGGCGATCACCCAGACCTACTCGCGGCTGGTGATCGACTGCAACCGGCCGCTGGCATCGCCAACGCTGATGCCGGCGATCAGCGACCACACGGTCGTTCCCGGCAACCAGTCGCTGTCACCGCTGCAGCGGCAGCAGCGCATCGACGCGATCCACGCGCCCTACCATGCCCGCATCGACGCCGAGCTGGACGCCCGCCACGCGCAGGCCCGGCCAACGCTGCTGCTGCTGATGCACAGCTTCACCCCGGTGATGAATGACGCCGCGCGGCCCTGGCATGTGGGCGTGCTGTACCACCGCGACACGCGATGTGCGCATGCCCTGCTGCAGGCGCTGCGCGATGAGGGTGACCTGGTGGTGGGCGACAACCAGCCCTACGCGGTGAGCAGCACCAGCGACTACGCCGTGCCGGTGCATGGCGAAGGCCGCGGGCTGGTGCATGTGGAGCTGGAGATCCGCCAGGACCTGATCGCAGACGCCGCCGGCCAGCATGCCTGGGCGCAACGACTGGCGCGGATCTTCACCGCGCTGCAGCCGCAGCTGGAAGCATTTGCGCGCGGGTGATGCCGGCCGTTGGCCGGCAACCGGAGATCACCACACCGCAGGCGCCCCCATGGTAGAGCCGACCGTTGGTCGGCTGCACGCAGTCCTTCCCGGCGCGACCCACGCCGTGTGCGATCCCCCTATCCCTCACCCGCGCCTACCGGCGCCAGCGCGGCCGTCTCCTGCTGCGGCCGCAACCACAGCGCCACGGCCACGCCAAGCAGCGCGAACGACGCCGCGCCGTACTGCGCGTTGATCAGTCCCTGCAGCGCTTCCGCACTGGTGCCCGCCGCCTGTTCGCCGCGTCCGGCATTGGCCAGCATCACCAGCATCGCCAATCCCAGCGCACCGCCGATCTGCTGCGCGGTGGCGGCCATGCCCGACGCCACGCCCTGCTGCGCCGCCGGCACGCCCTGCCCGGCCACGATCCACATCGCCGTCCAGGTCATGCCCTGGCCGATGCTCAGCACCACGATGCCCGGCAGCAGCGCCCAATACGTGGCGCCAAACGGCATCGCCACCGCGACCGCGGCGATGCCGATCGCACCAGCGGCCATGCCCAGCGCCAGCACCTGGCGCGGCGAGCGCCGCAGCAGCATGCGTTCGGTGATCCGGATGCCGAACGTGCACACCAGCGTCGGCGGCAGGAACGCCAGCCCGGCCTGCAGCGCGCTCCAGCCGTAGCCGTCCTGGAAGTACAGCGCCAGGAAGTAGTACTGCACGCCGAAGCTGCTCATGAACACCATCGTCAACAGCATCGCCGCGCGCAGGCTGCGCAGGCGCAGGAGCGCGAACTGCATCAGCGGGTCGCGGCTGCGCTGTTCGATCCGCACGAACGCGGCCAGCAGCGCCGCCGACAGCACCAGGCAGGCCAGCGTGCGCGGCGCCAGCCAGCCCCATTCCGGCCCCTGCACCAGCGTGGTCACCAGCAGGCTGCCGCCGAGGGTGACAGTGAGGCAGCCGGCCAGGTCGAACGAGCGGCCCACCTGCCGCGCCGGATCGCGCGGCAACCACCAGCCACCCAGCACCGCGCACGCACCGGCAAACGGCACGATCACCAGCAGCACCGAAGACCAGCCGAAGCTCTGGGTCAGCACGCCGCCCAGCAGCGTGCCCAGTGCCAGGCCACCGGCGCTGGCCATCGACCAGATCGCCAGCGCGCGGTTGCGCGGGGTGCCCTCGGCGTAGATCGTGTTGATCAACGACAACGTGGCCGGGAACAGCAGCGCCGCGCCGATGCCCTGCACCGCGCGCGCGGCGATCAGCAGCCAGGCGCTGTTGCTGAACCCGCCGACCAGCGAGGCCAGCGCGAACAGCGCCATGCCCAGTCGGTACACCCGACGACGCCCGAGCAGATCGGCCGCGCGGCCGCCCAGCAGCAGGCAGCCGCCGAACGCGACCGTGTAGCCGCTGACGATCCATTGCAGCTGCTGCGCATTGATCTGCAGCTGCACGCCCATCTCGTGCAGGGCGACGAAGATGATGGTGGCGTCCAGCGCGATGATCAGCTGGGCCATGGCCAGCAGGGTCAGTGCCAGGCGGGGTGGGAACGCATGCGGGGAGTGGGTCATGCCAGTTGCTACGTGGGGAGGCGGGCAGTCTCATTGATGACGTCAAACAAATAAACCCGGATACTTCGATTTCTGTCATGCATTTTCGCATCAATCGGACACCGCAATGGATCTCAATGCCGTGCGCATGCTGGTGCAGGTCGCCGAAGCACGCAGTTTCACCGTGGCCGCCGGCCAGCTGGGCATCAGCCAGTCCGGGCTGTCGCGTGCGGTCGGTCGCCTGGAAACCGAGCTGGGCGTGCGTCTGCTCCATCGCAACACCCGCAACGTCAGCCTGACCCCGGACGGGCGCCAGTTCGTCGATCACTGCACGCCACTGCTGAGCGGGCTGGAAGACGCCGAACGGCGGCTGGGCGATCGCCCGTGCACGCCGTCGGGCGTGTTGAAGCTGACCGCGCCGTCCATGTTCGGGCGCAAGGTGCTGGTGCCGCTGGCCGGGCAGCTGACGGCCGCGCATCCGCAGCTGCAGTTCGAGCTGGTGCTCAACGATCGGCTGGTCGACCTGGTCGAGGAAGGCTTCGATGCGGCGCTGCGCACCGGGCCGATCAGCGACGTGCGCATGGTGGCGCGCCCGCTGCGGCCGTTGCACTGGGTCACGGTGGCCTCGCCGGACTACATCGCCCGGCACGGCGCGCCGGCCACGGTCGATGCGCTGCACGATCATGCCTGCCTTGCGGTGCGCAACCTGCGCAGCGGGCGGCTGGTGGACTGGCAGTTCCGCGACGCGGAGGGTGGGCTGCGCGAATTCACGCCCCCGGCGCGGATGGTGTTCGACAGCGGCGATCCATTGGTGGAAGGCGCGCTGGCCGGTGTCGGGATCGTGCAGGTGATGGATTTCGCGGTGGCCGATGCGCTCGGCGACGGCCGCCTGCAACGCGTGCTGCAGCCGTTCGAAGGCCGCAGCCGCGCGTTGTCGCTGGTGTACCCGCCGTCACGACAGGCCTCGCCAAAGTTGAAGGTGCTCGCCGAAGCGTTGCTGGCAGGCCACTGGTAGCCAGCCGCCCAGCCCCGGTAGTGCCGGCCGCTGGCCGGCTCCACGCAATTTCTGGCATGCACCCAAGGGGCACCGCTGTGCCCGATCGGCGCGCAGGCGGCCAGCGGCCGGGAACAAAGCAGCCGGCCAACGGCCGGCATTACCCGTGGGTTGATTACCCGGCGAAGCGATCCGTCGCGCGCACCAGTGCGTCCACGTTTTCCGCTTCGAACGCGGAGTGGCCCGACGCCGGACTGATCTCCAGCGTCGACTTCGGCCACGCCTTGTGCAGCTCCCACGCGCTCTGCAGCGGGCACACCACGTCGTAGCGACCGTGCACGATCACCCCGGGGATGTCGGCAATGCGGTGCACGTCGCGCAGGAGCTGTTCTTCCACCTCGAAGAAACCGCCGTTGACGAAGTAATGGTTCTCGATGCGCGCGAACGCCAGCGCGAACTGCGGGTCCTGATGGCTGTTGACGAAATCGTCGTCCACATGCAGGAAGCTCGTGGCCCCTTCCCACACGCTCCAGGCCTTGGCCGCGGCCAGGCGGGTGGCTTCGTCCTCACTGGTCAGGCGACGATGGAACGCCGAGATCAGGTCGTGGCGCTCCACCGCCGGGATCGGCTTGAGGTAGTGCTCCCACGCATCCGGGAACAGACGGTTGGCGCCTTCCTGGTAGAACCATTCCAGCTCCCAGCGACGCAGCATGAAGATGCCGCGCAGCACCAGCTCGGTCACCCGCTCGGGATGGGTCTGCGCATAGGCCAGCGCCAGGGTCGAGCCCCAGCTGCCACCGAATACCTGCCAGCGCTCCACCTTGAGGTGCTCGCGCAGCCTTTCGATATCGGCAACCAGGTCCCAGGTGGTGTTGTCGACCAGGTCGGCATGCGGGGTGGAACGCCCGGCGCCACGCTGGTCGAACAGGATGATGCGGTACTTGGCCGGGTCATGGAACTGGCGCATCTTGTCGCTGCAACCACCGCCCGGGCCACCGTGCAGCATCACCACCGGCTTGCCGTCGGGGTTGCCGCACTGCTCGACATACAGCGTGTGGCGGTCATCGACCTTCAGGGTGCCGACGTCATAAGGGGTGATGGCGGGATACAGCGTACGCATGACAGGAACTCCATGTGGAATGACAGTCGCCGCGTCACCGGTGCGCCGAGCGCACGGCCGGTTCTGCGGCAGCGACCACCGGTCAGCGCCGCATCAGGCTGCGCCGGCGTCCGGTGGACAGAGCATTCTAGCCTCGGGCTGCGCCGGGGCCACGCTGCACTACGCAGGCAGACAGCCCAGGCTCACCCGCTCACGCTGTTCCAGATCCCGCTCGGTGGCCACCGACTGGAACCCGGCCTGCCGCAGCAGCGCGCGGATCGCCTTGCCCTGGTCCCAGCCGTGCTCGAGCAGCAGCCAGCCGCCCGGCCGCAGGTGCGCCGTGGCACCGTCGATGATCCGCCGGATGTCGTCCAGCCCGTCGGGGCCGGCGGCCAGCGCGGTGGCTGGCTCGAATCGCAGGTCGCCCTGCTGCAGGTGCGGATCGTCGCTGGCGATGTAGGGCGGGTTGCTGGCAATCAGGTCCAGGCGCATGCCAGCCAGCGGAGCGAACCACGAGCCTTGGCGGAAACTGACGTTGCGCACCGCATTGCGCACCGCATTCGCGCTGGCCACGGCCAGCGCCGCCGCACTGAAATCGGTGGCGATCACCTGCGCCAGCGGCCGCTCGCTGGCCAGCGCCAGCGCGATGGCGCCACTGCCGGTGCCCAGGTCGGCCACGGTCAGCGGCACGTCCAGCGGCAGCCGGGCCAGCGCCAGTTCGACCAGCAGCTCCGTTTCCGGGCGCGGGATCAGCGTGGCCGGGGTCACCGCCAGGTCCAGCGTCCAGAAACCGCGGTTGCCGACCAGATACGCGACCGGCTCGCCCGCCACCCGACGCGCCAGCAGGGCCGCGAAGGCGTCCGCGTCGGCCTGGGCCACCGCGTCGGTGGCATGGGCGAACAGCCAGCTGCGCTCACGCCGGAGGACGTACAGGAGCAGCAGTTCGGCTTCATGCCGTCCTTCCACCCCCGGCAGGGCGGCGGCGGCATCGGCGAGCAACTGGCGGACCTCGGGCGGCGCGGCGGTCATGGCAGGGCGATCAGCGAACGGGGCGCGAAGTGTAGTCCACCCCACGCGGCCCACGCAGGCGGTGAGTGCGACGCAGCATCGGCCGGAATCCATTGATTCAAAGAATGCCGATACCAATATTGATTGGGCTCCCCTATTGCGAATCCGCGCCAAGCGCCTGATCGGGATGCCCATTGGCGCAGGCGTCGTTCAGCCAGCGGCGGAGGCGGATAAACAACGGCTATGGCTGCCATCCATGGCTGATCCGCCAAGACCCTCGTGCCGCAAGGGATCTGCCCCGCGAGGGGCCAGGCGTTCATCCCCTGATCATTCCATTTTGATAGCCTGTGACTATCGTATAGATGCAATCAATGCATTGTCCTTATCGGAATGAAGCCGCTAACCTGTGTTGGTCGCTTCACCCACCCCCTTCACCAAGAGGAACAACGATGTCGCTCATCAATACCAAGATCCTGCCGTTTGAAGCCAACGCCTACCAGAACGGCGAGTTCATCAAGGTTTCCGACAGCACCCTGAAGGGCCAGTGGTCGGTCCTGATCTTCATGCCGGCCGCGTTCACCTTCAACTGCCCGACCGAGATCGAAGACGCCGCCGACCATTACGCCGAGTTCCAGAAGGCCGGCGCCGAGGTCTACATCGTCACCACCGACACCCACTTCTCGCACAAGGTATGGCACGAAACCTCGCCGGCCGTGGGCAAGGCCCAGTTCCCGCTGGTCGGTGACCCGACCCACCAGCTGACCAACGCCTTCGGCGTGCACATTCCGGAAGAAGGCCTGGCCCTGCGCGGCACCTTCATCATCAACCCGGAAGGCGTGATCAAGACCCTGGAGATCCACTCCAACGAGATCGCCCGTGACGTGTCCGAGACCCTGCGCAAGCTGAAGGCTGCCCAGTTCACCGCCGCCAACCCGAACCAGGTGTGCCCGGCCAAGTGGAAGGAAGGCGAGAAGACCCTGACCCCGTCGCTGGACTTGGTCGGCAAGATCTAAGCCGCGTCTCATCCCCATTCCCGTTTCGACGGGAGTGGGGGTGAACCCAAGCCGGTGCCCACGCGCCCGCTTCGGTTCACCCCCATGTCGCGCAGATGCACCCGCGGGGTTCGTCGACGCTGTTCCCTTGCCTGAATCAAGGAGTTTTTCGATGTTGGATGCCAACCTCCAGTCCCAGCTGAAGACCTATCTGGAACGTGTCACCCGTCCGATCCAGATCACGGCGCACGTGGATGACGGCGCCAAGTCGCAGGAGATGCTGGAGCTGCTCAACACGCTGACCACGCTGTCGGCGCAGATCCGCCTGGACGTACGCCGCGACAGCAGCGAGCGCACCCCTTCGTTTGCGCTGACCACTCCCGGCCAGGACATCCACCTGGCCTTTGCCGGGCTGCCGATGGGCCACGAGTTCACCTCGCTGGTGCTGGCCCTGCTGCAGGTTGGCGGGCACCCGTCCAAGGCCACTGCCGAGCTGATCGAGCAGGTGCAGGGCCTGGAGGGCGAGTTCAAGTTTGAAACCTATTTCTCGCTGTCCTGCCAGAACTGCCCGGACGTGGTGCAGGCGCTGAACCTGGCGGCAGTGCTCAACCCGCGCATCCAGCACGTGGCGATCGACGGCGGCCTGTTCCCGGCCGAGGTCGAGGCACGCCAGATCATGTCGGTGCCCACCGTGTACCTCAACGGTGAAATGTTCGACCAGGGCCGCATGACGCTCGAGCAGATCGTGGCCAAGCTGGACACCGGGTCGGCCAAACGCGACGCGGCAAAGATCGACGCCAAAGCACCCTTCGAGGTGCTGGTGATCGGCGGTGGCCCGGCCGGCGCGGCAGCCGCGATCTACGCCGCGCGCAAGGGCATCCGCACCGGTGTGGCTGCAGAGCGTTTCGGTGGCCAGGTGTTGGATACCATGGCGATCGAGAACTTCATCTCGGTCAAGGAAACCGAGGGCCCCAAGCTCGCCGCCGCGCTGGAACAGCACGTGCGCGAGTACGAGGTCGACATCATGAACCTGCAGCGCGCCACTGCGCTGGCGCCGGCCGGTGATGACGGCCTGATTGAAATCACGCTGGAAAACGGTGCCGCGCTGAAGTCGCGTTCGGTGATCCTGTCCACCGGTGCGCGCTGGCGGCAGATGAACGTGCCGGGCGAAGACCAGTATCGCAACAAGGGCGTGGCCTACTGCCCGCATTGCGATGGCCCGCTGTTCAAGGGCAAGCGCGTGGCGGTGATCGGCGGGGGCAACTCCGGCGTGGAAGCGGCGATCGACCTGGCTGGCATCGTGACGCATGTGACCCTTTTGGAATTTGATGACAAACTCCGGGCCGATGAAGTGCTGCAGAGAAAGCTGCGCAGCCTGGGCAACGTCACCATCATCACCAGCGCCCTGACCCAGGAAGTGCTGGGCGATGGCCAGAAGGTGACGGGGCTGGTCTACCACGACCGCGTCGGTGGCGATGCGCACCGGGTCGAGCTCGAAGGCATCTTCGTGCAGATCGGGTTGCTGCCCAACACCGAGTGGTTGAAGGGTTCGGTGGCGTTGTCGCCCCGCGGCGAGATCGTCATCGATGACCGCGGCCAGACCAGCGTGCCAGGCGTGTTCGCAGCGGGCGATTGCACCACCGTGCCCTACAAGCAGATCGTCATCGCGATGGGCGCCGGTTCGACCGCCGCACTGAGCGCTTTCGATCACCTGATCCGTACATCCGTTCCCAAGAGCAGCGGCGTTGTCGCCGAAGCTGCCTGAAACGTCAGGGTCCCGGTTCACCGGGGCCCACCTGCTGGGTAAGCCACGCCATCACCCGGTCCATTACCGCTTAGAGGTCCAAGGAAATGAACCTACGTGATCTGAAATACCTGGTGGCGCTGGCCGAGCACCGGCACTTCGGCCGCGCCGCGGCCGCCTGCTTCGTCAGCCAGCCCACCCTGTCCACCCAGATCCGCAAGCTGGAGGACGAGCTTGGCCTGCCGTTGGTCGAACGTGCTCCACGCAAAGTGATGCTGACCCCGGCCGGGGTCGAGGCGGCGGCGCGTGCGCGCACGATCGTCGCCGAGGTCGAGCAGATGAAGGAAGCTGCCCGGCGCAGTCGCGATCCGGAAGCCGGTACGGTGCGGCTGGGGATTTTCCCCACGCTGGGCCCGTACCTGTTGCCGCATGTGATTCCCAACATCCGGGAACGCTTCCCGCAGCTGGAACTGTTGCTGGTCGAGGAAAAGAGCGACGAACTGCTGGCGCGGCTGCGCGAAGGCAAGCTGGATGCGGCGTTGCTGGCGCTGCCGCTGGACGACGATCAGCTGCATGCCGAATTCCTGTTCGAGGAACCGTTCCTGCTGGCCGTGTCCGGGCAGCATCCGCTGGCGCGGCGCCACCATCTGGACGTGCAGGAACTGTCCACGCAGAAGTTGTTGCTGCTCGAGGACGGGCATTGCCTGCGCGACCAGGCCCTGGCGGTCTGCCGGTTATTTGGTGCCAATGAAAAGTCCGAATTCCGCGCCACCAGTCTGGAAACGTTGCGGCAGATGGTCGCCGCCGACGTGGGCATCACCCTGCTGCCCACCCTGTCGGTGAAACCGCCGGTGCCCCGTTCGGAGAACATTCGCCTGCTCGATTTCCAGGGCGATGATCGCCCCAGCCGCCGCATCGCGATGGCGTGGCGGCGCAGTTCGGCGATGACCGGTTTCCTGCAGCAGCTGGCGCAGCAGTTCAAGCGCCTCCCGGCCGGCCTGTTCACGCTGGAAAACACCGATTCGGACGTGGGCACGGCACCGCGCCGCAGCGCCTGATACGCCGACCGCCCAACACGCTGAACCGGCCGCATCGTTGTCGATGCGGCCCGGGTCGCATCCGCCTTCGATAGGCAGCACAATAGAACCCAGGCGGCGCCAGCAGGCGCCGCCTTTTGCATGGGCCATCATCAATCGCAAGGAGCTTTACATGTCCACTTCCAGCGGGCTGCCCCCGTCCATCATCGTTTCCAGCCACGACATGGATCGGCTGGATGCCATGCTCGACTCCCCGGCGGTCAGCCAGACCCCCGCGGCTGCAGCCCTGGCCGCCGAACTCAACCGGGCCACGGTGGTGGCGCCGGAGCAGATGCCTGAGGGCATCGTCATGATGCATTCGCGGGTGGAATGCGAAGATGAGCTGCAGAACGAGAAGCACGTGCTGACGCTGGTCTACCCGCGCGAAGCCGATGTCGAGCAGGGCAAGGTGTCGATCCTTGCACCGGTGGGCACCGCGCTGCTGGGCCTGGCCGTCGGCCAGACCATGGACTGGGATGCACCGGGTGGCCGCAAGCTGCGCTTGCGTGTGACGGCGGTCCACAACCAGCCCCAGTCCTGAATTCCCTGCCGCTGCGCAGGTTCCCCGTTTCGTACCAGGAGTCGCAATGAACACCGTTTCTCCGTCCAAACTCACCCAGCTGCGTGATCTGTCCGTCGTGGTCGCCGATACCGGCGATTACGAAGCGATCAAGCGCTTGAAGCCGGTCGACTGCACGACCAATCCGACCTTGGTGAAGAAGGCGCTGGATCTGCCGGTGTATGCGGACCTGATCGAGACGGCACTTGCGTGGGGCCGCGAGCAGTCGGGTGAGCGCGAGACGATCGTGCACGCGGTGGCCGATCGCCTGACCGTTGGCGTGGGCACGCTGCTGAGCACGCTGGTGCCGGGCCGGGTGTCGACGGAAGTGGATGCCGACCAGGCCCACGATACGGCGGCGACGGTGGCCAAGGCGCGCCAGTTCATCGCGATGTACGAGGCGGCCGGTGTGCCGCGCAGCAAGGTGCTGATCAAGATCGCGGCGACGTGGGAAGGCGTGGAGGCGGCGCGGGTGCTGCAGGCCGAGGGTATCGACTGCAATCTGACGTTGATCTTCAATCCGACCCAGGCGCTGGCCTGCAGCGAGGCGGGGGCGTTCCTGATTTCGCCGTTCGTGGGACGCATTCTGGACTGGTACGTGGCCCATGGGCAGGCGCCGGCCGATATCGATGCCGATCCGGGCGTGGTGTTCGTGCGCGGGGTGTATGCCGAGTTCAAGCGCCGCGGTTCGCCGACGGTGGTGATGGGTGCTTCGTTCCGTTCGACGGCGCAGATCGAGGCGCTGGCGGGGTGCGATCGTTTGACGATTTCGCCGGATCTGCTGGAGAAGCTGGATGCCGACCATGGCGCGCTGTCGCGCAAGCTGGTGGCCGGCGCGGCCGAAGCGGTGTCGGTGACGCCGATCGATGCGGCGCGCTTTGCGACGGATCTGGCCGCCGATCCGATGGCGACCGAGAAGCTGGCGACGGGGATCGATGCGTTCGCCAAGGATCTGGAAGCGCTGCGCCAGACGATCCGCGAGCGGTTGTAAGCGGTTCGCGTTGTCTGGACAGTGGAGAGCCCCGCATTGCGGGGCTTTTTGTTTTTTCGGGCAGCTGCACGTTTGACTGCGACTGCAACGGCAACGGCTCACTGTCGACGGGTTGGGGTCGGTGTGGGTGGGATGGCGGGACACGCCGTGAATCCGTCCATGGAGGCTCGCACACGCCATCCATGGCGTGTGACGGTCCCGCCATCCCACCCACACCGCCCCCCCGACAGACGGCGGGTGCGTTTGGGAAAGCGGGTTTGTTGGTGCGTTTGGGGAACGGCCTACCGGTGCATTTGGGTGAATGGCTTGGCTGGCGCGTCTTGGGAAACGGCCTACCGGTGCGTTTTCGTGCACGGCTTGGCTGGTGCATCCGGGTGGACGGCCTTGCGGCGGCCTTTGTGCGGTGGGTAGAGCCGAGCCATGCTCGGCTGGCCGGGCGCCCGCCCGGCCGATGTGTCGGCGGGCGGCGCCGGTGGGGAGGCAGCCGAGCATGGCTCGGCTCTACCCCACCCCTCGCCGGTTCAGGCATCACGCCGATCGGGCAGCTGACGCCGGTGCCGCCGATGCCGCAGTAAACGGTCCGGCGGCGGTGACCGGTCGCCGGTGCATCCGGGGAGACGGCCTTGCGGGGGCCTTTGTGCGGTGGGTAGAGCCGAGCCATGCTCGGCTGGCCGGGCACCCGCCCGGCCGATGTGTCGGCGGGCGGTGCGTCGGTGGGGAGGCAGCCGAGCATGGCTCGGCTCTACCCCACCCCTCGCCGGTTCAGACATCCACGCCGATCGGGCAGCTGACGCCGGTGCCGCCGATGCCGCAGTAAACGGCCCGGCGGCGCGTGACCGGTTGCCGGTGCATCCGGGTGGACGGCCTTGCCGGGGCCTTCGTGTGGTGGGTAGAGACGAGCCATGCTCGGCTGGCCGGGCGGGCGCCCGGCCGATGTGTCGGCAGGCGGTGCGTCGGTGGGGAGGCAGCCGAGCATGGCTCGGCTCTACCCCATCCCTCGCCGGTTCAGGCATCCACGCCGATCGGGCAGCTGACGCCGGTGCCGCCGATGCCGCAGTAGCCGTTGGGGTTTTTGGCCAGGTACTGCTGGTGGTAATCCTCGGCGTAGTAGTACTCGGGTGCCGGGAAGTCGATTTCGGTCGTGATGGCGCCGTGGCCGGCGTCGGTCAGGCGCTGCTGGTAGGCGTCGCGGCTGGCCAGGGCGGCGTCGAACTGGGCCTGGCGGGTGGCGTGGATCGCCGAGCGGTACTGGGTGCCGGTGTCGTTGCCCTGGCGCATGCCCTGGGTGGGGTCGTGGTTTTCCCAGAAGACCTGCAGGAGCTTGTCCAGGGAGATGACCGCCGGGTCGAACACCACCTCGACGATCTCGGTATGCCCGGTCAGACCCGAGCAGACTTCTTCGTAGGTGGGGTTCGGGGTGGCGCCCCCTGCGTAGCCGACGGAGGTGGAATACACGCCCGGCAGGGTCCAGAACGTGCGCTCGGCGCCCCAGAAGCAGCCCATCGCGAAGCGGATGCGCTGCAGGCCGGCGAAGCCGTCCTTGAGCGGGTGGCTGTTGACGTAGTGCTGGTTGTGCAACGGCAGCGGGTGCTCACGGCCCGGCAGGGCCTCGTCTGGACGCGGCAGGCGCTGTTTGAACGCGCCGATTCCCAACAAGCCCTTGGCAATGCCCAACATGGCGTTCTCCTAGGCCGGCAACAGGCCGGCGCTTTCGTCACCATCGAATATGGGGTCGTCCCCGCCGCTGCCCAAGTCGAGCCGGGCCACGATGTCTTCCGCCTCGGGACGGGCCAGGTCCGGGACGCAGACCCGCAGCACCCCGAACAGCGGCAGTTCGCCCATCCCGCCCAGCAGCGACTCGCCGAACACGAACGCCGGGATGCCGGCGTCCTCCAGCGCGTGTTTCACCAGATGGGCATCGAACAGGTTGTCGGCCTGGTAGATCACGTGCATGGGCGGGCTCCGGAAGGCGTCGGCCCAGCATACCCCCGGGGGCTGAAGGCGTGCCGACCGCTGGCCAGCTCCCATGACCCGCCACACAACCGGTAATGCCGACCGCTGGCCGGCTCCCCATGATCCGCCAGACAACCGGTAATGCCGGCCGCTGGCCGGCTCCCCGTGATCCGCCAGACAACCGGTAGTGCCGGCCGCTGGCCGGCTCTGCACATCGCCGGCAGTACGGGGAGCCGGCCAGCGGCCGGCACTACCGGACGGGTCTGGGGGAAAGCCCCCTGAGTCAGGGGGCGGCGCCGAAGGCGCGGGGGTCTGGATGGTGATGAGACGGGACCCGCGGTTTGCGCAGCAAAGCGTGGGGCGGCAGCGCGAATGCGATGGCGCGGCCCCCCTGAGTCAGGGGGCCGCGCCGAAGGCGCGGGGGTCTGGATGGTGATGAGACGGGGCCCGCGGTTTGCGCAGCAAAGCGTGGGGCGAAAGCGCGAATGCGATGGCGCGTCTCCGACAGGCTAAACTGTTGGTCTTTCTGCCTTTTAGACTGCGACCGCGCATCATGTCCGAGCCTACTGCCGCCCCCACCGACGCCCTTCCGGAAACCCAGGAAAAACGGGACTTCATCCGTCAGATCGTCCGCGAGGACCTGGCCGCCGGCAAGCATGCCGCGATCAAGACGCGCTTCCCGCCCGAGCCCAATGGCTACCTGCACATCGGCCACGCCAAGTCGATCTGCCTGAACTTCGGCATCGCCGGTGAGTTCGGCGGCGTGTGCAACCTGCGTTTCGACGACACCAACCCGGCCAAGGAAGACCCCGAGTATGTCGCCGCCATCCAGGACGACGTGCGCTGGCTGGGCTTTGAATGGAACGAGCTGCGCCACGCCTCGGATTATTTCGATGCCTATTATCTGGCCGCGCAGAAGCTGATCGCCGATGGCAAGGCCTACGTGTGCGACCTGTCGGCCGAGGAAGTGCGCGCCTACCGCGGCACCCTGACCGAGCCGGGCCGCCCGTCGCCCTACCGCAAGCGCAGCGTGGAGGAAAACCTGGACCTGTTCGCACGCATGCGCGCCGGCGAATTCCCGGACGGTGCGCGCACCGTCCGCGCGAAGATCGACATGGCCAGCGGCAACATCAACCTGCGCGACCCGGCCCTGTACCGGATCAAGCATGTCGAGCACCAGAACACCGGGAGTGCGTGGCCGATCTACCCGATGTACGACTTCGCGCATGCGCTGGGCGATTCCATCGAAGGCATCACCCACTCGTTGTGCACGCTGGAATTCGAAGACCACCGCCCGCTGTATGACTGGTGCGTGGACAACGTCGATTTCGCCCACAACCACGCGCTGACCCAGCCGCTGGTCGATCGCGGCCTGCCGCGTGAGGCGGCCAAGCCGCGCCAGATCGAGTTCTCGCGCTTGAACATCAACTACACGGTGATGAGCAAGCGCAAGCTGATGGCGCTGGTCACCGAACAGCTGGTGGACGGCTGGGAAGACCCGCGCATGCCTACCCTGCAGGGCCTGCGCCGCCGCGGTTACACCCCGGCGGCGATGCGCCTGTTCGCCGAACGCGTGGGCATCAGCAAGCAGAACTCGCTGATCGATTTCAGCGTGCTCGAAGGCGCGCTCCGCGAAGACCTGGACAGCGCTGCCGCGCGTCGCATGGCGGTGATCGATCCGGTCAAGCTGGTGCTGACCAACCTGCCCGACGGCCACGAAGAAACCCTGACCTTCTCCAACCATCCCAAGGACGAAGCCTTCGGCACCCGCGAGGTGCCGTTCGCCCGTGAGCTGTGGATCGAGCGCGAGGACTTTGCCGAAGTACCGCCGAAGGGCTGGAAGCGCCTGGTGCCGGGAGGCGAAGTGCGCCTGCGCGGGGCCGGCATCATCCGCTGCGATGAGGTGATCAAGGACGCCGATGGCACCATCACCGAGCTGCGCGGCTGGCTGGATCCGGCGTCGCGCCCGGGCATGGAAGGGGCCAACCGCAAGGTCAAGGGCACCATCCACTGGGTCAGCGCCGTGCACGCGGTGCCGGCCGAGATCCGCCTGTACGACCGTCTGTTCTCGGTGCCCAACCCGGACGATGAGTCCGAGGGCAAGACCTACCGCGATTACCTCAATCCGGCATCGCGCCGCACCGTCACCGGCTATGTCGAACCGGCCGCGGCCAGCGCCGCGCCGGAGCAGTCGTTCCAGTTCGAGCGTACCGGCTACTTCGTCGCCGACCGCCGCGACCACACTGCCGCCCGGCCGGTGTTCAATCGCAGCGTGACCCTGCGCGATACCTGGTCGGCCTGACCGGCGTACAACGATGCTGCTGCCAGGTGGCAGCATCTCGAGGAGGAAGCGATGGGCGTGTTGTCGGCGGTGCTGTATTTCTTCAGCCAGCATCCTTTCCTGAGCTTCCCGGTGTGCCTGTTGCTGGGTGGCCTGCTGGTCTGGTGGCGCGAAAACATGCTGTGGCTGCTCGCCGCGTTCCTGCTCGGCACGTTCAACATCGTCGCCGGCCAGATGGTCAATGCGGCGTTCCTCAACGCCGTGGGCGAGCGTGGCACCGGGGTGATCGTGCGCAGCGAGGAGACCAACTCCCGCCTCAACGAGCAGCCCATCTGGCGCTACGAGGCCATCGTGCATACCCGTGACGGCCGGGATGTGGAGACAACGCTGTTCACCCACACCGTCTCCCTGTGGCCGCTGCGCAACGAGATCCAGGTACCTGGTGTAAACCAGGTGTTCGAACTGAAGTACGTGCCCGGCTACCCGCGCAACATCGTGATCCTTACCGAGTCGTCGGCACACGGGCAGGCCCGGCAACGGTTGGCGGCACGCGAGGTCGTGGAGGTCGCCGAGCGGAAGTACCGTTTCAGCCCCGGCAATGCCGCGTTCGCGCAGGACTACCGGCAGGCGATGCAGGCGTTCATCGACGCCAACGACGGCGACCCGAACCAGCAGGTCGCGGTGACACGGTATCGCCACCAGCTGCGTGCGCTGGATGCGTCCCTCCCGCCCTGATCCCCCCCCTCGCCCCCTTTTTCACGTGGCCGCGTTCAGCGCGGGCACGGCATCCCCCCGGGCGGCCCGATACACTGCCGCTGCTCCACCTTTGAAGAGGCCTACGTCCCGATGCTGTACGCGCAAGTCCATCTCACCCTGCCTGCCTGGATCCACGACCAGATCGACCTGGGCCGTGCCTATCCCGGTGACGCCGCCAAGGTCGCGCTGGCCATCGCGCTGTCGCGCCTGAATGTCGAGGCGCAGACCGGCGGTCCGTTCGGCGCGGTGGTGTTCGGCCCGGATGACCGCGTCATCGCCGCCGGCGTCAATCGCGTAGTGCCGCACAACACCTCGCTGGCGCATGCCGAGAACATGGCCTACATGCTGGCCCAGCAGCGCCTGCAGACCCCGCGGCTGAACGACGTGCTGAGCCCGATCACCCTGGCCACCTCGTCGCAGCCGTGCTGCCAGTGCTACGGCGCCACCGTCTGGGCCGGCATCGACCGGCTGTTGATCGGTGCCAGCGCGCAGGACGTGGAAGAACTGACCGCCTTCGACGAAGGCCCGCTACCGGCGGACTGGGTCGGTGAACTCAACAAGCGTGGCATCGAGGTCGTGCGCGACATCGAGCGCGACGCCGCGCGCGCGGTACTGCGCCAGTATGGAGAAACCAACGGTGCGCATTACTGACCGCTGCGCTTCGGGCGCGATTGTATGACCGGCCTGCTGTGCCTGTGCCGGCAGGGCTTCGAGCCGGAACTGGCGGGCGAACTGTCCGAGCGCGCCGCTTACGCCGGCATCGCCGGCTATGCGCGCACCCAGCGCAACGACGGCTATGTGCTGTTCGCCACCGACGAAGGCGCGGCGCTGTCCAAGGCATTGCCGTGGCGTTCGCTGATCTTCGCCCGGCAGAAGATGGTGGTGCTGGCCGAACTGCCGCAACTGGATGCGGCCGACCGCATCACCCCGATCATCGCCGCGCTGCAGGGCCAGCAGCGTTTCGGCGACATGTGGGTGGAGCACCCCGATTCGGATGAAGGCAAGCCGCTGGCCGGCCTGGCCCGCGCGTTCGGCAACGCGCTGCGTCCGGCGCTGCGCAAGGCCGGCCTGCTGACCGACAAGCCCAACACCGGGTTGCCGCGCCTGCACATCGTCTTCGTCGACGGTCGCCATGCCTTCGTGTGCGTGGCCGATACCCGTGACAGCGCGCCGTGGGTGCTGGGCATCCCGCGCCTGAAGCTGCTGCCCGACGCGCCCTCGCGTTCGGCGTTGAAGCTGGAGGAGGCGCTGCTGACCTTGATGACCCCGGAAGAGCGCGAGCTGCTGGTCAAGCCGGGCATGCGCGCGGCCGACTTGGGCGCCGCACCCGGTGGCTGGACCTGGGTGTTGACCCGCCAGCACGTCAGGGTGATCAGCGTGGACAACGGCCCGCTGCGCGAGCACGTGCTGGAGACCGGGCTGGTCGAGCATCTGCGTGCGGATGGTTTCCATTGGAAACCCGACGCAGCGCTGGACTGGATGGTCTGCGATATGGTCGAGCAGCCGCGCCGGGTGGCCGAACGGATGGCGACCTGGTTCCGCGAGGGCTGGTGCAAGCATGCGATCTTCAACCTCAAGCTGCCGATGAAGAAGCGCTGGGACGAAACACGGTCGTGCCTGGACCTGTTCCAGGAACAGGCCGGCAAGCCGCTGGTGGTGCGCGCCAAGCAGCTGTACCACGATCGCGAAGAGATCACGGTGCTGGCCTCGCCGCTGCGCTGACCCACGCCGAAGTACCGGTAGAGCCGGGCCATGCCCGGCTGGCCGCGCAACGCGCGGCAATGATCGATACACGCCGGGCATGGCCCGGCGTTACCCCCACGTCAAAAGAACGGAGTTCCCATGCGACCTCGCTCTGCCCCGGTCCTGCTGCTGTCCCTCCTGCCGGCCTTCGCGTGGGCCCAGGTGCACACGCCGTCGCCGGCCATCAGCGAACCGCTCCGCGAAGTGCCGGCCAGCGTGCGCACGCAGGCGCTGTCGGAAGGGCGCGTCACCGAGCAGGTGACCCTGCCCGCCGCCGCGGGCGAAGCCCAGGTGACGGTGCGCTCGGTGCAGCCGGTGAGCGTCGTCGGACAATATCGGTTTGCGTTCAGCACGCTGGACGTGAACGGCGATGGGTTCATCAGCCGCGCCGAGGCCCAGGCCAACCCGGCACTGGCCGATGAGTTCACCGCGCTGGACGTAAAGCGGCGCGGCAAGCTGGATCGCGCCGACCTGGCCGGTTGGCTGGTGGATTGACGCCGCCGGGCACCGGCCGGTACTACAACCCGGCCGCGCGCTTCCAGAACATCGATACCAGCGGCGGCAGCTTGCCCGCGCAGCCCAGCGCGCGACCGCGCGCCAGCGTCAGGTGCATCTCATCGTTGGAGAACACCGTGTTGATCGCATCGAAGCTGTAGGCGGCGACCGTATTCTCGCTGCGCCGTTCGCGCGCCCAGCGCTGCAGCCGGTGCGGCGACATCCAGTCCTGGCGGCGCTGCTGCGCGGCCAGCACCATCGTCTGCAGGGCCGCGACATCGCGCAGGCCGAGATTGACGCCCTGCCCGGCCAGTGGATGCACCACGTGCGCGGCATCGCCCAGGGCCAGCACGCGACCGGCCACATACCCGGTAGCCAGCTGACGACGCAGTGGGAATGCCGCGCGCGGGGATGCCAGCGTCATCGCGCCGAGGCGTCCGGCAAACGCGTTGGTCAACTCACGTCCGAAGGCGGCCTCGTCCAACGCCAGCACGCGTTCGGCCTCGGCCTCGGGCAGGGTCCACACGATCGAGCTGCGGCGCGCGCTGATCGGCAGCACCGCCAGCGGCCCGGTCACCAGGAAGCGCTGCCATGCCGTGGCTTCGTTGTCCTTCTCGCTGTCCACGTAGGCGACCACGCCACGCTGGCCGTAGTCCTGGCGCGTGACCTCCAGACCGGCCAGCCGGCGCAGGGTGGATTCGGCACCGTCGGCGGCGATCGCCAGCGAGGCCTCCAGCCGGCGTCCATCCTCCAGCCGCAGGCGCACGCCGTCGGCGTCCTGTTCCAGCGCGTCTACCCGCGCCGGGCAGCACAGCTGCACGCCGGCCGTCGGCAGCGCCGCCCACAACCGATCCACCAGCAGGTCGTTCTCGACGATCCAGCCGAGTTGTTCGCGCCCCAGGGTGTCGGCATCGAAACGCAGTTCATCGCCACCGCCGGCATCCCACACGCGCATGCGCCGGTAGGCGCAGGCACGCGCGGCCGTGACCGCCGGCCACACACCGAGCGCGGTAAGCAGCTGTGCGTTGTCCGGGGCGAATGCATACACGCGCAGGTCCGGTTGTTGCGGCTGCCACGATGACGGCTCGCGGCCTTCCACCAGGGTGACCTCCAGCCCGGCCTCGGCCAGCGCCAGCGCGCAGGCCGCGCCGACCACGCCGCCGCCGACCACGATCACATCGCGCGCGCGCCGGCTCATGCGCTCACTCCGCGACACAGCGCCGGCACCTGTCCACGGAAGCCCATCGCACCGCCGACCAGCATCGACTGCATCGGCGTGGCCTGTGCCGCAAGCAACCCGAGGCTGCGCAGCGGACGCATCAGCGGCGCCGGGTTGCTGGTCAACCGGGCCAGTCCACCGGAGAAGGCGATGGTCTGCTGCCGGTCTTCCTCGCGGCGCGCCACGTACGCCTGCAGCAGTGCATCGCTGCCGGCATCGTCGGCCTCGGCCACCAGCTCGGCCAAGGTCAGCGCATCGCGCAGGCCCAGGTTGAAGCCCTGTGCACCGAGCGGATGGATGGTCTGCGCGGCGTTGCCGAGCAGCACCGCACGTTCGCCGACCAGGGCCTGGGCCAGCACCTGGATCAGCGGATAGGCGCTGCGCGGCCCACTCTCCAGCAGCCGTCCGGCGCGCCAGCCGATCGCCGCCTGCAGGCGCTGCAGCCACGCCGCATCGCCCAGCGCCATGACCGCATCGGCCGCCTCGCGGGCTACGCCATGCACGGCGCCGTAGTGGCGGTCGCCACGCGGCAGCAGCGCGGTGGGGCCGGTATCGGTGAAACGCTCGTAGGCCGTGCCATCCGGCGCACGCGCGCTGCGCACCCGCGAAACGAACAGGGTCTGCTCGAAATCATGCGCGTCCACGCCGATGGCGAGCGCTTCGCGCACGCCGCTGCGGGTACCGTCGGCACCCACCACCAGCCGCGCCAGCAGACGGCGCTCGCCGCTGTCATCGGCAATGAACACCTCACGATGGCCGTCGACGGTGCCGCCCAGGCGCACGAAGCGCGCCGGACGGTAGCGGGTGAGATGGGCCAGCGACTGCAGCCGGGTTTCCAGCGCCGCGCCGAAATCGCGCGCCACCACCACCTGGCCAAACCACGGCCGCTGGTACTGGGCGGCGTCCATCTGCACGCGGCCGAAATCTCCGGCACGGCTGACGTGGATGCGGGTGATCGCCCCAGTCGCCGATCCCAGCAGCTGCATCACGCCCAGGGCGGTCAAGGCGTTGACCGTGGCTGCGGCAAAGCTGAGGTTGCGCTGGTCGAACACCGCCGGCAGCGTCCCTGCCGGGGTGGCTTCCACCAGCCCGACGTCGCGCCCGGCGCGGTCCAGCGCGATGGCCAGGCTCGCACCGACCAGCCCGCCGCCCACGATCACTACATCATGTCGTTCACTCATACCGCCCATGATAAGCCGTCGACCGTTGCGGGCGCGTGCGGCGGCGTGCCGCAGCAGGCGCTAGAATGAACGCTGAACCCCTTCCCGTGTCTGCCATGGCCCCCCTTGCCCACCGCGCCTTCGTCCTGTCCGTGCTCGTGCTGCTGATGGCCGCGACCCGGGTCAATCATTTCGCGGCGATCCCGGATGCGTCCTGGGCAGTGTTCTTCGTCGGCGGCTTCTACCTGCGCAGCTGGACCCGCTGGGCGTTCCCGCTGCTGATGGCACTGGCGATCGTGATCGATGTGCTCGTGATCCGCGGCAGCGGCCAGCCGTACCTGCAGCACTACTGCGTGTCGCCCGGCACCTGGATGCTGCTGCCGGCCTACTTCTCGATGTGGGCTGGCGGCATGCTGCTGCGCCAGGGCTACCACGGCGCGCGCTGGAGCACGCTGGGCAAGGCCGCGCTGCTGCTGGTCGGCGCGGTGGCGGTATGCCACCTGTTCGCGCAGGGCGGTTTCTACTGGAGCAGCGACATGGTCGCCAACCCGACGCTGGCCGGCTGGCTGCAGAACTACGCCGACTGGTTCGTGCCGTACCTGCGTACCGCGGCGATCTACGTCGGCCTGGCCGCCGCGCTGCAACTGGCCACCGAACAGGTCGGCAAGCTGCTGCAGGCCCGCCACGACGTGCTGCACTGAGCCGCCGTCGCGATGGGCAACCGGCTTTCGCGCATCTACACCCGCACCGGCGATGACGGCAGCACCGGCCTGGGCGATGGCAGCCGGGTGTCCAAGGACGACGCCCGGGTCAACGCCTACGGCACCGTCGACGAGGCCAATTCGGCGCTGGGCGTGCTGCTGGCGGTCACCCTGCCCGACGACGTGCGGGCGCTGCTCACCACCGTGCAGCACCAGCTGTTCGACCTGGGCGGCGAGCTGTGCATTCCCGGCCATGCGGCCATCCAAGCCGCCGACATCGACGCGCTGGAAAAGCAGCTGGACCACTACAACGCCGACCTGCCGGTCTTGAAGGAATTCATCCTGCCCGCCGGTGGCGAGGCCGCGGCGCGTTGCCACCTGGCCCGCACCATCGTCCGCCGCGCCGAGCGCGACACGGTGACGCTGGCGCGGCTGGAGCCCGTCCGCGCCGAGGCCATCGGTTACCTCAACCGGCTCTCGGACCTGCTGTTCGTGCTGGCCCGCGTGCTGGCCCGTGCCGATGGCCACGGCGAAGTGCTGTGGCGGCACGAGCGCCGCCACGCCTGAGCGCCCTGGCGCCCCACCGGAACCCCTGCCCGCATGCTGGTCTTTACCCATCCTGCCTGTCTGCAACACGATCCCGGCCGCGGCCACCCCGAGTCCCCGCAGCGCCTGCAGGTGGTGCTGGATGCATTGCATGCGGCCTTTCCGGACCAGCTGGACTGGCGGGAGGCACCGGCCGCCAAGCTCGGTGAGCTGGCCCGCGTACACGACAGCGAGCTGATCGACCTGGTCCTCAAGCCGCAGTCCGAACCGCTGCGGCTGATCGACATGGACACCCTGACCTCGCCCGGCTCGGCCAGCGCGGCCCTGCATGCCGCTGGCGCCGGTGTGGCTGCCGTGGATGCGGTGATGCTCGGCGATGACCCGGTCGCGTTCTGCGCGGTGCGCCCGCCCGGCCACCACGCCACCGCCAGCACCGCGATGGGCTTCTGTCTGTTCAACAACATCGCCGTGGCCGCGGCCTACGCGCGCGACCGCTACGGGTTGGAGCGCATCGCCATCATCGATTTCGACGTCCACCACGGCAACGGCACCCAGGACATCTTCATCGCCGACCCCGGCGTGGCCTACTACAGCACCCACCAGGCCGGCCTGTTCCCCAACTCCGGCCTGCGTCGCGACCGCGGCGCGGGCAACCTGATGAACATCCTGCTGCCCCCGGGCAGCGGCGGCTTCCGCTTCCGCAATACCTGGGCCGACGAGATGCTGCCGGCGATCGATGATTTCCGTCCGCAGCTGCTGCTGATCTCGGCCGGCTTCGATGCCCATCTGCGCGATCCACAGGCCGACCTGATGCTGGAGACCGACGATTTCGCCTGGATCACCGCCGAGCTGCGCAGCCTGGCGCGCCGCCATGGCGGCGGCCGCGTGGTGTCGATGCTGGAGGGCGGTTACGACCTGCAGGCCTTGGCCGAGTGCAGTGTGGCCCACGTCGGCCAACTGCGCTGAGTAGCTGCGCGGGCGGCCCCTGCGCATGAACCTGAACCCCCGGCCGGGCAAAGCCTTCATTGCCCCTATGCAAGGGATGGGGCAAGCTACGATCCGTTTTCGCCCGAATCCGACTACCGCGTGCGCCGAGCCCTCCGCCTGCTGCCTCTCCCCCTGAGCATCGCCATCTGCCTGCCGGCCCTGGCCGACGACAAACCGGTGAACTGGGGCCTGTGCCCAGCCACCGACGTCCTGCCTGTGTTCGACGATGCCCCCAAAGCCGATAAGGCTGCTGCCGCCACCCGCGACCAGCAGGACACCGACATCGAGGGGGACCAGCTGTTCGGCACCACCACGGTCCCTCAATACCAGGGCAACGTGGCGCTCAAGCGCGGCGACCAGTTCCTGGGTACCGACCACCTGAGCTTCGACACCGAAAGCGGCAACTACATCGCCGAGGGCAACGTCCGCTACCAGGACTCCTCGATCCGGATGGTGGCCAAGCGTGCCGAGGGCAACCAGGAAGCGGACACCCACAAGATCAGCGACATCAAGTACCAGCTGGTCTCGCGGCGCGGCAACGGCGTGGCCGACTCGGTCGACCTGCAGGGCGCGGTGGGGCAGATGCATCGCTCCACCTACACCACCTGCGATCCGTCCCAGCCGGTGTGGAAGCTGTCGGCGCCGCAGATCGAAGTGGACAACGACGAAGGCTTCGGCACCGCGCGCAACGCGGTGCTGCGGATCGGCAAGGTGCCGGTGCTGTGGGCGCCGTACTTCAAGTTCCCCATCGATGACCGTCGCCAGACCGGCCTGCTGTACCCGCAGCTGGGCCTGTCCGGCCGCAACGGCTTCGACTATGCCCAGCCGATCTACTTCAACCTGGCGCCGAACTACGACGACACCTTGACCCCGCGCTACATGAGCAAGCGCGGGCTGATGCTGAGCAACGAGTTCCGCTACCTGTACGACGGTGGCCGTGGCGAGCTGCAGACCAGCTACCTGCCCAACGACAAGCTGCGCGACCGCGATCGCGGGCAGTTCCAGTTCGGCGGTTACCACAACATCAATTCCAACTGGCAGGCCCGTGCCAACCTGGCCTGGGTGAGCGACGAGCGTTACACCGAAGACTTCGCCAACCGCCTGCTCGGGGTGACCGCGTCCAACCTGCAGAGCCAGATCGGCATCTACGGCACCGGTGAAAACTGGACCGGCGGCCTGATGGCCGACTACTGGCAGCTCACCGATTACACCCTGACCGAAGCCGCGCTGCCCTACGCGCGGCAGCCGCGTGCGTTCTTCACCTGGGACAAGCCGCTGCTGCCGTGGCTGGAAACCGGCGTGTATGCCGAGGCCGTGCGCTTCACCCACAAGGACATCAACGGCAAGATCGTCGACGCCGATGGTGAGTACGTGCGCGACGGGACCAGCACCGAGATGTTCGGCGGGTCGCGCCTGGACGTCAAACCGTACGTGTCCATGCCCTTCAGCGGCGCGGCCTGGTATGTGACCCCGACCCTGGCCTACCGCTACACCGCCTATCAGCTGGACCGTGGGCTGGCCGACCAGGTCCGCCTGCAGAACCTGACCGCCGCCGGGATCACCAACCCGACCCCGGAGCAGCTGCGCGGCAATACTTCGCCCACCCGCAGCCTGCCGATCGTCAGCCTGGACGCGGGCATGTTCTTCGACCGCGAAACCACCATCGGCGGCAAGTCGTTCCTGCATACGCTGGAGCCGCGCCTGTTCTACCTGCGCACGCCCTACCGCGACCAGAGCGACCTGCCGATCTTCGACACCCGCGACTTCACCTTCAGCTGGGGCCAGCTGTTCCGCGATTCGCGCTACACCGGCGCCGATCGCCAGAATGATGCCAACCAGCTGACCATGGCGATGAGCACCCGCTTCATCGACCAGACCACCGGCAAGGAGCGTTTCTCGGGCAGCATCGGCCAGATCCTGTACTTCGACGACTCGCGGGTGACCATCAACAACGCGCAGTCGCCGGTGGAACAGGGCAAGTCGGCGTGGATCGCCGATGCCAATTACGCCATCAACGACCGCTGGAACCTGGGCGCCACCTACCAGTGGGATCCCAAGTACAAGCGTGAGGACCTGGCCAGCGTGCGTGCGCGCTACCTGATGTCCAACGACGGCATCGTCAACATCTCCTACCGCCACCGCCTCAACCCCGATGGCACCGACCTGCTCAAGCAGGCCGACCTGTCCTTCCTGTATCCGCTCAGCCCGCGCTGGAGCCTGGTGGGCCGCTACTACTACTCCATCGAAGACAAGAAGCCGCTGGAAATCATCGGCGGCGTGCAGTGGGACAGCTGCTGCCTGGCCGTCCGCGCCATCGCCCGCCGCTACGTGCGCAACCGCGAGGGCGAGCTCAACAATTCCTTCCAGATCGAGTTCGTGCTCAAGGGCCTGAGCTCCATCGGCCAGGACACGGACCGTACCTTGCGCCGTGCTATTCTCGGGTACTACCGAGACGACCTGTATCTCGTGCCGCCCAGCAATACCGGGGCGGACCGTGACGACTATGATCCGAACCTGATCCCATGACCAAGACCCTTCCCGTTCTACTCGCTTCCCTGCTGGCGGTCTCGACCGTCTCCGCACCGCTGCAGGTGCTGGCCCAGCAGAGCCAGCCGCTGGATCGCATTGCCGCCATCGTCGATGAAGACGTGGTGCTGCAGAGCGAACTGGACCGCGCGATCCAGAACATCAAGGCGCAGTACGCCGGGCGCGAGAACCAGCTGCCGCCGGAAGACGTGCTCAGCCGCCAGGTGCTCGAGCGCCTGGTGCTGGTCAAGCTGCAGGTGGCCCGTGCCGAAAGCAGCGGGATCAAGGTCAGCGACCAGGAGCTCAACCAGGCCCTGAACGCAATCGCCCAGCAGAACGGGTCCAACCTGGACGCCCTGCGCCAGCGTCTGGCCCGTGACGGCATCGACTTCAACGACTTCCGCGCCTCGGTCCGCGACGAAATCACCGTGCAGCGCCTGCGCCAGAGTTTCGCGCAGAGCCGCATCAGCGTCAGCGAGGGTGAAGTGGATGCCGCGCTGAAGCAGCAGGCCACCGTGGGCACGCAGTACCACCTGGCGCACATCCTGATTGCCCTGCCCGAAGGCGCCACCGCCGAGCAGATCACCACCGGCCAGAAGAAGGCCGATGGCGTCAAGGCACTGCTGGACAAGAACGAGCTGGACTTCAATGCTGCTGCGGTGCGCTATTCCGACAGCCCCAACGCGCTGGAAGGCGGTGACCTGGGCTGGCGCTCGCTGGATGAAATCCCCAATGCGTTCGCGCAGATGATGACCCAGATGAAGGCCGGCGACGTGGTCGGCCCGATCCGCGGCCCGAGCGGCTTCCAGCTGCTCAAGCTGGTGGAAGTGCGTGATGCCAGCGCTGCGGCCGGTGGCCAGACCATCACCGAGTACCACGGCCGTCACATCCTGGTGCGCGTGACCGACCAGCAGGACAACGCCGCAGCCAAGGCCAAGATCGACACCCTGCGTGCGCGCATCGCCGGCGGTGCGGACTTCCAGGAAGTGGCCAAGGAATCGTCCGAGGACACCAACAGCAAGGGCCAGGGCGGCGATCTGGGTTGGTTCCCGGCCGACGCGTTCGGTCCGGAATTCGGCAAGCAGGTCTCCGGCGTGAGCGACGGCGGCGTCAGCCCGCCGTTCCGCACCGATGCCGGCTGGCACATCGTCCAGCGCGTTGCCACGCGCCAGACCGACGCCACCACCGACAACCAGCGCGGCCAGATCCGCGAAACCATTGGTCGTCGCAAGCTGGAAGAGGAGTACAACCGCTTCCTGCAGGAACTGCGTGGCGAAGCCTACGTGAACCTGCGCACCGGCGCCGACAGCACCGCGCCGGCCACGCCCGCCACGCCGCCGAAGTCCTGAGGCCTGGCCGGTGATCCCGCAGCTCGCTCTGGTACCGGGCGAGCCCGCCGGGATCGGCCCGGAACTCTGCCTTCGACTGATTCAGCAGCCGCGCACCGATTGCCGGCTGCTGGCCTTCGCAGACCCAGATACCCTGCGTGCGGCCGCAGCCGCGCTGTCGCTGCCACTGCAGCTCCTGCCTGAAGACGCCATCGCCCGCGAGCCGGGCGATCTGCCGTTGCGCGAGATCCGCAATGCCGTGCCGTCCCGCTTCGGCCAGGCCGACCCGGCCAATGCCGGCGCGGTGATCGGTGCACTGTTGGCGGCCGGCCAGGCCTGCCTGTCCGGTGCGCTGCACGGGGTGGTGACCGGCCCGGTGCACAAGGCCGTGATCAACCAGGGCGGCATCGCCTACAGCGGCACCACCGAACTGCTGGCCGACCAGGCCGGGGTCGAGGTGGTGATGATGCTGGCCAACGACGTGGTGCGCGTGGCCCTGGCCACTACCCACCTGCCCCTGCGCGCGGTCGCCGACGCCATCACCGCCGAGGGACTGACGCGCACCCTGCAGACCTTGCACGCAGCGATGCGGCGCGACTTCGGCATCGCCGCCCCGCGTATCGCCGTGCTCGGGCTCAACCCGCATGCCGGCGAAGACGGCCACCTGGGTCGTGAAGAGCTCGACCTGATCATCCCGCTGCTGCAGCGCCTGCGCGCAGAGGGCATGGACCTGATCGGCCCGCTGCCCGCCGACACCGCGTTTCTGCCGGCCAAGCTGGCCGGTTTCGATGCGGTGCTGGCCATGTATCACGACCAGGGCCTGCCGGTGCTCAAGTACAGCGGCTTCGAACAGGCGGTCAACATCACCCTGGGCCTGCCCTACCCGCGGGTCGCGGTCGACCACGGCACCGCGCTGGACCTGGCCGGCCGTGGCATTGCCGACCCTTCCAGCCTCTTCGCTGCCACCGGCCTGTGTGCCCGGCTGGCGCGGCAACGTACACTGGTGCCATGACTTCACCGTATTCCTCTTCTGCCGCCGGGTTCACCGGACCGGCCAAAAAGCAGCTCGGCCAGCACTTCCTGGCCGACCGCACCTATATCGACCGGATCGTGCTGGCGGTCAACCCGAAGGGCGAGGACCGCCTGGTCGAGATCGGCCCGGGCCAGGGCGCCATCACCCTGCCATTGCTGCGTCGCCACCCACGCCTGACGGTCATCGAATTCGATCGCGACCTGGTCGGCCCGCTGGCGGCCGCCGCCGAGCCGCTGGGTGAGATGGCCATCATCCACCGCGACGTGCTGCAGGTGAACTTCACCGAGCTCGCCGACGGCGGCCAGATCCGCCTGGTCGGCAACCTGCCCTACAACATCTCCTCGCCGATCCTGTTCCATGCGCTGGACCACGCGGCGGTGATCACCGACATGCACTTCATGCTGCAGAAGGAAGTGGTCGACCGCATGGCCGCCGATCCCGGCAGCAAGGTCTATGGCCGGCTGAGCGTGATGCTGCAGGCGTTCTGCAAGGTGACCGCGCTGTTCGTGGTGCCGCCGGGCGCGTTCCGGCCGCCACCGAAGGTCGATTCGGCCGTGGTGCGGCTGGTGCCGCGCGATCCGGCCACGGTCGGCATCCTCGACCGCAAGCGCTTCGCCGATGTGGTGCGGGCCGCCTTCGGGCAGCGCCGCAAGACCCTACGCAATGCGTTGAATGGCGTCTGCACGCCCGAGCAGTTCGAGGCGGCCGAGGTGCGCAGCGATGCGCGTGCCGAGCAGCTGGACGTGGCCCAGTTCATCGCGCTGGCCAACGTGCCGTGCAGCGACGGCGACGACGTGGCGAAGTAAGCCGGGCGCCGCCGTGCGACCTTGACCGGCCGCACCCACGCAAAACCGCCTGAATTCCATGCCGGGGCGCGCAGCCAGCCTGTGCTGCGCTCACCTCAACGTGCACAACTTTCACTAAACTGCCTGCATGAACGACGCTGCCAATTACGCGATCTCGGTCGAAGTCGCCCCGCGTTTCCTCGACGACCAGTCCACGCCGGAGGACGGCCGCTACGCGTTCGCCTACACCATCCGCATCCACAACCAGGGGCGCGTCGCCGCGCGCCTGGTGGCGCGCCACTGGCGTATCACCGATGCCAATGGCCGCATCGAGCATGTCGACGGCGAGGGTGTGATCGGCGAGCAGCCGCGGCTGCGCCCGGGTGAAGACTTCCGTTACACCTCCGGTGTCATGCTGGAGACTGAACACGGCACGATGCAGGGGCATTACGACATGGTGGCAGACGATGGCACCGAGTTCGCCGCCGCGATCGCGCCGTTCGTGTTGACCGTTCCGCGCACGCTGCACTGATGGAGACGCACGCATGAGTGTCTGGGCCATCGGCGACCTGCAGGGCTGCTACGACGTTACCCAGCGGTTGCTGGAAAAGATCAAGTTCGACCCGGCGGTCGACAAACTCTGGTTCTGCGGCGACCTGGTCAACCGCGGGGGGCAGTCGCTGGAAACCCTGCGCCTGGTCCACTCGCTGCGCGAGAGCAGCGTGATCGTGCTGGGAAATCATGACCTGTCCCTACTGGCCGTTGGCGCGCGCACCGAGGAAGAACAACGCAAGGTCAACCCGGACCTGCTGCGCATCGTGCAGGCCGAGGACCGCGACGTGCTGCTGGAGTGGCTGCGCCTGCAGAAACTGGCACACGTGGACCGCGAACTGGGCTGGATGATGATCCATGCCGGCCTCGCCCCGAAGTGGACCACCCAGCTGGCCGAGAAACACGCCCGCGAAGTGGAGGCACAGCTGCACGGCAGCGGCTACCGCAAGCTGTTCCGCAACATGTACGGCGACAAGCCGAGCTGGTCGCCCGGCCTGGCCGGCTACGACCGTTCGCGCGCGATCATCAACCTGTTCACGCGCATGCGTTACTGCACCCCGCGTGGCCGGATCGGAATCGAGGACAAAGGCACCCCGGGTACACAGGAGCAAGGCCTGTACCCGTGGTTCGAAGTGCCGGGCCGCGCCGAGCGCGACCTCAAGATCGTCTGCGGGCATTGGTCCGCCCTCGGCCTGACCATCACCCAGGGTGTGCACGCCATCGACACCGGTGCGGTGTGGGGCGGCAAGCTCACCGCGCTGCAGCTGGACACCGAGGAACTGCGCGTGGTCCAGGTGCCGGGCCGTGACGTGCCCAAGCCGGTCTCCCCGCCGCGTCCGCCGGCACGCCGCCCGGCGGTCGAGGGCGAGCAGAACACTGGCCGACCGCCGCGTCAGGGCCAGCGCCGTGATCGTGGCGCGCGCAACCCGCAGCCGCGCCGCAATCCGGAACCGGCCGGCGACACCGGTGGAAGCACGCCGACGCCTGCATGAGCGGAACCGCGCGGTGGCTGTTGATGGTCCTGCTGGTCACTGTGGGCATCGGCTGCCAACGCGCACCGGATCCGGCCACAGCCACGGCCTACCCGCCGGTTGCCCCGAGGACGGCCGACGCCACGGCACCCTCGCCGCCATTGGTTGCGGCCGCACGTCGCCAGGTGGGACAGACCGTGCATTACGACCCGGCCTATACCGTACTGGACTATCCCGGCGGCGATGTCGCGCTCGACCGCGGCGTGTGCACCGATGTGATCGTGCGTGCCTTGCGCAGCCAGGGCCTGGACCTGCAGCAGCGCATCCACGAGGACATGCGCGGGCATTTCAGCGCGTACCCGCCGCTGTGGGGCCTGTCGCGGCCGGATCGCAACATCGACCATCGCCGCGTCCCCAACCTGATGCGCTGGTTCGAGCGCCAGGGCTGGCAACAGCCCATCTCCAGGCGGCCGACCGATTTCGCCGCTGGCGACATCGTGGCCTGGACGCTCAGCGGCAGCGGCCTGCTGCACGTGGGCATCGTCTCGGACCGCCGACACCACGACGGCACGCCCCTGATCCTGCACAACATCGCCCGCGGCACGCAGGAAGAAAACCTGCTGTTCCAGCACACGATCATCGGGCATTACCGACCGCCGGCCTGAGCAGGCAGGCTCGTTCGGCCGTGCTCAGCGCCGGCGGTAATCCACGAAATCAAAGGCGAGTGCGTGCCGCGCATCGGCCGCATGGTGCTCGCGCGCCACCTCGACCCACAGGTCCGGATCCACCGCGGGAAAGTGGGTATCGGCCTGCACCGTCGTGTCCACCCAGGTCAGGTGCAGATCGGTCGCCTGCGCCATCGCCAGCCGGTAAATCGCGCCACCGCCGATCACGCACAGCTCGTCGGCACCGGCCTCGGTGGCGTACTGGAGCGCCTGTTCGATCGACGCCACCGCCTGCATGCCCGCGAACGGCACCTTCCCGCTGCGGGTCAGCACCAGGTTGGGCCGTCCGGGCAGCGCGCGGCCGAGCGATTCGGCCGTCCTGCGTCCCATCAGGATCGGCTTGCCGAGGGTCAGCGCCTTGAAGCGCTTGAGGTCGTCCGGCAGCTGCCACGGCAGCTGGTTGTCATGGCCGATGCCATGGTCGCGGTCGAGCGCGGCGATCAGGGAGAGCTTCATGCGCGAGCCGCTCATACCGCCACCGGCGCCTTGATCGCCGGATGCGGGTCGTAGCCGTCGATGCGGATATCGTCGAACTGGAAGCCGAACAGGTCGGTCACCGCCGGGTTCAACCACAGCGTGGGCAGCGCGCGCGGGTCACGGGCCAACTGCTCGCGTGCCTGCTCGAAATGGTTCGAATACAGGTGCGCATCGCCCAGGGTGTGCACGAAATCACCCACACCCAGTCCGGTCGCCTGCGCCACCATGTGGGTCAGCAGCGCGTAGCTGGCGATGTTGAACGGCACGCCGAGGAAGATGTCACCGCTGCGCTGGTAAAGCTGGCAGCTGAGCTTGCCGTCGACCACGTAGAACTGGAACAGGTTGTGGCACGGCATCAACGCCATCTGCGACAGCTCGCCGACATTCCAGGCGCTGACCACCAGCCGCCGCGAATCCGGATTGCGCTTGATCTCCTCCACCAGCCACTGCATCTGGTCGATGCTGCCGCCATCGGCAGTGGCCCAGCTGCGCCACTGCTTGCCGTAGATCGGACCGAGATCGCCATCGGCATCGGCCCACTCGTCCCAGATCCGCACCTGGTTGTCCTTGAGGTACCCGATGTTGGTATCGCCCTTCAGGAACCACAGCAGCTCATGGATGATCGAGCGCAGGTGCAGCTTTTTGGTGGTCACCAGCGGAAAGCCGTCGGCCAGGTTGAAACGCATCTGCCAGCCGAACACGCTGCGCGTGCCGGTGCCGGTGCGGTCGGACTTCTCTGTGCCGTGCTCCAGCACGTGCTGGAGCAGGTCCAGATACGCCTTCATGCGCGGGCCCCGGCGGCGACCGGCAGCACCGGCTGCAGCACCGGCGCGCGGCGCGACAGCGCCAGCAGCACCAGACCGAAGGCCACCAGCGGCAGGCTCAGCAGCTGGCCGCGGGTGAACCAGTCGAAGGCGAGGTAGACGCCGTTGTCGGGCATGCGCACGAACTCCACCGCAAAGCGGAAGATGCCGTACATCAACGCGAACAGACCGGAGATCACGTAGCGATGGCGCGGCTTGGCCGACACCGCCCACAGCACCACGAACATCACCAGGCCTTCCAGCAGCGCTTCATACAGCTGCGAGGGATGGCGGGCGTACGGGTTGAGCGCGCCGGTGGCGAACTGTTCTTTGAGCGTGGCCAGGTCCAGCCCGTTCAACGGCGCCGGCAGGCCACTGGGAAACACCACGCCCCAGCTGCCATCGGTGTACTTGCCCCACAGTTCGGCGCCGATGAAGTTGCCGATGCGGCCAAAGCCCAGCCCCAGCGGCACCAGCGGAGACATGAAATCCAGGGTGTCGAACAGGTGCAGGCGGTGCTTGCGCGACCAGTACCACGAGGCGAACAGCACGCCCAGCAGGCCACCATGGAAGCTCATGCCGCCATCCCACACCTTGAACAGCAGCAACGGGTTGTGCAGGAAATCGGACAGCGCATAGAACAGCATGTAGCCCACGCGACCGCCCACCACCACGCCGAGCATGGCGTAGAACAGCAGGTCGGAGAACCCGTTGGCGTCCACCCCGGGCAGCCTGCCCGCTGCGATCCGCCGGCGCCCCAGCCACCAGGCCGCGGTGAAGCCGAGCAGGTACATGATGCCGTACCAATGCACCTTGATCGGCCCGAGCGAGATGGCGATGGGGTCGATATCGTGGAAATAGATCATGGGCGATGCCTTGCAGGTAAGCGGCTATTCTCGGCCCAGCAGGCCGCCACCTCAACCAAGCAGCTGCGGGGTGTTCGGCAGGCCGTCATCCTGGGACCCGGGAACGGGCGGATAGTGCCCGGCCAGCAGCGTGGAGACCTCCTCGATCGCCTGCAGCACGCCGTCCTGCAGATCGCCCTGGCGCAGTCGTTGCTGCAGGTGCGCGCAGATCTCCTGCCACTGTGCCTCGCCGATGCGACCACGCAGGCCCCGGTCGGCGACCAGCTCGATGGCGTGGTCGGCCAGCAGCAGGTAGATCAAGACGCCGTTGTTGTGCTCGGTATCCCAGGTCCGCAGCTGGGCGAAGGCGTGTTCGGCACGCTGGCGCGGGCTGAGCCCTTGCCACAGCGCCAGCCACGGCAGCTCGGCTTCGACGGCGAACATCACCTGGCCGCCATGTCGGCGTTCGCCGGCAGTGATCGCCTCGGTGATGGCCTGCAGTCGTGCCGGCGGGAACGTACGCCGCACGGACGGTGAGAACACATGTCGCCACCAGCGCATCACCAGCCCCCCGAGGCGCCACCGCCTCCCGAACGTCCACCGCCGCCGCCCCAGCCGCCACCGCCGCCGAAACCGCCGCCGCCTCCAAAGCCGCCGCCACCGCCCCAACCGCCGCCCCCCCACCCGCCACTGCGGGCGAAGGCGCCGGCCCGGCCCGAGGACAGGCCGACGACCAGGCCGATCAGGCCAGCCAGGCCACTGGCCAGCCACAGCGAGGTGAACAGGAACGCCGCCACGGCCGCGCCGCCGCCGCCGAGCAGCGCGCGCACCGGCCGCGGCAGCCAGCCGAGGATGGCGCGCAGGAAACTGCCGACGAAGAAGCCGATCACCAGGGCGAAAGTCCAGCCGTCGCCATCGGGGTTTGGCGTCGCACGGTGGGTGCTGACTGGCGCGGGCAGTGCCTCGCCATCGATCAGCTTGACCAGCGCCGCACTGGCGTCGGCCAGACCGCCGGCATAGTCGTTGTCGCGGAAGCGCGGGGCGAGGTATTCCTGGATCACGCGGTTGGCGATCGCATCGGGAATGGCACCTTCCAGGCCGTAGCCCGGCTCGATGCGGACCCGGCGATCATCCTTGGCCACCACCAGCAGCACGCCATCGTCCACGCCCTTGCGGCCGATCTTCCACTGCTCGAACACCCGCTGGGTGTACTGCTCGATGGTCTCCGGCGCGGTGCTGGGCACCATCAGGATCTGCAGCTGGCTACCCTTGCGCTGCTGCAGCGCCAGCGCCTGGGCTTCCAGGGCCTGCACCTGCGCCGCATCCAGGGTGCCGGTGGTATCGACCACCGGCGAGTGCATCGGCGGAATCACCGCATCGGCGGCCTGCGCCCACGCCGGCAACGCCAGCCACAGGCAGACCAGCAACAGGCCACGCAGCAGACCGATGTTCACCGGCTCAGTGCGCCGGGGCTTGCTGCGGCTGCGGTGACGGGGCGGGCGCGGGGGCCGGCGCAGGGGCCGGCGAACCGAACTTCACCGCCGGCGGCTGCGAGATCTGCGCTTCGTTGTCCACGGTGAAGTTGGGCTTGACCGCATAGCCGAAGATCTTGGCGGTGATCACCTGCGGGAACGAGCGGATGTAGGTGTTGTAAGCCTGCACCATCTCGATGTAGCGACCGCGCGCCACGGTGATGCGGTTTTCGGTGCCTTCCAGCTGCGCCTGCAGGTCGCGGAAGCCCTGGTCGGACTTGAGGTTCGGATAGTTCTCGGTGACCACCAGCAGACGCGACAACGCGCCGCTCAGTTCGCCCTGGGCCTGCTGGAACTGCTTGAGCGACTCGGCGTCGTCCGCGTTGACGTTGATCTGGCCCACGCGCGAGCGCGCATTGGTCACATCGGTCAGCACCTGGCGTTCCTGGTTGGCATAGCCTTCCACGGTCTGCACCAGGTTGGGGATCAGATCGGCGCGGCGCTTGTACTGGTTGAGCACTTCGGCCCAACCGGCCTTGACCTGCTCATCCTTCTGCTGGATGGCGTTGTAGCCACAGCCGGACAGCAGGGAGGCCAGCACGGCCAACAACAACAGGCGGGAGAACGATCGCATGGCCGGCTCCGGATCTCGATGAACGGGATCCGGAGCATGCCACGTTTGCGGTAAAGTCCGCGTAACCACCCACGCCCCCTCAGTCAGGGGGCTGCCGCGTTCGCTTACCAGTTGCCGGCGCCCGGCACGTGGTTGGCCACCGCGCGGCGGCGCATCAGCAGGTTCAGCCATTCCACCAGCACCGAGAAGCCCATCGCGGCGTAGATGTAGGGCTTGGGCACGTGCACGCTCAGGCCGTCCAGGATCAGCACCACGCCGATCAGCAGGATGAAGGCCAGGGCCAGCATCTTCACGGTCGGGTTGGCGTCGATGAAGCGGCCCAGCGGGTTGGCGGCCAGCAGCATTACCGCCACCGACAGCAGGATCGCAGCGACCATCACCGGGATGTGGTCGGCGATGCCGACGGCGGTGATCACCGAATCCAGCGAGAACACGATGTCGATTACCGCGATCTGGGCGATGACCATGCCGAACACGGCCGAGGCCTTGGTGGTGGTCGGGTCGGCGTCGTCGCCGCCGGAGATCAGCTCGCGGATCTCCATGCTGCCCTTGATGATCAGGAACAGGCCGCCAAGGATCAGCACCAGATCGCGGATCGAGATGCCCAGACCGGCGACGGTGAACAGGTTCTGCTCCATGTGCGCCAGGTAGGCCAGCGACACCAGCAGGGCGATGCGGGTGATGCAGGCCACGGCGATGCCGAGCTTGCGCGCGAACGGACGGCGCGCTTCGGGCAGCTTGCTCACGGCGATGGAGATGAAGACCAGGTTGTCGATGCCGAGCACGATTTCCAGCGCGCTCAGCGTGAACAGGGTCAACCAGACGTTCGGGTCGGACAGCAACTCAAGGGACATGGGCGTGGATCCTTACAAGGGGGAATGAGCGGGGGGCCGCTCAGAAAAATCGCGGCAGCAGGACAAGGCCCCAGCACAGCAGCACGTTCATCATCAGCACGAACACCGCCGCCGAGCCCATGTCCTTGGCGCGGCCAGCCATCTCGTGGAATTCGCTGCCATAGCGTTCGATCACCGCTTCGATGGCGGAGTTGGCCAGCTCCATGGCCAGCACCAGCAGCATCGAGCCGATCATCAGGGCACGCTCGACCGGGCTCTGGCCCAGCCACAGCGCGACCGGGGCCAGCACCACCAGCAGGTAGACCTCCAGGCGGAACGAGGACTCGTGCAGCCAGGCCGCACGCAGGCCCTGCCAGGACCACACGGCGGCCTTGAAGATGCGCTTGGGGCCGCGCGGCATGTGCCCGATTTCATCAGCCACGGGCACACGCTCCGTGCTGCGCGGCGGACCGGGACGTGGGGAACAGCACGCAGCAAGGGGTCATGGGCGGGGCTGAATGGGCAGGCAATCCGTCATTTTGCCACAAGCCTGCCGGCGCATCGTCGAAGGCGGCCGGGCCGCTGCCGTGGTAATGGGCGTTGCCGGGTGGTGGAACCGGGGGTCACTGCCTCGCCAGCGCGGGTAAAGCAGGGCCTGGCGTCAGCTTCTATGATGGGGTTCAACCGATCCAGGCGCCCCCGATGGGCGCGTTGCCGAGGAGTCTGCCCATGCATTACCGCTGCACCCGCCCCCTGCTGCTCGCCCTGGCGCTGGGCGCCGCCCTGCCCGCCTTTGCCCTGTCACCGCCCGCGCCACCGCAGGTGCCGGCGCAGGTCTCCAACGTAGCTTGGGCGCAGGACATGGCCGACTTCGCCAAGGCCGATGCGGCCACCCCGCCGCCGCGTGGCGGCATCGAGTTCATCGGCAGTTCGTCGATCCGGATGTGGCACAGCCTGGCGACCGATTTCCCGGGGCAGCCGGTGTTCAACCGTGGCTTCGGCGGTTCGGAGGTGCGCGACAGCACCTGGTACGCCGGCCAGATCGTGGTGCCGTACGCGCCGTGCAAGGTGTTCTTCTACGCCGGCGACAACGACCTCAACAGCGGGCGCACGCCGGTGCAGGTGCGCGACGACGTGGTGGCCTTCGTGCAGCGGGTGCATCGCGACCTGCCGACGACGACGGTAGAGGTGATTTCGATCAAGCCCAGCCCGTCGCGCGCGCAGCTGCTGCCGGCCGTGGTGGAGGCCAACGGGTTGATCCGGCAGGCGCTGGCCACGTTGCCGCATACCGGCTTCACCGATGTCTACACGCCGATGCTGGGCGCTGACGGGCAGCCGCGTGCGGCGTTGTTCCGCGAGGACATGCTGCATATGACGCCAGAGGGTTATGCGATCTGGCGGAAGGCGCTGGCGCCGAAGGTGCAGTGCGAGTGACGCGCGGTTTGCTGCGGGTGGGACGGGGCGGGTGAGGCCGCGGGGCACGCTGCAAGTACATCCCTGTAAGCTCCTGAGCCGCATCCATGCGACTCAAGGGCCCCGCCCCCTCACCCACCCCGCCCCTCGACAGAAAATCGGCGCGTTGGGGTGAAGATCAAGAGCGTGCCGACCAACGGTCGGCACCTACCGGGCCGAAACTTCTCTTGACACCGTTCTGCAACACCCCGTTGTGGACCCCCGGTAGAGCCGAGCCATGCTCGGCTGCTCTTGCCCTTGCTCCCACCTCCCACAAGCACCGGCCAACTCTCGATGGGTCGGTGTGGGTGGGTTGGCGGGACCGTCGTGCGCCATGGATGGCGCACGCGAGCTTCCAGGGATGGATTCACGGCGTGTCCCGCCAACCCGCCCACACCGACCCAAACACTGGAGAGAGAAATCACCCGGCCGTTGCTAAAAAACTCACCGATAAACAACCGCCGCCTGCGTCCCCGCCCCCAACGTACTGCTCAGACTCACCTTCCAGCCAAATCGATCGCACAACCGACGCACGATCGACAGCCCCAAGCCGGTGCCCTGCGGCCGCGTCGGCTCCGCGCGGTAGAACGGCTCGAACGCGCGGCCCAACGCCTCGGCCGACATCCCGATCCCCGTGTCGCGCACCACGACCCGATCCTCCAGCACATCCACATCGATGCGCCCTTCGTCGGTGTAACTGCACGCATTGCGCAACAGATTGCTCACCACCACCTGCAGCACCCGCGGCGGCGCATGCAACTGCACCGGACCGGCACTGTGCAGGAAGATCTCCACCGGCCGCCCCGCCATCAGCTCGCGCGCGTTGTCCACCTCGTAGCGCACGATCTCGTTGACGTCGAACAGCTCGATCTGCGGCTCCACATCCGCCTCGCGCGCCAGGATCAGGAACGCGTCGATCACCGCCTCCATGTCCCGGCCCGCGCGCTGGATGCGGTTCAAGCTGCGCTGCAACCGCGGCGACAACTCGTGATCGCCCAGCGCCATGTCGCTGGCCACCCGGATCACCGTCAGCGGCGTGCGCAGTTCGTGGCTCGCATCGCGGGTGAAGTTGCGCTCACGCGCCACGTGCGCGGTCACCCGCGTGGCCAGGGAGTGCAGCGCCGCGGCCAACTGCCGCGTCTCGCCCTGCATATCCGCCGGCAGCTTGTCCGGCGCCAGGTCCGCCGCTTCCGGATGCCCCGGATTCCAGCGCGACACCCGCCGCGCCAGCCAGTTGACCGGCGACACCAGCCGTTTGGATGCCCGGTAGGTGATCCACGAGGCCCCGTACACCGCCAGCAACGTCAGCAGCACCGGCACGATCCCGAACCAGAACGCCAGCATCTCCGCGCGCGAGCGCAGGAACACCAGATACAACCGCCCCTCCGGACGCGCATCCACCAGCACCAGCTGGTCGTCGCTTTTCAGTTCGTGGAAACCCGGGCGCAGCGCGCGCAGGTTGGCCGGCAGGCTCAACGGCGACCGCCCGGTCTCCAGCAGGTAACCGCGGATGTTCTGGGTGTTCGGCGGCGGCTGCGTCGGCGAAGCGTCGTACAGCTGCCAGTAGTAAGCAGCCTCTTCCTGCAGCGCGCTGCTGACCAAGCTGTGCTTGATCACCAACGACACCAGCCATGCGCCCAGCAGGATACCCAGGCTGGCCAGCACGGCTTGGAGGATGAAGACGATACGTATCTTGCGCGGCAGACCGTGCGGCATTACAGGATCCAGAGCGGTTCGCCGCGATTATAGGAAAGCGCGCCGTGATTCCATCGTGCAAAAAACGACAACGACCCGGCAACCGCCAGGTCGTTGTCACCCTCGGGGCCCCGCAGGGGCCCTCCGCTCACGCGCCGGCGACCGCCGTACGCGTCAGCTCATCGGCTGGGCGATGTCGGCGATGCGGTAACCGGCGCTCTGCACGGTGTGCAGCAGCGGACGGTCGAACGGCTTGTCGATGATCTTGCGCAGGTTGTACAGATGGCTGCGCAGGGTATCCGAGTCCGGCAGGCCGTTGCCCCAGATCTCGCGCTCGATTTCCTGGCGCGTCACCACGCGGGGCGATTCGCGCATCAGGATGGTCAGCAGACGCAGACCGATCGGCGACAGCTGCAGCTCGGTACCGGCACGGGTCGCACGCATGCTCACCGGGTCCAGCACCAGGTCGGCCACCTTGAGCACTTCCGAACCCACCTGGCGACGCTCGCGGCGGATCAGGGCACGCAGGCGTGCTTCCAGCTCCTGGATCGCGAACGGCTTGGTCAGGTAATCGTCGGCGCCGAAGCCCAGGCCGGTGAGCTTGTCGTCCAGCGTGTCGCGGGCGGTCAGCATCAGTACCGGGGTCGACTTGCGGGCGTCGTTGCGCAGCCGGCGGCAGACTTCGATGCCATCCAGTCGCGGCAGCATCAGGTCCAGCACCACGACGTCATAACTGTTTTCCGCCGCCAGTCGGTAGCCGTCCAGCCCGTCCTGGGCATAGTCGACCTCAAACCCACGGCCTTCCAGGTACTCGCCGATCATCTCGGAAATATTGCGGTTGTCCTCGACCACCAGCACCAGGCCGGAGGTCTCCTTTGTCTGACGCATGGGATTCCCTCTTTCTTCAGCTTTGTGAAACATGCCGCATCGGCAGTGGAGGCGGTGTGAAGCTGCTCACACCGGAATCAAAATTGTTGTCAGAGCAGGGGTTTGAGGTGTGGCCACACGTTGTCCAGCACCCGCGGCTGGCCGGCGGCAGTGGGATGCAGGCCGTCGGACTGCATCAGCCCCGGCTGCAGGGCCACACCGTCCAGCAGGAACGGCAGCAGCGGCACCTTGTACTGGCCGGCCAGCCCGGCATAGACGTCCTTGAGCCGCTGGCGGTAGGCCGGGCCGTAGTTGGGGGGAACGTCGATGCCCAGCAGCAGCACCTTGGCACCGGCCTTCTGGCTGGCCACGATCATCTTTTCCAGGTTGCCGCGCAGCTGCACCGGAGTAAGCCCGCGCAGGGCGTCGTTGCCGCCCAGCTCGATCACCACCACCGATGGCCGGTGTTTGGCCAGCAGGCCCGGCAGCCGGGTCAGCGCGCCGGAACTGGTCTCGCCGCTGATGCTGGCGTTGATGATGTCCGGGGCCGGCTTGACCTGTTGTTTGACCCGCTGCTGAAGCAGGTTCACCCAGCCCGATTCGGCCGGGATATTGTGGGCAGCACTGAGGCTGTCGCCGACCACCAGTACCGCATGGCGGGTATCGGCACCTTTGGCACAGGCCAGCGCTGGCAGCAGCAGCAACCATGCCATCAGCCAGACCATCGGGGCCGCGCGGCCCTTCCACATCGTTGTGCTCATTGGAGAATCCTCATCGACAGCCTGTCCCCCCGCAGCGCTCCCGTCGCCATCGCCGCCCTGGATGTGGGCAAATCGGCGCGTGGCCCGGAGGGTGAAGTCCACATACTGGACAACATTGGCATGACCGTCCATGAAGGCGAGAGCATCGCCATCGTCGGCGCGTCCGGTTCGGGCAAGACCACCCTGCTCGGCCTGCTGGCTGGACTGGACCTGCCCAGCCGCGGCCGGATCACCCTGGCCGGCGCGGATCTCAATGCGCTGGATGAAGAAGCCCGCGCGCAGCTGCGTGCGCGTGAGGTCGGCTTCGTGTTCCAGAGTTTCCACCTGCTGCCGGCGCTGACCGCCGAGGAGAACATCGCGCTGCCGCTGGAACTGGCCGGGCGCGAGGATCCGGCGCGCGTGCGCGAGGTGCTCGAGCAGGTCGGGCTCACCCACCGTGCGCGCCACTACCCGCGCCAGCTGTCCGGCGGCGAGCAGCAGCGCGTGGCGTTGGCGCGCGCGTTCGTGGCGCGGCCGCGCATCCTGTTCGCCGATGAGCCCACCGGCAGCCTGGACCAGGCCACCGGCCAGCAGATCAGCGACCTGCTGTTCGCGCTCAACGCCACCAGCGATACCACCCTGATCCTGGTGACCCATGACCTGCGCCTTGCGCAGCGCTGCGAACGCGTCTATCGCCTGGATGGCGGCCGACTGGTCGACAGCCCGTCCGGCGTGTCCGCATGAATGTCGTCAAACATGCCGCGCGCGCACTGCGCCGCGAGTTCCTGGCCGGCGACCTGCTGACCGTGTTCGCCGCGCTGGTGCTCGGCGTGGCGGTGATGACCGCGGTCGGCACGCTGGTCAACCGGGTCACGCTGGCCTTGACCGGCAGCGCGGCGGAAATGCTCGGCGGCGACCTCGGCCTCAACGCACGCGAGGACATTCCCACCGCCTTCGCCGACGCGGCGCGCGAACGTGGCCTGGCCAGCACGCGCATGGTCAGCTTCCCCAGCGTGCTGTTCCATGGCGAGGCCAGCCAGATGGCCAACATCAAGGCGGTCGGCGATGGGTATCCCTTGCGTGGGCAGCTGCAGGTCAGCCGCACCCTGCACGGCGGCGCCAGCGAGATCGCCGGCACCCCGCCGCCGGGCCAGGCCTATGCCGATCCGCGCCTGATGCAGGCGCTGGGGCTGGGCGTGGGCGATGCGCTGGAGTTCGGTGCCGGCAGCCTGACCATCACCCGCGTGCTGCAGGCCGAACCGGACACCTCCGGCGAACTGATGCAGCTGTCGCCGCCGCTGCTGGTCAACCGCGCCGACGTGGATGCCGCCGGCCTGCTCGGACCGGGCAGCCGCGCGTCCTACCGGATGATGTTCGCCGGGGCGCCGGAGGCGATTGCCGACTTCCGCGCGTGGCTGGCGCCGCAGGCCAAGGGTTACCGCATCGTGGGCATCGCCGACACCCAGCGCGGCGTGCGCGGTGCGTTCGACCTGGCTGGCCGCTTCCTGTCACTGGCCGCACTGCTGGCGGTGCTGCTGGCCGGCGTGGCCACTGCGCTGGCGGCGAATCGCTTCGCGCTGCGCCGGATCGACCAGGTGGCGATCCTGCGCTGCCTGGGCGCACGCCAGCGCGACATTCTCAGCGCGATGGCGCTGCAACTGGTGATGCTGGCGGTGCCGGCGTGCCTGGTCGGCATCGGGCTGGGCATGGCCGCGCAGGCCGGGTTGGTGCAGGCGCTGGGCGGGCTGATCCCTAATCGCCTGCCGCTGCCGCAGGCGACCCCGGCCTTGAGTGGTGCCGGGATCGGACTGGTGCTGCTGCTCGGCTTCGGCCTGCCGCCGCTGCTGCGGCTGCGTCGGGTGCCGCCGATGCGCGTGCTCAACCGCAGCTTCGCGGCGATGCCACCGAGTTCGCTGCTGATCTATGCGGCCGCCCTGGCGGCGACCGTGGCGCTGACCGTGCAGGCCACCGGCGATGTGAAGCTGGCGGCCTGGGTGCTGGGCGGGCTGGCCGCATTGGCGGCCCTGGCCGGCGTACTTGGGGCGTTGCTGCTGTGGCTGCTGCGTGGGCTGCAGCCGCGCCTGCGCGGGCGCTGGAAGCTGGGTCTGGCCGCGCTGACCCGCCGCCGTGGGCTGGCGGTGACGCAGCTGGTGGGGCTGTCGCTGTCGCTGTGCGCGCTGTTGCTGCTGTCGGTGATCGGGCCGGGCCTGCTGGCGCAGTGGCGCGACCGTTTGCCGGTGGACACGCCCAACTACTTCCTGATGAACATCCAGCCGGAGCAGCGCGAGACGGTGCTGAGCACGCTGCACGGGCTGGGCGTGGTGGCGCCGGGCATCGAGCCGTTCAGTACCGGGCGCCTGTTGGCGGTCAATGACCGGCCGCCGCAGCGGCAGCAGCGCGAGGACAACAGCAACGATGACGACGATGCCAACCGTCCGGTCAACTTCTCCTGGCGGCATGACTTCCCGCCGGCCAACACGCTGGTGGGCGGGCGCTGGTGGGCGCCGGGCAGCACCGCGGCGGAAGCCTCCATCGAACAGGGCTGGGCCGAGCGTTACGGGATGAAACTCGGCGATACGGTGACGCTGCAGATGGGCGACCAGCAACGCAGCTTCACGGTGACCAGCATCCGCAAGGCCGACTGGGATTCGTTCCGGGTCAACTTCTTCCTGCTGCTCAACGAAGGCGCGGTGGGCGATGCGCCCTACAACCTGATCACCGCCTTCCATCTGCCGCATGCGCAGGCACCGCAGTTGGCGGCGCTGACCCGCGCGCAGCCGAACATTTCGCTGCTGGATATCGACGGCATCCTGCAGCGGGTGCGCGAGGTGGTGGACCGGGTCACCCAGGCGGTGCAGCTGGTGATGGGCTTCAGCCTGCTGGCCGGGTTGCTGGTGCTGCTGGCGGCCCTGCAGGCCACCGCAGGGGAGCGTCGCTACGACAGTGCGGTGCTGCGCACGCTGGGGGCCACGCGCAGCCAGCTCCGCGGGGCGGTGCTGGTCGAGTTCGGTGCGCTTGGGCTGCTGTCGGCGTTGCTGGCGGTCGGCACGGCGGCATTGCTGGGCAGCGTGGTGGCCCGGCAGGTGTTCGAGCTGACCTTGAGTCCGCCCTGGGGGCCATTGCTGGCCGGCGGCGCGATCGGGGTGGCATTGAGCATGCTGGCCGGCTGGTGGGGCACACGGCGGATCCTGCATACGCCGCCCGCGCTGGCGCTACGGGAAGTGTGAGGTCGACGCAGGGCGCCGGGGCATTCAGTGGCGCTGGCCGAAGGCTGCGCATCGGTAGTGCCGAGCCATGCTCGGCAGAAACGTTCCTCTTGCGTCGGACGCCCTGGCATTGCTCGAAGAAGAGCAGCCGAGCATGGCTCGGCTCTACCCTGGGTAGGTCGCGGGGGCGTGGGATCCGTGGGTCGCGGGGGCGTGGGATCCGTGGGTCGCGGGGCGTGGGATTCGTGGGTCGCGAAGGCGTGGGGTTCGGTAGTGCCGAGCCATGCTCGGCAGAAACGTTCCTCTTCCGTCAGGCGCCATGGCATTGATCGGGGAAGAGCAGCCGAGCATGGCTCGGCTCTACCCTGGG
>NZ_JALJRW010000005.1:0-67308 GCF_024519465.1 Stenotrophomonas sp. Ste86 | reverse complement strand
CGCCATGGCATTGATCGGGGAAGAGCAGCCGAGCATGGCTCGGCTCTACCCTGGGTGGGTCGCCGGGGCGTGGGATCCGTGGGTTACGGGGGCGTGGGATCCGTGGGTCGCGGGGGCGTGGGGTTCGGTAGTGCCGAGCCATGCTCGGCAGAAACGCTCCTCTTCCGTCAGACGCCCTGGCATTGCTCGAAGATGAGCAGCCGAGCATGGCTCGGCTCTACCGCGCGGTGGTGGCCGGTGCGTTTTCCACCCACTGTTTGAACACCGTGTCGATCTGCGCGTCTTTGACCTTCTTGCCGTCCTGGATGTCCTGCGCCTGGGTGAACAGCGGCATGATCATCGCCATCCCGTCCAGCGTGGTCTTCAGGTGCACGCCCGGGGCCTGGCCGAGGAAACCGTCCCAACGCTGGCGCACCTTGGCCCAGTAGCCCGACGTTGCCGCCCAGTAGTCGTAGGCGGGCTTGAAATCGACCTCGGTGGTTTTGTTGTAGTCATTGAAACCGAACTCGCGCGCGATCTCCTGCTGGCTGCCGTCGGCGCCGCGCAGGATCTTGGTGTTGAACTGTTCGTGGGTCCAGCCATTGGGCGTCAACGTGTGCCGGTTGACCACGGCCAGCGCGTTGTAGTCGCTGCGGCGGGTGTACTCGCGGCGCGGCAGCGGACGCCAGCTGAGGTCGCTGGTCCAGGTTGCCACGTTGTTGCGGTAGTCCCACTTGCCTGTGCCGCAGTAACGCGGCGCATCACTGACTTCGTACACGCACTGCGTCCATGCACCGGCGTTGACCGCCGCCGGAATGGCGCGTACCTGCCAGGTCTGGTCGGCACTGAACTCGAAACGGTTCGGTGCTTCGTACACCCAATCCTGCCGCCAGTGCTTGGTGACGTGGCCGCTCTTGGGGTCTACCAGCAGGTGCTGCAGCACGACCCGCTTCGGCGTGTCCTCGACCACGATCACCACCTCGTTGCCGCCGCTGCGAACGGCCGGCGCGCGCTCGTAGCCCGGCTTGAGCAGCACGGTTTCATCGAAGGCGAAGTCGACCACGTATTCGCCCTTCATCGCCACAATGCTGTCGTGGTCGCGCTGCACATCGGAGGGCTGGGCGTGGACGACGCCGCTGCTGGCAAGCAGCAGCCACGCACTGGCTGTCTGGAGTTTCATCTCAAGGTTTCCTTCAGGAGGTGGCAAGACGTTCGGCCATCGGTGGCCGGAGGCGGTCCTTCTTCGTTCGGTTACAGCCGGACCAGGGGCATGGCGCTGCCGTGCTCGCGCAGCGGTGGCACGCGCGCTGCCGAGGCGCAGCAACACGCGTCGATCCACAGCTCGCCATCGGCGCCTTCCACGTGGGCGATGCGCCGCGCGGCGGTGGCGCCCAGCGACGACAGCGAGGCCAGGCTGGCCGACAGGCCCTGGCCGTCGCCGACGTGCAGGCGCAAGGCGCACATCCGCCACGGCTCGCCGCCCAGGCGCGTGGCCAGGCGACGCCACAGGCGCTCGGCAACGCCGCCGTCATTGACCGGCTCCGGTCGCGCCGGGAACGCCGATACCAATCGATCCCAGGCCAGGAAGTCGCTGTCCGGCAGCAGGTACAGGCGCCAGCAGCAGCGGCCGCGCGCGTCGGCGAAGCACAGGCTCTCGCGGATGCCCTCGCTGTCCATGCCCTGGCAGGCGTGCGCGGACACCGCGTGCTTCCAGCCACCCAGCTCGCTGCTGTCCGGGCGGTACAGGCACAGGACGGTGCCCAGCGACGCCAGCTGTCGCGCGGTGGGAAGGCGGCCGGGATGCAGCGCCCGGTCGGTCGATCGCATGGCGGACAGGGCGCGGCTCATAGGGCTACCAGCTCACGGAGAGATTGGCCGACACGGTGCGGCCGGGGTTGGTGAAACGGTCGATCACGGTGCTGTTGGTGGCCAGCGCCGAGGTGATCGCCGAATAGTCGATGTAGCGGCGGTCGCCGAGGTTGAACACGCCCACGTTGAGTTTGGCCCCGGGGGCGAACGCCCAGTGCGTCATCAGGTCGAGGACGCCGTAACCGGCCGGCGCGAAGGGCGGACTGGTGCCGGTGGGCGGCGGCAGGCGGTCCTTGCGCTTGGCGAAGGTGCCGGCCAGTTCCACGCCCCAGGTATCGCGGTCAAAGGCGATGCCGACGGTGCCACGCAGCGGATCGATCGATTCCAGCGGCACGTCTTCGGTCTTGTTCTGGCCGCGTGACCACGCCACCGCGCTGTTCAACGACCAGCCTTCCAGCGCGCTGGTGAGCTTGCCAATGTCGACGCCGGCCTTCAGCTCGGCACCGTAGATCTCCGCATCGGCCACGTTCTGCGACTGGAACACGATCAAGCCCTGGCGGTTGACGCCCACCTGGCGCTGGGACTCGATGAAGTCCTTGTAGTCGTTGTAGTAGCCGCTGACGCTGACGTATGCCGCCGTATTGACGAAGCGCACGCCCAGTTCAAGGCCATCGCTGGTTTCCGGCTTCAGGTCCGGGTTGGGGATGGCGGTGTAGCCGAACATCACATTGGTGAATCCCAGGTTGACGTCGTTGTACGGCGGCGATCGGAACCCGTGTGCGTAGCCGGCAAACAGCGACCACTGGTCAGCCAAGCGCCACACCATGCCCAGCTTCGGCGACACGCTGGTCTTGGTCAGGTCGGACACGGCCACGCCGGGATTGTCGGTGCCGAAGATGCCGTCCACGTCCGGGCGCAGTTCGTAGTGGTCCACGCGCACGCCCGGTACCAGTGAGACGCGGCCGTCGGCGAAACGCATTTCATCCTGCACGTACAGGCCCAGCTCGGTGGTTGTGCTGATCGGGAAATCGCGGACCGGGAAGGTGTCAGGCAGGATCGTCCTGCTGACCGTGCCGTTGGCCGATACCTGGTAGCCGTCGCGCTTCTGCTGGGTGTCGGTCCAGGTGCCTTCGAAGCCGTAGGTCAGGTCGTGCTCGACCGTGCCGGTCTGCAGGCCCTTGTGCAACACCGCCTGCAGGCCGTACACGCGCTGGTCGAAATTGAACGTGCGATCGCGCAGGCTGGCGTTCGCACCGCGGCCACGATTCTCGATCGTGCGCTGGGTGGTCTCGCTGTCCTGGCGATAGACCTGCCAGGACAGGTCGTCGGCGAAGGCCTGGCCGAGGTTGTCCATTTCATGGGCGAACGACACGCGGGCGCGGGTCTGGTGGTCGTGCGCCTTCATCGCGGTGGTGGTGGTGGCCGACGGCGGCGCGGCCGTGGCCGGGGCGACGGACGACAGCACGTTGGTGTCCACGCTGTCTTCGTTCCCTTCCACGGTCAGCGTGAAGCGCTGGTCCTCGCTGGGCGCGAACACCAGCTTGCCGAGCAGGCTGCGGCCATCGCGGTCCTGCGGGTTGGCGGCGGTGCGGGTGCTGTTGTCGCTGCGCACGTCGCCCTTGCTGTCGGTTTCCTGGCCCTGGCGATGGTTGACGTTGACCATGCCGCTCCAGCGGTCGCCGCCGAAGGCGGTGGTGACCCCGCCGTACAAGCCCTTCCACTGGCCGTCGTAGCCGAACTTCAGGCCGACGTAACTGTCCTTGCCGTCCTTGAGGTAATCGGCCGGGTCCTTGGTGACGAAAGCGACCACGCCGCCGAGCGCGTCAGAGCCATACAGCGCGCTGGCCGGACCGCGCACGATCTCGACCCGCTTGAGCGTTTCCAGATCGGTGAAGTTGCGGTTGGCATCGGAGAAGCTGCCGATGGCGAACGCCTTGGGCAGGGCGATGCCGTCGGTCTGGATCAGCACGCGGTTGCCGTCCAGGCCGCGGATGCGGAAACCGCCCAGCCCGAAGCGTGCCGGGCTGCTGGTCACCGAAATACCTGGCTCGTAGCGCACCAGATCCTTGATGTCGCGGACCAGGTGGTCGTCGAGCTGCTCGCGGTCGATCACATCGACCGTGGCGGCCACATCGCTCAGCGCACGCTCGGTGCGCGTGGCGGTGACCTGCACACGGTCGAACTCACGCGCGTCGGGCGCGCCATCGGCAGCGGCGGATGCAGCGGCATTGGCGGCCATCGGCAACGCCAGCCACAGGGCGGCGCTCAGGGCATTGGGGCGGATCTTCATGGATGGGCGGGAATCGGCTGGACGCGGAAGGAGACCCCCGACCGACGCCGGCGACCGAGGCCGCAGGCGAAACGTCGAGGGGGAGAGAGCGGTGGGCAACGGCAGGCCCGGGGGGAGGAGCGGGCCTGCCTGGACAAGCACCGGAAGCGCAGGCGGCCGGTGGGGCAGCCAACAGCCGGAGCAGCGGCCGGCCAGCGACGGGCGCTACTTGGTCAGAATGAGCTTGTCGTTGCTGGTATGGCGAAGGCGATAGAAGCGGTCGCCGTGCTGGATCAGGATTTCGCGGCGGCCCTTGAGCAGGGCTTCGCTGTCGATCACTTCTTCGGGCGGGACCACGCGGACCGGACGGTCGCGGAGGGTCAGCGTTTCGGGGCGCAGCAGCACAGCAGCTTGAGTGTTCATCGTCTGGACTCGTGCGAGGGACGATTTAAATGATAATGATTCTCAGTTGACAATCAACAACCATTCTCAACTTCATTGATGGAATTGATGATTGATTGGCTAATTTCGATTGACGCTATCAATCACAAAGATACAAGTAACGCACCCGCCGCCCGGTAGAGCCGAGCCATGCTCGGCTGCATTCCTGGTAGATCCCGCAGCCCGGCAGCTTCCCGGGGGGCCCAGCCGAGCATGGCTCGGCTCTACGCCTCCCTCGCCGCGCCTACGCGCCGGCAACGCGCGTCACTCCCCCATCGCGCGGGCCCAGCCGAGCACGGCTCGGCTCTACCTTGTCCCCCGCGCCGCGTGTACGCGCCGCTCAGGCAAAAATCGCGTCGATTTGCTGCCACGTCGCGTCATCGACCTGCTCAAGAACGGCCAGCGCCCCCAGGTTCTCTTCCAGCTGCCCCACCCGGCTGGCGCCGAGGATCACACTGGAGACGTTGGGGTTGCGCAGGCACCAGGCGATGGCCAGCTGCGCCGGCGACAGGCCCAGGCTGGCGGCCAGCGCGGTGTAGCGTCGCACCCGGTCCAGGCGGCTGCCGGCAGCATCGCCGAGCACCTGCTCCTTGAGCCAGGCCAGCTGGCCCTGGCCCAGCCGCGACTGCGCGTCCACGCCGTCGTTGTACTTGCCGGTCAGCAGGCCCGAGGCCAGCGGCGACCAGATCGTGGTGCCCAGCCCCGGGTCGGCGTACAGCGGCACATATTCCTGCTCCACGCGCTCGCGGTGCAGCAGGTTGTACTGCGGCTGCTCCATCGAGGGCAGGTGCAGGTGGTGGGCACGGGCGATGGCCACCGCTTCCTGGATCTGTGCGACCGACCATTCCGAGGTGCCCCAGTACAGCACCTTGCCCTGGCGGATCAGGGTGTCCATCGCCAGCACGGTCTCGGCGATGGGGGTGTCCGGATCCGGGCGGTGGCAGTAGTACAGGTCCAGGTAATCCACCCGCAGGCGCTTGAGCGCGGCATGGCAGGCGTCGGTGACGTGCTTGCGCGACAACCCGTGCTGGGTCGGCCCCGGGTTATCGACCGCCCCGAAGAACACCTTGCTGGACACGCAGAAACCGTCGCGCGGCAGGCGCAGGTCGGCGATCACATCGCCCATTACCTGCTCGGCGCGGCCGCGGGCGTAGCCCTCGGCATTGTCGAAGAAGTTGATTCCGTGGTCCCAGGCGCTGGCGATCAGGTTGCGGGCCTCATCGCGGCCGATCTGGTCGCCAAAGGTGACCCAGGCCCCGAAGGACAGGGCCGACACCTTCAGGCCGGTGGAACCAAGACGCCGGTATTGCATGGAATTCTCCTCTGCTGCAGGCCCGCATCCGGGCCGGAACGATGGCCCTCAGTGTAGCCGCCGGGGCGTCCAAACCCTTGTGGATACTTGCCCGATCACGGCCGATCGGCCCGTGGACGCCGCTTTTCCTTGCTCCGCCCCTGCCACCGCTATAGGCTTCCCGTTTTTCGCCGCACCCCCAAGGGAAGTCTCATGGTCGAAGGTTTGGGCAGGATTGGCTTCGGCCTGTTCGGGTTGGTAGTGCTTATCGGCATCGCCTGGCTGTTCTCGAACAACAAGCGCGCCGTTGACTGGCGTCTGGTGGTGACCGGTATCACGCTGCAGATCGCCTTTGCGGCGGTGGTGCTGCTGGTGCCCGGTGGCCGCGACGTGTTCGATGCGCTGGGCAAGGGCTTCGTCAAGATCCTCAGCTTCGTCAATGAAGGCTCCGGCTTCATCTTCGGCAGCCTGATGAACACCGAACAGTTCGGTTTCATCTTCGCCTTCCAGGTGCTGCCGACGATCATCTTCTTCTCGGCCCTGATGGGGGTGATGTACCACCTCAATGTCATGCAGGCGATCGTGCGCGGCATGGCCTGGGCGATCACCAAGATCATGCGCGTATCCGGTGCGGAAACCACCAGCGTCTGCGCCAGCGTCTTCATCGGCCAGACCGAGGCGCCGCTGACGGTGCGTCCGTACATCGCCAAGATGACCCAGTCCGAACTGATCACGATGATGATCGGCGGCATGGCGCACATCGCCGGTGGCGTGCTGGCCGCCTACGTGGGCATGCTCGGCGGCAACGATCCGGTGCAGCAGGCCTTCTACGCCAAGCATCTGCTGGCTGCCAGCATCATGGCCGCCCCGGCGACCCTGGTGGTAGCCAAGCTGCTGGTGCCCGAAACCGGCACGCCGCTGACCCGTGGCACGGTCAAGATGGACGTGGAGAAGACCTCCAGCAACATCATCGACGCGGCGGCGGCCGGTGCCGGTGACGGCCTCAAGCTGGCGCTGAACATCGGTGCGATGCTGCTGGCCTTCATCGCCCTGATCGCCCTGCTCAACGCGCCACTGACCTGGCTGGGTGAAATCAGCGGCCTGCAGGCCATGATCGGTCGCCCGACCGACCTGTCGACCATCTTCGGCTACGTGCTTGCCCCGATCGCCTGGGTGATCGGTACGCCGTGGGCCGATGCCACCACGGTGGGTTCGCTGATCGGCCAGAAGGTGGTCATCAACGAATTCGTGGCGTACTCGGAGCTGTCCAAAATCGTGAACGGCCAGGTGCCGGGCGTGAGCCTGTCTTCCGAGGGTCGCCTGATCGCCACCTACGCGCTGTGCGGTTTTGCCAACTTCAGCTCCATCGCGATCCAGATCGGTGGTATTGGTGGCCTGGCCCCGGAGCGTCGCCACGATCTGGCCAAGTTCGGCCTGCGTGCGGTGCTCGGCGGTACCATTGCCACCTTCATGACGGCGACCATCGCCGGCGTGCTGACGCATTTCAGCTGATATCCGCTTCCTGAGAAACAGTCTTTATGAGTAACACTGTCGTCGTTGTCGGTTCTTTCAATGTGGACCATGTCTGGCGTTGCGAATCGCTCCCGGCCCCGGGCGCGACCATCGCCGGGCGCTACAGCACCGGTCCCGGCGGCAAGGGCTTCAACCAGGCCGTGGCGGCACGCCGCGCGGGCGCGTCGACCACCTTCCTGTGCGCCTTGGGCGATGACGCCGGCGGCGCGATGGCGCGTGGCCTGGCCGAGCAGGACGGCTTCGACCTGACCGCCGAGGCCAGCAGCGAGCCGACCGGCACCGGCGGCATCTATGTGGACGCGCGCGGCCGCAATACCATCGTGATCGGCCCCGGCGCCAACGCCGCGCTGAGCCTGGACTTCGTGCAGGCCCAGCGCGCGCTGCTGGGCGGTGCCAAGGTGGTGCTGGCGCAGTTGGAATCGCCGGTGGAAACCATTGAGGCGGCGCTGGCCATCGCCCGCGAGGCCGGTGTCACCACCGTGCTCAACGCGGCCCCGGCCGACGCTCCGTCCAGCATCGGCCTGCTCAAGCTGGCCGACGTGCTGACCCCCAATGAAACCGAGTTCGCCGCCCTGCTCGGCCGCCACGTCGGCGAGCGCGTGGATGCCAACGATGTGGCCGCCCTCGACGGCGCCAGCCTGCATGCGCTGTGCCGCAAGCTGGTCGGCAATGGCACGGTGGTGGTGACGCTGGGCTCGGTGGGCGTGTTCGTCTCCCACGCAGAAGAAAACCAGCGTGGCGATGCCCAGCCGTATTACCGCGTCGGCGCCGAACAGGTGCAGGTGCTCGATACCACCGGTGCCGGCGATGCCTTCAACGGTGCCCTGTGCGCGTCCATCGCGCAGGACCCGGACGCGGCCTTCATCCGCCACGTGCGCTTTGCCAACCAGTTCGCCGGTCGCTCCACCGAGAAGGAAGGCGCCGCCGTGGCGATGCCGCACTTCACCCCCAAGGACGCTGCAACGGCCTGACCGGCTCGCGCTGCGCGGTAACGATCAAGCCGGCGCCCAGCGCCGGCTTTTTCATGTGTGGTCTGGCATCGCCGGCCACCGGCGCTGCGGCCGGAAACTGCCAGCGGATGGCCGCCACCGGCATTGCCCCGGTGCCGCCGCCGCTCGACCATGGGTGCCCCGCTCACGGACGACGCACGACATGATCCAGACCCCTGCCTGGACGCTGCTGGCCGCCGCCGGCACCGTCTATGCCTGGGCCACCCTGTAATGCCGGCCCGGCAACCCACCACCATCGCCGCGCGCTGGGGGCGGGGGAAGCAATCGTCAAGCATATGCTCGTGACTTGAGCGCATCAGTCCCTTCCGGATCGGCCTGAACACGCCTTCGGATCTCCGGCATTTGCCCGGTTGCCGGCCAGCGGCCGGCACTACAATGCGCACATGCAGATTGGTCCCTACAACATCCAGCCCAACGTGGTGCTGGCGCCGATGGCCGGTGTCACCGACAAGCCGTTCCGCCTGCTGTGCAAACGGCTGGGCGCGGGCCTGGCTGCCTCGGAGATGACCATTTCCGACCCGCGCTTCTGGAACACCCGCAAGTCGATCCACCGCATGGACCATGCCGGTGAGCCGGACCCGATCAGCGTGCAGATCGCCGGCACCGAACCACAGCAACTGGCCGAGGCGGCGCGCTACAACGTCGACCATGGCGCGCAGATCATCGACATCAACATGGGGTGCCCGGCCAAGAAGGTCTGCAATGCCTGGGCTGGCTCGGCACTGATGCGTGATGAAGACCTGGTCGCGCGCATCCTTGCCGCCGTGGTGCAGGCGGTGGATGTGCCGGTCACGCTGAAGATCCGTACCGGCTGGGACTGCGACCATCGCAACGGCCCGCGCATCGCGCATATCGCCGAAGACAGCGGCATCGCCGCGCTGGCCGTGCACGGGCGCACCCGCGACCAGCATTACACCGGCAGCGCCGAGTACGAGACCATCGGCGCGATCAAGGCCGCGCTGCGCATCCCGGTGATCGCCAACGGCGACATCGACTCGCCGCAGAAGGCCGCGCACGTGTTGGCAGCGACCGGGGTGGATGCGGTGATGATCGGCCGCGCCGCGCAGGGCCGCCCGTGGATCTTCCGCGAGGTGGCGCACTACCTGGCCACCGGCGAACTGCTCGCCCCGCCCTCGCTCATCGAGGTGCGCGACCTGCTGCTCGGCCACCTGCAGGCGCTGCACGACTTCTACGGCGAACCCCAGGGCGTGCGCATCGCGCGCAAGCACCTGGGCTGGTACGCCAAGGACCGACCGGAAAACGCCGCCTTCCGTGCGGTGGTCAACCGCGCCGACGATCCCGCCAGCCAGATCGCCCTCACCACCGATTACTTCAACGCCCTCGCCGCCGGCGTTCCGTTGTCCTCCGCCGCCTGAGCCTGCCCCCATGACCCCGCCGATCGCCGCCCCGACCTATCTGCACGGCTTTTCCAGCACCGAGCAGCAACGCCTGATGACCCAGGCCCGCCTGTTCGAATCGAGCATCTTCAGCGGCATCGACTACAGCGGCGCGCAGCGCCTGCTGGAGGTGGGCAGCGGCGTCGGCGCGCAGACCGAGATCCTGCTGCGCCGCTTCCCCGAACTGCACGTCACCGGCGTGGACCTGAGCGAGTCGCAGCTGGCCACCGCCCGCGGCAACCTGGAAAAAACGCCCTGGTGCAGCGAGCGCTACACCCTGCTGCAGGCCGACGCCGGCAACCTGCCGTTCGGTGCGCGCGAGTTCGATTCGGCGTTCCTGTGCTGGGTGCTGGAACACGTGCCGTCACCGGCGCGCGTGCTCAGCGAGGTACGCCGCGTGCTGGCCCCGGGCTCGCCCGTGTACATCACCGAGGTGATGAACGCCTCCTTCCTGCTCGACCCGTATTCGCCGCACATCTGGCGCTACTGGATGGCCTTCAACGATTTCCAGTACGACCACGGTGGCGATCCGTTCGTCGGCGCCAAGCTCGGCAATCTGCTGCTGGCCGGTGGCTTCCGCGACGTGCATACCGAGATCAAGACCATCCACCTGGACAACCGCGAGCCGGCCCGGCGCAAGACCATGATCGCGTTCTGGGAACAGCTGCTGCTCTCCGCTGCCGATGCACTGCTGGACGCGGGCCTGGTCGACCAGGACACCGTGGCGGGCATGCGTCGCGAGTTCAGCCTGGTGCAGAACGATCCGAACGCGGTGTTCTTCTTCTCGTTCGTGCAGGCACGTGCCACGGTGTATTGAGTCCCGCCCCCGATCAGCAGTTGATCGGGCCGGGTATGGCACCTGCGTTGCTGCGCAGCGCGAGGAGATCAGTCAGCGCGCCGTCTCCGGCATGGCGTCCGCGCTGGCCGGATCGACGGCGCCGGGTGCGGTCCAGATGCGTTGCCACAGGCCGGCGAACCGGCGTTTGAGCTGTGCCTTGCCCTCCTCGCTTTCATAGACGGGGCGCAACTGCCTGACAGGGATCGCCGACCAGCCGTCACCGTCTGCACGAGCCACGGCAAAGGTGAAGGTGTAATCGGGCTCCAGTCCCATGCGCAGGTCGCTCACCTGCAGCTGGCCATCGACCACCCGGGCACGCATGAAGCCGCGATTGAACCAGTTCAACCGTGCCACGGCCGGAAGGCCGGCAACCTCGGCCTGGCGCAGCGCCTGCACGTTGGAGGGATAGCCCTTGAAGGTCATGGGACCCCGATCGGCCACCAGCGAACGCTCGCCGATCACATAGCCGCTGGGGGTCATGGCCACCACCTGCCACAACAGCGTATTGAACGGCGTGGCCGCCGAAAAGCGCGGCGCATCGCCTAGGCCCATCGCGGTCAGTGCGCGATCGGCCTCGCGTTCGACGGTGTACTTGGCCAGCAGCGACCCGCCCAGGTAGCCACTGCTCAGGACCAGCCCGGCGACCAGCGCCTTCTGTGCGATCGGGCGGCTGCGCGCGAACCACGCCACCGCGCAGCCGATCAACAGCCACACGGTATACAGCGGATCGATGATGAACACGCTGGACCACATCGTCGGATGCGGGGTGAACGGCCACCACAGCTGGGTGCCGTAGACGGTGAACGCATCCAGCAGGGGGTGGGTGACCAAGGCCAGCAGGATCGCCCAGAACCAGCGTCCGGGCGCCTGCGCGACCCGACCATGGCCGAAGCGTTTGAACAGCCACCAGATCAGCGCGGCCACCCACGGCAGCACCAGCAGCGAGTGACTGTAGCTGCGGTGTTCGGTCATCAGCGCCACCGGGTCGGCGGTGGTGAAGCCGAGCAGCAGGGCATCCAGGTCGGGCAGCGTGCCGAGCGCGGCACCGGCCAGCAGGGCAGCGCGGCGGTGCCCGGCGGGGGCGATGACGGCGCCGACCGCGCCGCCCAATACGATCTGGGTAAAGGAGTCCATCGGCCGATGCTAGCAGCCGGGCCGACCCATGCGGCGCGGTCAGGCCACCTCGGGCAGCCGCGTTGCAGCGGGCAGCTGCGCCAGCGTATGACCGGTATGGTCCAGCAGCCGCAGGCTGCCGTCGGGGTCCTCGGCCAGCGCAGTGAGGCTTTCCACCCAGTCGCCGTCGTTGGCGTAAACCAACCCGTCGCGCTCGACCAGCGCCGCACGATGGATATGCCCGCAGACAATGCCATCCAGTCCGCGGCGGCGCACATCGTCCAGCCCGGCCTGCACGAAGCGCTCGATGTACCGCTCGGCCGCGCTGCTGCGCTTCTTGAGGAATTCGGACAACGACCAGTAGCGCCACCCGAGCCGTCGGCGCACGGCATTGAGCAGGTGGTTGCCAGTGAGAATGCGGTAATAGAGCCAGTCGCCGAATTGCTCCTGCAGGCCACCAAAGTGGGTGACGCCGTCGTAGTCGTCACCGTGGGCCACCAACAGCCGGCGGCCATCGGCGGTGACGTGGATGGCACGTCGGCGCACCTGCATGGCCGGCAGCATCAAGCCGCAGACCTTGCGCAGCGATGCATCATGGTTGCCGGGGATGTAGATGATTTCGGTCCCCGCAGCGCGCAGCGCGTGCAGCGCCTGGATCACCTCGCCGTGGGCCGGTCGCCAGGCAGCTCGGCGATGCGCCATCCACCACAGGTCGATGATGTCGCCTACCAGGTACAGGCGCGCGCAGCGCAGGCCGGCCAGGAACCGCGCCAGCTCGGCGGCATGGCAGTGCCGCGACCCCAGGTGGACATCGGAGAGGAATACCGCGCGGCGATGGGGCGCCAGCCGCGTCACCGCGCTCCTGCCGACGTTCGCGTCGCACTGCGTCTGCTGCTGCATGGCGTGCTCCCCCAGGCCCGGCGGCCGGATGCGCCGAAGCCTGCGCCTGTCCCACTGCAGGCCGATGGCGGTTTGACGACAGCGGGATGACCGGCCCTGCTGTCGCGCAGCGCTGCCGCGGCGAGGGTCCACTGTCACGCAGGTGGAACACTGGGCGGTGACGCTGGACCCCAATACCGTCACAACGGGCCCTGCGACGGGCACACGGGCTTAACCTGGGACAACCTGTGCTGACGCACAATGCAACGGCGCGGGTTGCCGTGTATCATTCGCGCCCATCTTTCCATCCGAATCAAAGGATATTACGCCTGATGTCCAGCTACCTGTTCACCTCCGAATCGGTCTCCGAAGGCCATCCGGACAAGATTGCCGACCAGATCTCCGATGCGGTGCTGGACGCGATCCTGTCCCAGGACCCGCGGGGCCGCGTGGCCTGCGAGACCATGGTCAAGACCGGCGTGGCGATCGTGGCCGGTGAAATCACCACCAGCGCCTGGATCGACCTGGAAGCCTTGACCCGCAAGGTGATCCTGGACATCGGCTATGACAGCTCCGACGTCGGCTTCGACGGCGCGACCTGCGGCGTGCTGAACCTGATCGGCAAGCAGTCCCCGCACATCGCCCAGGGCGTTGACCGCAAGAAGCCCGAAGAAATGGGCGCTGGCGACCAGGGCCTGATGTTCGGCTACGCCACCAACGAGACCGACAGCTACATGCCGGCCGCGATCCATCTGGCGCACCGCCTGGTCGAGCAGCAGGCCAAGGTCCGCAAGAAGAAGAACTCGCCGCTGTCCTGGCTGCGCCCGGATGCCAAGAGCCAGGTCACCCTGCGCTATGAAAACGGCGTGGTCTCGGCCATCGACGCGGTGGTGCTGTCCACCCAGCACGCCCCGGGCGTGAAGCAGAAGGACCTGATCGAGGCCGTCCGCGAAGAGATCATCAAGCCGGTGCTGCCGGCCAAGTGGCTGCACAAGGGCACCAAGTTCCACATCAACCCGACCGGCAAGTTCGAGATCGGTGGCCCGGTGGGCGACTGCGGCCTGACCGGCCGCAAGATCATCGTCGACACCTACGGCGGCTGGGCCCGTCACGGTGGCGGCGCGTTCTCGGGCAAGGATCCGTCCAAGGTCGACCGTTCGGCCGCTTACGCTGCCCGCTACGTCGCCAAGAACGTCGTGGCCGCCGGCCTGGCCGACCGCTGCGAAGTGCAGGTCTCCTACGCCATCGGCGTGGCCGAGCCGACCTCGATCTCGGTCACCACCTTCGGCACCGGCAAGATCAGCGATGACAAGATCGAAAAGCTGATCCGCAAGCATTTCGACCTGCGCCCGTACGGCATCATCAAGATGCTGGACCTGATCCACCCGATGTACCAGCAGACCGCCGCCTACGGTCACTTCGGCCGCAAGCCGAAGGACTTCAGCTACCTCAACGCTGCCGGCGAAACCGTCAACGCGACCGCCTTCTCCTGGGAGAAGACCGACCGCGCCGCCGCTCTGCGTGCAGATGCGAAGTTGAAATAATCAATCGGTAGAGCCGACCGTTGGTCGGCTGCCTTTGATCGAAATAAACGACGGGCCGCGAAAGCGGCCCGTCGTCGTTTGGGCGGCAAAAACGTAGGCGCATGGCGATGCGTTCATCAGCCCGGCGCATCCATGCCATCGCGGCGCGGCCGCGAAAGCGGCCCGTCGTCGTTTGGGCACCCCGCCCAGCCGACCAACGGTCGGCTCTACCGGGCGGGCAACCGGCGCTACACTGCCGCCATGCCCGAATTCAAATCCAACCAGCTGTCCATGACCGTGCTGATGTCGCCGGAGATGGCCAATTTCTCCGGCAAGGTCCACGGGGGCGCGGTGCTGCGCCTGCTGGACCAGGTCGCCTATGCCTGCGCCAGCCGTTATGCCGGGCGCTACGTGGTCACCCTGTCGGTGGACCAGGTGATGTTCCGCCAGCCGATCGCGGTCGGCGAGCTGGTCACCTTCCTGGCCTCGGTCAATTACACCGGTACGTCCTCGATGGAAATCGGGGTCAAGGTGGTCGCCGAGGACATCCTCAAGCGCAGCGTGCGCCATGCCAACAGCTGCTTTTTCACCATGGTGGCGGTGGACGAGGACGGCAAGCCCACGCCCGTGCCGCCGCTGCAGCTGGAAACCAGCGACGAACGCCGCCGGCACGCGGCCGCATTGATCCGCCGCCAGCTGCGCGAGGAAATGGAGCAGCGCCACCTGGAGCTGCTGGCCTCCAACCCGCCGTCCCCGGAGTAACCCGGTTGTGCCGTCCCTTGGCCGGCGCTGCACGATGCTGGAATCACTTGGGCAATCCATGGCACACGCGCATTGCAACATCGTGCGCTTATCCAGCGATGGAGGAAGCCGGCCAACGGCCGGCACTACCGGTGACCGACCACAGACCCAAGCTGGGAATCACCCGGTGTTCTGTACCCCCTGCGATACGCCGTTGACGCACGCCACCAGCGCGCGCAGCACGTCGTCATCTTCGCCCCCGCTCTCGCGCCAGCGCCGCAACAGGTCCACCTGCAGCACGCTGATCGGATCGATGTAGGGATTGCGCAGCCGGATCGAGAGCGCCAGCCGCTGGTCGTGCTGCAGCAGTTCGTCCTGCCCGGTCAGCGCCAGGATCTGCGTGGCGGTCAGGTCCAGCTCGCGCTGGATCTGCGGGAAGAACGTGTCATGCAGCCCGCCCGACAAGCGCGAGAACTGCTCGGCGATGGTGAGATCGCCCTTGCACAAGACCATCGCGATGTCGTCCAGGAAGGTGCTGAAGAACGGCCAGTCGCGCGCCATCTCCTTCAGCGTCGCGGCGTGCCCGGCCTCGATCGCGGCCTGCAGTCCACTGCCCACGCCGTACCAGCCGGGGATCACCGCGCGCGCCTGGCTCCAGGCGAACACCCACGGAATGGCACGCAGGTTGGACAACGCCGCATCTTCGCCCAGTCGGCGCGAGGGGCGCGAGCCCAGCGTCATCCGCTCGATCACATCGATCGGGGTGGCGTGGCGGAAGTACTGCATGAAGTCTTTCTGCCCGACGAAGGCGCGGTACGCATCCGCACTCTTCTGTGCGATCAGATCCATCACCGGGCGCCACTGTTCCTCGCGCGGCTCCGGTGCGCGCGGGCGCAGGCTGGAGCGCAGCACCGCACCGGTGGACTGCTCCAGCGAGCGCAGCGCCAGCGCGCGGATGCCGTACTTGCGGTGGATCACTTCGCCCTGCTCGGTCACGCGCAGGCGTCCGTCGATGCTGCCGCGCGGCGAGGCGTCCACCGCGTGGGTGGTCTTGCCACCGCCGCGGCTGATCGACCCGCCACGGCCATGGAAGAAGGTCAGGCGGATACCGCTCTCGGCCGCCACCTCGAGCAGTTCCACCTGCGCCCGCTGCAGGCCCCAGCGCGAGGCGGCGATGCCGCCATCCTTGCCGCTGTCCGAATAACCCAGCATCACCATCTGCACATCGCCGCGTGCGGTCAGGTGCGCCCGGTACACGGGGTCGGCAAGCAGGTCGCGCAGGGTATCGGTGCCGCGGCCGAGATCGTCCACCGTTTCAAACAGCGGGGCGATATCCAGCGGCACCGCGCCGCCGTCATCCACCAGCCCGCCGCGACGCGCCAGTGCAAGCACGGCGAGCACGTCGCTGCGATCGTGCGCCATCGAGATGATGTAGCTGCCCAACGCGTCGGCACCGTGGCGGCGGCGTGCGTCGGCCAGTGCGGCGAACACCGCATCCAGACGCTGCCCGCCCGCTTCGCTGCTGGCCGGCAGGGCCTGCTCGCCGCTGGCGAACGGGGCAAGGCGCGCCGCGCGGGTGACCGCATCGGCGGCGTCCCAGGCGTCCTGTCCGTCGAGCACGCTGGCCAGCGCGCGGCCATGCACGCTGGACTCCTGGCGCACGTCCAGCCGCGCCAGGTGGAAACCGAAGGTACGTACCCGCCACAGCAGGCGGCGCACCGCGAAGCCACCGGCATGGTCGCCCTTGTTGGCATGCAGGCTGGCCAGGATCAGCTCGATGTCCTGCTCGAGTTCCTCCGGGCAGGCGTAGGCGCCGTCGGCATCGTCGAGGGTGGCCTGCACGCGCGCGCGCATGCGGTCGTTGAGCAGGCGGTACGGCATGTCGGCATGCCGCGGGCGCGACCTCACCTGCGGCAGCAGCTGTTCGTAATGCGCGACACGCGCCTGCAATGCATCGCTGACTGCGATCCGCTCGGTGGACTGGCTGAGCAGGCTGGCCAACTGCAGCAGGTCCTTCTGGTAGCGGCCCAGTACGGCCTGGCGCTGCGCATCGAGCGTGTTGCGGATGGTGCCGGCATCCACGTTCGGGTTGCCGTCCATGTCCCCGCCCACCCACGTGCCGAAGCGCAGCAGCCGTGGCAGCGGCAGGTCCTGCCCGTAGGTATCCAGCAGGGCCTGCTGCAGCGATTCGTACAACACCGGAATCACCCGGTACAGCACCTGCACCAGGTAGAAGCCGACGTGCTCGCGTTCGTCATCCACCGTCGGCCGTACCGGCGAGGAATCGGTGGTCTGCCAGGAGGCAGTGAGGGCCATGCGGAAGCGTGCGGCATCGGCGGCCGCTTCACCGGGCGTGCGCTGGCCGTCGAGGTTGTCGACCAGGCTGGCCACCATCAGCTGCTCTTTTTCCAGCAACGCGCGGCGTACCGCCTCGGTGGGGTGTGCGGTGAACACCGGCTCGATGTCGATGCGCGGCAACCACTGCGCCAGCTCCTCCAGCGTGACGCCCTGCGCCTTGAGCTTGACCAGCGCGTCCTGCAAGCCATCCGGCTGCGGTGCGGCGGTACCGGCGCGCTGGTAGTCACGGCGGCGGCGGATGCGATGCACGCGCTCGGCGATGTTGACCACCTGGAAATAGGTGCTGAAGGCACGCACCATCGCTTCGGCGCGCGCCGGCGGCAGGCCGGTGAGCGCATCGTTGAGATCGGACAAGGGGGCGTCGCTTTCGCGGCGGGCGATGGCGCGCGTACGCACCTGTTCCACATCATCGAAGAACTGCGTGGACACCTGCTCGGCAAGCAGGTCGCCGACGAGTGCGCCAAGTCGGCGTACGTCGTCGCGCAGGGGAATATCGGGAGTGGCAAACACGATGCTGCTACGGTACTCGTTCATCTGCGACGCACTGGCCTCGGGAACGGAATCCACTCAAGCCTAACCCACAACGGAGTCAATGCTGCGTCGCGCAAATAGTTACATCTGGTAGTGCCGGCCGCTGGCCGGCTCCATGCAGATCTGACAGGCGCCCGTACATTGCCGGCCGCTGGCCGGCTCCACGTGATGTCCAGCATCGCAGGGAGCCGGCCAGCGGCCGGCACGATCGCGGGAAGCGGGCCGGTGGGCGGAAGGTGCCGATCATTTCTGGTACCGGCCAACGGCCGGTACCTATCGGTTTTCTTTCAGCGCTGCTTCTTGATCGGCTTGCCCGGACCGACGGTCTGTTCCAGCCAGCGCTCGCTCTCGGCCAGCATGGTCATGATCGATTCGCGTGCGCGGTAGGCGTGCGATTCGTTGGGCAGCATCACCAGCCGCGCGGTCCCGCCCAGGCCCTTGACCGCGGCGAACATGCGCTCGCTCTGGATCGGGAAGGTGCCGGAGTTGTTGTCGTCCACGCCGTGGATGAAGAGGATCGAGTCCTTGATCTTGTCGGCGTAGTTGAACGGCGCCATCTTCTGGTAGACGTCCTGCGCCTGCCAGTAATTGCGTTCCTCGGCCTGGAAACCGAACGGGGTGAGCGTGCGGTTGTAGGCGCCGCTGCGGGCAATGCCCGCCTTGAACAGGCGGGTATGCGCGAGCAGGTTGGCGGTCATGAACGCACCGTAGGAATGGCCGCCGATGGCGATGTGCTCGCGGTCGGTCACGCCCCGCCGCACCACTTCATCCACCGCCGCCTCGGCGTTGGCGATCAGCTGCGGCAGGTAGGTGTCGTTGGGCTCCTTGTCGCCTTCGCCGATGATCGGCATCGACGGGCTGACCAGCACCGCATAGCCCTTGGCCAGGAACGCCTGCGGGCCCCAGTAACTGATCGCGTTGAAGCGGTACGGCGAATCGGTGACCTGGCTGGCCGCGGCAGCGGTCTTGAACTCGCCCGGGTAGGCCCACATCAGCAGCGGCAGCGGGCCGTCCTTCTTCGCGTTGTAGCCCGGCGGCAGCATCAGCGTGGCGGTCAGGTCGACGCCGTCGTTGCGCTTGTAGCGGATCTGCTCCTTGCTCACCCCACGCAGCTGCGGCAGCGGGTGTTCGAAGCGGGTCAGCGCCCTCGGCGCGGTGTTGGCATCGGCCAGCGACTGCACGTAGAAGTTGGACGGCTCGTCGGGCGACTCGCGGGTCAGCAGCAGGGACGTGCCTTCCTGGTCGAGCAGCGCCTGCGGCACCGCGTAGCCCGGGGCCTGCGAGTGGAACAGGCGCGTGGTCTGCTTGCTGGTGAGGTCGAGGCGATCCACGAACGGACGGTCGCCTTCGGGCGAGGCACCCTGCCCATACAGGAAGATGCTGCGGCCATCGGCGGTGATCTGCAGGCGCGAGCGACCGTTGACGTCGCGCACCATGCCCGGCTTGCCCGGATCGCTGTAGCGGTCCTGCGAGGAGCGCGAGGACAGCAGCTCCGGCGCAACGTCGGGCTGGTCCGGGGCGATCCGCCACTGCTTCACTTCGCGGTTCTTCCACCACGATTCGTTGAGCAGGGCCAGGTCGCCACGCCCCCACTGGATGCCGGCGTAGCGGCTGCCCAGCTGGGCCAGGGTCACCGGCGGTGTCTCGAACGGCGCCGACTGCATCATCACCGCATCGCGCACCTTGGCCTCGCGGTTGGGGTCTCCGCCGTCCTGCGCTTCGGCCCAGACCAGCGTCGCCGGGGCGTCGGCGCGCCAGCCGATGTCGCGCACGCCGGTGGGCACCGCGTCGTTGCCGGTCGGCAGGCCTTCCACCAGCGGCAGCGTGCTGACCGTGTGCTCAAGCTTGCCATCGGCGGCGGACAGCACTTCGATACGGCGCGGGAAGTCGTCGGCCGGCACCAGGTAGGAATACGGACGCAGCACGCGCTCGGCCAGCAGATGGCGGCCATCGGGCGACACGCTCACGTCCAGGTAGACGCCGGCGGTGGACAGCGGCGTGGCCACCCCGTTGAGGGCGATCCGCGCCGGCTGCGCGCTGGCGTAATAATCGAACAGGCGCGCATCGGCTTCGTTCTTGAGCAGGTCCTGGTAGGTGCGGATCGAGCGGACCCCGGCATCGGCCCCGGTCTGCTGGATCGCCGGACCGGCTGGGATGCCCCCGGCCGCTGGCGCCGGGCCCTGGCCCTTGAGCTGCTGCATCACCAGCAGCCCGCGGCTGTCGGGCAGCCAGCTGTAGCCATCGCCGAGGACGGTGTTCAGATCGGCCACCAGCCTGCGCGCGGCGCCGGCGGCGACATCGACGATCCACAGTTCGTTGGCTCCGCTGGCCGCATGCACCTGGTTGAAGGCCAGGTACTGCTGGTCCGGCGACCACGCCAGCGTGGCGATCGACAACGGCTGCGGCAGGCCGGTGATCTGGCGCTCCTTGCCATCGGCCACGTTCATCAACCACAGCTTGTTGCCGAAGCTGAAACGGCTGAAGGCGTGGGTGGCCGGGTTGATGCGCAGCCCGGCCAGCTTCAGCTCCGGCTGGGCCACCTCGGCGATGGACGGCAGCGAGGGGGTCTGCAGCATCGCGGCGATATCGCGGCGTGGCGACAGGCTCAGGGTCGGTGCACGCGGGGCATCGACCACCGCCTGCAGCGCGGCCGAGGGCAGTTCGTAGCCCTGCTCGCCCTTGGCCGCGACCACCTGCGAGGCGGAGGTCTTGCCAGCCGGTGCCGCCAGTGCCAGCGGCGCAACCGCCAACAGCGCCATGCCCACGAGCAGGCTGCCCCAGCGCGCGCGGCGCCGACGATCATTGCGTGTCATCTTCGATCCCTATGCTGATGCAAACCCCGGACCTTAACAGCCGGGCGCAGATCGCCCCCCTGCCGTTGGTTGGGGGCGGCTGCCGATTCATGCCAATGCAGCGGGCCGCGATATACTGGGCGGCCCTCCACCGAGGGGCGCTGCGACCGTTCCGGACCCTGTCCGGCCGGCCAGGCTCGGTGGCCAGGATTGTTCCAACGGCGCCCGGCGATTGCGAGTTGTGCTGTCATGCGGGTGTCTGGTTGCCGACATCTCGCTTGACGAGCATGGCTCGTCACTACCGGAGCTTACGAATGAATGCTGTTGCCAAGACCTTCTCCACCGAAGGTGATTACAAGATTGCCGATATCAAGCTCGCCGACTGGGGCCGCAAGGAACTGGACATCGCCGAGCACGAGATGCCGGGTCTGATGTCGATCCGCCGCAAGCACGCCGCCACCCTGCCGCTGAAGGGCGTGCGCGTGACCGGTTCGCTGCACATGACCATCCAGACCGCCGTGCTGATCGAGACCCTGAAGGACATCGGCGCCGACGTGCGTTGGGCGTCCTGCAACATCTTCTCGACCCAGGACCACGCCGCCGCGGCGATCGCCGCCTCGGGCACCCCCGTGTTCGCCTGGAAGGGCGAGTCGCTGGAGGAGTACTGGGACTGCACCCTGGACGCACTGACCTTCACCCTGCCCGACGGCACCCTGACCGGCCCGGAACTGGTGGTCGATGACGGCGGCGACGTCACCCTGCTGATCCACAAGGGCTACGAGCTGGAAAACGGCAGCGACTGGGTCAACGAAAAAGCCGCCTCGCACGAAGAACAGGTCATCAAGGACCTGCTCAAGCGCGTGGCCAAGGAGCGTCCGGGTTACTGGGCGCGCGTGGTCAAGGACTGGAAGGGCGTCTCCGAAGAGACCACCACCGGCGTGCACCGCCTGTACCAGCTCGCCCAGGCCGGCACCCTGCTGATCCCGGCGATCAACGTCAACGACTCGGTCACCAAGAGCAAGTTCGACAACCTGTACGGCTGCCGCGAGTCGCTGGCCGACGGCCTCAAGCGCGCGATGGACGTGATGCTGGCCGGCAAGGTCGCCGTGGTCTGCGGCTACGGTGACGTGGGCAAGGGCTGCGCCGCTTCGCTGCGTGCTTACGGCGCGCGCGTGGTGGTCACCGAGATCGACCCGATCTGCGCCCTGCAGGCGGCGATGGAAGGCTTCGAAGTCAACACCATCGAATCCACCCTGGGCCGTGCAGACCTGTACGTCACCACCACCGGCAACAAGGACATCATCCGCATCGAGCACCTGAGCGCGATGAAGGACCAGGCCATCGTCTGCAACATTGGCCACTTCGACAATGAAATCCAGGTCGATGCGCTGGTCGGTTTCCCGGGCGTGCAGCACGTCAACATCAAGCCGCAGGTGGACAAGTACGTGTTCCCGAACGGCAACGCGATCTTCCTGCTCGCCGAAGGCCGCCTGGTCAACCTGGGCTGCGCCACCGGCCACCCGAGCTTTGTGATGTCCAACTCGTTCGCCAACCAGACGCTCGCGCAGATCGACCTGTGGGCGAACAAGGACAGCTACGAGAACAAGGTGTACCTGCTGCCGAAGAAGCTGGACGAGGAAGTGGCGCGTCTGCACCTGGAAAAGATCGGCGTGAAGCTGACCACCCTGAGCCAGGAACAGGCCGACTACATCGGCGTGCCGGTGGAAGGTCCGTTCAAGCCGGAGCATTACCGCTACTGATCGGCCTGCCGATCCGGTTGCGTTGAGCACAGACGGGCGCCGAAAGGCGCCCGTTTTCGTGGCGGTATTCCCTCAGTCCTGGCCGAAACACCTGCGGTCGTCGTTGAGGACGGCCTGACACTGCCCGGCGAAGTCCGCCTGCCAGCGCGACAGCGTGAATCCTTCCCGTTCCTGGAAAGACACCGTTTCGCCAGCAAGCACGTAGCAGCGGTTCTGCGATAGTCGCAGCGCCGTCAGAGCATCACCGGCGGCCCAGCATTCATCGATGCAGGCCTGCATCAGCGCGTAATCCGGATTGGTCTTGGCGCCGCCAAAGGCGAAGCCCATCCGCTGCACCAGGGCGATCACCGGATCAGTGCTGGCCGGGGCAGCGCGCAGGATGCGCAGCACGCCGGGCTCGGGAATGCCAAATGCCCAGTTGGCAAGCACGGCCGAACGTGCCGCATCGATCGCCGCATCCTGCTGCCCTTGTCGCATGTACTGGCTTGCCAGCAGCGCCCAGCCCTGCTGAAGCTCCGGGAACGCCGTGCATGCTGCGCGCAGCAGTTCAATGGCCTGCTCGACCTGCCCCGCCAGCACCTGCGCACGCGCCTGCTCCAACTGCTCGGTTTGCGAACCGGGATCTTCGACCTCATGCTCGCCATACTCGCCCTCGTTCAATACCAGCCAGTGCGAGAACACCTGCACCGAGGAATGGCGCAGTTCCATACGCCATTCGTCATGGAACATCTCGCAGACGAAAGGCGCATCTCCCTCACGCCCCAACGGCCAATACAGCCCGAAACAATCGCCGTTGCCAAGCGCGCCTTCCGCGATCGACACAAACCCCTGCGGGGGATACGGTCCGCGCGCCACATCACTGTCGAAACTGAGCGCGTTGCATTGACCTGAGAGGCGCATGGGATCTTTCCAGACGGGAACGCCGCCATTATCGCCGCGATCGCAGTAGCCCCGGTCAAGGCAGCCGGTCCGCACCGCGTTACGATGCACCCATGACCCCGGCCATCAACCTGCTCAAGAAGCACGGCATCGTCCACAGCGTGCTGTCCTACCCACATGATCCCGATGCCGACTCCTACGGCGGCGAAGCGGTGCAGCAGCTCGGGCTGGACCCGGCGCAGGTGTTCAAGACCCTGCTGGCCAGCACCGAAAAGCACGAACTGCTGGTGGCGATCGTGCCGGTCAGCGGCACGCTGGACCTGAAGGCGCTGGCCGAAGCGGCCGGCTGCAGGAAGTGCGAGATGGCCGACGTGGAGCAGGCACAGCGCGCCACCGGCTACCTGGTCGGCGGGATCAGCCCGCTGGGGCAGAAGAAAAAGCACCGCACGTTCCTCGATGCCAGCGCGCAGGCGCTGCCCACGCTGCATGTGAGCGCCGGCCGGCGTGGGCTGGAGGTCGCAGTGGCACCGGCCGACCTGCTGCAGCTCACCGATGGCAGCTATGCCGCCATCGGTAGGACCCGCTGATGCGCTGGCCCTTCTCCCGGGCGCCAGCGGCCCCTACCGAAGGACCCGGCGCCCAGCACCTGCAGGCGCTGTTGTCGTCGGACCCCGACCGCATCTACAGCGCTGCCTGCGCCATCGCCCAGCTCCGCGATCCGGCCGAACTGGACGCGCTTGCGCCGTGGGTCGAACGCATCGGGCGCGCTACCGCACACATCGGGCTGGGCGGCGCAGTGTTCGCCAACAACCATCACCTGCAGTTCGCGCTGCGGCGGCTGCGCTTCTGGCGGGATCGGGCAGGTTGCCTGTGCGCGCTGTATCCGCACTACCCGTTCTTCGATCCGCGCCGCGAGGCCACCCGCGGGCACGTGGTCATCGATGCGGTAGGTGAAGCCGGGGGCGGCTGGGGTGAAGCGCGTTCGGTCACCTGCGTGGACTGCTCGGCGCACTGGCTTGCCACCGACCGCGAGTACCACTACCCGTGGTGGGAGTGGACCTTGGCCCTTCCAACCGTTGAAGAAACCCCAGCGCATGCCTGAGTTCATCGCCACCGTCATCCACGTCGGCGCGGACGACGGCGTGCTGCTGGCCGGCCTGGCCGACCACGAACACGACACCCGCCGCTACCTGCTGCTGCAGAAGGCCGAGCATCCCGATGCGCAGGACATCGCCCTGGGCCTGGACGGCGTGCATGTCTGCCTGCACGCGCAGGCACGCTCGGCCTACGGCGGCATCCAGTCTGCGCAGCTCCCGGCCGGCGCACTGGTGCTGCACCTGGATGCCATCACCACCGATGCGCTGGGCCTGGCGGCTTCGCCGCTGCGCATCGCCCTGGCGGCGCCGCCGGAGGACGTTGCCGCATTCGCCGCGATGCTGCAGCGCATGGGCATCCCGGTCGACGCCTGATAGACCCGGAGTGGCACGCCATGCGTGGCGGCGTCTCGCCCCGGCACCGCGTGCAGCCACCCATGGGGTGGCTCTACCCGGGCAGGGCGGTTACGGCCGCCAGTTGGCGTTGCGCTCCCAGAACGCCACCGCACGCTGGTAGGCCTCGCGGTCCAATGGCACCCCGGAACCGCCCTCGTCCACCCCCAGCGCGTTGCGCATCATGGTGATCGGCGCCATCGGCACTTCTTCCGGCTCGGCGGTGTAGATGCAGCCGACGATGCCCCAGTCTGCATCGATCGGCGAGCCTTCCAGCGCGAGTTGCCCGGCGCTGTACAGGATCACCACCAGGTACTTCGCGCGCGGCGACTCCACACCCTCGAACCAGCGCACCAGCACCGGCAGCTCGTTGCAGTTGCGCGCCTCGTAGCCGGTGTGGAGCTGGTGGCGGTTGGCGTCGGTGATCGGCACGGTCAGGCAGCGCGTGGAGGTCCAGTTTTCGTAGACGAACAGCTTGCAGAACGGCGCATAGCCATCAAGCACCTTCAGCGGCGCGTGCGTGTTGAGATGCGCCTGGAACTGCTCGGCGGTGCAATCCTGGAGGGTGTTGCCGCGTGGGGTACGCGGGAACAAGCGGGGACGGGCGAATTCGGTAAGGATGATGGACATGGGGAACGCGGCAGCCAGAACAGGCGCACAGGGTAACCGGTCGACCCGGCGGCCAATCCCCGATAGCCTATTTTTTACATTCATCGCGATGAAGCGATATGATATCCCCACACCCGTCGCCGCCGCCGCCATGACCGCCATCAGCTTCGAGTTCTACCCGCCCAAGACCGACGAGCAGCGCGCCCAGCTCGACCGTACCGCGAGCAAGCTCAAGGCGTTTGCGCCCGAGTACGTGTCGTGTACGTTCGGGGCCGGCGGCTCGACCTTGAGCTACACCTCCGAAACCGTCCGCCATCTCAAGCAGCACCACGGTTTCGAGGCCGCGCCTCACTTGTCCTGCGTCGGCGGCAGCCGCGAAGAGATCCGCGAACTGCTCAAGCTGTACCGCGCGATCGGTTGTCGGCGCATCGTCGCCCTGCGCGGTGACCTGCCGTCGGGCATGGGCCACCCCGGCGACCTGCGTTACGCCTCGGACCTGATCAGCTTCATCCGCGCCGAGCACGGCGACGCGTTCCGGATCGAAGTGGGCGCCTACCCCGAAACCCATCCGCAGGCCAACGACGCGCTGCTTGACCTGAAGCACTTCAAGACCAAGATCGACGCCGGCGCGGACGCGGCGATCACCCAGTATTTCTTCAACGCCGATGCGTACTTCCACTTCGTCGACGCGGTGCGCAAGCTCGGGGTAACGGTGCCGATCGTGCCGGGAATCATGCCGATCTCCAATTTCAGCCAGCTGCGCCGGTTCTCCGAGCAGTGTGGTGCGGAGATCCCGCGCTGGATCGGCCGGAAGATGCAGGCCTTCGGCGACGATGCCGAATCGGTGCGCGCGTTCGGTGCCGAGGTGGTCGCCGGACTGTGCGAGCGGCTGGTCGCCGGCGGCGCGCCGGGGCTGCATTTCTACACGCTCAACCTGGCCAAGCCGACCACCCAGGTGCTCAAACTGCTGCGCCCTTGAAGCACGCTCAAATCGCTTGCAGATAACGCTGGCACCGCTACGCTGCTGCGATGAAAGCGTTCCTCCTGACCCTGTTGTGCGCCCTGTGCCTGCCAAACCCGGCGTCGGCAAAGGCGCAGCGCGTCAACCGCTGCACCAACGCCCAGGGCCAGACCGTGTTCACCGACCGCAGCTGCGATGCGCTGGGCGCTACCGCACGCATGCCCGCGCATGCACCGACGGTGGGCAACACCGGCATCTATCGCGCCGGCTGCGCGCGCCGGCTCAGCGAACTGACCGGGCAGATCCGCGATGCGGTCAGCCTGCAGGACGTCAACCGGCTGTCCTCGATCTACCTGTGGAACGACGTGTCCAACGCCACCGCCCGCCACATCATCGGACGGCTGGAATCGGTGGTGCAACGGCCGCTGGTGGATATCGCCCCGGTGTATCCGGCCAGCGATGAGAGTGCGGTGGCGGCGCCTGCCGCTGCGTCGGTGCCGGGTGGCGATGGGCAGCCGCTGGCGGAGGTCACGCCGCGCCGGCCGCGCCCGGTAGGGCTGCGGCTGGAGCAGACCCTGGGCAGCACGGCAACGCCGGCGCGCACCGTATTCGGGCTGCGGCGGCAGTACGGGTGTTTCTGGATCACCTTGTAGCGGCGGCTGGCTGGGGTTGCCGGCCAGCGGCCGGCACTACCGGGTTGCGGGGTTGCGGGTTGCAGGCGGCCGGCGGCCGGCGGTCCGATCAGGCGGGCCACAGCGCCCGGATTGCAGCGATGCCCTGGGCGCCATGCCGGCGCGCCTCGCCGATGTCATCCGGATGCAATCCTCCCAGCGCGTACAGCGGCAGCGACACCTGTTCGCGCAGTCCTTCGAACGCCTCCCAGCCCAGCGCGCTCGCGCCGGGATGGCTGGGGGTGGCCTGGACCGGGCCGAGCACGGCGAAATCGCAGCCCAGCCGCTGCGCGGCCTGCAACTGCGCCAGATCGTGGCAGGACGCCGCCACCAGCTGTTCGGCTGGCAGCGGGCGCGCGTCCAGCTGCAGCAGCTGTTCGCCGCCCAGGTGCACGCCAACGCCGAGCCGGCGGGCCAGTGCGATGTCACGGTTGAGCAGCCACTGCACGCGGCCGCGATGGGCGCCGATGGCCTGTTCGGCCAAGGCCACCCGTGCCGGGCTGGTGGGGGTGCGCAGCTGGATGCGGTTGGCACCGGCGGCCACCGCCTGCGCCAGGCACTGCTGCCAGGCCTGGTGAGCCTGGGCGTGGTCGGCCTCGGGTTCGGGGGTGATCAGGTAGCGGTCGGGGTGGCGCAGCGCGGCCACCACCGGCAGGTCGGCCGGCGGCATCGAGTAGCGCGCCAGCTTGTCCGGGGCCACCCAGGTGATGGCCTGGCCTTCGCGGCCGCGCGGTGAGCCCTTCCAGCTGCTGATCCGGCGTACTTCCAGCCGCAGCCGCTTGTCCGGGTAGAGCTGCGGTACCTCCATGATCCACTCGCCGATCTCCGCCTCGATGCCCAGCTCTTCGCGCAGCTCGCGCACCAGGGCCTGCTCGGAGGTCTCGCCCGGCTCACGCTTGCCGCCGGGAAACTCCCAGAGGCCGGCCATGTCGCTGTTCTCGGTACGGCGGTTGAGCAGGATGCGGCCGCGGGCGTCGGTGATGACGCCGGCCACGACGTGGATCGATCGTTTGGGGGATGGCATGGGGTGAGCATGCCCAATGGCACCGGGGTGGTGCAATGCCGGCGTGCGCAACGCGGGGTCCAGCGCAGCGGGCGGGCGATCCGCCACAGCACGCCGGACGACGGGTCTTGCGGGGTTGGCAGACGAACGAAGGGCCCCTTGCGGGGCCCTTCGCGATCATGCATCAGGGCGCGGCGTCGGTCAGAACGACACGTTCCAGTTCAGCTGCGCGCCCAGCTCACGCTGGCCATCGCCCGCACGGCCCTGCGCGAACAGGGACAGACGGCTGTTGTCGGTGACATGCACCGATACACCCAGTTCGGCGATGCCCACGTTGCGCGCCAGTGGCAGGCCGCTGACGGTGAAGCGGTCGCTGCCGGCGACGAAGCGGTGGCGCGAGTCGGCACGCAGTTCGCCACTGGCGTTCTGCCAGGCCAGCCCGGCCTCCAGGCGGGCAGCGTCGGTCTGGCCGCCGCTGATGTCCCACGAGGCGCGGATACCGGCCGTGGTGGTCCACACCTCGTCCTTGCTGGCATCGATCGCCAGTGCCGCACTGCCGCCGGTTTCCACGCCGGCTTCGGTCGACAGGCGGGTGTAGGCGATGGCAACGTACGGGGTCAGGGTGAGCGCGTCCAGTTCCATGTCCCAGCCGCCCTCGGCGAACACCGACACAGCGTGCGCGTTGTAGCTGCTGTTGAGCGCCTGTGCCCAGCTGGTGCCGGTACCCACCATGCGCCGGGTATCCAGGTCGTAGTCGGCATAGCTGGCACCACCGTTGATCCACAGTTCCTCACCGCGGAAGCCGGCGTACAGGCCGCCGTGCACGGCATCGACCTCGGTGTTGGCATGGCGGTCATCGATCTGCTGACGCAGCGACTCCGACCCTGCCGCCAAGCCGACCGTCCACGCGCCGCCGACGGTCCAGTCGACGCCGGCCATCAGGCCCTCGCGGTGCTGGCGGGTGCGCGCGGCGGAGCCGTCCGAATCCTGGCGGGTAGCGGTACCGGCACCTGCCACCCACGCCGACGGGCCCGACGCGGCCATGCTCGGATCCGGGCGCAGACGCTGGGCGATGCCTTCGCGCAGGAAACGGTCTTCCAGCAGCAGGGCGCGGCTGCTGGCGTGGAGTTCACCGGACAGGTCGTCGAACGCGTCGCGCGCGCCGGCTTCATCCAGCATCAGCAGGCCGTTGTACAGCGCCAGCGCCTGGCCGGACTGCTGCAGCGAATCCAGCGCCGCTGCGGTGGCGCGCTGGTTGCCGGTGGCCGCCACCGCGCCGAACACGATCGGCGGATTGCCGCCATTGCCAGGCGTGCCCGGGTTGCCGGGATCCACCGGGGTCACCGGATCGACGGGGTCGACGGGGTCCACCGGCGTACCGCCCGCATCCTTGACCGCGATGGTCAGCTGCACCTGGTTGTCGGTGTAGGCCAGGGTCGGGGCCAGGAAGGCCGACTTGGACACCACCTCGTCGAACGCGCCCTGCACGCCTTCCGCCGCATCGAGGATCGTGTAGGTCTGGCCGTTCTGGTAGCTCACCGCCGGGTCCAGGCCGGTGATGCGCACGCTGGCGTCGGCGGTGTTGAGCAGGTTCGAGCCACGGCCCAGGTAGGCCTTGCCGGTGACGGTGAGGCGATCGCTCTGACCGTTGCCGAGCACGTCCACGTCGAAGAACGACGGACCGCTGATCGCACCGCCGGGGGCGCCGTTGGCACTCAGGTACAGATCGCCGTCGATGGTCATCGCGCCGATGCCGTTGTGGCCCGGCGACAGCGTGCCGCCGTTGTATACGTAGGTTTCGCCAACGGTGGCGTTGCCGGCCAAGGTGCCCTGCCCGCTCACCGTCACTGCCGAGCTGCGCACGGTCTCGGTGCTGCTGCCGTAGTCGATCTGCTGCTGGAAGCCGGCGCTGCCATTGAGCACCAGGGTGCCGCCGGAGACGTCGATCTGCTGCATGAAGGCCTGGCTGCTACCGACGTATCCCTGGCCGGTGTACGTGTCCGAATCGATCTGCAGCGCACCGCCCGTCACCTTGATGTCGCCGCCGAAACCGGTCAGATCGCCATTCAACGTGGTGCTGCCGGCGATCTGGGTCACTGCCCCGCCGGTGTAATTGTTGCCGCTGACCACGCTGGCAAGGGTGTTGGACAGGGTGATGTCGTCGGTGTGGTTGAACACCAGGCCGCCCGAGGCGACCTGCATGGCGATGGTGCCCTGCAGTTCGCCGGCCGCTTCGGCTGCGCGCCACAGCGGACCATCGTTGGCCACCGACCAGGTCTGCATACCGCCACCCACGGCCACATAGCCCGAGGTGCCAAGGGTCAGCGTGGTACCTGCCGCTACGCGACCGCCGTTGCTGACGCTGAGGACGCCGTAGGGCTCACCGACCAGATGTGCGCCAACGGTGATGCCGTTGGCGGCCTCGATCGCCGCGCCGGCACCGCTCACCCGGACCTGCTGGTCGTAGCGCTGGGGAGCGTTGAGCATGGTGTTGGTGCCACCGGAGACCAGCAGCGTATCGGTGGCGACCAGCGCGCCGTCGAGCACGTCCACGTTGGTCCGTACATCCAGTTCACCCAGATTGCTCCAGCGGCTGCCCGCGCCGGTCAGTGTTGCCACGCCGGTATCGCTGTAGGAATCCTTGATCCGTGCGCTGTTGGAACGGATCTCGCCGCCATCGCTCACCAGCAGGTGGGTACTGGTCATGACCCGGTCGCCGCTCAGCAGCGAGCCCGCGCCGGACACTTCAATGCGGCCGACGCGGGCCGCGTTGCTCGGCAGGCCCACGTTGTCTTCGGCGGTGACGTTGCCGGTGACCGCGACCACGCCGCCGTTTTCGATGCGCAGCGCACCGTCGCCACTCCCGGACACGCGCATCAGGGACGCGTTCACCGTCGACCCGGTGCCAGTGACCTGCATCGAACCGCTGCCGCCCTGTGCGTAGCCGATATCCAGGTCCTGCGTGGCCAACTGGCCGCCGTTGACGACCCTGACCGTGCCGTCGCCACCGCTCGCCGTGCCGGTCCGCAGGCCACGGCCGGCGTCGACCGCGCCGCCGTCGATGTTGAGCGTGCCGTTGCCGGCCTGCCCCACCAGCAGATAGTTGTCGGTAACCGCCAGTTGGCCGCCCGCGACAACGTTCACCAGACCAATGCTGCCCGCCTCGGACCCGATGGCCAGGCCGAACTCGCCGGCCGCCGGCGTGGCGACCTTGGTGGTCTCCACCCGGCCACCGTTGCCGATGGTCAGCACGGCACTGCCCTCACGGCCGACCAGCATCTGGCGGGCGCTCAGCAGCGAACCGGCACCCTCCACCAGGCCAACGCCGAAGGCGTCGACGCCGTAACCGAAGGAGACGGTGCCGCCGGCAACGCTGGCGGTAGCGCCGTTGAGGAGTTCCAACGTGCCGTTGCCGGCGTCACCGACGCGCACCGAGGCACTATTGACCGTCAGCGAAACGCCCGCGCCCTGTGCGCGCAGCGTGCCATCGCCGCCGACGTTGGTGCCCAGCGACACCAGGTCATTGGAAATGATCGAGCCACCCGGGCCGAGGTCGACCACCACCGGACCGTTCGGGCCGATACGCAGGCCGTCGGCGTAGACGCGCGAATCCGTAACGGTTTCGTCGCTGTCGAAATCGAACACGGCCGCGAACGCGGACTGTGCCGGCACGGCGGCAAGACCCAGCGCAACCAGCATGGCCGCGCTCAATGCGGAGCGTCGACGGGTACCGCCAACAACGGGTGCGGGGCAGGTATGCGAAGCGGTCAGTTCGGATGCAACCTGCATCAAGCCGGTGGTGTGGTTGAACACCAGGCGATAAATCCTGTTCATGAAACTCCATGTAAGTGGACTCAGGGGCGCGGCGATTCCACATCGTGTGGAACGCAATGTCGCGGCAATTTCCAACGTGCTCTGGCTTAAAAAACACGGGGACGCAGAAAGTAAATGCATTCATTGAAACTGCCCATCGGACGCGTCTTAGTGCGATGTGGGGATGCCCTGAATCGCGGGTCAGAGTTCCCTGATAATTCGTCTTAAGCGCTACACATCACACATCGCAGTGCGATGCAGCGCGCTTTGGAACAAGAACAAAAGAGTTCTTCTGCCAAATGGAAGCAGCGTCTTGTTGCTCAGAGGTACACGGCGATACGCATGTGACTCGGTGGTCCCGGCGCGATGAGGATCTGTGGCGCCTCCGATCAGGATTGTCGCGCGCGTGAGGGCCCCGTAGCGGCCGGTAGACCCCTGGTGCAAATGTCCCCCGGCCTGCGGCCTCCTCCTTGATTTTGCCCAAGAGCCTACCGGCCGCTACGGGGCTCGGCTTGCGGTAAGCAGGGGGAAGCCAGGCTTTTCTGGCCTTGGTCGGTGGGTCGGGCGCTGGGCCCCATGCCCTTGGAGGCGAAATAAAGGCGGAGGCCGCACGCGGCCGGGGGCGTCGCCGGAAAGGGCATGGGGCCCAGCGCCCGACCCACCGACGGCCACGTCTGGAAAAGTTCGAAGCACGCCACGTGCTTTCCATGCGCAATGAGAAAAAACCCAAAAAAAAGCCCCGCATCCGCGGGGCTTTTTCAGCGTGCGTCAGATCAGGTCAGGTCAACTGACCGTGGCAGTGCTTGTACTTCTTGCCGCTGCCGCACGGGCACGGATCGTTACGACCGACCTTGGGCTCGTCCAGCCGCACCTGCGCTACGCCGTTCTGCGACGCTTCGACCTGCGCGGCCTCTTCGTCGGCGCTGTAGCTGCCAGCGTCCTGATGCTGGAACTGCGACTGCAGCAGACGGGCTTCCACCTGCTGGCGCTCGGCAGCTTCCAGCGCGGCCACTTCCTCTTCGCTGCGGATGCGCACGCGCGCCAGCAGGGTCACCACTTCGCGCTTGACGTTCTCCAGCATTTCCGAGAACAGCTCGAACGCTTCCTTCTTGTATTCCTGCTTGGGCTGCTTCTGCGCATAACCGCGCAGGTAGATGCCCTGGCGCAGGTAATCCATGCGTGCCAGATGCTCCTTCCAGCTCTGGTCGAGCACGGTCAGCATCACGTGCTTCTCCAGTGCGCGCATGGTCTCATCGCCCACGCCGGCTTCCTTCTCGGCGAAGTGTTCGTCGACGCGCGCCTGGACCTTCTCGGCGATCGCTTCGGCGTCCAGTTCCTCGTGAAGCTTGACCAGCCCCACCAGGTCCATCTGTACGCCCAGATCCGACTCCAGCGTGGCTTCCAGACCCTTCAGGTCCCACTGCTCGTCGATCGAGTTCGGCGGCACGAAGCGCGCCACGATGTCGTAGATCACATCGCCACGGATACCGTCGACGTTTTCCTTCACCGACTCCGCATCGAGCAGTTCATCGCGCTGGGCGTAGATCACCTTGCGCTGGTCGTTGTTGACGTCGTCGAAGTCCAGCAGGTTCTTGCGGATGTCGAAGTTGTGCGCTTCCACCTTGCGCTGCGCCTTCTCGATCTGGCGGCTGACCAGGCGGTCCTCGATGACGTCGTCTTCCTTCATGCCCATCATGCGCATCGCCTTCTGGACCCAGTCCGAGGCGAAGATGCGCATCAGGTTGTCTTCCAGCGACAGGTAGAAGCGGGACGAACCCGGATCGCCCTGACGGCCGGAACGGCCACGCAGCTGGTTGTCGATACGACGCGATTCGTGGCGCTCGGTGCCCACGATGTGCAGGCCGCCGGCGGCCTTGACCACTTCATGGCGGGCCTGCCACTCGGCCTTGACCTGGGCGCGCTGCGCGTCGCTGGCGTCTTCGCCCAGCTCGTGCAGCTGCGCTTCCAGCGAACCGCCCAGCACGATGTCGGTACCGCGACCGGCCATGTTGGTGGCGATGGTCACAGCACCGGGCATGCCGGCGTTGGCGATGATGGTTGCTTCGCGATCATGCTGCTTGGCGTTGAGCACCTCGTGGTGCACACCGGCCTTGCGCAGGTGCTCGGACAGCATTTCCGAGGTTTCGATCGAGGTGGTGCCCACCAGCACCGGCTGGCCGCGCTCGTTGCAGGCCTGGATGTCGGCCAGCACCGCGTTGAACTTGCCGTTGCGGTTGAGGAACACCTGGTCCGAACCGTCCTTGCGGATGGTCGGGCGGTTGGTCGGGATGACCACCACTTCCAGGTTGTAGATGCTCTGGAATTCGTAGGCTTCGGTATCGGCCGTACCGGTCATGCCGGACAGCTTCTTGTACATGCGGAACAGGTTCTGGAAGGTGATGCTGGCCAGCGTCTGGTTCTCGCGCTGGACCGGCACGCCTTCCTTCGCTTCCACCGCCTGGTGCAGGCCATCGGACCAGCGACGGCCGGCCAGGGTACGGCCGGTGAACTCATCGACGATCACCACTTCGCCATCGCGCACGATGTAATCGACGTCGCGCTGGTAGATGGCATGCGCGCGCAGGGCGGCATTGAGGTGGTGCACCACGGTCAGGTTCTGCGCGGCGTACAGGCCTTCGGTCTCGGCGTTGAGGATGCCCGCCTCGACCAGCAGCGCTTCGGCGTGCTCCATGCCCGCTTCGGACAGGTGGACCTGCTTGCCCTTTTCATCGACCCAGAAATCGCCCTCGCCTTCCTCGGCTTCCTGTTTGATCAGGTGCGGGACGACGCGGTTGACGCGGATATACAGCTCCGGGGAATCATCGGCCGGGCCGGAGATGATCAGCGGGGTGCGCGCTTCGTCGATCAGGATCGAGTCGACTTCATCGACGATGGCGTAGTGCAGGCCGCGCTGGTAGCGGTCGGCGCGGGACAGCGCCATGTTGTCGCGCAGGTAGTCGAAGCCGAATTCGTTGTTGGTGCCGTAGGTGATGTCGCTGGCATAGGCCTCGCGCTTGTCGCCGTGCGGCATGCCCGGGTACACCACGCCCACGCTCAGGCCAAGCCAGTTGTACAGCTTGCCCATCTGCGCCGAGTCACGGCGTGCCAGGTAGTCGTTGACGGTGACGACGTGGACGCCCTTGCCTTCCAGCGCGTTGAGGTACACCGGCAGCGTGGCGACCAGGGTCTTGCCTTCACCGGTGCGCATTTCGGCGATCTTGCCCAGGTGCAGGACCATGCCGCCGATCAGCTGGACATCATAGTGGCGCATGCCGAGCACGCGGCGGCTGGCTTCACGGCAGACCGCGAACGCTTCCGGGAGCACCTTGTCCAGGGCTTCACCGTCAGCGATGCGCTGCTTGAACTCCGGGGTCTTGGCCTTGAGCTGCTCGTCGGAGAGCTTTTCGATTTCCGGCTCCAACGCATTGACCTTGGCGACGATGCGGTTGAGCTGGCGCAGCTGTCGTTCATTACGACTGCCGAAGACGCGGGTAAGCAGGCTGTTGATCATTGAAGGAACCGGTTGGAATGAGACGCCCCAACGGCGACGCTCCCCCGGGGGAATCGTCCGCCGCAAACGAAACAGGGCGCACTGCGCCCTGTCTATGGCAACACCCATTGTAGCTTGGGTCGGGGGCCTGGCGTTTCAAGCACCCCCTTCCGAAGCGAAAATCCGCGATCAGCCGCGCGAAACGCGCCCGACCGGGGTATTGCCGCCGTCACCGAGGAACTTGCGCGGGTTGACCACCTGGCCTCGCTCCCACACCTCGAAGTGCACGTGGGCACCGGTGGAACGGCCCGTGGAACCGGCCTTGGCCACTTCCTGACCGGCCCGGACCAGGTCGCCCGGCTTCACCACCAGGCGCGAGTTGTGCGCGTAGCGGGTCACATAGCCGTTGCCGTGGTCCACGTCGACCACGTTGCCGTAGCCGCCCTTCACGCCGGCGAAGCTGACCACGCCGTCGGCCACCGACATCACCGGGTCACCGACCTTGGCATGGAAGTCCATGCCCTTGTGGGTGGCCGCACCGCGACCGAACGGATCGCTGCGGGTGCCGAAGTTGGAGGTGATGTAGGTATTGCGGATCGGCATGCGGCCGGGCACCGCATTCTGCTCGAGCTGATGGTCGAACATCAGCGATTCCATCACCGACAGCTGGCGGCCTGAAGCAGCGAAGCGCTGCTCCAGCACCTGTAAGTCGGCGTTGACCGCGCTGACCGGGATGTCCTGGGTGGGGCCGGGCTCGCCTTCACCGAGGCCGGGGGTCTCGTTGAAGTCGAATTCGCCGTCCTCCAGCTTGCCCATCTGGGTGAGCCGTTCGCCCAGGGCGTTGAGACGGGTGGCCTGCGCCTGCAGTTCACCCATCCGCGCTGCCAGCGCGTTGACCTGGGTCTGGGCGTCTTTCTGGGCCTGCGCCAGCTCGCGTTCCTGCTGGGCGACCTTGGCGTGGAGCCGGGAATCGTTGAACATGCTGCCACCGATACCGGCACCGAAGCCGATCAGGCAGCCTACCCCCAGCACACTGCCCAGCAGGGCCCGGGGTGAATCCTCGAAGTAGAAACGCAAACGCGCCAGCGGCGTCTTGGCCTTTCCTTCACGCGTTTTGATTACGATCTTTTTGAATGCCATCAGTGAGTTTTCATGTCTGAGCCGAAATCCAGTGCCCGTTCCCCATCAACGCCGAAGCCGGCGCTGGATGCGGTGATGGCGGATAAAGCCGGTAACCCGCTGCGCCGCGCCTTGTGGCTCGACGCGCTGGACCGTCAGTTACGCCCCCATTTACCGCCTGCACTGGCCACCCGTTGCCGGCTGGCGAATGTAAACGGCGAGCACCTCGTTTTTCTCGTCGACTCCCCCGTGTGGCACGCCAGGTTGCGGCTTGCCGAAGCACAGTTGATCGACGCGGCCCGGTCCATCGGGCTGAAGGTCACCAAGGTGACCGTCAAAACTGCGCCTGCCCCTCCTCCCCGCTCCCCAGCGGTTGACAACCGGAATGGCCCCCACGCAGTTTCAGCCGCCACGCACAAAGGGCTACGCGACGCGTTGGCTTGCCTGAAGGACATGGACCTCTCCAAATCCTGAAGGCATCGGGGCATCCGGCCCCTTCCCCGACGCGTCACGAACATGTGAACTTGTCAGGGAACCGGCCTGCATCGTAGCCGCGGAACGTCGCCCAGTCGTTAGTCTTTTATTAAATTTGCGTTAAATTCAGCAAGAACCTCGATCAGGTTCACAAATCCGTGACCCACGTCGGCCAATGGTTCATCGACGTCAAGAAACCAGCGGGTTCGACCCCGAAACGCTAAACGGCGCCTTGGGCGCCGTTTGTTTTTCAATACATTCAATGGGTTGCGGAAGATCAGGCGTAGGCCGGGACACTGTAAACGACCGGGGCCGTGGCCGCCGCCGCGTCATAGCTGACCCACTCCCAGGCGCTGGCATCGGCCATCAGGGCCCGCACCAGCTTGTTGTTGAGCGCATGGCCGGACTTGAAGCCTTCGTAGGCACCCAGCACCTGGCCACCGGCCAGGTACAGGTCGCCGATCGCGTCGAGGATCTTGTGCCGCACGAACTCGTCGGCGTAGCGCAGGCCGTCGTCGTTGAGCACACGGAATTCGTCGAGCACGATGGCGTTGTCCATCGACCCGCCCAGACCCAGGTTGCGCTCGCGCATGTACTCCAGGTCGCGCATGAAGCCGAAGGTGCGCGCGCGGGAGATTTCCTTGGTGTAGGCGGCCGTGGAGAACTCGATCTCGGCGCGGGACTGCTTGGCCGGGATCATCGGATGATCGAACTGGATGGTGAAACCGAGCTTGTAGCCCTCATAGGGCTCGAAGCGGGCGACCTTGTCGCCTTCGGTCACTTCCACGGTCTTGAGAATGCGGATGAAGCGCTTGGGTGCGTCCTGCTCGGCGATGCCTGCCGACTGCAGCAGGAACACGAACGGACCGGAAGAGCCGTCCATGATCGGCAGCTCGGCCGAGGACAGTTCCACGATGATGTTGTCCACGCCCAGGCCGGCCAGGGCCGACATCAGGTGTTCGACGGTCTGGATCTTGGCGTCGTGGTAGGTCAGCCCGGTGCACAGGGTGACTTCGGTGACCAGGTCCGCGCGCGCGGGCACTTCCACCACCGGTTCCAGATCGACCCGTCGGAACACGATGCCATGGTTGACCGGTGCCGGGCGCAGGGTCATGTAGACCTTGTCACCGCTGTGCAGGCCAACGCCGGTGGCGCGGATCGTGTTCTTGAGGGTTCGTTGCGGAATCATGGGGAGCAGGACCGGGAAAGCGCGCGGTCAGCGCGACGGTGACAAACAAGAATAACACGCACTACCACTACCCCTTTCTGAACCGAAAAACGGGCAGCGCCGCACACACGTGCCGAGGCACGAAGGCGGCAGACTGCCGGGCCGATCCTGGCCCGGCAGCAAGGGACATGGAGGCGTCAACCGGGGAGGACAAGACCCCGGCATGCACGCGTCAGTCCGCCTGGCGGCGCAGGAACGCCGGGATGTCCAGGTAATCGTTGGGCAGTTCAGCAGCCGCGGGGCCCGAGGACGACGGCGCCGACGGAGCCACGGTGTCCGCGCTGGGACGACGCAGGCCCATCCCCATGCCCATGCCGCCGACGGCCTTGGACACGGCATCGCCGCCGGTGTCGAACTCGCCGAACTCCGGCTGGCCGGTGGTGGCGTTGCGGACCAGCTTGATCGGCGCGCGCTCGCCCGGACGCTGGGTCTTGGCAGCCACGGCACGGTTCAGGCCGGTGGCGACCACGGTCACGCGGACTTCGTCCTGCATGTCCGGATCCAGCACGGTACCGACCACCACGGTGGCGTCTTCGGAAGCGAAGCCATCGATGGTGCGGCCGATCTCGTCGAACTCGGCCATGGTGAAGTCGGCGCCGGCGGTGATGTTGACCAGGATGCCGTTGGCACCGGCCAGGTTCACATCGTCCAGCAGCGGGTTCTGGATGGCGGCTTCGGCGGCGGCCTGGGCGCGGTCATCGCCACGGGCGGTGCCGGTGCCCATCATCGCCAGGCCCATTTCGGACATGACGGTGCGCACGTCGGCGAAGTCGACGTTGATCAGGCCCGGACGCACGATCAGGTCGGCGATGCCCTGCACGGCGCCCTGGAGGACGTCGTTGGCGGCACGGAAGGCCTGGATCATGGTGGCGTTGCGGCCCAGCACGGTGATCAGCTTTTCGTTGGGGATGGTGATCAGCGAATCGCAATGCTGGCTCAGTTCCTCGATGCCCTTCAGCGCGACCTGCATGCGGCGACGGCCTTCGAACGGGAACGGCTTGGTGACCACGGCGACGGTCAGGATGCCCATCTCCTTGGCCAGCTGTGCAACCACCGGCGCGGCGCCGGTGCCGGTGCCGCCGCCCATGCCGGCGGTGATGAACACCATGTCCGCACCCTGCAGGGCATCCATGATGCGCTCGCGGTCTTCCAGCGCGGCCTGGCGGCCCACTTCCGGATTCGCGCCGGCGCCCAGGCCCTTGGTGACGTTGGTACCCAGCTGCAGCTGCAGCTTGGCACCGCAATTCTTGATGGCCTGCGAGTCGGTGTTGGCGGTGATGAATTCCACGCCGTCCACACTGGTGCTGACCATGTGCGCCACCGCGTTGCCGCCGCCGCCGCCCACGCCGATCACCTTGATCACCGCATTGGGTGCCATCTTTTCAATCAGTTCGAAATGCGCCATGTCCGTGTCCTCTTGATGCCGTTTACGCGGGACGGGGGCGTTGGAGATTCCTTCTCCTGTCCTCCCCCACCGTCGTGCCGGCGAGTTGTAGTTGGTTTGCCCTGGCCGGTTCGCACCGGTTGCGGCCGTGTTGCCTGCTTCAATGAACGGCCGGGGGGCCGCGGTGTTGCCTGTGTTCCAGTTACATCGCACTGCGTGGTGTTGCCGGTGGTGCGTGGACTGCGTGGAATTTTCGGGAACTGCTTATCGCGTGTTGCATGTGTACTGCGTGTCAGTACCGCGCTCAGAATTCGCCGCGGAACCAGGTCTTGAGTTTCTTGAACATGCTGCCGGCGCGCCCGGTGGGCAGCGACGGACGGCGCGGGTGTTCGATCTGGCTGCCCATCAGCAGCAGGCCTACGCCGGTGGCGTGGACCGGATTGCCGACCACTTCGCCCAGCCCGGTAACGTGCTGCGGAATGCCAACGCGTACCGGCATCTGCAGCATTTCCTCGGCCAGTTCGACCACGCCTTCCATCTTCGAGGCACCCCCGGTGAGCACCATGCCGGCACGCACCAGTTCCTCGAAACCGGAACGGCGCAGTTCGGCCTGCACCATCTCGAAGATTTCCTCGTAACGGCCCTGCACTGCCTGGGCCAGCGCGTGGCGCGGCATCCGGCGCGGCGGACGATCGCCGACGCTGGGCACCTGGATGCTCTCCTCGGCGGTGGCCAGCTGGGCCAGGGCGCACGCGTAGCGCACCTTGATCTGTTCGGCTTCCGGGGTCGGGGTGCGCAGCATGTGCGCGATGTCGTTGGTGACGTGGTCACCGGCGATCGGCAGCGACGCGGTGTGGCAGATCGCGCCCTGCACGAACACGGCCAGGTCGGTGGTGCCGGCGCCCATGTCGACCAGCACCACGCCCAGCTCGCGCTCGTCGGCGGTCAGCACGGCCACGCTGGAGGCCAGCGAAGACAGCACCAGATCGTCGACCTGCAGGCCGCAGCGCTGCACGCACTTGGAGATGTTGGCCGCGGCCGACTGCGCGCACACCACCAGGTGCGCGTGCACCTCCAGGCGCACGCCGGTCATGCCGACCGGGTTGCGGATGCCTTCCTGCGAATCGTCCAGCACGTACTCGCGCGGGATCGCGTGCAGGATCTTCTGGTCGGCCGGGATCGCCACGGCCTTGGCCGCATCGAGCACGCGGTCCAGGTCGCCCCAGGTCACTTCACCGTCGCGGATCGGCACGATGCCCGGCGAGTTCTTGCACTGCACGTGGTTGCCGGAGATCGAGGCATACACCGAGCGGATTTCGCAGCCGGCCATCAGCTCGGCCTCTTCGACCGCGCGCTGGATGGACTGCACCGTCGATTCGATATCCACCACCACGCCGCGCTTGAGCCCGCGCGATTCGTGCGAGCCGATGCCGATGACCTCGATCGGATTGCCCGGCGAATACTCGCCGACCAGCGCCACCACCTTGGAGGTGCCGATATCCAGTCCGACGATCAGTGATTTGTCACCCTTGCGATTCATGTCCTGTCCTGCGCCGGTTTCGGCGCGGTTGCGGCCGGGGTACCCCAGCTCAGCGTGAAGCCATTGGTATATCGGAGGTCGGCGCGTTCGATCGGCGCCTGCGGGTTGGCCAGCTGTGGCAGCACGCGCACGAACCGCTGCAGGCGCGAGCGCGCGTCATCGCGGCCGACCACCACTTCGGTGCCGTTGCTGAGCAGCAGCGACCAGCTGCCGCGGGCATCCATGGTGACCCGCTTGACGTCCACCCCGGCCGGCGCAAACAGCGCACGTGCATCGTTGTAGAGCGCCACCACTTCTTCGGTCTGCGAGTCCGGGCCGTCCAGGTCGGGCAGCTGCAGGTCCTGCAGTTTCTTGGGGGTGGCAAACAGCTTGCCCTGCTCGGACAGCAGGCGGTCCTGGCCCCAGCGCGCGAACGGCTTGTGCTCGACCAGGCTGATTTCCAGCACGTCCGGCCACTGCTTGCGCACCTGCGCGCTTTCCACCCACGGCAGCTTTTCGATGGCGTCCTGCGCATCCTGCAGCTTGACCGCGAAAAACCCGGCTTTGGCATAGGGCAGCACAACCTGCTGCAGCTGTTCGGCCGGCACCCGCTTGAACTCGGCGTGCACGCGCAGCTTGGCCAGCGGCCAGCGTTCGGCACCGACCCAGCCGTTGAGCACCGCCACCACGGGCAGCGCTACGACCGACAGGGCCAGCAACCAGACGAAGATGCGCAGCACCGCGTTCATGCGTGGGCACGCTCCCTGTCCAGGTCCTGCAGGTGGGTCGGCAGGGTCTGTTCCAGCACGCGCCAGACCAGTTCCTCGAAGCCGATGCCAGCCTGCGCGGCAGCCTTGGGTACCAGCGAGTGGCTGGTCATGCCCGGCGCGGTGTTCACTTCCAGCAGGTAGAAGCGGCCGCTGTCGCGGTCGCGCATCACGTCCACCCGACCCCAGCCGTGGCAACCGGCGGCCTGGAAGGCGGCCAGCGCGATGCGGCGGATGTCGGCTTCGTCATCGCCGTCCAGGCCGGGGCACAGGTACTGGGTGTCCTCGGCGATGTACTTGGCGTTGTAGTCGTACCACTGGCCCTTGGGCACGATACGGATCGACGGCAGGGCCTGGTCGCCCAGGATCGCCACGGTGAGTTCGTCGCCCACCACCATCTGTTCCATCAGCAGCTGGCCGTCGTAGCGCGCGGCCAGGGCCACGGCGTCGGCCAGGCCGGCGGCGTCGGTGACCCGGCTGATGCCCACGCTGGAGCCTTCATTGGCGGGCTTGACCACCACCGGCAGGCCGAGTTCGGCAGCGGCGGCGTGCACGTCCACGCCCTCCACCAGCTTGACGTAGCGCGGCGTGGGCAGGCCTAGCGACAACCACACCTGCTTGGTGCGGATCTTGTCCATGCTCAGCGCAGAGCCGAGCACCTTGGAGCCGGTGTACGGCACGCCGAAGGCGTCCATCAGCCCCTGCACGATGCCGTCCTCACCGCCGCCGTTGTGGCCGTGCAGGATGTTGAACACCCGGTCGAAGCGCTTTTCCACCAGCGCCAGCGCCAGCGCCGGGATGCCGTCCACGGCCACCGCGTCGACGCCGCGCGCGCGCAGCGCGGCGATCACGTTGCGGCCCGAGTCGAGCGACACCTCGCGTTCGCTGGAGGTACCGCCAAGCAGCACCGCGACGCGGCCGAACACGGCCGGGTCGGTGACACGCAGCGACGGGAAGAAGATCGGGTTCATGCCGCCGGGGTCTCCGTGAATCCTTCGGTTGCGATCAGCTGCGCCACGTGGCCGATGTCGCCGGCGCCCATCAGCAGCAGCAGGTCGCCGTCCTGCAGCACGTCGGGCAGCACGTGCGACAGCTCGGCGGTATGGCCCACCACGACCGGCTCGCTGCGGCCGCGCGCACGGATGGCGCGCGCCAACGAGCGCGAGTCGGCGCCCGGGATCGGCGCTTCGCCGGCCGGGTAGACCTCGCTCAGCACCAGCGCGTCCACTTCGGACAGCACCGCGGCAAAGGCATCGAACTGGTCGCGGGTACGGCTGTAGCGGTGCGGCTGGAACGCCACCACCAGGCGCTGGTCCGGCCAGCCGCCACGGGCGGCCGCGAACACCGCCGCCAGCTCGCGCGGGTGGTGACCGTAGTCGTCGATCAGACGCACACGGGCACCGGTGTGGGTGGTGACGATGCCCAGGTCATTGAAGCGGCGGCCGATGCCGGCAAAACTTTCCAGCGCGCGGGCAATGGCGTCGGGGGCGACGCCCAGCTGCCAGCCCACGGCGGCGGCGGCCAGCGCGTTGAGCACGTTGTGCGCGCCCGGCAGCGCCAGCGTGACCGGGTAGCTGCTGCCTTCGGGCAGGCGCAGGGTGAAGCGCATGCGCGGTCCATCCTGGACCACGTCCTCGGCGCGCACGTCGGCGTTGCTGCTCATGCCATAGCTCATGACATGGCGCGGGGTCTGTGCGGCCAGCGCGGCCACTTCCGGATCGTCGATGCACAGCACGGCCAGGCCGTAGAACGGCAGGCGCTGCAGGAACTCGGCAAAGGCGGCCTGGACGCGGGCGAAATCGTTGCCGTAGTTTTCCAGGTGATCCGAATCGATGTTGGTGATCACCGACACCAGCGGGTTCAGGCGCAGGAAGCTGCCATCGCTTTCATCGGCTTCGGCCACCAGCCACTGGCCACTGCCCAGCTTGGCGTTGGCACCTGCGGCCAGCAGCTGGCCACCGATCACGAAGGTCGGGTCCAGCCCGCCTTCGCTCAGCACCGCGGCCGTGAGGCTGGTGGTGGTGGTCTTGCCGTGGGTACCGGCCACCGCGATGCCGCGGCGGAAGCGCATCAGTTCGGCCAGCATGGCCGCACGCGGCATGATCGGAATGCGCTGGCTGCGCGCTTCCATCAGCTCGGGGTTGTCATCGCGGATCGCACTGGACACCACCACGCAGTCGGTGCCGAGCACGTTGGCCGCCGAATGGCCGCGCATCACGCGCGCACCGAGGCTGGCCAGGCGACGGGTCGCGGCGTTGTCGGCGTTGTCCGAACCGGACACTTCATAGCCCAGGGTCAGCATCACTTCGGCGATGCCGCTCATGCCGGTGCCGCCGATGCCGACGAAGTGCACGCGCGGGAAGGCGCGCACCAGGTCGTTGGTGTCGTGCAGGCGACGGATCATGCGCGGCCTCGCGTCAGGCGTGCGCGGTGGCGCATAGCGGTCTTCATTTGGATTCCTCGAGGATGATGTCGGCGATGCGCTCTGCGGCATCGACCTTGGCCAGGGCACGCGCGGCATTGGCCATCTGCATGCGTCGGGCGGAATTTTCGGACAATTCGCGCAGCACGCCTTCAAGATGCGTGGCCAGCGTTTCATCCTGCTTCAGCAACACGGCCGCGCCGCGCTCGACCAGATACTCCGCATTGCGGGTCTGGTGATCGTCGACGGCGGCGGCGAAGGGCACCAGCACGCTGCCGACACCGACCGCGCACAGCTCGGCCAGGGTCGAGGCGCCGGAACGGCACACCACCAGGTCGGCCCAGGCGAAGGCCTCGGCCATGTCGGCGATGAAGGCCTCCACGCGCGCCTCGACACCGGCATCGCGGTAAGCCGCCAGCGCTTCGGCATGCAGCTTCTCACCGCTCTGGTGGCGCACCTCGATAGCGACGCGGCTGCCCAGTGCTGCCAGCGCCTGCGGCACCGCGTTGTTCAATGCGCGCGCGCCCTGGCTGCCGCCGAGCACCAGCAGGCGCAGCGGTCCCTGGCGGTTGGCCAGGCGCATGTCAGGCGGTGTGATCGCGGCGATCTCGGCACGCACCGGGTTGCCCACCGCTTCCTCGCGCTGGGCGAAGCTGCCCGGGAAACCGGTCAGCACGCGGCGCGCGAAGCGCGACAGGACGCGGTTGGTCAGGCCCGGCGCGCGGTTCTGCTCGTGCACGAGCAGCGGCAGACCATGCAGGCGCGCGGCCAGGCCGCCCGGGCCGGAGGCGAAGCCGCCGAAGGCGATCACCGCGCGCGGCTGGCGGTCGCGGATCAGGAAGCCGGCCGCGCGCACCGCACGCAGCAGGCGTGCCGGTGCGGCGAGCAGGGCCAGCTTGCCCTTGCCACGCAGGCCACTGATGGCCAGCGTATCGATGTGGATGTCGTGCGGCGGCACCAGGCGCGTTTCCATGCCGCCGTCGCTGCCCAGCCAGGTCACCGGAATGCCGCGCGCGCGCAGCACCCCGGCCACGGCCAGGCCGGGGAAGATGTGCCCACCGGTGCCGCCAGCCATGATCATCACCGGACGCGGGGAAGAAGTCGGGCGAGTGCTCATCCCATCCTCCCCAGGGTCGGTTCGATGCGCTGCTGCATGCGGCTGGTGCCCCGTGGCGAGCTGTCACGGGGGGTGCCGTCGCGCGGGGTACTTTCCTGCATGGCAGCCGCCACGGCCGACGCGCTCGGCGCCCTGCCCGGCTCGGCGGCGATCGGCTCCTCGCCTTCGGCTGCGTGCATGCGCACGGCCTGGCGGCGCTCGGCGCGATCCAGTTCATAGGACACGCGCAGCAGCAGGCCCATCGCCACGCAGGTCATCAGCACGCTGGAACCGCCGGCGGAGATCAGCGGCAGGGTCAGGCCCTTGGTCGGCAGGATGCCGAGGTTGACCCCGATCGAGACGAAGCTCTGCATGCTCACCCACAGGCCGATGCCGAAGGCGATGTAGCCGGAGAAGTGCCGCTTCATTTCCACGCAGCGCATGCCGATCCAGAACGCGCGGCCGGCCAGCAGCGCGTACAGGCCCACGATCAGGCAGGTACCGAGGAAGCCCAGTTCTTCGGCGGTGACCGAGAAGATGAAGTCGGTGTGCGCTTCGGGCAGGTAGTAGAGCTTCTGCACCGAGTTGCCCAGGCCCACGCCGGTCCATTCGCCGCGGCCCACGGCCATCAGCGCGTTCGACAGCTGGTAGCCGTCGCCCTGCTGGTCGGCCCACGGGTCCCAGAAGGAGGTGATGCGGCGCATCCGGTAGGGTTCGATGATCGCCAGCGCGCTCATCGCCACCAGGCCGAACACGATCGGCATCGACATGCGCGGCAGGTTCACCCCGCCCAGCACCAGCATGCCGGCGGTGATCGCCAGCAGCAGGGTCGACGAGCCGAAGTCCGGCTGCAGCAGCAACAGCACCACCAGCGCACCGGCCACGCCGAGCGGCTTGAGCATCGCCGGCCAGGTTGCGTTGACCTCGTCGCGGAAGCGCACCAGGTAGCTGGACAGCCACACGATGTAGAGCACTTTGACCGCTTCGACGGTCTGGAACTTGGAGAAGCCCAGGTTGATCCAGCGGCGGGCACCGTTGACGCTGCTGCCCAGGCCGGGGATGAACACCACCACCAGCAGGGCGAAGCAGCCCAGCAGCAGCACCTGGTTGTACTGCTCGATGGTCTTGAGCTCGGTGCGCATGGCGATGATGGCCAGCACGATACCCACCGCCAGGAAGATCAAGTGGCGGTTGAGGTAGTAGAACGGACTGCTCATCAACGCGATCGAGCTGGACGCGACCATCACCACGCCCAGCCCGGTGAGCGTGATGATCGCGCCCAGCAGCCACTTGTCGAAGTGGCCTCCGATGGCTTCAAGGCGGGTTGCCTGGCGCGACAGATCATTCATCAGCGGACCTTCAACGTGGCCAGGCCGATCAGCACCAGCACCACCGAGATGATCCAGAAGCGCACGATCACGCGCGGCTCCGGCCAGCCCTTCAGCTCGAAGTGGTGGTGGATCGGGGCCATGCGGAACACGCGCTTGCCGGTGAGCTTGAACGAGGCCACCTGGATCATCACCGACAGGGTCTCGATGACGAACACGCCGCCCATGATCACCAGCACCAGTTCCTGGCGGGTGATCACCGCGATGGTGCCCAGCACCGCACCCAGCGCCAGCGCGCCGATATCGCCCATGAAGACCATGGCCGGATAGGTGTTGAACCACAGGAAGCCCAGGCCTGCGCCGGCAATCGCCGCGCAGATGATCACCAGTTCACCGGCGCCGGGAATCTGCGGGATCTGCAGGTAGCTGGAGAACACCACGTTGCCCGAGGCGTAGGCGAACACGCCCAGCGCGCAGGCCACCAGCACGGTCGGCATGATCGCCAGGCCATCCAGGCCGTCGGTCAGGTTGACCGCGTTGGAGAAGCCCACGATCCAGAAGTAGGCGATGGCCACGAAGCTGATCCCGGCCAGCGGCAACGCCACCGACTTGAACATCGGGATGTAGAAGGTCAACGCCGCCGGGACATCGGCGGTGTAGAACAGGAACAGCCCGGCGGCCAGGCCGAAGATTGACTGCAGCAGGTACTTCCAGCGCGACTTCAGGCCGTTCGGGTCGCGGCGCACGATCTTGATCCAGTCGTCGTACCAGCCGATGGCGCCGAAGCACAGCATCACCGCCAGCACGACCCACACGTAGCGGTTGCGCAGGTCGGCCCACAGCAGCACCGACAGGGTGATGGTCAGCAGGATCAGCGAACCGCCCATGGTCGGCGTGCCGGCCTTGGAGAAGTGGGTCTGCGGCCCGTCGGTGCGGATCGGCTGGCCGCCCTTGAACTGGGCCAGCTTGCGGATCATCGCCGGGCCCAGCCACAGCGACAGGAACAGCGCGGTCAGCGCAGCGAGGATGCCGCGCAGAGTCAGATAGCCGAACAGCCCGAACAGGCTCTCCAACTGCTGCAACCATCGGGCCAGTTCAAGCAACATTGGGGCTTTCCTCTCCTCGCGCCAGCAGCGCTTTTACAATTTTGTCCATGGCACTGCCGCGCGAACCCTTGACCAGGCAGCGCACGCCAGCATGCAGTTCGTCGCCTAGCGCGGCGGCCAGCGTGTCGTGGTCGGTGAAGTGCCGCCCGCCCTCGCCGAACGCGGTCGATGCGGCCGCACTGAGCGTGCCCAGCGTGTACAGGCGCTTGAGCCCGGCATCGCGCGCGCGGCGCCCGGCCTGGGCGTGCAGCGCCTCGCCGTCCGGGCCGAGTTCGCGCATGTCGCCCAGCACCAGCCAGCCCTCGGCCTTGCCGCCGGCCAGCGCATCGATCGCCGCGGCCAGCGAGCCGGGATTGGCGTTGTAGCTGTCATCGATCAGCACCGCGCCATTGGGCAACTGGTGCGCGATCTGGCGGCCGGGAACGGGTTCGGCGCGGGCCAGGCCCGCGGCGATCTGGTCCAGGCCGATACCGGCGGCCAGCGCCAGCGTGGCGGCGGCCAATGCATTGCTGATGTTGTGCCGACCCGGCAAGGCCAGGGCGATCTCGACCTGCCCGTGCGGGCTGGTCAACAGGAATTGGCTGCCCGAAGCGCTCGGACGGATCGCCAGCGCCGACACATCGGCGCTGTGGTCCAGCCCGTAGCGCAGCACACGGCTGCGCGGCGGCTGGCCGACGATGTGCTGTTCGAACCAGATGCCGAAGGCGTCGTCGGCATTGATCACCGCAACGCCATCGGCCGGCAGCGCGGCGTAGATCGCGCCCTTGGTGGTGGCCACGCCCTGCAGGCTGCCCATCCGCTCCAGGTGGGCCGGGGCGACGTTGTTCACCAGCGCGTAGTGCGGGCGCACGATCTCGGTGAGGTAGGCGATGTCGCCCGGCTTGCCGGCCCCCATCTCGTAGATGGCGAAGTCGGCGTCCTCGGGCGCGTCGAGCACCGCCAGCGGCAGCCCGATCTCGTTGTTGCGGTTGCCCGGATTGGCGTAGACGACCTTGTGCTGTTCGCGCGCGACCTGTGCCAGGATGGCCAGCAGCAGGCTCTTGACGCTGGTCTTGCCGTTGCTGCCGGTGATGGCGAACACGGCGGTGCGGCGGTCACGCTGCATGCCGTGGGCGATCCGGCCCAGCGCGTGTTCGCTGTCGGCGACCACGATCTGCGGCACGGGCAGGTCGAGCAGTCGCTCCACCAACATTGCCGAAGCACCGCGCGCGATCGCGTCGGCGGCGAAATCATGGCCGTCGAAACGTTCACCGCGCAGCGCCACGTACAGGCTGCCGGGGGCAAGCGTGCGGGTGTCGTTGCTGATGGCGTCGATGGCGGTGTCATCGCCATGGATCTCGCCACCGGCCCAATGCGCGATCAGCGACAGCGGGGTGCGCTTCATGGGGCCACCTCCTGCATCCGCGACGCCAGCACGCGACCGGCGACCTCGGTGTCGTCGAAGGCATGCTTGACGCCGTGGACTTCCTGATAGGGCTCATGCCCCTTGCCGGCGATCAGCACGATGTCACCGGCGCCGGCCAGGCCGATCGCGGTGGCGATCGCGGCGGCGCGGTCGCGCTGCACGGTGGCGGCAGCGGGCGAACTCAGGCCGGCGACGATGTCGGCCACGATCACGTCGCCATCTTCACCACGCGGATTGTCGTCGGTGACGATCACCACGTCGGCGAGTTTCTCGGCGATGGCCGCCATCTGCGGACGCTTGCCGGTGTCGCGCTCACCGCCGCAGCCGAACACGCAGACCAGACGCCCGCTCAGGTGGTCGTGCAGGCTGCCGAGCGCCTGTTCCAGCGCGTCGGGAGTGTGTGCGTAATCGACCACCACGGTGGGCAGGCCGTGCTCGCCGCCCAGGCGGTTCATGCGCCCGGCGATCGGCTGCAGCTGCGAAAGCAGGTCGGCGATCGCGGCCGGTGCATGGTCGAGGGCGAACAACGTACCAGCCACGGCCAGCAGGTTGTCCACGTTGAAGCGGCCCAGCAGCGGCGACTGCACCGGATGGCGAGTGCCATCGACCACCAGGTCGAAGGCGATGCCACGGCCATCCAGCTTCAGCGAGTCCGCGCGCAGCGTGGCCTGCTGCGCGCCGCGCGAGCTCAGCCCGATCTGGCGCACGCCGGCCTCGACGGTCCGCAGCAGTTCGCTGCCGAAGCTGTCGTCCAGGTTGACCACCGCCGCCTTGAGGCCCTCGCGGTGGAACAGTCTGGCCTTGGCCGCGCCGTACTGGAGCATATCGCCGTGGTAATCCAGATGATCGCGGGTGAGGTTGGTGAACACCGCCACATCAAAGTGCACGGCGTCCACGCGGCCCTGGTCCAGCGCGTGCGAGCTGACTTCCATCGCCACCGCCTGTGCGCCGTCATCGCGCAGCTGCGCCAGCACCTGGTGCATCTGCAATACCAGCGGGGTGGTGAAGCCGGTCGGCACGACGTGGCCATAAAGACCCACGCCCAACGTGCCGATACTTCCACTGCGGGTACCAAGCAGGTGCCAGGCCTGGGCCAGCAGTTGCACGGTGGAGGTCTTGCCGTTGGTGCCGGTCACCCCGACCATCGTCATCGCGCGCGACGGGCGGCCGTGGAACTGGTCGGCCATCGCGCCCATGCGGTTGCGCAGGCCCGGCACGGCGATCGCGTCGGCCGGGGCCGGCAGCTCGGTCGGGGCCGGCGGGTCGAACAGGATCGCACCGGCGCCATTGGCCTGCGCCTGGTCGACGAAGCCCAGCCCGTGCGCGCCGAAGCCGGCGATCGCCACGAAGGCATTGCCCGGACGCACGTCGCGGCTGTCCAGCACCAGGCCGGTGATGGACGGATCGTGGCTGAGCGCCACATCGGGAAGCAGGTGCGAAAGCAACATCGTCTGGCTCATTGGGTGCCTCCCTGCGGGGGCGGCACCGTGGCGTGCGCGCTGGGCAGCGCGGCATCGAATTCGGCGGCGGCGTCCGGGGCGATCACCGTTTCCGGCGGCGGCATCGGCAGTACCGAGGCGGCGTGACCCATCTTTCCGGACTGCTGGGCGGCCAGCCACGACTCGATATCATCCGGCGGCACGTCCATCAGGCGCAGCGCGCCTTCCATCACGTTGTGGAACACCGGGGCGGACACCAGGCCGCCGTAATACTTGCCGGCCTGCGGATCGTTGATCACGATGACCGTGGCAAAGCGCGGGTTGGTGGCCGGCACCACACCGGCGAACAGCGCGTTGTAATGCCCGCGCTCGTAGCCGCCGGGGCCGGCCTTGCGCGCGGTGCCGGTCTTGCCGGCCACGTGGTAGCCCAGCACCGCCGCCTGCTTGGCGCCGCCCTGGGTGACCACGGTTTCCATCATCGCCACGACCTGCTTGGCGATATTCTCGTCGATGATCTGCTTGCCTTCGTTGCGCTGGCCCTTGACGAAGGTCGGCGCGATCAGCTTGCCGCCGTTGCCCAGCGCCGAGTAGGCGGTGGCGATCTGCAGCGGCGTGACATTCAGGCCATAGCCGTAGGACATGGTGGTCTTGGACGAACCACTCCAGCGCGCCGGACGCGGCAGCACGCCGGCCGATTCACCCGGGAATCCGCTATGCGGGGACACGCCATACCCGAAGCTGTGGACGTGGTCGTAGAAGACCTGGTCCGGCATCTTCGCGGCGATCTTGGCCGCGCCGATGTTCGAGCTGCGGGTGATCACGCCGGTGACATTGAGCACGCCGTTGTTGCGCGGCACGTCCTTGATGGTGAAGCGGCCCACGGACATGTAGCCCGGGTTGGTGTCCACCGTGGTGTCCTTGGTGACCACGCCGGATTGCAGCGCCGAGGCGATGGTCAACGGCTTCATGGTCGAGCCGGGCTCGACCAGGTCGGTCACCGCGCGGTTGCGACGGGTGTCCGGGGCCGCACCGCCAACCGAATTGGGGTTGTAGGTGGGCAGGTTGACCATGGCCAGCACTTCGCCGGTGGCCACGTCCATGATGACCATCGAGCCGCCGGCCGCCTTGTTGGCGATCAGCGCGTTGCGCAGCTCCTTGAAGGCCAGGAACTGGATGCGGCGGTCGATGCTGAGGGTCAGGTCCTTGCCCGGCTCGGCGGGGCGCAGCAGGTCGCTTTCAACGGTGTCGCCCTTGCGGTTGCGGATCACCCGCTTGGCGCCGGCCTTGCCGCGCAGCCATTCGTCGAAGGCCAGCTCCAGCCCTTCCTGGCCGCGGTCGTCGATGTTGGTGAAGCCCAGCACGTGCGCCATCGCCTCACCCTGCGGGTAGAAGCGACGGAACTCACGCTGCGAGGCCACGCCCGGAATTTTCAGCGCGACCACCTTTTCCGCCTCGTCCGGATTGATCCGGCGACGCAGGTACATGAATTCCTTGTCCGACTTCTGCGCCAGCTTGGAGGTCAGCTCGTCCAGCGGCATGCCCAGCGCGGTCGCCAGTTCGGGGATGCGGTCCTGCGAGCGCAGCAGTTCCTGCGGGTTGACCCAGATCGAAGCCACCGGCGTGGACACCGCCACCGGCTCGCCGTTGCGGTCGGTGATCATGCCGCGCGAGGTGTTGATCGGCAGCTCGCGCAGGTAGCGCGCTTCGCCCTGGCGCTGGTAGAACTCGCTGTTGATGATCTGCACATAGGCCGCGCGGCCGACCAGCGACACCGAGCACAGCCCAAGCGCCAGACCCACCCACTTCAGGCGCTGGCGCAGGTTGAAGCTGTTGCGTGCACGGTTGCGACCGGACTTGTTCATGGCCGTACCACCACCACGTCCGCCGCTTCGGGGAACTTCATGCCGAGCTTCTCGCGGGCGACGCGGTCGACCCGGGTGGACTCGGCCAGGGTCGCCTGCTCCAGCTGCAGGCGGCCGAATTCGATGTTGATCTCATCGCGCGCACGCTCGACCTTGGACAACTCGATGAAGGTCTGACGGTGGCGGTGGCGCATGAACACCACCCCGATCGCCGAGGCGATGGTGCAGGCCAGCAGCACGATGAGCAGCAGGCGACTCACCCGGCCACCTCGCGCTTTTCGGCCACGCGCAGCACCGCGCTGCGCGAGCGCGGGTTGACCGCCAGCTCGTCGTCCTCGGCCTTGATCGCGCCGCCGTGCAGATCCAGGGTCGGCACGAACGCGGCCAGCTCGGGCAGCCGGCGATTGCTCGGCGGGGCCTTGGCGTGACGGTTCATGAACTGCTTGACGATGCGGTCTTCCAGCGAATGGAAGCTGATCACCGCCAGCCGGCCACCGGGCTTGAGCCGCGCCATCGCCGCGTCCAGGCCGGCTTCGAGGTCGGCCAGTTCACGGTTGATGTGGATGCGGATGGCCTGGAAGCTGCGCGTGGCCGGGTGGATCTTGTCCTTGCCACGCGGCATCACCGAGCCGATCAGCTCCGCCAATTCGGCGGTGCGGGTGAAGGGCTGCTTGTCGCGGCGGGCCACGATGGCCTTGGCGATACGGCGGCCCTGGCGCTCTTCGCCATAGGTCCACAGCACGTCCATCAGCTCGCGCTCTTCAACACGGTTGAGCCACTGCGCGGCGCTTTCGCCGCTGTCCGGGTCCATGCGCATGTCCAGCGGGCCGTCCTTGCCGAAACTGAAACCGCGCTCGGCCACGTCAAGCTGCGGCGACGACACGCCGAGGTCGAACAGCACCCCGTCCAGGCCGTCGGCGGTGGCCTCCCAATGCAGCAGGTCGGCGAAGCTGCCACGGAAGATCGTCACGCGCGGGTCCGGCGCGAAATCGCGCTCGGCAACCGCAATCGCTTCGGGATCCTTGTCCATGACCAGCAGCCGGCCTCCGGGACCGAGTTGCTCGAGCACGCCGCGGGCGTGACCACCACGACCAAACGTGCCATCGAGATACGTACCGTTTTCGATCACCCTCAGGCCATCCAGGACCTGCGTGTACAGAACCGGCAGGTGCCCCGCCGGCGACTGCGACACCGGAAGGTGACCGGTCTGCGCTGCTCCGCGCATCCGGGCACCCCGGCTCACAACTTCAGGTCGAGCAACCCATCGCCCAGATCCCCGTCAGACAACGTCTGCTGGATCAACGCGCGATGTGCCTGCTCGCTCCACAATTCGAATTTGTCGCCCATGCCCAGCAGAACCGCCTTCTTTTCAATGCCAACGGCACCGCGGTGGCTGGCAGGAATACTGATGCGACCGTTGCCGTCCAGCTCCAGATGCGCGGCCGAACCGACCAGCTTCTGTTGCAGCAGACGCACGACACGCTGTGTGTTGGGCTTGGACATGACGTCGTCGCGGACCCGCTCCCACTCCTGCTCGGCATACAGCCAGAGGCAGCCGGACTCGAAGGGGTTGTAGGTCAGGACCAGGCGGTTGTTGCTCACGCGCGCGACAAGGTCGCGATGCGCGGTGGGAACCGCCATGCGCCCTTTATCGTCAACCGTGATGGCCGTCTCGCCCTGAAACACGACGCGTGCACCTTTCCTTCGCCCGGATGAAACATTGAACCACGAAAAACCACAAAAAACCCGGTTTTGCCTCTGTTACCCACCTTAGCAGTGCCGATTGGGTTGTCAACAACTTTGCAAGCGGGAAATCACCTTGGACATCAAGGGCTTGCAGCAATGTTTAGAGACTTGTTCAAGGCTTATCCACAAGTTGCTGTTTCGTCTCATCTTTTGAGATTGGGGCGAAGTTCAGGCGCGTGTAGAGGGTGTGAAACATAGGCGCGCATTCATGAGAAGCCCCGTCGCCATTGACCCGGTCTTGCGCAAACCCCGGCACAATGCCGGCCATGTGCCTTCTCGCCCTTGCCTGGAAAACACACCCGCGGTGGCAGCTGGTCATGGTCGGCAACCGCGACGAGTTCCACGCCCGCCCCACCGCCGCACTGGTGGCCTGGCCGGCGCCGGACACCGGCCTGCTGGCTGGACGTGACCTGCGTTCGGGCGGGACCTGGGCCGGGGTCGCGCCCGAGGGCCGGATGGCGGTGGTCACCAATGTCCGCGACCCGCTGGCGCGCCAGACCGGCCCGTCACGTGGTGCTCTGGTGGCCGACTACCTGCGTGCCGATGCGTCGGCTGCCACCTTCGCCGACGAGCTGGCCGCCCGCGCCACCACCTTCGCGCCGTTCAACCTGCTGCTGGCCGACCGCGACAGCTGCCAGTTCCTGGGCAATCACCCGCTGGGCCGGCAGGCGCTGGCGCCCGGCGTGCACGGCATGTCCAACGGGCCGCTGGATGCGCCGTGGCCCAAGACCGAGCGTTTGAACGCCGCCCTGCGGGGCTGGATCGCCAGCGGCAGCGACGACCTGGGGCCCCTGTGGGCGGCGCTGGCCGATGAAACCCGGGCTGACGACAGCGCCCTGCCCAACACCGGCATCGGCCTGGAACGCGAGCGCTGGCTGAGCGCAGCGTTCATCCGCAGCCCGGAGTACGGCACCCGCGCCAGCACGCTGATCGCACTGGATGCCAATGGCGAGGGTTTCATCCACGAGCGCCGGTTTGGGCCGGACGGCAGTTGCATCGGTGAGACCCGGCTGGAGGCAAGGGCGCAGATCGGCGCACTTTGACGTTGCCAAGCCAATCTTCAGGGACCGGGCATTGCGGCACTTCAGCCACAAGCAAGGGTGTTCACGAAAGTTTAACGCCGCTGCGCCAGAAGGCATTCCCGGCCCCTCGGCCCAGATGGAGCTGGTTCTGCGCAGGATGCCGGCCCGACGCCGCCTCCAGGGCGCCTTGACCCGACGCGCTGCGTGCCGAGGATGGCGGGGCGGCGCCGTTGCCGCGTCTCCACTCTGTACGGAGCTTCCATGCGACGACGCATCCTCCTTCTTCTGATCAGCCACCTGCTTGTGCTTGGCGTGGGCTTCGGCCTGGGCGTGTACTTCCTGCCGATCCTCACCGCACCGGACGATCCGCCGGCTCAGCAGGTACAGGCTGCGATGGAGCAGGCGCGCTACCACGCCAACCTCCACCGCGACCAGAAGGGCAGCGATGCGCTGCACTGGGCCGATGGCGCGCTGAGCGTGAGCGCCACCCAGGTGGCCTTCACCGGCAAGATCGCTCCGGGGCCCGACTACAAGGTCTATCTGACCCGCGAGTTCGTCGACACCAAGGCCGGCTTTGAACGGATCAAGGCCGATGCGGTGCGGATCGGCGAAGTGAAGACCTTCAACCGCTTCCTGGTCGAGGTGCCACCGGGCGTGGATGTCGAGGAATTCACCACTGTGGTGGTGTGGTGCGAGCGCTTCGCGCAGTTCATCTCGGCCGGGCAATACCGAACGCCGGGGTGATCGCCCGCCCTCCGCACGCCGGGATGTGGGACAATGCGCGCGGCGGAGTCGGCCAGACAGTCGCGTCATCCCTTGCGGATGCCGAGGAAAGTCCGGGCTCCATAGGGCAAGGTGCCAGGTAACGCCTGGGCGGCGCAAGCCGACGGAAAGTGCAACAGAAAGATACCGCCTACGTTTCCTTCGGGAAGCCGGTAAGGGTGAAATGGTGCGGTAAGAGCGCACCGCGAGTCTGGCAACAGACCGGCACGGCAAACCCCACCTGGAGCAAGACCAAATAGGGACCTAATGGCGTGGCCCGCGTCGGGTCCGGGTAGGTTGCTTGAGCGCTGCGGTGACGTAGCGCCTAGAGGAATGACTGTCCACGACAAAACCCGGCTTATCGGCCGGCTCCGCCCTTTCTTCGCGATGCCGCGAAGAAGCCCCACGGTTTGCGGTGCAAACCGTGGGCCCCGGGCGCCACCAGCGTCCAATTCCCCGCGGCTGTCGCCGCGCCCCCTTTACTAAAGGGGGCTGTGCCTCCAGACGGTTTGCGGGGGGGGGTTATTCAAAAGCGGCGTTTGCTGCACGTCTGGTAGAGCCACCCCATGGGTGGCTGTTGTTCGTTCCGGCATCGTGCGTAGCCCCCCATGGGGTGGCTCTACCTCTTCGGCATCACGGGCAGCCACCCATGGGACGGCTCTACTCCGGATGGTTTGCGGGGGGCTTTATTCCAATGCGGTGTTTGCTGCACGCCTGGTAGAGCCACCCCATGGGTGGCTGCTGTTCGTTCCGGCATCGTGCGTAGCCACCCGTGGGGTGGCTCTACCTTCTTCGGCACTACGGGCAGCCACCCATGGGGTGGCTCTACCTCTTCGGCATCGCGGGCGGCCACCCGTGGGGTGGCTCTGCCTGCGCCCAGCTCGCGATCAGCTGCCGTAGAGGGCTTTGCGTGGGGCGCCGGTGAGTTCGGCGGCGAGCTTGGCGGCGGTGGATGGCGGCAGGTGTTCGCTGAGCTTGGCGTACATGCGGCGGCCGGCGGCCAGCTGCGCTCGTTCGTCGTCGGCAGCGCCCTGCACCATCACCACGAACTCGCCCTTGCGCTGGTTGTCGTCGGCTTCCACCTGCTGCAGCAGCGAGGCCAGCGTGCCGTCGAGGACGGTCTCGAACAGCTTGGTCAGCTCGCGGGCCAGCACCGCCGGGCGCTGCGCGCCGAAGGCCGCGACCATGTCGGCCAGCGACTCGGTGATGCGGTGCGAGGATTCGTAGAACACCAGCGTGCGGGTTTCGCCGGCCAGGCCCTGCAGGCGTTCGCGGCGGCCCGAGCCCTTGGCCGGCAGGAAGCCTTCAAACGTGAAGCGGTCGCTGGGCAGGCCGGCAACGCTCAATGCGGCAATCGCCGCGCAGGCACCCGGCACCGGGCTCACCCGGATGCCCGCCTCGCGGGCGGCGCGCACCAGCCGATAGCCCGGATCGCTGACCAGCGGGGTGCCGGCATCGCTCACCAGCGCCAGCGATTCACCAGCCAGCAGGCGCGCAACGATGCGCTGGGACAGCGCTTCCTCGTTGTGGTCGTGCAATGCCACCAGCGGCTGCTGGATGCCGAAATGGGCCAGCAACTGGCCGCTGCGGCGGGTGTCTTCGGCGCAGACCGCCGCCACCGAGCGCAGCACGTCCTGCGCCCGCGGCGTCAGGTCGGCCAGGTTGCCGATCGGGGTGGCAACGACATACAGCGTAGGGACAGCACTCATCGCAACGGCACTCGTGGGTCAAGGGTAGAATCGTACCGTTCCCCGGCCACGGCCGCTGCCCCCATCGAATGGACCTGATCATGAACAAGCCCGTCGCACGGATCTCCGCCCTTTCGTTGTCGCTGATGCTGCTTGCCGGCTGCGCCACGACGAGCCTGACCAGTGCGCCTGAATCGCCGGCGCAGAGCCAGGCGTTGGCGCTGATCGACCAGGGCAAGCCGCGCGACGCCGCCGTGCAGCTGGAAGCACTGGCCAACACCTTGAAGGGCAGCGCCCGCGCTGCCGCGCTGGCCGATGCTGCCTTTGCCTGGCATGAGGCCGGCGACAGCGCACGCGCGCGCAGCCTGCTGGCCCAGATCACCCCGCGCCAGCTCAACGGCGCCAACCTGCAGCGCTACCACCTGACCACCGCCGAGCTGGCCCTGGCCGATAAGCAGCCGGCGCAGGCGCTGGCCTCGCTGAAGGAATCCTCCGATACGGTGGTGCCGCAGCTGCGCACGCGCTGGCAGCTGGCCCGCGCCGATGCGCTGCAGGGCACCGGCGACATCATCGGTGCCGCGCAGGAGCGCGCCCGCGCGCACGCCGCGTTGACCGGCAAGGCGCGCACCGACAACCAGCAGGCCATCGCCGGTCTGCTCGGCACGCTCGACGATGCCACCCTGCGTTCGCGCGCGGCGGCACTGCCGGCCAACGAGCCGCTGTACAACTTCGCCGGGCGCGCGTTGATCGCCCGCGGGCTGCCGCTGCCGCGTCCGTTCGATCGCGAGCAGGCGGTGCAGTTCGATACCAGCAAGCGTCCGCCGGCCATGAGCGATGGCTACCGCCCGCCGCTGAAGATGGCCGTGCTGCTGCCGCTCAGCGGTCGCCTGGCCACCGCCGCCCAGCCGGTGCGCGATGGCCTGCTCAGCGGTTATTACGCCGAAACCCGCCGTCGCCCGGACATCCAGTTCATCGATACCGCCGGCACCGCTGCCGGTGCGGTGGCGGCCTATGACAAAGCCGTCGGTGCCGGCGTGGACTTCGTGGTCGGTCCGCTCGGCCGCGATGAGGTCGATGCGGTGTTCGGCCGCGCCCAGCTGCCGGTGCCGGTGCTGGCGCTGAACCGTGGCAAGAGCAGCCCGCCGGCCGGTAGCGCCGGGTTCTCGCTGGCCCCGGAAGACGACGGCATCATCGCCGCCGAATTCCTGCGCGGCCGCGAGCGCAGCAAGGTGCTGGTGGTGCACAGCAACGACGACAACGGCCGCCGTGCCGCCGCCGCCTTCCGCGAACGCTTCGCGCAGCGCGGCGGCCAGGTGGTGGCCACGATCGGGGTGGGTGAAGCCGTGGGCGATATCAGCGCGCAGATCCGCGCGGCCGGCAGCGTCGATGGCGTGCTGCTGGCGGTGAAGGCGCCGCAGGCGCGCGCGCTGGCACCGCAGCTGGCACTGGCCGGTGCCGGTGGCGCCACCCGCGTGGGCACCTCGCAGCTGACCGTCGGTGCGGGCAAGGCCGAGGAAGACATGGCGCTGGACGGCATCGTCTATCCCAACGAGGCATGGAACGTGCGCGGCGTCGCCGGCCTGCCCTCGGCCAGCACGGCCGGACAGATCCTGCCCAATGCGCGCGGCGCGGCTGGCCGCCTGTTCGCCTTCGGCTTCGATGCGTGGAAGATCAGCGCCTACCTGGACAAGATGTCCAACGAGGGCGGCCTGGCCGGCGCCACCGGCACGCTGTTCCTGGACAGCAACGGCAACGTGCTGCGCGTGCCGGCATGGTCGACCTTCAGCGGCGGCCGGCCGATGCCGATCGCCAACGCCAACTGATCTGCGGCCCGTGCCGACCGCGCGGGCACAGCGTGGGGCAGCGGTGGAAGCTGCGGCGCAGGCGTACCTGCGCACGCAGGGATTGAGCCCGATCACGCAGAACGCGCGCTATCGCGGCGGCGAGCTGGACCTGATCATGCGCGATGGCGACACCACTGTCTTCGTGGAAGTGCGCTACCGCGCCAGCGCCGGCTTTGGTGGCGGCGCGGCATCGGTGGACCTGCGCAAGCGACGCAAGCTGGTGTTGGCCGCGCAGTTGTTCCTCGGCGCGCACCCGGCGCTGGCGCAACGGCCGTGTCGGTTCGACGTGGTCGAGGCCAGCGGCGATCCACCGCAACTGCGCTGGCTGCGCGATGCGTTCCGGCTGGAGGATTGTTGATGCCCAGCATCTTTACCCACGCCGCGATTCCCCTGGCGCTGTGGTGCGCCGCTGATCGCGGGCGCATTTCCAGGCCGTTGCTGGCTGCTGGCGTGGTGGCGGCGATACTTCCCGATACCGACGTGCTGGCCTTCGCCCTGCACATCCCCTACGCCGACAGCTTCGGTCATCGCGGTGCCAGTCATTCGATCGTGTTTGCCACCCTGCTGGCCGTGCTCGCCGCGGTGCTGCACCGACCGCTGCGTGCGGGCACGGTGCAGGCCGCCGCGTTCGTGGGGATCAGCGCGTTGTCGCACCCGCTGCTGGATGCCTTCACCTCCGGTGGTCTCGGCGTTGCCCTGTGGTGGCCGTGGAGCGGCGAGCGCGTATTCGCACCTTGGCGACCGATCCGCGTCTCGCCCTTCGCCGGCCAGTTCTTCAGCGCGCGCGGACTGGCCACCGTTTTCTCTGAACTGCGTTGGGTGTGGTTGCCTCTGGCCGCCGCCGTGATCGGCTGGAAGCTGATCCAACGCGCCCCTGTCGATGCCCGGACCCCGTCATGACGACCGCCCTGCCCGCCGCCTTCCTTTCCACTGTGCATGCGCTGCTGGGCGAGGACGGCTGGCGCACCGATGAGGCCGCGCTCGCCGCGCACGCGCAGGACAATTCCTGGCGGCATCGGTTGCCGCTCGGCGTGGCCTTCCCGCGTGACCGCGAGCAGGTGGTGGCACTGGTGCACGCCTGCCGCGAACATCGCATCGCCGTGGTCGCGCGCGGTGCCGGCACCGGCACCACCGGCGCAGCGGTGCCGGTCTCGGGCAGCATCGTGCTGTCGTTCGCGCGCATGGCGCGCATCCTCGATATCCAGCCGGGCAACCGCTGCGCGGTGGTCGAGCCGGGCGTGCTCAACGGCGACCTGCAGCACGCGCTGGCACCGCATGGCCTGTTCTGGGCGCCGGACCCGTCCAGCGCGGACATCTGCAGCATCGGCGGCAACCTGGCCTGCAATGCCGGTGGCCCGCGCGCGGTGAAGTACGGCACCAGCCGCGACAACGTGCTGGGTCTGGTCGCGGTGACCGGCGCGGGCGAGCTCATCCACTGCGGTGGCGCCTATACCAAGGACGCCACCGGCTACGACCTCACCCACCTGCTGGTCGGCAGCGAAGGCACCCTCGCGCTGATCGTGGAGGCCACGCTCAAACTGACTCCGCTACCGGTGGCGCAGGCCGGCCTGCGGGTGCTGTACCGCGATGCCGATGCGGCGGCCGCGGCCGTGTCGCGGCTGATGGGCCAGCCGGTGGTGCCCACCCGACTGGAATTCATGGATGCCCGCAGCCTGGAGCTCCTGCGCCGCAATGGCGCCGAGGTGCCCGAAGCCGGCGCGATGCTGCTGGTCGAGGCCGACGGCGACCACGACACCCTCCCCTATCTGCTGCAGGCGCTGGCCACGGCCGCCGAAGGCGACGGTATGATCGCGCTGGATGTGGCGATGGAAGGCAGCGCGCGCGAGAAACTGTGGGCCGCGCGCAAGGCGTTGTCGCCTGCGCTGCGCAGCATCGCCCCGGGCAAGATAAATGAAGACGTGGTGGTGCCGGTATCGCGCATCCCCGACCTGGTGGCCGGGGTACAGGCGCTGGCGCGCGAGCATCAGCTGGTGATCGTCACCTTTGGCCATGCCGGCAACGGCAACCTGCACGTCAACATTCTCTACCACCCCGACGATGCCGACGAGAATGCGCGTGCGCACGCGGCGCTGCCGAAGATCTTCGCACTGACGCTGTCGCTCGGCGGCACGCTGTCCGGCGAGCACGGGATCGGCCTGGCCAAGCGCGATTTCATGGCCAAGGCGTTCAACCCGGCCACGCTGGCGGCGATGCACGCGATCAAGCAGGCGCTGGACCCGGACGGAATCCTCAACCCGGGCAAGGTGCTGCCGCCTGCAGGGTGATCCTCGCGTGCGCGGCAACCGCCGACGCAACCTTTTCGTGCGGCAACCGCCGACGCAACCGTTTCGTGCGGCCACCGCCGACGCGACCGTTTCGTGCGGCCACCGCCGACGCAACCGTTTCGTGCGTCCACCGTCGACGCAACCGTTTCGTTGCGTCCACCGTCGACGCAACCGTTTCGTGCGTCCACCGTCGACGCAACCGTTTCGTGCGTCCATCGTCGACGCAACCGTTTCGTAGAGCCGACCGTTGGTCGGCTGCTCCTCGTCCAGTTGCAGACATCCCCCCATCGCATAGCAGCCGACCAAGGGTCGGCTCTAACAGCGGCCGACCAAGGGTCGGCTCTAACAGCAGCCGACCAACGGTCGGCTCTACTGGAGGACGAAGTGCTCGTAGCCGTCCGCGTTGGGCAGGTCGTCGCCGTGCACGCCCTGGCCGGTGGTGATGCGGCCGATGCGGGTAAGGGGTAGCGCCAGCGCTTCGGCCAGCGCATGCAGCGCGTCGCGCTGGTCGGCGGCGGCGGTGAAGCACAGTTCGTAGTCATCGCCACCGCGCAACGCGCAATCGCGCGCGTCATCGCGACCCAGCGCGTTGCGCAGCGCCGAGGACATCGGCAGCGTGTCCACTTCCAGGCGCGCGGCCACCTCGCTGCGGGCCGCGATATGGCCGAGATCGGCGAGCAGGCCGTCGGAGATGTCCACCGCCGCATGCGCGTAGGCACGCAGGCGCTGGCCCAGCTTCACCCGCGGAACGGGGCACAGCAGACGCTGGCGCAGCGCTTCCAGGTCGGGATCATCGGACACCACCGCCACATCGAGACGGCCCTGCTGCCACAACCGCAGCGCACCGGCGGCATCGCCCAGCGTGCCACTCACCCAGATGTCGTCGCCCACCCGGGCCGCATCGCGGCGCAGCGCGTGGCCGGCCGAGACCTGCCCCATCGCAGTGACCGACAGCGACAGCGGACCGCGCGTGGTATCGCCGCCGATCAGCACGATGTCGTGCTCGTCGGCCAGTGCGAAGAAGCCATCGGCGAAGGCGTCGATCCACTCAGGCTCGGTCGACGGCAACGACATGGCCAGGGTGCACCACGCCGGACGCGCGCCCATCGAGGCCAGGTCGGACAGGTTCACCGCCAGCGTCTTCCAGCCGATCTCGAACGCCGGCGTTTCCGCCGGAAAATGCACGCCGCTGTTGAGCGTGTCGGCGGTGACCACCAGCTGTTCGCTGGCGCGCGGCTGCAGCAGGGCCGCGTCGTCCCCGATGCCCAGCACCACGTCGGCGCGCGCACGGGTGCGGGCACGGATGCGGTCGATCAACGCGAATTCGGCAAGGGACATGGGCAACTCCGGCAGCGGAACGTCCGCCGTGTGGGCCCGACCGTGGTCGGATCCGGCAGGACCGTTGGGATGTAGCGCCGACCGTTGGTCGGCTGCCTTGAAACCGGACATCATGCCGGCTGCGACGGATCGCGCTTTGCGCGGTCAGCCGACCAACGGTCGGCTCTACCAAGCGGTCAGCCGACCAACGGTCGGCTCTACCAACGATCACACGGCGGCGTGCGCGGGATCAGCCGCCGGCGAACAATCGGCTCAGTGGCCGCTTTCGACCTTGCGCCATTCCACGGCCGCACGATCCAGCACGCCGTTGACGTAGGTGTGACCGTGTTCGGAACCGAAACGCTTGGCCGATTCGATCGCCTCGTTGATCACCACGCGGTACGGCACGTCCAGGCGGTAACGCATTTCGTAGGCGGCCACGCGCAGCGCGGCACGTTCGATCGCATCCACTTCCTCGACACCGCGGTCCAGGTACGGGGTCAGCGCCTCGTCCAGGTCCTTGCGATTGTCGAGCACGCCGTGCACCAACGCTTCGAAGTAGGCCAGGTCGGCGATTTCGCGGGCCTGTTCGTGGGCGAACTGGGCGATCACCGACTGCGCGTTGCCGCCGGAAATCTGCCAGGCATAGATCGCCTGCAAGGCACGACGGCGCGCGCGCGAGCGCAGCACCGGGTCGATGCCATCGCGGCGGACGGGCTTTCCGGAGGGCTTGCCCGGGTTTGACTTGTTCACGGCAACTGCTCCAGAAGATTGACCATTTCCAACGCCGTCAGTGCGGCTTCCTCACCTTTGTTGCCATGACTGCCACCGGCGCGTGCCTCGGCATCCTCGGCACGTTCGACCGCCAGCACGCCATTGAGCACCGGCACGCCGAAGTCCAGCTGGACCCGCATCAGGCCCTCGGCACAGCCATCGGCGACGTGCTCGTAGTGGCGGGTATCGCCGCGGATCACGCAGCCCAGGGCAATGATGGCGGCGTGCTCATGGGCGGCAGCCAGGCGCGCGGCGACCAGCGGCAGTTCCCACGCGCCGGGCACCCGGATCACGTCGATGGCCGACTCGGCGATGCCATTGCCGGCCAGGCTCTGGCGCGCGCCAGCGACGAGCACGTCGGTGATGCGGGCATTCCAGCGGCTGGCGAGGATGGCGAAACGGGCCTTTTCCGGAGTACGGAGGTCGCCTTCGTAGTGGCTCATGTTCGGCGTGGGGTCCATTTAATAGGTGAATATTCTAGCGCATGGCCGCGTGTAGCCGGGTCGCCGCGCGTTACGGGACGGGTCGGGTGCAGCAGCCCCCTGAGTCAGGGGGCTGCCGCGACGCGGCGGGGGCCTGGATGGTGGTAAGAGGGGCCCACGGTTTGCGAAGCACATCGTGGGGCGTCAGCGCGCATGCGATGACGTGTTCCCCACCGTCTCGACCACTTCCAGCCCATACCCGGCCAGCCCGATCTGCCGGCGCGGGGTGCCCAGCACCCGCAACTTGCCCAGGCCCAGGTCGGACAGGATCTGCGCCCCGGCCCCGTTGCGGCGCCACTGGCTCACATCCTTGTCCTTGCCCGGCACCACCGGCTGCGGCTGCTGACGCAGGCGCGCCAGCAGGCTGTTGCTGTCGCGCGGAGCGGACAGCACCACCATCACCCCGCGCCCGGCGGCGGCGATCGCACGCAGGGCATCGGTGGAGGCCACGCCGAAGTCGTCGCGGCGCCAGTGCAGCAGGTCGGCCAGCGGGTTCTCCACCTGGACCCGGACCAACGTCGGCTCGGCGTCGGGGGTGCCACGGACCAACGCGAAATGCAGGTCGTGGGCGATCCGGTCGCGGTAGGTGACCAGCGTGAACGGGCCGAATTCGGTCTCGATCTCGCGCTCGTCCACGCGCTCGACGGTCTTCTCGGTGGCCAGGCGGTAGGCGATCAGGTCGGCGATCGAGCCGATCTTCAGGCCGTGCTCGCGCGCGAACACTTCCAGCTCCGGGCGACGCGCCATGCTGCCGTCGGGGTTGAGGATTTCCACCAGTACGCCGGCCGGTTCCAGGCCGGCCAGCATGGCCAGGTCGACGCCGGCTTCGGTATGGCCGGCGCGGGTCAGCACCCCGCCCGGCTGGGCGATCAGCGGGAAGATGTGGCCCGGCTGGTGCAGGTCGGCCGGCTTGGCGTCCGGCTTCACCGCGGTGCGGATGGTGTGCGCGCGGTCGTAGGCCGAGATGCCGGTGGTGACGCCCTCGGCGGCCTCGATGCTGACGGTGAAGTTGGTCTGGAACTGGGCCGTGTTGGCCTGGACCATCGGCGCCAGGCCCAGATCGGCGGCGCGCTCGCGGGTCAGCGGCAGGCACACCAGGCCACGGCCGTGGGTGACCATGAAGTTGATGTCCGACGGCTTGACCAGCTCGGCGGCCATGATCAGGTCGCCTTCGTTCTCGCGGTCTTCGTCATCGACGATGACGACCATGCGGCCCAGGCGGATGTCCTCGAGGATCTCGGGGATGGAGGCGAAGTTCATGCGTTGGCTCCCTGCTGCGGGCCCTGGGCGGGCACGGCGATGAGCCGTTCGACATAGCGGGCGACCAGGTCGATTTCCAGGTTGACTGCGCTGCCCACGCCGGTGGCGGCGAAGGCGGTGTTGGCCACGGTGTGTGGAATGAGCGCGACCTCGAAGCCCTGGTCGTCAACCTCGTTCACGGTCAGGCTGACCCCGTCCACGCAGATCGAGCCCTTCTTGGCGATGTAGCGCAGCAGTGCCGCAGGCGCGGCGAAACGCCAGCGCTGGGCCCGTGCGTCGTCGTGGATGGACAGGACCCGGCCGAGGCCATCGACGTGGCCGCTGACCAGATGCCCGCCCAGGCGGTCGGTCGGACGCATCGCACGTTCCAGGTTGATCACTGCGCCATCGGCAAGCTGACCCAGCGTGGTCAACCCGAGGGTTTCAGTGGAGGCATCGGCCTGGAAGCTCGTCGCGTCGAAAGCGATCACGGTCAGGCAGACGCCATTGATGGCGATGCTTTCGCCGAGCTGGACGCTGTCGAACGGCAGGTTGCCGACGTTGAAGGTGAAGCGGACGTCGCCGCCGAGGGTGTCACGCGCGGCCAGGCGGCCGACGCCTTCGATGATGCCGGTGAACATCAGCGGACCCCCGGACGGAGGCAGGGGATGGAGGTGCAATCAGACATAACGTTTCCCGCAGAAAGTGAGCGAAAAACGCCGCAAGGCATATAGGCGCACGCCGCGCGCAAAGGCACGGCCGCACCGTCTTCTTTCATCCGGACTATACCGTCGGCTCCGGCATCGGACCGGATCTGCTGACCTTCCAGCGGAACTGGAAGCGCTCGCGGGCTCGTGCTTGCGCACCTACCGCCGGTGGGGAATCGCACCCCGCCCTGAAGACGTTTGTGTACCGGCGAACCGGCCGCGCCATTGTAGCAAGCCAAGCTGACTGCTCGCTTTTTGTGAAGATATGGTTAAAATGCGGCCGCGCGGCAGTGATCGCCGCCCTGCCGCCCACGAAGGGCTGGCTGAAATGGACCTCAACTTCACCCAAGGAACCTGCATGCGCAAGATTCTCCTGGCCGCCGCCCTGCTGGCCGCCGCCCCGCTTTCCGCTTCCGCCGCCGAGCGCGTGAGCTACACCTATGTCGAAGCCGGCTGGACCCAGCTGGACACCAACGACGACTACTTCGGCGATCCGAAGGTCGACGGTGGTTACATCCGCGGCTCGTTCGACATCGGCCCGCAGGTCAATGTATTCGGCGCCTGGTCGTACGTGTCCAAGAAGTACAACGGCAGCTACGCCGGTTATGACGCCAGCCTCAAGCTGGAGTTGAATCAGCCCGAGCTGGGCATCGGCTACCACATGCCGATGAGCGACCGCGTCGACTTCACCGCCGACATCGCCTGGATCCGCCAGAACGTGGAAGCCAAGCTGTCCGTGGACGGTTTCGACAGCGCCACCGACAAGGACCACACCAACGCCGGCCGCGCCACCGTGGGCGTGCGTGGCAAGCCGTCGGTGCGTACCGAAGCGTGGGCCAAGGCCGGTTACCTGGACGGCGGCAGCGACTTCAAGGGCACGTGGGTAGGCAACCTCGGTGGCCAGGTGAACTTCACCCAGACCTGGGGTCTGGTCGCTGAAGTGCAGGCCTACCGCGATGTCACCCAGGTGTCGGTGGGCGTGCGCGCGAGTTTCTGATCGGGCAGCGACGGTCTCCGCCGCGCCATGATCGAACGGGCCCCGAAAGGGGCCCGTTTTTTTTGGTTCTTCTCCCATCTGAGGGGAGAAGGCGCACGGCCGGCCAGCTAGATTGTGGT
>NZ_JALJRW010000055.1 GCF_024519465.1 Stenotrophomonas sp. Ste86 | reverse complement strand
TCACGGACGGGATCGATCACCACCCGCGGGGTGCCCAGGTGGTCCGGCTGCACGTAGGCCACTTCCGGCACGCCAGCACTCGGTGCATTGATCAGCGCAACCGGATAGTTGTTCAACCAGATAGCCTGCTGCAGCGGCTGACCCGTCGCACCGTAGTTGCCGATCCATTGCCCCGCTTCGTCATACACCGTGATCTGTGCGTCAGCCG
>NZ_JALJRW010000054.1 GCF_024519465.1 Stenotrophomonas sp. Ste86 | reverse complement strand
AGCCATGCGAGAGTAGGTCATCGCCAGGGTTTATACCCAAAAACCCCGCTGCTCATGCAGCGGGGTTTTTCCTTTTTATGTAAGCACATGATTTTTCATGAACTTACATCGACAACTTCAAGAAGAACTTCAAGTTCATCAAATAAGTTGTTGACAGAATCGAAAAGCCTGACATAATAGGCGGCTCGCAACGACGAAAGCCTCTCGGGGCAAAC
>NZ_JALJRW010000053.1 GCF_024519465.1 Stenotrophomonas sp. Ste86 | reverse complement strand
TGCATTCCCCGCCGTCAGGTAGTGCCGAGCCATGCTCGGCACCGCGCCGGTGGGGGATCATGCACAGGTGTTGGAAAGCAGCCGAGCGTGGCTCGGCTCTACCGGGACGGGCGTGCGCGAAAACTATGCTGGAACACGCACAAAGAAAAACCCCGCTGCAAGAGCAGCGGGGTTTTTGGGTATAAACCCTGGCGATGACCTACTCTCGCATGGCTT
>NZ_JALJRW010000052.1 GCF_024519465.1 Stenotrophomonas sp. Ste86 | reverse complement strand
GACGCTTTCTCTCGTTCGGAGGCGTACATAAAGCGGCCTGCGGCCCTTGACGCGCGCGGCGGTCGGTGGGTCGGGCGCTGGGTGCCCATGCCCTTTCCGGCGAATGTCCCCCGGCGTCGGCCTGCGGCCGCCCCCTCCTCCTTTATTTCGCCTCCAAGGGCATGGGCACCCAGCGCCCGACCCACCGACCGCCCTCAAAGAAGCTCGCCATCCACCTGCGGACCGCG
>NZ_JALJRW010000051.1 GCF_024519465.1 Stenotrophomonas sp. Ste86 | reverse complement strand
CGGCCTGCGGCCGCCCCCTCCCCCTTTATTTCGCCTCCAAGGGCATGGGGGCCCAACGCCCGACCCACCGACAGTCAAAAGCCCGTCTTCCTGCCTGCCCGCCTCGAGACGGGCCCCGTCGCGGCCGGTAGGCTCTTGGGCAAAATAAAGGAGGAGGCCGCAACGCGGCCGGGGGACATTTGCGCCAGGGGCCTACCGGCCGCTACGGGGCCCTCACGCGCGCAACA
>NZ_JALJRW010000050.1 GCF_024519465.1 Stenotrophomonas sp. Ste86 | reverse complement strand
ACTCGCGACCTCAACCTTGGCAAGGTTGCGCTCTACCAACTGAGCTATTCCCGCAAAATCAGGCGCGTATCTTACCGAAACCACCGATAACACACCAGCCTTTTCACACTTTTTTTCACATCCCAATCGGCCATGCCGCTCAGGACGCCCGCGTGCCACCGCGGAGAAAAACAAGGCCCCGAAGGGGCCCTGTCGAAATATGGAGCGGGAAACGAGACTCGAACTCGCGACCTCAACCTTGGCAAGGTTGCGCTC
>NZ_JALJRW010000004.1:269995-303693 GCF_024519465.1 Stenotrophomonas sp. Ste86 | reverse complement strand
CTCCTCCTTTATTTCGCCTCCAAGGGCATGGGGGCCCAGCGCCCGACCCACCGACGGCCGGCAGACATGCGCAGCTTCCTCTCGCTCGCGACAACCCTTGGCGCAGAGAGCACCAGATTCAACAACCGCCCCCGGACCACCCCGGCCACACGCGCAAAGCCGTGCTGGGAGAAGAACAAAAAAAAACCGCTGCAGGGCAGCGGCTTTTTCAGGATCCGGCAGTTCTGGCCTCAGAGGTCGACGCGGCGGGCCTGCATGAACTTGGCACTCCAGTAGCCGGTCATCAGGCTGTCCACGCGGACGTCCTTGCCGGTGCTGGGGGCGTGCAGGAAGCGACCTTCGCCGACGTAGATGCCGACATGGTCGACCCGGCCCTTGCGGCCGAAGAACACCAGGTCGCCGGCAGCCAGTGCGTTGCGGTCGTTGATCAGTTCGGCTTCGCCATCGTGGGCCATCTCGCGCGAGACGCGCGGCAGCTCGATGCCCAGGGCGGTGCGGAACACGTAGCCGACCAGGCCGCTGCAGTCGAAGCCGCTGTCCGGCGAGGTGCCGCCCCAGCGATACGGGGTGCCCAGCAGGGTCATCGCGCGGCGCAGCAGCGACTGCACCTTGCCGTTGTCGGCCGCGCCGCCGACCACGGCGCCGTTGGCACCGCTGCTGGCGTCGTAATTGGCGAGCAGGCGGCTGAGGTCGCCGGCGAACATCGCCGAGCGGTCCATCAGGGGAATGGTGTCGTTGGCCGCCAGGTGCGGAAGCAGGGCGGCGAGGGTGGCACTGGCAGCGGCGTCGGCCTTGCTGCGGGCGGGGGCATCAGCCTTGGGCTTTGCCATCGCGGAAGATTCGGGCGTGCTGGCGCCAGCCGGAGCGGCGTCTACAGCGGTGGCCGGTGCGGTCTGTGCCCAGGCCGGGAGGCTGGCAAGGCAGAGCGCAATGGCAAGGAACACGGGGCGGATGCTGCGCCGGTAAGCGGCGGTGTGGCCTTGGCTGATCAGGTCGGCTGTCGTCACGCGGCGGTCACTGAATAAAAACGATGGGTGATGATGCCGTGTAAGCGCAGTGATTAGGTACAAATTTCGTTAAAGTTTCGTTTACAAACGTGTGATCTGCATCACAAATTTGACCCTTACCCCTGTTCAGCTTAGTGCAGGACGCGTTTCGCGCCGGTGTAGTGGTCTTTCCAGTACGGCCCGCCGAGGGAGTCCAGCCGGACCGTTCCGCCGGTGCTGGGGGCGTGCACGAAGCGACCTTCGCCGACGTAAATGCCGACATGGGACACGCTGCCGCGGCTGCCGAAGAAGACCAGATCGCCCGGCGCCAGCCGCTGGGGATCGATCTTCGGACCCTGCACCGCGGCCAGGTCGCGCGAGGTGCGGGGCAGCTTCAGGTCGAGCATCTCGCGGTAGACATAGGCCACCAGCCCGCTGCAGTCGAAGCCGGATTCGGGGGTGTTGCCGCCGTAACGGTAGGGTGTGCCGACCAGTCCGATCGCGCGCATCAGCACCGCGTTGGCCGCCTGCGGGTCGTTGGGGACCACGGTGGGCCAGACCTGGGTGGAGGCGGGCGGGGCGCTCGGGCGGGTGGTCTTGCCGCCGCCACAGGCACTCAACAGCACGACGGCGGCCAGCGCGGCGAGGCGGGGGGCGAAGCGGAGGACGGGCAAAACTGGCGTCAGCTGCATGATGTACCGGATAATGCGCGGCCTCAGAAGGCCGTCATGATGGCGGCGTATCCGGCGGGGAACAACCCGCCCCACCCGTCTGCCATCGGCAGCGACCAGCCAGAGTTGCGCATGAAGATCGAAAAAGACAGCGTCGTCCGTTTCCACTACACCGTTGCCGAGCAGGGCCAGGAGCCGATCGAAAGCTCCAAGGACCGTGATCCGCTGGCGATCCTGATCGGCCACGGCAACATCATCCCGGGCCTGGAAGCGGCCATGATGGACAAGGAAGCCGGCGCCACCTTCGAGGTGGACGTCAAGGCCACCGACGCCTATGGCGAGCGCCGCGAAGGCCTGACCCAGCGCGTGCCGAAGAAGCATTTCGGCACCACCAAGCTGATCCCGGGCCAGCAGGTCGTGCTGCAGACCAACTTCGGCCCACGCGCGGTCACCGTGGAGAAGGTCGGCATGAGCGTGGTCGACGTCGACCTGAACCACCCGATGGCCGGCAAGGACCTGCATTTCTCGGTCGAGATCGTCGACGTGCGCGCCGCCGCGGCCGAAGAACTCGAGCACGGCCACGTGCATGGCGATGGCGGCCACCAGCACTAAGCAGTAACCACCGCGACCGGCATTGATGGCCGGTAGCGAAGGTGATGCAACGGCCCGCTTCGGCGGGCCGTTGCGTATCTGCGACAGGGCGACCCGCGCGCGGGGCGCGACGGCATAATGACTGCCCAGATCCACGGATTGCCTGTGAACGCCGCTCCCCTTCCCCTGCAGCCGGTCGCCGTCGGCGAGCGCATCGCGGTGCTGGATATCCTGCGCGGGTTCGCCCTGCTGGGCATCCTGCTGATGAACATGGAGGCCTTCAGCGGACCGCTGGATCTGGCCTTCACCGGCATCGATCCGCAGTGGCACGGGCTGGATTACGGGGTCGACGCGGCCATCTACGTGCTGGTGCAGGGCAAATTCTTCACGTTGTTCTCGCTGTTGTTCGGCGCCGGCTTTGCGATCATGGCCCAGCGCGCCGATGCGGCCGGGCGCGCGTTCGCCCCGTTTTACCTGCGGCGCACCGCGGGCCTGCTGCTGATAGGCCTGTGCCATGCGCTGCTGGTCTGGTCCGGCGACATCCTGGTGATCTACGCGCTGGTCGCCGTGGCACTGCTGGCCTGTCGCGAGGCCCCCACGCGCTGGCTGCCGGCCATGGGCGTGCTGACCTATCTGGGCGCGGCAGCGTTGATGCTGCTGCTCGGCGCGATGATGGGGCAGCAGGCGCAGGTGGACCCGGACAGTGCGCAGGCGCGTGCCGCCATTGACAGCGCGCAGCAGACCATCGAACTGCAACGCCAAGCCTACGGCCACGGCAGCTACGCGCAGGCGGTGCTGCAGCGTCTGCGTGACTTCGGCGCCCAGCTCAGCGCGATCGTGGTGGTCGGGCCGGAAGTGCTGGGCATGTTCCTGATTGGCAGCTGGTTCGCGCGCAGTGGTGCGCTGGCCACGCCCGAGCGCTTCGAACGCCTGTACCGCGCGTTGCGCTGGGGCGCGCTGCCGGTCGGTCTGGTGGTGATGCTGGTGAGCGCGGTCTGGCAGCCTTACCTCGCACCGGGCACGTTCACGCCGGCCAGTGGCGCGGCCTTCGCGATGGGCTCGGTGGCCTCGCTGCTGATGTGCCTGGGCTACCTGGCCTGGATCGTGCGCGCACGTGCCGCGCTGCGCTGGCTGGCCCCCGTCGGTCGGATGGCGTTGACCCAGTACATCCTGCAGTCGCTGCTGTGCACGTGGGTGTTCTACGGCTATGGCCTGGGTGCGTTCGAACAGCTGCCGCGTGCGTGGCAGGTGCCGTTCGCGCTGGGGGTGTTCGCCCTGCAGGTGTTGCTCAGCCATCTGTGGCTGCGACAGTTCCGCTTCGGTCCGCTGGAATGGGGGTGGCGGGCGATGACCTATCTGCAGTGGCCACCGCTGCGCCGGGCGACGACTGCGCAGCGCTGAGCGCAGCAGTCGATGACCTGCCAATGCTCGACCGCGTGCCTGCACATCCTCACGTCTGGCTCGCGGCCGGACATGGCATCCTCGTCATCCGCATGCGCGTTGGCATGGGACAACGGCGGCCTGATGGGATCCGCCGCGCCGCGCCGACGCGGGATCCTGCCCCTTACCAAGTTGAGCGATTCCAATGAGCAAGCACTACGACTATGACCTGATCGTGCTGGGCGGTGGCTCTGGCGGACTGGCCGCCGCGTTCCGCGCCGCGCAGCACGGCCAGCGCGTGGCGATGCTGGAGCCGGGCGAGCTGGGGGGCACCTGCGTCAACGTTGGCTGCGTGCCGAAGAAGGCGATGTGGCTGGCCGCCGACCTGGCGGGAAGGATCGGCATGGCCGCATCGATGGGCTTCGACGTCCCGGTACGGCCGGCGCTGGACTGGAAGGAACTGGTGGTGCACCGCCAGGCCTACATCGCCAACATCCACGCCAGTTACCTCAAGCGCCTGAACGAAAACAACGTGGTGCGGGTACCGCGTCGCGGTCACCTGGTCGATGCGCACACGGTGGAATGCAGCGACGGGGTGCGCATCAGTGCCGCGCACGTGCTGATCGCCACCGGCGCACATCCGCAGCGTCCGGATATTCCCGGCGCGGAGTTGGGTGCGGTCTCCGATGATTTCTTCAACCTGTGCAGCGCGCCCGAGCGCGTGGCGATCGTCGGGGGTGGCTACATCGCCGTCGAGCTGGCCGGGCTGCTGCAGGCACTGGGCAGCAAGGTCACGCTGCTGGTGCGCGGGTCGCGGTTGCTGGAGCGCTTCGACGCCGAGTTGACCGCGCAGCTGGCCGAGAACCTGCGCCACCAGGGCGTACAGGTGCACTTCGATTACCGCCTGCGTGAGTTGCGCCGCGACGGCGATGCGGTCGTTGCCTATGGCCACGACGGCCCGCACGAAGCGGTGTTCGATCAGCTGTTTTTCGCCACCGGCCGACGCGGCAACAGTGCCGGGTTGGGGCTGGAAGCACTGGGCATCGTGATCGGCGACAAGGGTGAGGTGGAGGTCGACGAGTGGCAGACCACGGCGGTGCCCAGCGTGCATGCGGTGGGCGACATCGCCGGCAAGGTCGGCCTGACGCCGGTGGCGATCGCCGCTGCGCGCAAATTGATGGACCGCCTGTTCGGTGGCCAGCCGCAGGCGAAAATGGACTATGAGAATGTTGCCAGCGTGGTGTTCTCGCACCCGGCGCTGGGTGCGGTGGGTCTGAGCGAGGAAGAGGCGCACGAGAAGCACGGGGATGTCCGCGTGTACCGCAGCAACTTCCGCCCGATGCTGCAGGCGCTGTCCGATGGCACCCAGCGCAGCCTGTTCAAGCTGGTCTGCGTGGGCGAGGACGAGCGCGTGGTCGGCGTGCACCTGCTGGGCGAGTCGGCCGACGAGATCCTGCAGGGTTTCGCGCTGGCGGTGAAGATGGGCGTGACCAAAGCGCAGTTCGACGACACCGTGGCGATCCATCCGACCTCCGCCGAAGAGGTCGTATTGATGCGCTGAACGCGCATCAGCGGGCGGCAATCACCAACAATCCAGGTAGTGCCACGCCATGCGTGGCAATCGCACCAATGATCCGGTGGTACGTTCGGCAACGCCCCACCTTCGTGCGCGCGGACACCCCCTGCCAAGCGCAGCCGGGCATGGCCCGGCTCTACCGCGGCGGGCGGCGGGCCCGCTGCGGCAGGCGCGCCGGGTGGACCGGCCCGCTGCCGCAGGCGTGCGACAATCCAAGCCCCCCCTTGTCCTCCAGCCGCGCCGCGCGGCCGCTGTCCCGATGCCGCCCACTGTTTCCTCGCTCCCGACATCCTCCAGCCGCATCGCCGCCGGTGGCATCGCGCTGGCCGCCGTCGGTGCCGTTGCTGCATCCGGCAAGGCGGTGATCGTGAAGCTGGCCTACCGGCATGGCGTGGATGCAACCACGCTGCTGGCGCTGCGCATGCTGATGGCGTTCCCGTTGTTCGCGCTGTTGGCGGTGTGGTCGGCGCGCCGTGCCACCGCACTGTCATGGGCCGATCGTGGCCGCGTGCTGTGGCTGGGCTTCACCGGCTATTACCTGTCCAGCCTGCTGGACTTCCAGGGCCTGCAATACATCAGCGTGACTTTGGAACGGCTGATCCTGTACCTGAATCCCACCCTGGTCCTGCTGATCAGCCTGGTCCTGCTGAAAAAACGCCCCGGCCGCTGGCAGCTGATCGCCCTTGGGCTGAGCTACCTCGGCGTGCTGCTGGCGTTCGGCCACGACCTGCAGTTGGAAGGCGGACGCATCCTGCTGGGCAGTGCGCTGGTGTTTGCCAGTGCGCTGAGCTACGCGCTGTATCTGTTCGGCAGTGGCCAGGTGGTGGCACGGATCGGTGCGATCCGCCTCACCGCGTATGCCAGCTGCGTGGCCTGCGTGCTGTGCGTGCTGCATTTCGCGCTGCTGCACCCGCTGGTGGCGCTGGGTCAGGCGCCGGTGCCGGTGTACTGGCTGTCGCTGATCAACGCCACGCTGTGCACGGTGCTGCCGGTGATGGCGATCATGTTGGCGGTGAAGCGGATCGGCTCGTCGCTGGCCGCGCAGGTGGGTATGCTCGGGCCGGTATCCACCATTGTGATGAGTCTATGGCTGCTCGACGAACCCATGGGCCCCTGGCAGATCCTGGGGACGGCGCTGGTGCTGGTCGGCGTGCTGCTGGTCAGCCGCGCCCGCGCATGACGCCGGCCGCGGCGGCCCCCGAAGACGCGGCCGCGCAGGCGCGCGAACGCATCCTCGCGGTGATACGGGCGATTCCGCGTGGCCAGGTGATGGGCTATGGCCAGGTCGCTGCCAAGGCCGGCTTGCCGGGCCGGGCGCGGCTGACCGCGCGCGTGCTCGGCATGAACGAAGACCCGGACCTGCCCTGGCACCGCGTGCTGCGCTCGGACGGACGTATCGCCATGCCGGAAGGCTCGCACGGCTGGAGAGAGCAGAGCCAGCGGCTGCGTGCCGAAGGCGTGGCGATCGAGCGCGGGCGGGTCAAACACATGCCGCGCAGCGGCGGCGATGATCTGGATGCGGCGCTGTGGGGGCCCGGCTGAGGCTGGAAACGCGGCACCCTCGCGGTTGAATGCGTCGCGCCGGGGCGGTCCCGGGGCAGGGTGCTGCGGCTATGATGGGCGCAGTTCCAAAGGATGCCCTCATGTTTCCGCGACTGCCCACCGTCACCAAGGCACTGTTGATCGCCAACATCGTGCTGTTCCTGCTGCAGCAGCCTTTCCTGCTCGGCAACGGCACCTTCGAGCCGTTCATGCTGCAACCGCTGCGCGGCGGTTTCGATCCGTTCTCGCCAGGCGGCAACTTCCAGCCGTGGCAGCTGCTCACCTACGGTTTCCTGCACGGCAGTTTCGGCCATCTGTTCTTCAACATGCTTGCACTGTTCATGTTCGGTGCGGCGCTGGAGCAGACCTGGGGCGAGAGGCGCTTCCTGACCTATTACCTGGTGTGCGTGGCCGGTGCAGGCGTGTGCCAGTTGCTGGTCGGGGCAATGATGGCTGACCCGGTCACCGTGCTCGGCGCGTCCGGTGGCGTGTTCGGGCTGCTGCTGGCCTACGGCATGCTGTTCCCGAACCAGCGCGTGATGCTGCTGTTCCCGCCGATCCCGATGAAGGCGCGCACCTTCGTGATTGTGTTCGGCGTGATGGAACTGGTGCTCGGTGCCACCGGTTGGCAGCCGGGCGTGGCCCACTTCGCGCACCTGGGGGGCATGTTGTTCGGTTGGCTGCTGATCCGCTACTGGCGCGGACAACCGCCGTTCAACAAGCGCCCACCCGGTGGACCGCGTAAAAAGAACCACCTGCGCAGCGTCCGCTGACGCCGCAGCGGACTCCAACGAAGGGCACCGAGGGTGCCCTTCGTCGTATCCAGACCGTTCAACCGACTGAAGCAAGGATGTTTCCATCGTGAAAATACTGATCCTGGGGGGCTACGGCGTGTTCGGCGGCCGGCTGGCGCGGCTGCTGTCAGACCTGCCCGGTCTGGAGCTGCTGATCTGCGGGCGCAACCTGGAGGCAGCGACCGCGTTCTGCGCCGATTACGTGGGCGCGCCGCAGGTGCGGCCGCTCAAGGTCGACCGGCAACGCATCGAGCCGGTGCTGCAGGCCGAACGACCGGACCTGCTGGTGGATGCCTCCGGTCCATTCCAGGATTACGGCGCGCATCCCTACCGCGTGATCGAAGCCTGCATCGCCGCACGCATTTCCTATCTGGATTTCGCCGATGCGGCCGATTTCGTGTTCGGCGTGGCGCAGTTCGATGCGGCGGCCAGGGCGGCCGGCGTGTATGTGTTGTCCGGGGTCAGCAGCTTCCCGGTGCTGACCGCCGCGGTGCTGCGCGAGATGGCCAGGCACATGGACATCGTCAGCGTGGACGGTGGCATCGCGCCGTCGCCATATGCCGGTATCGGGCTCAACGTAATGCGCGCGGTGGTCGGCTACGCCGGTGCGCCGGTGAAACTGCAGCGCAACGGTCGGCCGGGCCATGGCATCGGGTTGGCCGAAAGCCGGCGCTTCACCGTCGCGGTGCCGGGCAGGCTGCCGTTGCGCAATCTGCATTTCTCGCTGGTCGATGTGCCGGACCTGCAGGTGCTGCCACCCGAGCACCCGACGATGACCGATATCTGGATGGGCGCCGGCCCGGTGCCGGAGGTGCTGCACCGGGTACTCAACCTGCTGGCCAAGGCACGGGCGCGGCTGCACCTGCCCTCGCTGGTGCCGCTGTCGCGGGTGTTCTACAGCGTGCTCAACCTGATGAAGTTCGGTGAGCATCGCGGCGGGATGTACGTCCGGGCACGTGGTATCGCCAACGGTGTCGAGGTTGAACAGAGCTGGCACCTGCTGGCCGAGGGCGATGATGGCCCCTACATCCCGTCGATGGCGATCGAGGCGGTGGTGCGCAAGCTGCTGGTTGGGGAGCGGCCGGCCGACGGTGCGCGCCCGGCCACGCACGCGTTGGCGTTGTCCGATTACCAGCGTTTGTTCAAAGGGCGTTCGATCCATACCGGGTTCCGGAGCGAGACGCCCGGTGCCAGCCTGTATCGGCAGCTGCTTGGCAGCGCCTTCGACGCTCTGCCGCCACAGGTGCAGGCGCTGCATGACAGCAGCGAGGGCAGGCGCTGGCAAGGCGTGGGCGAGGTGCGTCGCGGCAAGGGGCTGTTGGCGCGGATCGTCGGTGCCGTGTTCGGCTTCCCGCCGGCCGCGGCGGCGGTGCCGGTCAGCGTGGCATTCGCCCCGGAGCGGAGTGGCGAGCGCTGGACCCGCGATTTCGCCGGGCGCAGGTTTTCGTCGTTGCAGTGGCGCGGGCAGGGCAGGAACGAGCAGCTGCTGGTCGAACGCTTCGGCATCGTGGAGGTTGCGCTCGCGCTGGTGGTGGAAGACGATCGCCTGCACTTGGTGACACGGCGCTGGTCATGCCTGGGTATCCCGTTGCCGAAGGCGCTGCTGCCGTGCGGGCACACGTTTGAGACCGAGCGCGCGGGTCACTTCGTGTTCGACGTGGAGATTGCCGCACCGCTGATCGGCCTGATCGTTGCGTATCGGGGCACGCTGCAGCCTGTCAGCGCGGTGAGCACAGGCTGAAAAAGTGCGTCTCTTCGATGGAAGGGGAGCGTGTTGTTTCAAGGGCCGTCGCAGATCGCGCACGGCCATACGCGCGTGGCTATGCAGTCAAGGGCCGTTTGGATCTGGTGGTGTCTGTCTCCGCTTGGGGCTGTCGCGAGCGTGAGGGCCCCGTAGCGGCCGGTAGGCCCCTGGCGCAAATGTCCCCCGGCCTGGCGGCCTCCTCCTTTATTTTGCCCAGGAGCCTACCGGCCGCTACGCGGCTCGTCTTGCGGCAAGCAGGTGGAAGCCAAGCGCTGGTCGGTGAGTCGGGCGCTGGGTCCCCATGTCCTTGGAGGCGAAATAAAGGGGGAGGGGGCGGCCGGAGGCCGACGCCGGAGGACATTCGCCGGAAAGGGCATGGGGACCCAGCGCCCGACTCACCGACCAGTGCCCAAAAGGATTAGGGTGCGCGTTGTGATTCAAGGCGCGCTCATTCTCGTCCCGCACATCGGCGAAGAACCAAAAAAAGGGCGCCCAAGGGCGCCCTTCTCACTTCATCACTGCCGCAGACTCAGCGCCAGACCTTGATCTGGTCGTTGTCCACGCGCTGCATCGGCTGGCCGGGCTTGCAGCTGAACGTCGCGCCGAAGGCCGGCAGGTTGGACAGCGCGCCATTGGTGCGCCAGCGACCCGGGGCGAGGATGTCCGAAGTCAGGCGCTGGGCGGCTTCGTTGGGCGACAGCTGCTGCGGCCACAGGCTGGCCCAGGCGCGGAAGAAGCCCTGCTGTGCGGCCGGCTTGGCCGACGGGTCCACCGCCTTGTAGGCCTCCCAGGCCAGTTCCACACCGGCCAGGTCGGCGAGGTTCTCTTCGCGGGTGAGTTCGCCATTGACCTTGGCACCCTTCACGCCCGGGAAGTCGTATCCGCTGTACTGCGCGGCCACGCGGCTGCCGAGCAGCGTCCAGGCGGTCTTGTCGGCCGGCTGCCACCAGCTGCGCAGCTCGCCCTTGGCATCCACCAGCGCGCCCTTGGCATCGATGGCACGGGTCAGCTCGTGGGCGACCAGCGCGCCGTAGCTGCCGTACTTGTCGGCGCTGTCGGCCTTGGCATTGAACACCGGGCTCTGCAGCACCGCAGCGGTGACGATCAGGCGGTTCTGCGCGATGTCATAGGCCAGTGCCGGCTGCTGCGGCAGCACGTCCCAGCGACGGTCGGCGTTGCCCTTGCCGATCCGCTTCATTTCTTCGCGGTGGCGCCAGGTCGAGGCGATCAGCATGTTGCCGCCGAAGCTGCCACGGCCCATCGGCTGCACGCTGTAATCCAGGTCGCGCAGCGGCGTACCGATCTCGATCTTCAGCGCGGCCAGCTTGGCCTGCGCTTCGGTCTTGGCTTCGGCGCTCATCCAGGTGCTGCGCTTGACCGCGTCGATCTGCACTTCACGGATCTTGTCGACGATCACTGCGGCCTGGCGGCGATCATCGGCCGACAGATAGCGGCTGGCGTACTCGCGGCCAAGCATCGGGCCGGCAGCGACGTTGATCGCATCCAGCGTCTGTTCCCAGCGCGCCGGGGCGATGGTCTCGCCACGGATCACCCGGCCGCGGAATTCGAACTCGGCATCGCGGTAGGCCTTGGACAGGTACGGCGCCATCGCATCGCCCACGCGCCAGCGCAGGTAGGCCTTCCACTGGTCCGGCTTGATCTTGGTGACCATGCCGTCGAGCTGCTTGAACAGCGCCGGATCGGCCAGCGAGACCAGGTCGTCGTTGACGCCCTGGACCTTCAGGAACGCATCCAGCTGCAGGTTGCGATAGCGGCTGGTGAGGTCCTTGGTGGAAATCGGGGCGTAGTTGTTGAACGGGTTATTGATGCCGGCCAGCGACTGCGCGTTGCGCGCCAGCTCGGTTTCCAGGGCGATCACCGCCTGCGACTCTTCATCCAGCTTGGCCGCCGGGGTGCCGGTGAGGGCCAGGATCTGCTTGACGTAGGTGCGGTAGCGGCCCATCAGCGCCACGGTGTCTGCATCGGTGCGGGTGTAGAACGCCGGGTCCGGCAGGCCCATGCCGCCCTGCATGAAGTAGCCGATGTGACGGTCGAGCGCCTTGAGGTCCACGTCCGGGGCGAAGTTGAAGGCCACCGGGATGCCGACCTGGTGCAGGGCGGCGATCGAGGCCGGAACGTCCTTGGCCTTCTTGATCGCGTTGATGCGGGTCAGCAACGGGGCGATCGGGTTGGAACCATCGGCTTCGATGGCCGCTTCATCCAGGCCGCTGGCCCAGAAGTCGCCGAGCAGCTTCTGCACGTTGCCCTGCGGGGTCTTCATCGATGCATCGAGCAGCTCGCGCTGCTGCTGGCGGGTCCGGTCGGCCAGCTGCCCCAGGGCGGTGGTGGCACCGGTCTGCGGTACCGGGTTGGCCTTGAGCCAGTTGGCGTTGGTGGCATCGTAGAAGTCGCTGCACTGCGCGCTGACCGCCGGCGCACGCGCGGCCTTCTTCTTCGGCGCAGCGTGCGCATCGTGTGCGATGACCAGGGAGGCCAGGCTCAGGCCCAGGGCAATGGCGAGCGGACGGAGGTTGGACATGTAAAGCGAATCCAGTGTGGATTGGGATCGCGCGAGTGTACCAAGCAAAGCGAAAAGAGCGTGATGGGCGGCGGCCCCAAAAACAAAGGCCCGGGAAATCCCGGGCCTTTGCCTGCATCACCTCACGCGGTGGCGCGATGGCTTACCAGATTACGACCTGCTGGTCGCCGGCGCGGACCATCGGCGAACCGGCCTTGCACTGGAACGCCGCGGCGAAGGTCGGCAGGTTCGACGGCGCGCCCATCGCGCGGAACTGCGCCGGGGCGTGCGGATCGGTGGCCAGGCGGACCTTGGCGTTCTCCGGGGTGTACTTGGTGCGCCACACGGTGGCCCAGTTGAAGTAGAAGCGCTGATCGCGGGTGAAGCCGTCGATCTTCGGATCTTCCTTGCCGGCGGTGGCCTTCTGCAGCGCGTCGTAGGCGGTTGCCACGCCGCCCAGGTCGGCGATGTTCTCGCCCAGGGTCAGCTTGCCGTTGACGGCCTGGCCGTCCACCTTGTAGCCATCGAACTGCTTGACCAGCTTGTCGGTCAAGCCGCTGAAGTTCTTCTTGTCGGCCGGGCTCCACCAGTCTTCCATGTTGCCGGTCGGCCCGAAGCGGCTGCCCTGGTCATCGTAACCGTGGGTCATTTCGTGGCCGATGACCGCACCGATGCCGCCGTAGTTGAGCGCGTCGTCGGCCTTGGGATCGAAGAACGGCGGCTGCAGGATCGCGGCCGGGAACACGATCTCGTTCTGCAGCGGGTTGTAGTACGCGTTCACCGTCTGCGGGGTCATGCCCCACTCGGTCTTGTCCACCGGCTTGCCGATCTTGGACAGGGCGAACTTGTAGTTGAATTCGTTCGCCGCGCGCACGTTGCCGAGGTAGCTGTCGCGACCGGTGGTCAGGCCGTTCCAGTCACGCCACTTGTCCGGGTAGCCGATCTTCGGGGTGAAGGTTTCCCACTTGGCGATCGCCTTGGCCTTGGTCTCATCGCTCATCCAGGTCAGGCCCTGGATGCGCTCCTTGAGCGCGGCGGCCAGGTTCTTGACCAGTTCTTCCATCTTGGCCTTGGCTTCCGGCGAGAAGGCGACCTTGACGTACAGCTGGCCGAACGCATCGCCGGCATCGTTTTCGATGGTGCCCAGCACGCGCTTCCAGCGCGGCTTCATTTCCTTCTGGCCGTTCAGCGTCTTGCCGTAGAAGTCGTAGTTTTCCTGCACGAACGCGTCGGCCAGGTAGGGCGAGGCGCTGTCCACGGTGTGGAAGCGCAGGTAGGTGCGCCACACCGACGGATCGGTATCGCCCAGCGCCTTGCTCACTTCCTGGTGGAAGGAGGGAATGGCCAGCGAGAACTTCTCCGGCGCGGCAATGCCCTGGGCCTTGAAGAACTCGGTCCAGCTGAAGTTCGGGGTCAGCTTGTCGGCGTCGGCCACGGTGACCGGGTTGTAGAACAGCGAGACATCGCGCGACAGCTCGGCGCTGGACTTGGAGGCCTTGGCCAGGCGCGTTTCAAACTTGACCACGTCCGCGGCCTGCTTGGCCGCGTCGGCGGCGGCTACGCCGGACAGTTCCAGCACCTTGGCCACGTGGGCCTGGTAGGCCTTGAGCTTGTCGGCGTTCTTGGCGTCGGTGTAGTAAGTGGTGTCCGGCAGGCCCAGGCCACCCTGGCTGGCGTAGGCCAGGTTCATGCTGGAATTCTTGAAGTCCGCTTCCGGACCGAAGCCGAACAGCACGTTATCGCCCTTGGCCGCGCTGGTGCGCAGGTAGGTGGCGATGGCGTCCTTGTCCTTGAGGCCGTCGATGGCGGTCAGGTCGGCCTTGAGCGGCTCGATGCCCTGGGCGTTGATCTTGGCTTCATCCATGCCGGTGGCCCAGAAGTCGCCGACGATCTTCTCGATGCCGTTCGGGTTCTTGACCGCCGCGACCTGCTCGGCGAGCTGGTGCTGCACGGCGACCGAGCGCTCGTCCAGGATGGTGAAGGCGCCCCAGCTGGTGCGGTCGGCCGGGATTTCATTGGCCGCCAGCCACTTGCTGTTGACGTAGTCGCCGAAGGCGCCGCAGGCGTCCATCGTGGTGTCCAGGTCGGACGGGTGGAAGGCGTTGTAGGCCGGCAGCTTGCTGTCGTCGAGCTTGTACTCGGTGGCCGCAGCGGTGGCGGCCGGCGCGGCGGCGGAGGCCGCGGTGTCCGCAGCCGGGGTGTCTTTCTTGCCGCAGCCGACCAGCGCGGCCGAAACGGCCAGGGTCAGCAGGACGATCTTGGGAGTGCGGATCACGTGGGTTGGCCTCCAGGCCTGAATGCATCGGGGGATGGCCCCCCACAGGGGAGCCGTGGGCCAGACGATACGCCGCTGGCTCGACCTGCAAGGGTGTCGAAGGTCATGGCTGTTGGCAAGCCGTACCTTCACCGGGTGGTCGGCCGGATCCGGCACGCTGTGACACCCGCACCGGCAAAGGCCGACGGCGGGCGCGACAGGCTGCTCGGGGCAGGTATATATAGAGCGTCATGACAAACCCTTCTGCGCAGACCTGGGACGCGATCATCATCGGCGCCGGCCACAATGGCCTGGTCTGCGCCGCCTACCTGGCGCGTGCCGGCCGGCGGGTACTGGTGCTGGAGCGGCGCGGGGTGGTCGGTGGCGCGGCGGTGACCGAGGAGTTCCACCCCGGCTTCCGCAACTCGGTGGCCTCCTACACGGTGTCGTTGCTGCAGCCCAAGGTCATCGCAGACCTGGACCTGCCCGCGCACGGCCTGCGCGTGGTTCCCCGGCGGATCAACAATTTCCTGCCGCTGCCGTCGGGACAGTATCTCTTGGCGGGCAGGGGGATCACCCAAGCCGAAGTACGCCGTTTTTCAGTACGCGATGCCGAACGCCTGCCGTTGTATGAGCAGCGTCTGGAGGTGTTTGCCGATGTGCTGCGTGCGCTGGCCTTGCAGGCGCCGCCGAACGTAGGTGAGGGAGGCTGGCTTCGACGGCTGCCTGCGTTGTGGCGAGCGGCGCGGCTGGGCCGCCAGCTGCAGTCACTCAGCCCGGCGTTGCAACAGGAACTGCTGGACCTGTTCACGATCTCTGCGGCGGAGTACCTGGACCGCTGGTTCGAAAGCGATGCGATCAAGGCGCTGTTCGGCTTCGATGGCGTGGTGGGCAACTACGCCAGCCCTTATGCGGCCGGCACGGCGTACGTGCTGCTGCACCACGCCTTTGGGGAGAGCAACGGCGTCAAAGGCGCCTGGGGCCACGCGATCGGCGGCATGGGCGCGATCACCCAGGCGATGGCGCGCGCGGCGACGGCCGCCGGTGCCAGCATCCGGGTGGATGCGGGCGTGGCGTGTGTGCTTGTCGAAAACGGTCGGGCGGTCGGTGTTGAAACCTTGGATGGCCAGCACATCCGTGCACGCGCGGTGGTGGCCAACGTCAATCCGAAACTGTTGTACGAACAGCTGCTGGCGCCGGAGGAAGTGCCCGTCGCCACCCGCGAACGCATGGCGCAGTGGCGCTGTGGCTCGGGCACGTTCCGCATGAACGTGGCGCTCTCGCGCCTGCCCGATTTCAGCGTGCTGCCGGGACCAGGCGACCACCTGACCGCGGGCATCATCATTGCTCCGTCGCTGGACTACATGGATCGCGCTTTTCAGGACGCGCGCGCGCAGGGGTGGTCGCACGAGCCGATCGTGGAGATGCTGATTCCGAGCACGCTGGACGATTCGCTGGCACCGCCCGGCCAGCACGTGGCGAGCCTGTTCTGCCAGCACGTGGCCCCCCAATTGCCGGATGGACGCAGCTGGGACGATCATCGCGAGGAAGTGGCGGATCTGATGATCGCCACGGTGGAGAAGCACGCGCCGGGCTTTGCGGCGTCGGTGCTGGGGCGTCAGGTGTTCAGTCCGCTGGATCTGGAACGCATCTTCGGCCTGATCGGCGGCGACATCTTCCATGGCGCGCTGAGCCTCAACCAGCTGTTCAGTGCGCGGCCTATGGTGGGGCAGGCCGATTATCGGGGGGCGTTGCCGGGATTGTATCTGTGTGGCGCCGGCGCGCATCCCGGTGGCGGTGTGACCGGAGCGCCCGGGCACAATGCCGCGCAGGTGATCCTGCGCGGGTGACCTTAGCGTACATACGACATCGGCCACTTGCGTGGCCGATGCGTGTTGCGTCGCTGCGTGGCGCTGGGGTCAGAGACCGCCGCCGCCGCAGCCCTTGCCGAGGTAATCATCGATCAACTGGAGCTGGTCGCCCATGATCTTGCGGGTCCACGCCGGGCCGTGTGCGTAGTCGGCAATGGCGTGGTACTCCACCGGCTGGCCAGAGTTCTTGGCCTTGGCCACGAACCACTCGGACTGCTCGATGGGCACCGTCTGATCGCGATCGCCGTGGTAGACCATCAGCGGAATCTTCATCTCTGCTGCCTTGTCCAGCGGGTTGAGCCCGTCCACGGTCTTGGCCTGCGCCTGGCGGAAGAAGGGATTGGTGTAGAACCGTGCCCAGATCTTCTTGATGTCCGACACGCCGGCGCCGGCGATGGCACACTTGTACAGTCCATTCGGACGCACCGACGCTGCGAACGCGGCATAGCCACCGTAGGAGAAGCCGAACATGGCGATGTGGCCAGGCTGCGCGATCTTCTGGTCGATCATCCACCTGGCGCCGTCATCCTTGTCGTCCTGCATCTTCTGGCCCCATTCGGCATCACCGGCCATCCAGAGCCGGCGGCCCCAATCGGCCGAGCCACGGAACTGTGGCCGCAGTACTGCCATGCAGCGCGATGCCATCAGTGGCACCCACATGGATCCATCGAAACCAAGGTTGTCGCGCCCCCACGGGCCGCCATGCGGATGCACGACCGCCTTCCATGGGCCAGCACCGCACATCTCGACGTTCGGCGTGGTCAGGAAGGCGGGAATGTCCAGTCCATCGCGGGCTTTGTAGTACACCAGGCGGGTATCGCCGAGCGCCGCAGGGTCCACGTCCGGGTAGGACTTGGCCAACAGTGTCAGCTTGCCGTTGTGGAACAGGTGGTACTCCGGCGGGTTGGACGGACCGGACACGACGACGACCACGGTCTTCAGGTCCGCCGTGTGATCGACCAGCCGCAGGTTGCGACCCGTATCGTAGTTGGTGGTAGCGCTCTGGCCGGTAGCCAGATCGACCAGCCGCAGCGGTGTCTGGGTGATTCCCAGCGCTTGACGCAGGCCCAGGTCCAACGCCTTGAGTCGCGGTGAGGTCCACTCCACGTCATAGCCGAGCGGGCCGCTGTAGTCCACCCCGAGAATCTCGCCCAGTGGCAGGCCTTCCACTCCCTTGAAGCGATTCATTTCCAGACCGCTGGCGTTGAAGTACTTGTGCTCGAACAACACTTCCTTCTGCTGGCGCGCAGCGATGTCGTACTCGTATACGATCGACTTGTCGCGTCCAACATTGCTCAATACGAATGCGATGTTGGCGTCGTTGGCGAAACCGATCACCTGGTTGACGTCGCGGTCCTTCACGTAGGAACGGAAGTGCTGCTCCCAGGTGTTGGTCTGCGGGTTGCGGAACTCGGTGGCGATGTAGGCGCCGTTGCCATCCAGGTCCTGGCGCAGGCGCGCGCGCAGGTTGCTGTCCAGGTCGGTGATGTAGCCGGCCACGCGCTCTTCGGTTTTCTGGATACGTTGCGCGGTGAAGTCGCGCACATTGACCTTGTAGACGTCACCGGAATTGCTGCCCGAACCGTTGACCACCAGGATGTGGTCCGGGTCGTTGGGCAGCGTATCCAGTACGGTCGAATTGGAGAGCGCCTGCTCCAGTTCCTCGTTGCGGCTGGTCACGCGCGGCGGTGCAATGGGTTCCTTCCACTGCTTGCCTTCAATATCGGTGATGAAGAACTTGCTGATGAAGGTCTTGGTGACGCTGTCCTGGCGCAGGTCGTAGGGCTGCCAGAGCGTTACCGCCAGCAGTCCGTTCTTGATGAAGGTAACGCCTTGGAACTTCATGCGTCCGGCACCGATCACCGTCGGGGCCTGATCGAGTGCATCGGTTTTCCAGACCAGGATGACGCGTTCCTCGCCCTTGGCCTGCAGCCCGGCAAGGTAGCGGCCGTCGGGTGAGAGGGAGAGGCTGGAAACCTGTGGGAACGCGGCGAGCTGCTGGATGCTGGGGGGTGTGGGCTTGGCATGGCTCACCAGCGGCATCGCCAGTGCAATCGCCAGTACGCTGGCGGTCAAAGCGTTGAGGTGCATGGAGGCTGTTCCTTCCTGGACTGTTGGAAGAGGCAAAAAAAAACCGCCGCCCGGGAGGGCGGCGGCTTCATCCCACGATCAGAAGCTCTTGCTGATGTTCACGAAGTAGGTGCGGCCGACGTAGTCATAGCCGCTGTACAACGGGGCATTGCCCACGCGATTCAGGGCGCCCGACGAAATCATCGGCGGCTCCTCGTTGCGCAGGTTGCGCACACCGGCCGTGACGGACCACTTGTCGCCGGTGTATTCGGTCGACAGGGCGTGCAGGAAGTAGCTCGGCACGTCGAACTTGTAGATCGAGGTTTCCTTGTCCAGCTCGTAGTAGTCGTAGCTCTGCATCTTGTTGACCCAGTCCAGGCCATAGCGGAACTTCCACTTGTTCCAGGTATAGACCACGTCGAGGGTGCCCGACTTGTCCGGGGTGTTCAGGTTGCCGTTGTAGTCGATCAGCTCGTCGTCCTTGAACAGCTTGTTGGACTGTTCAAGGAAACGGGTGACCTGTGCAGTCGCACGCAGACTGCCCGGGCCGAGGTCACGGGTGTAACGCAACGTGAAGTCCAGGCCGCGCACCTTGTCCGTCGCCAGATTGACGTAGCTGTCATGTACGGTCAGCTGGCCGTTCAGCGGATTGCGTTCGTCGATCAGACGGCAGAAGCCGCCGCCGGCGCGGAAGTCCGGGTTGTTGTAGCACAGGTCCAGGATGTTGGAGCCGCCCGCACGCGCCACGCCATTGCTGACTTCGATGTTGAAGTAGTCCACGGCCAGCGAGAAGTTGCCGACTGCCGAGGAGAACTCCGGTTGCAGCACGATGCCGCCGGTGAAGTTCTTCGAGGTTTCAGCCTTCAGGCCGGCCTCGGCGCCACCGGCCTGCAGCACGGTAACCGACTGGGTGGCCTGGAAGTCAGGTGCCAGGCCTTCCGATGCGCAGTTGCGCGCCAGCGTGGTGCCCGGATCGTTGCCGTACGTGTTGCAGGGATCGAACTGATTGCTGAGGAAGCCGCTGGTGGCACCCAGGAACTGTTCAAACAGCGCCGGAGCGCGGTAGGAGGTGCCGTAGGACGCACGGAAGGAGACCCACTTCACCGGGGTCCACAGGCCGCCGATCTTGTAGGTGTGGTCCGAACCGTAGGACTGGTAATCGGTCCAGCGTGCAGACACGTTGAAGGTAAGTTCTTCGGCCGCGGTGACGCCGGACAGCACCGGGATCTCCAGCTCGCCGAAGACTTCCTTCACCGAGTCCTTGCCCCGGGTCGGGGTGGACGAAGTGAGGTTGTACAGGTTGCCGTTGATCGAATCGATCGACGGGGTGTCGTCGATCTTCGCACGACGGTATTCGGCACCGACCGCAGCGCGCACATCGCCGTAGGGCAGCGAGAACAGCGGACCGCTGAAGGACACGTTTGCGGTGCTTTCGGTGTACAGCGTGTTACCGGTGACGGGCACGAACACGTAGTCGCGCCATGCCTGCGGCAGCTGGCCGCCGACCACTGCACTGGTCAACCTCGGAGCGGCGACGCAACCATCGGAAACGTCCACGCAGCGGAAGCCACCTGCGCCGTCGGCAACCACGTTGAGGCTCTTGCCCAGGCGGTCGGTGAGGAACGACTCCATGGTGTAATCGGCGTCGGAACGCGAACTGCTCAGGGAGAAGTCGTAGTCCCAGGTCGAGGTCACGTGGCCGCGCAGGCCGGCAGTGCCCTTGAAGAAGTCGACCTTCTGCGAGCTCTTGTCGTTGCCGTAGCCGATGAAGGCGCGCACGCCCACGCCGCCACCGAAGTTGGACGAAGCCAGGTTGGCCGGGATCAGCGGACTGCCGCGCAGGTAGTCCAGCGACAGCTGGCGATACCCGATCTGATCGGATTCGCGGCGGCTGCCCAGCAGTTCGAAGTACGCTTCGGCGTCGCCCATCACGCCCAGGTCCAGGCCGCCCTGCAGGAACAGGGTATGGGTCTCGGCGCCGGAGATCAGCGAGCGGTTCAGCGTGCGGGGATCGAAGGTGTCGCGGATGTTGCTGTTGGTGGTCTGGCCACCGCCCACGCCTTCGAAACCGACCAGGCCGGTGCTGATCGCCGAATTCGGGCGCCAACGGTTGAAGGTGGTGCCCCGCGCCCCTGCGGCAGCGACGCCGGTCAGGTTCTGGGTACCGATGGTGTTGATGGTGACGCCGTTGGAGCCGGTGCCGGTGATCGGATAGCACTTCGGCTGACCGGTCAGCGGATCGATGGTGTCACCACTGCCCCACGGGCCGCCATTGGCAGCGCGGCGGTAGTCCGTATTGCAACGGGTCCAGTCGCGGTCGTTGAGGCTCAGTGCGTCGCGGTTGTAGTACTCATACGAGCCGGAGATGTGACCGGAGGCGCCGGTCTTGCCGGCAACGATCGCATAGCGGCGCTCTTCACCGCCGCCGCCATCGGTGGCGGTCTGGCGCGCTTCGAAGGTAACGCCGTCGATCTTGCTCTTGGTGATGATGTTGATGACGCCGGCGACCGCGTCGGAGCCGTAGACGGACGAAGCGCCGTCCTTCAGCACTTCCACGCGATCGACGATGGCGTCGGGCAGCACGTTCAGGTCGGTCGCGCCGACCGAGCCACGCGAACCGGCCGGTGCGATGCGGCGGCCGTTCATCAGGATCAGGGTGCGGGTCGGGCCGAGGCCCCGCAGGCCCACGGTGTTGGCGCCAGGGCCGCCGTTGGTGACGTAGCCGCCGTACGCATTGTTGATCTGCGCCGAACCAGCGGTGATTCCGGTGCTCTGCAGCACGCCAGCGGTCGACTGGAAGCCCGCCAGGGTGGTCTCTTCACGCGTGATGACCTGAACCGGCGACACCGAGTTGAACACGTCGCGGCTGATGCGCGAGCCGGTCACGGTGACGGCTTCAAGATTGGTGGCGGCGGTCTTTTCGGCAGACTTGCCCTGCACCTGATCTGCGCTCTGGGCGAAGGCCGGCGTGCCTGCGGTGAACAGCACGGCCGTAGCCAGTGCGAAGCTCAGCGGATTCCGGCTGAGCGACTTGCGATTCATCATGTTTGGATCCCCTTGAACTAGCGTTTGCGTAAAACACCGGCGGCATTGCACCCCTGGCGTCTCCCTGTGCCTTGGAACGGGACTGGAGCATCTATGCCCCTCCCGCAATCAGCTTCACAAGCCGATGACACGAGGTTAACACGGGCTTAACATTGGATGTCAAGCATTCATCAAGAGGTCATAGAGACAGGTTAGGCAAAGCAGGGTTGAGAGGGTCGTTTTCGGCGCAAGTGATTGATTGATAGACGATATATTTGTTTCGTTTGAAATTATTTCGACGAGCAATCGTGGCCTGCCTCTGACGAAGACATGAAAATCGTTCGATTTTCATTCAGTTTCAGGTGTAAGCGCCATCCCTGGATGCGGTCCGTCAACGCGGCTCAAAACCCTGTCACCGGTCACCAGCGCGCGCTGGTCAGAGCGGCTCACCACCCTCTACGGTCGTCTCCGAGTGCAGCCAACCGGCACCGTTGTGCGGGCGGCACAAACAGGGATCGGCGTCGGACAAGGTTGTATAGTCACCGGTTCCATGCGTTTTCCCCGGAGTCATGCAGTGAGCAGCAGCCAGACGCGTCGCCCCCACGCCAGCCAGGTGCAGAAGGGTCTCAGCCCGCATCCGCGCATCCGCAACGTGATCGCGGTCGGCTCGGGCAAGGGCGGGGTGGGCAAGTCCACCACGGCGGTGAATCTGGCGGTGGCGCTGGCCAGCCTCGGTGCGCGCGTGGGTCTGCTGGACGCGGACATCTACGGCCCCAGCGTGCCGGCGATGCTGGGCCTGAGTGGTCGTCCGGAGAGTCCGGACAACAAGTCGATCGAGCCGATGCGCGCGTTCGGCGTGGAGACCATGTCGATCGGCTACCTGATCGAGGACGAGACGCCGATGATCTGGCGCGGTCCGATGGCCACCTCGGCGATGACGCAGTTCTTCAACGACACCCTCTGGGACGATCTGGATTACCTGCTGATCGACCTGCCGCCGGGCACCGGCGACATCCAGCTGACCCTCACCCAGAAGATTCCGCTGGCCGGTGCGGTGATCGTCACCACGCCGCAGGACATCGCCACGCTGGATGCGAGGAAGGCGCTGAAGATGTTCGAGAAGGTGGAGGTGCCAGTGCTGGGCATCGTGGAGAACATGGCCGTGCACACCTGCAGCAACTGCGGCCAGGTGGAGCATCTGTTCGGCGAGGGCGGCGGTGAGCGCATGGCCGCGCAGTACGGGGTGCCGTTGCTGGGCTCGCTGCCGTTGGAAATCGGCATCCGCGAGCAGGGCGATGCCGGCACGCCGATTACCGCTGCCGCGCCAGCATCGCTGGCTGCGCAGGCCTACGTGCACGCCGCACAGCGGCTGATCGAGGAAGTGGCCAAACGCCCGCGCGCCAGCATCCCGATCCTGTCCTCGCTGATCTGACTCATTGCCGCCACGATCGTGGTCGGCACGGCACAAGGCCCGGCACTGCCGGGCCTTGTCGCATCAGGGGCAGGGCAGCGGGTGGCAGTCGCCGCTGGTCGCGGCCGGGGTGGCTGTTTAGAATCGTGGCCCGGGCGCCCGTTGGCGGTGCCGTTCCTTATCGCACCCAGGACCCCCCATGAGCATCAAGAGTGACCGCTGGATCCGTCAGATGGCCGAACAGCAGGCGATGATCGAGCCGTTTGAAGCCGGCCAGGTCAAGCAGGCCAACGGCCAGCGCATCGTCAGCTATGGCACCTCCAGCTACGGCTATGACGTGCGCTGCTCGCGCGAGTTCAAGGTGTTCACCAACATCAACTCCACCATCGTCGATCCAAAGCACTTCGACCCGGGCAGCTTCGTGGATATCGTGGGCGACGAGTGCATCATCCCGCCCAACAGCTTCGCGCTGGCGCGCACGGTGGAATACTTCCGCATCCCGCGCGACACCCTGGTGGTGTGCCTGGGCAAGAGCACCTATGCGCGCTGCGGGATCATCGTCAACGTGACGCCGCTGGAGCCGGAGTGGGAAGGGCATGTGACCCTGGAATTCAGCAACACCACGCCGCTGCCGGCGCGCATCTATGCCAACGAAGGCGTGGCCCAGATGCTGTTCTTCCAGGCCGACAAGGACGATATCTGCGAGACCTCCTACAAGGACCGCGGCGGCAAGTACCAGGGCCAGACCGGCGTCACCCTGCCGCGGACCTGATGACCACGCGGGTGGCGGGGGCGCACCTGATCAATCCCCGGGCGTGCTGCGGCGTCCCGGCCTGGTAGAGCCGACCGTTGCTCGGCTGCCTCTGCGGTTACCGTTACCCATCAATGATGGCGACCACAAAAAAAGCGCGGAGTACGCCGCGCTTTTTTGTGGCTTGGTCCGAGTGCGGCAGGGTAACCGGAAAGCAGCGGACCAAAAAGCAGCGGACCAACGGTCCGCTCTACTTGCCGCGGCCGAACAGCAGCCCGATGCCCACCGCCACCAGCACCACCGGCCACCAGGTGAGGATCAGCTTCCCCATGTTCATGTTGGTCCAACCGAGATTGCTGGCCAGCAGGAACAGGCCGACGAGGATCAGGACGATGGCAGCGACGAGGTTGGAACGCATCAGGGGCAGGGTCCGTTAGGGCTGGGGCGAATATCCTAGCCGTTCCTTCCACAGCGCGACACGTTGGGTCAGCACCTCCGGATCGTAACGGTGCGCCTGACCCTGGCCCCAGACCGGTCCCGGCCAGGCCGGATCGCCGACGTGGCGGCCGATCACGTGGAAATGCAGCTGGCGCACGATATTGCCCAACGCCCCGATGTTGATCTTCTCCACGCCATCGGTGCCCTTGAGCGCCTTGCACGCCCGGTTCAACTCCGTGCGCAGCTTGTCCTGCTGATCGCCATCCAGATCGATCCACTCGGTGATGCCGGCCAATCGAGGCACCAGGATCAACCACGGGTACCGCTCGTCGTTCATCAACCGCACTTGCGACAACGGCCCTTCTGCTACCAGAACGCTATCGGTGGCCAGGCGTGAATCCAGTTCGAACTCGCTCATCCAAGATGCTCCGCTAAGAAGTCCAGGGTGCGTTTCAGCGCCAGGGCGGCGCTGTCTGGATCATACGCATGTCCGACGCTGCGGTTGAAGCCATGGTCGGCCGGGTACACGAACGTCGGCATCTGCGGCAGCTTCTGGCGGTGGGCGGCGATGGCCTCCGGTGGAATGCTCTTGTCCTGCGCACCGAAGTGGAACATCACCGGCGCCTTGGGCGTTTCGTCCAGGAACTGCACGTTGCGCGCCCCGTAGTAGCTGACCGACGGCAGGCCCAGCCGCAGGGCCGACAGCAGCGCGATGCTGCCGCCCCAGCAATAGCCGACGGTGCCAACCTTGCCGGCCGGCGCCAGCCGGGACGCGGCGGCGCGGACGATCTCCAGCGCCTTCTCCACCCCCAGCGCATTGACCCGTTCCAGCCCCTGCTTCGCCCCCTCCGGGTCGTAGGGCAGGGCGTCCGGATCGGCGTCCACCCCGTCGATGAGATCGAAGAACGACGGTGCCAGCACCGCGTAACCGGCGGCGGCAAACCCTTCGGCGACCTCGCGCACGTGCGGGTTGACCCCGAAGATCTCCTGGATGACCACGAGCCCGCCGCGAGGCTTGCCCTCCGGGGTGGCCTGCCAGGCGCGGACCGGACCGTGATGCGTATCGAGCGTGACCCACTCACCCATGATGCAGGACTCCTGTTGGTTCATGCGTTCATTATCCGGTCCCGGCGGGTTAGCGCGATGTCAGGGGCGGTGCCGGATCTGGCGGCATCGGCCGCACGCGATTCAGGGCGTGGCCCGCAACGCCGGTATACTTGCCGCCGTTTCCGGCCCCAGGTCCCCACGCCATTCCGGCATGGGCCCAGGCCCCCAGAGTCCCGCGATTCCATGTCCCAGCTGAACCCCAAAGTCGGTTTCGTCAGCCTTGGCTGCCCGAAGGCCCTCGTCGATTCCGAGCGCATCCTCACCCAGCTGCGGTCCGAGGGCTACGACATCGTGCCCTCCTACGACTCGGCCGATGTGGTGGTGGTCAACACCTGCGGCTTCATCGATTCGGCCGTGACCGAGTCGCTGGACGCGATCGGCGAGGCGATGAACGCCAACGGCAAGGTGATCGTCACCGGCTGCCTGGGCAAGCGTCCGGAGCAGATCCGCGAGGCCTATCCGAACGTGCTGGCCGTGTCTGGCCCGCAGGACTACCTGAGCGTGATGGAGGCCGTGCATGCCGCGCTGCCGCCCAAGCACGATCCGTTCGTGGACCTGGTGCCCGACTACGGCATCAAGCTGACCCCGCGCCACTACGCGTACCTGAAAATTTCCGAAGGCTGCAACCACAAGTGCAGCTTCTGCATCATTCCCTCGATGCGCGGCAAGCTGGTCTCGCGTCCGGTCGATGAGGTGCTGCGCGAAGCCGAGCGGCTGGTGCGCGGTGGGGTGAAGGAACTGCTGGTGGTGTCGCAGGACACCTCGGCCTATGGCGTGGATGTGAAATATGCCGAGCGCATGTGGCGCGACAAGGCCTACCAGACACGGCTGAAGGCGCTGTGCGAAGGCCTGTCCGAACTGGATGCCTGGACCCGCATGCATTACGTCTACCCGTACCCGCACGTGGATGAGATCGTGCCGCTGATGGCCGAAAACCGGATCCTGCCGTACCTGGACATTCCGTTCCAGCACGCCAGCCCGCGCATCCTCAAGCTGATGAAGCGCCCCGGTGCGGTCGACAAGACCCTGGAGCGCGTGCAGCGCTGGCGCCAGCTGTGCCCGGACATCACCGTGCGATCGACCTTCATCGTCGGCTTCCCCGGTGAGACCGATGCCGAGTTCGAAGAGCTGCTGGCGTTCCTGGACGAGGCGCAGCTGGACCGCGTCGGTGCGTTCGCCTACTCGCCGGTCACCGGCGCCACCGCCAACGACCTGCCCGGTGCGGTGCCTGAGGAAGTGAAGCAGGAGCGACTGGCCCGCTTCATGGAACGCCAGGCGGAGATCTCCGCCGCGCGCCTGGAATCCAAGATCGGCAGCGTGCAGCAGTGCCTGGTCGATGCGATCGAGGACGGCATCGCGGTGGCCCGCTCCAAGGCGGACGCGCCGGAAATCGACGGGCTGGTGCATATCCAGAACGCCGAGGAAGCCAAGCTGCGCGTGGGTCAGTTCGTCGATGTCGACATCACCGAGAGCGACGACCACGATCTGTTCGGTGACGCGATCATCGTTGCCGGCGCGCGCAAGCCGTTCGACCTGCAGGTGTTGTGACCGCCGCGGCGTCCGCCGAGACCGGCGGTCGCCGCCGCTTCGTCGCGCCGCCGCGTGCTGCGGTGGACGCGATGTGCTTCGCGCAGCCGCTCTACGCAGGGCTGCGCGAGGTCCAGGATCTGCTGACGGCGGCCGACTGGCCGAGCGTCCGGATGCTCGACGCACGCCTCTGCCTGCCGCACCGGCATCTGGTCGAACAGGACGCGGCATTGCTGGCCGACGGCCTGCATTACGAAGTGCGCATTGCCGAACGTGGCCAGATCGCCACGCGTCCGGACAACTGGCACGACCTGTTCAACGCCCTGATCTGGGCGCGCTACCCGGCCATCAAGCAGGCTCTCAACCAGCAGCAGTGCCGCCACATCGCGGCGATGCCTTCCGGGCAGCGCAACCGTGCGCAGGCGGCGCTGACCCAGTTCGACGAAACCGGCGTGATCGTGCGCGTGCGCGATCCGGCGCTGCTGGAGGCATGGGACCGGCATGACTGGTCGGCGCTGTTCGTCGACGGGGCAGGCGCATGGCGCGAGGGCGACATCGCGGTGGCGGCCGTGATCGGCCATGCGTTGATGGAACAGGCGCTGTTGCCCGGGCGGCTGCTGGTAGGCAAAGGTGTGGTGGTGCAGGGCGATGATGACGCGCGCGCTGTCGCGCAGGTGGCGGCGCTGATCGAGCGCGGACGCCTCCTCAGCGATCCACTGGAGCTGCGGCCGCTCCCGCTGATGGGCATCCCCGGCTGGCATGCAGGCCAGGACGCCGCGTTTTACCACCAGGCCGTGTATTTCCGCCCCGCGCGCGCGGGAAGGAACTATCCCGCGCCATCAACCGGGTAGAGCCGGGCCATGCCCGGCTGGCCGTGCGCAGCGCGGCAACGATCGCAGGCGGTAGAGCCAGGCATGGCCCGGCTCTACCGGCCTTCGCCGGTCGGGTACTCCACCGCCAGGATCGCAAAGCCGTGGCGCCCGCTCGGCAGCTCCACCTCGAACGCATCATCCACGCGCTTTTTCAACAACGCCCGCGCCAGCGGCGAATCGATGCTGATCCATCCCGTCGGCGCGTCGGTCTCATCCGGACCGACGATGCGATAGCGGCTCACCTCGCCGCTGTCCACGTTTTCCAGTTCCACCCATGCCCCGAAGAACACCGCCTGCGGGTCGGTCGGCGGCTGGTCGACGATGCGCAGCGCGTCCAGCCGCTTGGTCAGGTACCGCACGCGGCGGTCGATCTCGCCCAACTGCTTCTTGCGGTAGGTGTATTCGGCGTTCTCCGAGCGATCGCCTTCGGCCGCGGCGGCTGCCAGTGCCTTGACCACTTCCGGGCGGCGCACGCGCCACAGGTCGTCCAGTTCGACTTTCAGCCGCTGGTGACCCTGTGCGGTGATCAGGGCTGTACTCTTTTCCGCAGGGGGACGCCAACGCGACATCAGGTCTGTCTGTGCTCTTGGAAAGGTGCCGCGCCCGACGGCGCGACACGCAGTATCAACGTTTGCCGCCGAAAATACCGCCAAGCAGGCCGCGCACGATCTGGTTGCCCAGCTTGGTACCCACGGTGCGCGTGGTCTGCTTGGCCATGGTCTCGATCATGCCCTGGCGGCGCTTGGTGCCGAAGATCGCATCCTTGATCGACTGGCCGAAGCCGCCTTCCTGCGCCTCGTCCTGCTGACGCGTCCGTGCGGCCGGGGCATCGGCCTGTGCGACCGCCTTCTGCGCGCGTTGGGCCAGCAGTTCGGCCGCCGATTCGCGGTTGATCGCGGTGTCGTAGCGCGTACCTACCGGACTACCGGCGCGCACCTGCGCACGTTCGGCCTCGGTGATGGCGCCCATCCGGCAGCGCGGCGGCGCGATCTGGGTCTGTTGGACGGGTGAGGGAATGCCCTTGTCCTGCAGCGTGGACACCAGCGCCTCGCCGGTGCCCAGCTTGGCCAGTACGGCGGCGACATCGAGCTTGGGATTGGGCACGAAGGTTTCCGCTGCGGTCCTTACTGCCTTCTGGTCGCGCGGGGTGAACGCGCGCAACGCATGCTGCACCCGGTTGCCCAGCTGGCCGAGGATGTTGGCCGGCACGTCATCGGGGAACTGCGAGCAGAAGTACACGCCCACGCCCTTGGAGCGGATCAGCCGCACCACCTGCTCGATGCGCTGGACCAGCGCCGGTGGCGCATCGTCGAACAGCAGGTGCGCTTCGTCGAAGATGAAGACCAGCTTGGGCTTGTCCAGATCGCCCACTTCCGGCAGCGTCTCGAACAGTTCAGACAACAGCCATAGCAGGAAGGTCGAATACAGCCGGGGCTTGAGCACCAGCTGGTCGGCGGCAAGGATGCCGATCACGCCACGACCATCGTGGTTGACGCGCATGATGTCGGCCAGTTCCAGCGCCGGCTCGCCGAAGAACGCTTCACCGCCGTCCTGCGACAGGCGCAGCAGCGAACGCTGGATGGCCGCCACGCTCTGTGCACTGACCAGCCCGTATTCGGTGGAGATGTCCTTGCGCTCTTCTGCGACCAGGCCGAGCAGGGCGCGCAGGTCGTCCAGGTCGAGCAGCAGCAGGCCGCGGTCATCGGCCAGCTTGAACACGATGTCGAGCACGCCGGACTGGGTGTCGTTGAGTTCCAGGATGCGCGCCAGCAGGGTCGGGCCCATTTCGCTGACGGTAGTGCGCACCGGGTGGCCGAGCTTGCCGTACAGGTCCCAGAACACCGTCGGGCTGGCGGCAGGCGCGTAATCGGTCACGCCGATCTCGGCGGCGCGCTGCAGCAGCGCCTCGGTGCCCGCGCCGGCCACGGCCATGCCGGCCACGTCGCCCTTCACGTCGGCCAGGAACACCGGCACGCCGATCCGCGAGAAACCTTCGGCCAGGGTCATCAGCGTGACGGTCTTGCCGGTACCCGTGGCCCCGGCCACCAGGCCGTGGCGGTTGCCCAGGCGGGGTTGCAGGGTCACGGCGATATCGTCGGTGATGCCTTTGCCGAGCAGGATCGGATCCATGGTCAACTCGCTTGTGGAGGTGCTATGTGAATGGGCAGGATTCTAAACGTCGGCGCAGGCCGGGTCGCTTGGCGGGTTGCCCCGATGCAAGCGGCGCGGCTACTCTGCCCCATCTTTCGCACACAGTGCCAAAAATGCCCGTTCCTGTCTTGCTTGTCCGTGGTTGGCCGCTGTTGGCGCTGGCTGCAATGCTGTCATTCGTGCCAGAGGCACATGCCCAGCGGGTTTCCGCGCGTGATCGGGTCAAGGTCGAGGCGCTGGAGCAGCGCATGGCCGCGGCCGAGAAGCGCTACCGCGCCGCGCTGGTGCTGGTGGCCAACGCCGATCCCAAGGGCAAGAACGAAGGCGACGCCGCGCTGGAGGACATGGAGGACGTGATCAGCGCCTGCGTGGCCCAGAAGGGCTGCCAGGTGAGCAACATGCTGCCGGCCTACAAGCGCCTGCTCAAGGACAATGCCGACACCCGCGACAGCGAAGGCGATGAACTGGCCAGCGATGGCGGCCTGCTCGAAGCCGATCCGGACCACACCGGGCCGTTGGCCGCCGACGTGCCCGAGGCGGCACGCGCCGCGGCGCTGCTCAACGACAAGCGCCACGCCTTCGACAGCATGGTCGAGTACAACCCGGCCGTGCAGGCCGGCATCCGCCGCTGGCTGACCGACATGCGCCCGGCGTTGATGACCACCTACGAGAACTACCAGAACCTGCGCGCGGTGATGTGGCCCGAGTGGGAGAAGCGCGGCCTGCCCGAAGCGTTGCTGTTCGGGATCATGGCCAAGGAATCCAACGGCCGCGTGCATGCGTCCTCGCGCGCCGGTGCGGCCGGGCTGATGCAGTTCATGCCCGCCACCGGCCGTCGCTTCGGGCTGGGGCCGGACGGCACCGGCTTTGACACCCGCTTCGACGCGCGCAGTGCCGCCGAGGCCAGTGCCACCTACCTCAACGAACGCATGCGCGAGCTCAACAACAACGTCGAGCTGTCGCTGGCCGGCTACAACGGCGGTGAGGGCCGTGCCGCGCGCGTGTTCAAGCAGAGCGCCGGGCAGAGCTTCTGGACCGACAGCGTCTACAACCAGTTCCCCGGCGAGACCAAGGACTACGTGCCGATGGTGATCGCCGCGGCGTGGATCTACCTGCACCCGCAGCAGTACGGCGTGGAGTTCCCGAAGATCAGCGCGCAGCCGGCCACCATCCGCCTGGCCAAGTCCACCACCATCTACGAGCTGACCATCTGCCTGGGCAGCGCCGGCACCCGCGATGGCTACATGCGCGCGCTGCGCAACCTCAACCCGCGCTATGAAGCCGACGGCTGGATCCCGGCGGGCACCACGATCAACGCCACCACCCGCATCGCCGGGCTGTACAACCGCTATTGCGTGAGCGGCCCGCGCGCCGATCTGGCCCGTACGCTGATTACCGCCGACCTCAACGCGGCGATCGTGCGCCCGAGCGCGGCCAGCTATACCGGCAACGTGGCGGTGGGCAGTGTGGTGCCGGTGACGCAGGTGCAGGCCAGTGCAGTGGCGGCCACGCCGATCGCACCGGTGGCCACCCCGGCCGCCAAGCCGAAGGCCAAGGCCAAGCCGGTACGCAGCCACAAGGTGGGCAAGGGCCAGACGCTGGGCGCGATCGCCGACAAGTTCCAGTGCGACGTGCGTGAACTGGCGCGCGCCAACGGGCTCAAGGCCCCGGCGTACGCGCTCAAGCAGGGCCAAGTGCTCAAGCTGCAGGGCTGCGACAGGTAAGCGCGGGCCGGATCGGGTAGGCTGCCGGCATCACGCCTGCGGCCCCCGCGCCACAGCACATCCATCGCCGGCCGTGGCGTTTCGCCGCGGCCCTCAGGTACACGCATACAGGACAGCAAGATGGATATCACCGCGATCAACGAGATGTTCGCCAACATCCGCGAGAACACCGATTGGGACCTCAACGGCCCGATGCTGTGGGGCTACTTCTTCGTCAACACCACGCCGGAGCCGCTGACCGGCCTGTCGGAAAAGCTGGTCGAGCTGGGCTACACGCTGGTGGAGATCTTCGAGCCGGACCTGGAAGAAGGCGAAGCGCCGTATCACGTGCTGCACGTGGAGCGCGCCGAAGTGCACACCGAGGCCTCGCTGGACGCCCGCAACCACGAGCTGCAGGCCCTGGCCGAAGCCAATGGCGTGGAAGACTACGACGGCATGGATGTGGGCCCGGTCGAGATCTGACCGCAGCGGACCGCGTCCCACAAAAAACGCCCCGATTTCCCGGGGCGTTTTTCGTGGGCGCGAGCCCCGGTAGTGCCGGCCGCTGGCCGGCTCCCCGTACTGCCTGCAATGCCGGCCAGCGGCCGGCACCACCGTACTGCCTGCAATGCCGGCCAGCGGCCGGCACTACCGTACTGCCTGCAATGCCGGCCAGCGGCCGGCACTACCGTACTGCCTTCAACGCAGGCCAGCGGCCGGCACTACCGGTTACTTCAAGGTGGCCAGCGCCTGCCCCAGCTGCACGGCGTGCTCGGCATCCAGGTGCGGGGCGAACTCGGCCACGCCCGGCGGCAGTAGCACGATCACCGTGGAGCCGTAATTGAAGCGCGCCATTTCCGCGAACCGCTCCAACGTGATGCCCTTGCCGCGGTAATCCTTGCGGGTGATGGTGTCGCCGTAGGCGGGAATCTCTTCGCCACCCCACACCGTTTCCACGCCCGACACCAGCAGCGCACCGACCATCACCGACACCATCGGGCCGAAGTCGGTATCGAAGTGACAGACCAGGCGCTCGTTGCGCGCAAACAGCCCCGGCACCTTGTTGACCGCCGCCGGACCGACGCTGAACAAGCGCCCGGGCACGTGCACGGTCTCGCGCAGGGTGCCGGTCCACGGCATGTGCACGCGGTGGTAGTCCTTGGGCGAGAGGTACACGGTGGCAAACAGGCCGTGGCGGAAGACCTCGGCATCGGCGGCGTCGCCGAGCAGCTCGGCGGCGGTGAACGACTGGCCTTTGGCCTGGAAGATGCGGCCGTCTTCGATCGCGCCGAGCTGGCTGATGCGGCCGTCGGCGGGCATCACCAGCGTGCGCGGATCGGACGACGGTACGCGGGCGCCGGGCTTGAGCGCACGGGTGAAGAACTGGTTGAAGGTGGCGTAGCTGCGCGGATCGGGGTTGGCCGCTTCGGCGAGGTTGACGCCGAACTTCTCGGTGACGGTGTCGATCAGCCAGCGCGCGATCCGCGGGTTGCTGGAATACGCCAGGCGTCGCGCCATCGAGGACAGCAGACGGTGCGGCAGGACGTAGCTCAGCGTGGTGGTCAGGCTCATGGTGCGGTCTTCTCGGTCAGCATCTGCAGGTCGCGGGCAATGGCCTGCGCATTGAAGGGAGGGCGGATCAGGCCGGCAAGCCTGCCCTCCGGGTCCAGCACGGCCAGGCTGGCCGAGTGCTCGAGGGTGTAGTCCTCGGGATTCTCGTCGAAGTGCTTGCCGGGTACTTTCTGGAAGACGAAGCCGAGCGACGTGGCGAAGCGCTCCAGCGAGGGCACATCGGCGGTGGCGGCCAGGGTGTCCTTGTGGAAGGCGTGCACGTACTCGCCGAGGCGGGCGAGGGTGTCACGCTCGGGATCGACGGAGATGAACACCAGGCGCGGGCGCAGGGATTCGGGCTGGGCTTCCCATTGTTTCTGCGCCTTGGCAAGGTCGGCCAGGGTGGTGGGGCAGACGTCGGGGCAGAAGGTGAAACCGAGGAAGACCAGGGTCCAGTGGCCCTTGAGCTCGCCGGGGATCAGGCGGGTGCCGTCGGACTGGCCAAGGTTGAAGTCGGGCAGCGGGCGCGGCTGGGGGTAGAAGGTGATCGATTCGGTGGCGGGCCGGTCGCTGGTCGGCGTGGGCGCGAACACTTTCTGCGCGGCGACCAGGCCAAGGCCGGCGGCCAGCGCGATGAGCAAGATGATGCCTGCGTTGCGATTGAACATGGAAAGCCCGTTCCCGGAAGGGGCCACCATGATAGGGGTGGTGGCGGCGCTGTTGGGTTTTTTGGGCCGAAGCCGAAGCCGAAGCCGAAGCCTTGGTGCAGCGATCGGAGGCGGCGCCGGCACGGGTGGGGTTGCGGGGCACGCTGCAAGTACGTCCTTGTAAGCTCCTGCGGCGCATCCATGCGCCGCAAGGGCCCCGCAACCCCACCCATGCCGACGCTTGACAGTTGGCTGGTGCCCATTGGGACAAGGCAGGGCAAGGCAAGGCAAGAGCAGGGGAAGAGCAGGGGAAGAGCAGGGGAAGAGCATGGCAAGAGCAAGGCGGTTGAGTCGGGGCGCGGGGAGGGGGGAGGTTGTGATGATGGGGGGGAGGTGCCGAGCATGGCTCGGCACTACCTCTCCAACTCCCCGGGCGCAGGAGGTTGCTCTGGCACGTGACCTTGATCTGCTCTCAACGCAGCCTGTTCATGGGGATCTCGTATGCCGTCTTCTGCGAAA